>NZ_AJLS01000001.1 GCF_000307875.1 Neobacillus bataviensis LMG 21833
CGGCGCAGCAGGAACTGGAGTTACGACCGATAGCTCGGTCGTAACTGACAATCCTTTCGCCTCTACGACCCTCCTTAAAAACTATGCCAGTGACTTGACCTCAGCTGTCCCTGCAGGCTACAACATTACGGATATCACGAATGGCACGACGAGCTATACAGGTGCGACAACTGCAGCAACACTGGCAGCTTTCGCAAGCAGCCAACCCGACAGTCAGTGCGACTCAAGCAAGCAACAACTATACGGTCACGCTCACAGCTGCAGCACAAACGGCAACCTTCAACTATGGCTATATCAACACGGCACAGCACACGCCGGCTGTACCCAGCAGTATGACAACGACAGGAGGGACGACAGGAGCGAATGTCGCACAATCACTACCAACTGGCTGGAACACGCCTTCCAATACAGCGACAGCGGCGAATAAAATCCCTTATGGATATTATATCTCTGCCATCTATGCAGGAAACTCTGCAACAGGAACACCGATAGCCACAGGGACGGGAATGGGACCACAAACAACG
>NZ_AJLS01000002.1 GCF_000307875.1 Neobacillus bataviensis LMG 21833
TTTAACAAGGAGATCGGAAGTGCTTCTTCTTTCCCATCACCCTTTAGCCGGTAGCCCCAAGCAAAAACGCCATTCATATAATCTATTTTAAAATATTGGCCAGGATCCCCTTCGATTTCATAAATTTCTCCAGGTTTAAAAGAATCAGGATTCATTAAATATGCCCTTGCCATTTGCACTTTTCTTTCAAGGACAGCAAACTCATTAACCATCCCTAGTTGCTCGGCTTTCCTCGCCTTTTCTTGAATGACAGCAATTTCTTGTCTTAATTCATGTTCTGACATTGCACTGTAGCGTTTCTCCTGTTGCATCACTTTCACTCCCATTTATCCTTTTATTTTAGTATAGTAATATTTATACAAATAATAAAGGTATAACTTTTAAAGGAGCATATTAAATGAAAACAATGATAATTACGGGAGCCGGTTCAGGATTAGGAAAGGAATTAGCGCTTCTATTTTCACTAAAAGGCTATCACCTTTTATTAACCGGAAGAACTTTGGAAAAATTAACTGCGGTAAAAAAGGAAATTGAAACGATTGGAGGAAAGGCAGATATTCTCCAATTAGATATCCGTAACAATAAGGATGTTGTAAACAAAGTTAAGGAATTAAGCAGGAAATACACGATTTTCGGTTTGGTCAATAACGCGGGGATTGGTCATTTTGGCGCGTTTACGGAAGTAACTGAGCAGCAAATAAACGAAATGATCGATACAAATATCTTAGGGACTATTTTGATGACAAAAGCAATCCTGCCGATGCTGGAACAAAATAATGATGGGCAAATTATCAATATTATCTCCACTGCTGGTTTACGGGGAAAAGTGAATGAGGCTGTGTATGTTGCAAGCAAATTTGCAGTTAGGGGCTTTACGGAAAGCCTGCAAAAAGAATATGAAGGTAGCGGAATTAAGTTTAACGCTGTTTATATGGGCGGCATGAATACCCCTTTTTGGGATGAAAGTGACCATATTAAAGACAAATCCCGCCTTAGATCTGCAAAAGAAATTGCCGAAATCATTATCGGTAGATTGAATCAAGATTCAATTATTATAGAAAACCCATGACAGCTTTCGTCATGAGTTTTCTAGTTCAGCTAGAAACCTTTCAATAAGATCGATTGAAAAACCTTTTCTATATAACGCCTGTTTCATCTTTTGTTGGTATTCATAACCAGTGAATTGTGAAAATTTCCGATTCGCCTTTTCACCTTGAAATCTGATGGCTTCCATTTCCTCATCAGCCTCTTTAGGTAGTTCTGTTTCATTAACGGCAATCGTAATAACTTCAAAGGAATAACCTTTTCTAAGTAGAACATTCTCTAGCTTTTGTTTTAGAATTTTGATGGATTCCTTTGTATTTTTCTGAAAAAACTTTTCACTAATCTTCGTTGCCTTTTCAATCTGCTGCTCTAAAGGAAATTCTTCTAGTGCACGTAGGAGAATGGTCTCTTTCATTCCCTTTTCCTTCAAATCCATTTTGATGACATTAGGGCCTTTGTCGGTCGTATTGGCTTGCGTCCTTACGAAGGCTAATGCAAATTCCTCGTCATTAATGTATTTTTGTGCGGTTAATCTATGTAAGACCTCTTTAATGATCGGTTCGTCTATTTCCTTTTTTACAAGATAATCCCTGATTTCCTTTTCTGCTCTCATTCTTCTTGCCAAATAATTGACGGCAAGGTTGTAGGCCTTGCGAATGTCATCTTGGTATTGAATTTCTAAGAGTGAAAAATCATCAAGCTCCATGCCCTTTTTCAATTGATGCTTGATTAATACATCGCTATCGACACTAAATGCAAATTCCTCACCTTTGCCATAATCCATGAACACATTAAAACGATCTTTATTTTTCTGCTGCGTGGTGATTTTTGTAATAATGGCCAATTCCTTCACCTCAAGCTTACTTTATCATAATTTTCGCAGCTAGTTCGATTTAAAAAATATATTTTCCTTAAATTAGTATCTTTCCTTTCTTTATAGGTAAAAATGGAAATGAGTTTTTTTCTACTTAGCTTGATGACGTTTGACTATTACTTGTTGAAAGGAATGAGCAAAATGGCGGAAAAGAAGAAAAAGGATAGGGATAGAGGTAAGTATACGCTTTCAAGCATGCAGGAAGTTTCTTATCAAAGGGAATTTAAAATGGCGGACCGCGCTGGCGGCTTTCATGACAGAAAAACAAAGCTGTAAATCAATTTAAAGATTTTTCCACTAATGAACCTCTTTCTAACTGTAAAAACTAATAATGAGGAGCTTTTCCGGCTCCTAATTATTTTTACAAATGAAAGGGGTTTTTCTAATGGGTCGTTCACGAGGACAAAGAAGCCGCGATAAAAATAAAGCGTCACTTCCACAAGTACCGAAAAACATGAAATCAGATGGAATTGATGTAGAGTATTCACAAGAATTAGCCGATCATGCAGACTTAGAAGCACAAGCACGTGCCAATGCAGCTAACCAGAGAACGTCTAAGCGCAAAAAATAATATTTTATTTCACCTAAAATGGAAGCAGGTTTGCCCTGCTTCCCAAATTTAGCGTTATTTTTTTGACACGATTGACTCAAAATTATCTGTATAACCGACTAAATCACCCCAACCCATTAAATCTTCATCGGAAATTTTCCAAGTATGTTGGTCTGAGTCATTACGAATGACAGCAAAATGGCGGGGGTCAGTAGAATAAACTTGAAAGCCTTCTTTTTTAGATTGGTCAATAAACCAGTAATCCTCGGCACGATTTACCTTTTCAAAGCGAACATAATAAAATATCTCTTTTCTGAACAATAACGTCGCTCCGGCAACGGTATCCGTAACTGAATTCTCCGTACCTTTCACATGAACTAATGCTTTTTTATTTTTAAAATAAATATAGTAGGAGCTTTTTCCAACAATCGAAACCTGTTTATTTTTAAAAGATTCCATTGAACTTGTAATATATTCAGGTCCGTAATAGTCATCGTCATCAAATTTCGCGATAATCTCATAGCCTGCATTCATTACCCCAAAATTTAAGCAATCACCCAGTGTCGCTTTTTCGTGCAGTTGAAAGACCCGGACATTTGGATAATTCTTAGCCTTTTTGATCCATTTGTCAATATCCATCGAATCCTTATTCAAGATAACAATTAATTCTTTTTCAGGCCAGGTTTGCTGTTGATAATTTTTAAAGACATTATCGATACTCTCTTCTCTTATCGTACACGTTATAATGGAAACCACTTTTTCACTCCTTCAAGTATTAGGAATTTATGACTTGCTTTAAAAAGTTTGCTAAATTGGGATAGCCGCTTAGACTTTTTGTATCATTAAGGAGTTCTTTTCGCTGCTCAGAACTAAAGCCTGCGGCACCTAAGATATTGAAATGACGGATATCAACTTGGAGCATCAGAATGATGGTTTCAAGTATATGGATAAATTTTTCTTGAAATTTTTTAAACTGCTCAGGATTTGATTGTCTAAATGCTTTATATTCTCTTAAAATCTTACTCATCGTCAGTAAATCTGTCAGTCCGGAAAGCTCAAGTCCTAGAATAAGAACATCAACATCATGATGTTTGATGGTAAAAAGGCCAAAGTTTCCAACTGCTTCCTTCCATTTACTTTCCCCAACCGGATGCTCCTGATGGTAAGTAATTACTTTATCGCTGACCATGTAATGGGCGCCCATTTTGTATAACCGATATCCTAATTCCCAATCTTCATAACCATAGTGATAAAACTCTTCATCAAACTCGCCAGCCTGCACAATCAATTCTTTTCTGATCGAGACATTCCCAGTAAGAAAGGCCATCCACGGAAAGGCAAATCCCTGTAAATCTGCACCATAATTTCTTATTATTTGCCGATACCAAGGGAATGCTTTAAACGCAAGATTGCGATAAGTGTTGCGTGCTAAATCACTTTTTTCTAATATTGGATACGGTTCATTACTGGTTCCTTTACGGTTACGGAATCTCGTATATATTTCTTTATTATTTTTTGTTAAGTCAGCAATCGTGTCTACTTTTTGCTCCGAGAAGGCTGGGAAAACACATGAATAAAGTGCATGTGAATGCATCACCCCAGACAATATGACGTTATTCTTGGTTTGATGATGCTTATAATGATTAACAACAAAATCCGGTTCTACAATCATTTCCGCATCTAGAAAAATCAGCAGGGATCCCCTTGCAGAGCGAATGCCTAAATTCCTAACCTTTGCCCTTCCCAGCTTTTTTTTACTATGGATATATTTAAAATGGAATGGCGGCGAATAGTCTTTTAGATTATCAGCCGTTTGATCTGTGGAGGCATCATTAATAAAGATTACTTCCATTTTTGCTAGATTAAAGGTTTGGAGTTCAAGTGAATAGAGGGTAAATAGATTAAGTGGATATTTATTTTGTGATGGAATAATAATACTGACTTCAATATCTTGATTGTCTTTATTTACCGATGATGCACATGTATTGTTACTATTTTGGGGAATTTGCTTCATCTCTTTTTGCGTACTTTCATTTTTAAAACTTTTTGACCATTTAAAGCTGTTTTCTAACATGACGCACCCCTTCATTTTTTGTTTCATGAAATAACTAGTCCCATTGGTCGAGCTTTTACACAATATGATAACCATTTAATTTTGACTAAACTTAAGCCTAGTTTTGTTGTTTTCGTTTACCTTTTTGTTTTGGAGGAACAAAAAAAGAGCCAGAGAGCTCTTTGTTTCTAGATAAATTTTTTAATTTGTTGTTAATGCTCTTAGTCGAAGGGCTGGTTTATTGTTTTTACACACGTAAACCAAATCTTCGATGACAGCACTTGCCGTTGGGAACATTCCAGCACCTGGCCCTTGAAGGGTGATTTCGCCAACAATATCAGATTGAATACTGACAGCATTCTGAACCCCTTCCACATGGTAAAAAGGATGCTCACTACCAATCAGTGCTGGTCTAACGGTAGCTTTAATTTGATCACCCGTTCTGCTAATAGTGGCAATATGTTTATACTTTAACCCTAATTTTTCTGCTGTTTCAATCATTTCACTTGTGATTGCGGTAATCCCTTCCCGCTCCACATCATGCCAATTTGGTTCTTCTCCAAAGGCAATTCTGCTGAGGATCATCGTTTTATAAAAGGCATCGAAGCCTTCAACATCATTTGTTGGATCAGCCTCGGCAAAACCGTTCTCTTGGGCTAACTGCAGTGCTTGTTCAAATGATTGCTTTTTCTCACGCATTTCGGTCAGAATGAAATTTGAAGTCCCATTCAGGATTCCTTGAACCTGTTTAATGCGATTTATATTTAATAATTGTCTTAGTGTTTGAATGACCGGAATCCCACCTGCAACCGTCGCTTCATAGCCAACCGATACATTATTTTCTTCCGCCAGCTCAAGCAGCTCTTCTCCGTGATGAGCAAACATTTCTTTATTTGCTGTAATAATGTGACAGCCCCGCTCAATTGCCTTTTTCAAAAATGAAAAGGGTGGTTCTCTTTCAACGATTGCCTCGACAACAATATCAAGCTGTGGGAGTCTAAGAATTTCTGCAAATTCTGTAGTAACGAGAACATCCTCACTAATATTTCTTGCCTTTTGTGTATTTTTTATTAGAACAGCGGATACCTCCACTTTTTTACCTAATACCGCTGTTAACTCCTCCGCATGCGATTGGATTGTCCGATACACACCTTCTCCAACCGTTCCAAACCCTAGAATTGCCACTTTTATTACAGTCATGGTATCCGCCCCTTTACTTTTTATCAAATAGAAAAAGCCCTCTTCATAAGAAGAGGGCTAGATTCCTCCCCTTATCTTTCAGGTTAGAAATAACCTGCAGGAATTAGCACCTTTTCAAGGAATACCTTGATGGTTGCCGGGCTTCATCGGGCCTAGTCCCTCCGCCGCTCTGGATAAGAGTAAATATTTAAGTGTCATAATTTATTATTAAAGTTCATTTTAGTCGAAACATTTTGAAGTGTCAATAAACTGTGAACCTATATTTTACTTTTTAGTTGAATTTAACATACTCTTTTTTTGTTTCTAACTACTCACTTGTCCAATAACCTAATCTATCACCATATTTACAAATTAATATTGTTGTTCCATCCTCCAGCTGTGTGAGCATTATAGGTTCGACATCCTGATTTATTATGAGAGACGGACCGAACCAAGGATATCCTTTTTGGTTATTTTCCCTCCACCATAATCCAATCCCACCTGAGGCTAATTTACTCACAACCTTAAACTTTCCTGAATTGGTTTCATTCCAAACAGGAGTTCCGGTAACTCCTTTTGCAAATGTTTCACTCTTGTACCATTTTCTCTTTCTCGAATCATGCCAATAATGTGACAAGAAATTGCCAGACCTGACAATTAACTCTTCATTTCCAAATCTACTTGTGATAGGTAAAGAAGGCATGTACGATTCCTGATTATTTTCATACCATGGATATCTTTCACTTCGATATCTTCTAGTATAATATTCTGTTCCAAGATGCTTAATCAATTTTCTTGCTAAATCATTTTTATCACGGTTAATTGGATGAAACAACCAACTATCATGAATATCATTGAAGCAATAAACAATTTCATCTAATGTAAGATATGGACGGTAACGGATCACCATTTCATCTGTATTCAGGGGATATTTTTTGATACGGAATCCTAGTTCCTTTGCCATGTTAACAAAAAATATTTCGTCTGTGCCGAAAGAAATAGTTTTTAGCAGTGCTCTTTTTAGCTTATCCTTTCTTTCCGGATGAAGTAAGGCTTTTACAAGCGATTTGTTGAAAACTTGACCAACATTGAATATTCCATAGAATGGGTTTACATTAAATAAATTCTCCCATCTATTAAGATCCTTCTTTAGTTCATTCCCAATATACCAATCTTCTTCAGGAATCCGGAGTTTTACCGCCATATAATCGGTATCCCTCATTTGTTCCTCTATGAAATCTTCATACCCTTTTCTAATAAATAAGGCATCAGAATCAATATTTATGAGGTACTCATAATCCATCTCCATTTCCTGAAGCCATTCCATAGTCTCAAGAAAATAAATGGTCGTGAATCCCCGCTCCAACTTTCTGCTGGAGGGACATACAGGGACACCTAAATTATCACAAAGGGTGGGGTCATCTCCGCCATTGTACAGAACCATTGAGCTATTGGGACAATAGTTTCTAACATTATCAATTAATTCTTTTACAAGTTCGCGCTGTTCATGAACGAGAATCATAAAGCAAATTTTACCTTTGGAGGAAATTGGGGCCTTATTAGACTGTTTTAACTGAAGAGATTGATTCTTTACGAAAGCATCTTCCCGTTCCTTAATTATTTTTAATGTTTCATACTTATTGCCACTTGCAGAAATATACCGATTCAGCAGCTTTTGGTTATTCTTATTTGTATCAGTGTAAGCAGGCGGGTGCCACAAATGAAATAATTTACCTTCACAATTAACGAATTTTCCGCAAAGTGTATTGACCGCATGGGAAAAGGCGTCATCTTCACCTCCCCAACCGATAAACCGTTCATCAAAACCTCCTACTGCCTCGAAATTTGCCCGCGGAATAACATTTAGTTTTCCGGCGAATCCTTCATAGATCCAGTTAACTTTAACGCAATCATCTATCCCTACAGATAATGGCCACTTCGACTGTTTTCTAAGCAGATATTTTGTTGCTTTATAAGAAATATCGTATATTTCTGTAAATGGAACCACCCATGCTGCTTCTTCAAGTAATTCAATCGCGTCTAAAATAATTTTAGGGTCGTAAACAATATCTGCATCAGCAATAACAAAAATATCCCTCGTTGCCCTTTTCGCAGCTTGGTTTACCGCTTTCGATTTATTAATTTCACTGCCGTTGTATAAACCTAAACATAATTCGGCATCTGGCATTACTGAAGCGTAATATTGTTTTATCCATTTAAAAGCAGCTTCCCTTGGACCATTATCAGTTTGGAAAGGAATGATAATAGAAACATTTTCAAACATACCCATTCTCCCTTATTGCTTATTTGATATCCCGATTCACTTTTTATTACTTGTCCAATCTCATAACAAACCAACCCATTTAATAAACAAGTTAAGTCCTTTACAAGGCAGATGTAACAAAACATAATACTTTATCATATGTTATTTAAAGAATTGGTGATAAGGGAAAAAGCCTAATTATTACTGGGGAGAGAGAGTTTTGGGCAAGCCCGTATAATAAAGAAACCCGCCGATGCGGGCTGCAAAATAGAAACTTTTTAAAGAGGTAAAAGTGGTATGGTCTCTCTTGTATGAATTTGTTCCATCATCTTCAGCCATTCCTTCGGTTTGTTCGGGAGAATAGAATAATAGTTTGACAGGAAATCTCCTACAAGAGATGCTGGCAGTGAAGCGAGTTCATCATCCGATGGCATAAAACAAAGATCAAGGCCACTTACAGGTTCCCCATTGTTTTCCCATGATGGATGTACATAGGAAAAGGAAAGATCAAGCCGTTTATAGCCTAAATGCGACAGAACCTCCCGACGCACATATGGGTCCATTACCTTTACACCACCAAATTCGTGATGTTCCACCCTGTAAGGGTCATAAATTTCCGCAAACATCCCAAACAAGACTGTTTGATTTTCCTTTGCAAGTTGATTTAAATCCTTAAGACGGTTATGTGCTAAAAATCGGCCAAGTCCTAAACCTGGTTTGCTGATAATCGTAAAATCGGTCATGGCAATATTCCAATCAGGATAATATCGATATTCCGTTGCACCAACTACTTGGTCATCATATATGGCAACAAACACCCGGATACCTGGGTCCTCTAATGGTTCTTTCCAAAGGTCATACTCCAATACCTCTTCCGGCGGGAAAATTTCTCCCATTAGTTGATGGAGCTTTTTAAAATTCGGGTCATCTATACTGGTAATTCTTTTATATTCCATTTGCTTTTCTATCCCCTTTCACTTTATTTAAACGGATTCTTCCATTCCATAAGGGCGGCATTGTTACAGGATTCTACATCATCGAGGTAATTTTTAGCGATCCCTATTGGAACACGTCCTGTTCTGAGTAAAAAGCTGATGACAGGATCGTTTGTATCGCCCCTTACGACTTCTGCCAAATACTTTTCAGGAGTCAGTTTGTCAGCCACTTTGTGGTAGCCGGGCATTCGCCCTCCACCTAGCAGCCGTTTGTACCCCTTTTCAATGACTACATGATACATCGCTTGCATCATTAATTTTCCAATTCCTAGTTTACGGTATTTTGGACGGACACTAATATCCACAATATACAATGTATCACCATTTGGATTATGGCTGCGGATATACCCATTGTCGGTGATTTCCTCCCATGAATGGTTGAGATTTTTTGGATCAAAATCGACACAAAGACCTGTTAGCGAACCAGCAAGTTTACCTTCTATTTCGCAGCATAAGGCACCTTCTTGGAAAATGGTAACATGGTTCGTTAATTGCTCTTTGTTCCACCATAATTCCGCTGGAAAAGGGGGTGGAAAGCATTCAGACTGGATTTCAATGAGCTGGTCAAAATCGTCAAGTGTGTAGTTGCGAATGGTTACCTTTACCGGTTGACCTTGGTCATACACATAAAATTCACTTCGATACACGGTTTGATTTCACGCCCCTTATGACCAATCTGTATAGAGGTCAGTTCTGCGGTCACGCCAGGTTGTGACAGAGCCATGTTCTCGAACTTTATATAAAAGTTCTAAATCAAGATCGGCTGTTACGACCATATCGTTATTGATTTCCCCTTCTACTAAAACACCTTTAGGAGGGAATGGGATATCATTCGGGGTAATTATGACAGCTTGCCCAAAATTAGCGCGCATAAAATCAACGGTCGGCAGTGAACCAACTGTTCCTGTTAAGACCACATATACTTGGTTTTCAACAGCACGCGCATGACTTGTATACCGAACACGATGAAACCCATGACGGTCATCTGTACAGGATGGGCAGAAAATGACATCCGCGCCCTTGGCTTTTGCCATGCGGACTATTTCCGGGAATTCAATATCATAGCAGGTAAGAAGGGCGATTTTCCCTTTGACCGTTTCAAATATTTGGAACGAATCCCCTGGAGCCATATTCCACTCGTTCACTTCTGTTGGGGTAATATGGAGCTTGGACTGCTCTCCAATTTTTCCATCCGGATAAAATAAATGAGCGGTATTATAAAGCTTTTCATCCTTATTAATGACATGTGTCCCTGCAATAATATGCATGTTTGTTTGTTTCGCAAAGTTGGAAAATAGTTCGCGGTATTGCTCAGTAAAACTTGGGAGGTCGTCAATCTTTAGGCTCTGCCCTTGGCCGTTACCAATAGATAGGAGCTGGGTGGTAAAGAACTCCGGGAACAGGACAAACTCCGCGCCGAATTCTTCGGCTGTTTTTATGTAATGATCGCATTGTGCGGCGAATTCCTCAAAGGTTTTAATCGTATGCAGATGATACTGCACAACAGATACTCTCAGTTTCATTTTTCTCCCCCAGTTTGTATTCTTTTAATAAAATTATCTAATATTTTTGTATTTAATACAAACTTTTAAGACCTCACGATTAAACAAATAAAGCCCGCTCAAATGGCGGGCATTTTAAAATCAATTATTCTTGCAATTTCCCCTCTGCAAGGGTAATTTGCTTAAGCACCTGTTCGGGCGCTGTTCCGCCAAAGCTGTTTCTGACGGCAACTACGTGCTCGGGAGCCAATACCTGATAAATATCTTCCTCAAATAATGGACTGAACTCTTGATACTCTTCGAAACTTAAATCTAGCAAAAATTTGTTAGATTGAATCGCATACAAGACAATTTTTCCAATCACTTCATGGGCTTCACGGAACGGTAACCCTTTTCTAACCAAGTAATCAGCAATATCTGTCGCATTAGAAAAATCGTTGTTGATTGCCTTACGCATCACGTCTTTTTTAACAGTCATCGTATCAATCATTGGTGCCAACAATTTTAATGAGCCTTCCAGTGTTTCTACTGTGTCAAACATACCTTCCTTATCTTCCTGTAAATCTTTGTTGTAAGCGAGCGGTAAACCTTTTAAAACAGTCAACAAACCAATCAAATTACCATACGCACGGCCTGTTTTCCCTCTAAGCAGCTCGGGCACATCCGGGTTTTTCTTTTGCGGCATAATACTTGAGCCTGTGCAGAAGGAATCATCCAACTCCACAAACTGAAACTCCTGACTTGACCAAATGACCAGTTCCTCAGAAAGTCTTGAAATATGCGTCATAATGATAGAACCAATCGACAAGAATTCCAGAATGAAATCACGGTCACTGACGGCATCCATACTGTTCGGATACACAGTTTCGAACCCGAGCAGCTCAGCCACACGTTCACGGTTAATAGGGAAGGTCGTCCCTGCCAGGGCACCGGAACCGAGCGGAAGCCAATTAATCCGTTTAAGAGAGTCTATCAATCTCTCTTTATCACGTTCGAACATCCAAAAATAGGCCAATACATGATGGGCAAAGGAAACCGGCTGGGCACGCTGCAAGTGTGTATAGCCCGGAATTAATGTTTCCACATTCTCCTTTGCCTGTCCAATCAATGCCTTCTGGACATCTTCAAGTAATTTAATCAGTTCAGTTGTTTTTGTTCGCAAATAAAGGTGCATATCAGTAGCAACTTGGTCGTTTCGGCTGCGTCCCGTATGAAGCTTGCCGCCTACAGAGCCAATTTTTTCAATCAATAGTTTTTCAATATTCATATGAATATCTTCATCTTCCACTAAAAACTCAACCTCTTGATCATCTACCATTTTTTTAATGGATAGGAGGCCATCCTTAATTTTTTCGGCATCCTCCATTGGGATTATGCCGCATTCCCCTAGCATTTGAACATGGGCAAGGCTGCCTGCAATATCCTCTTTTGCTAGTTTTTGATCAAAAGTGATAGAAGCTGTGAATTCCTCGACCAATTTGTTCGTTTCTTTTGTAAAACGTCCGCCCCATAGCTTAGACATGTATGTTTTCTCCCTTCGAACTGGGCTATTTTTAGTATTTTTAAATTATATCGGCGAATTTTAAGTGTATATCGGCGAATTTTTAATTTTATCGGCGAATTGAAAATTTCCATCCAATTAGAAGCATTCCTTTAAGAAGTTTGCCCTCGAATTTCCAACTTCGAGGGCAATGTCCATATTATTTTAGAACCGATTCTTGTTTATTAACCTCTGAATATACTTTCGTTGGTAATCCCCAAAGTTTGATAAAACCAACCGCAGCGTTGTGATCAAAAGCATCGCCTTTTGCATAGGTTGCCAATTCCTCGTTATACAAGCTATACGGCGATTTACGGCCGACAACCGTATGATTTCCTTTATGAAGCTTAACGCGGATTGTACCGGAAACTGTTTTTTGCGTTTCATCAATAAAGGCATCAAGAGCGGATTTTAACGGTGAATACCAAAGACCTTCATAGATAATCTTCGCCATCTGCTGTTCAACCTGCGTTTTAAATTGCGAAACTTCACGAGGTAATGTCAAAAATTCCAATTCTTTATGCGCATTAATTAAAATTAACGCAGCCGGATTTTCGTACACTTCACGTGATTTAATTCCTACTAATCTATTTTCAATATGATCGATTCGTCCAACCCCGTGCTTACCGCCAAGCTCGTTTAGTGTTTCTATTAATTGAACTAATGGTAGTTGTTCACCATTCAGGGCAACAGGGACACCTTGTTCAAATTCAATTTCCATATATTCCGCTGCATCCGGTGTTAATTCAATCGGATTCGTCCAATCGAAAGCTGCTTCCGGTGCCTCTGCCCATGGATCTTCAAGAACTCCTGCCTCACAAGCACGCCCCCAGATGTTAGCATCAATCGAAAATGGATTGTCTAAATCAACAGGGATTGGAATGCCGTTTTCTTCGGCATAGGCAATTTCTTCATCACGGGTCATGCCCCATTCACGTACAGGAGCTACCACTTTTAAACTTGGATTTAACGCTTGGATCGACACTTCAAAACGAACCTGATCATTCCCTTTTCCGGTACAGCCGTGGGCAACAGCTGCGGCTCCCTCTTTTTCCGCAACCTCTACTAATAATTTTGAAATTAGCGGTCGAGAAAGGGCAGAGGAAAGTGGGTACTTTCCTTCATATAAACAATTAGCTTTCAAAGCGGGAAGAATATATTCCTTCGCTAATAATTCCTTTGCATCCACGATATAAGCTTTAACGGCACCAACATTCAGTGCTTTAGTTTTAATCGCCTCTAGATCCTTACCTTCTCCAACATCAAGACCTAAAGCAATGACATCATAGCCGTATTTTTCCTGAATCCATTTTACTGATACGGATGTATCTAAACCGCCTGAGTATGCTAAAACTATTTTTTCTTTCGTCATTTTCTATTCTCCTTGCATTCACTATGAATTTTTATTCAATCAATAGAATTATTATACATATAATCTTATAAAAAAAGAAACTATTATGCAAGTAAAAGTTTTAAAATTGCCTTTTGTGCATGCAGACGGTTTTCTGCTTCGTCAAAAACGACTGAATGGGAGCCATCAATAATTTCCGCAGTAACCTCTTCGCCTCTGTGAGCGGGTAAACAGTGTAAGAAAATGAAATCCTCTTTCGCATGCTTACACAATTCCTCATTAACTTGGAAGCCTTGGAATGCCGCTAATCTTAATGCTGTTTCTTCTTCTTGACCCATACTGGTCCAAACATCCGTCACAACGACATCCGCCTCTTTAATTGCTTCAAGAGGATCATTCGTTACCATAACCGTACTACCTGTGAGCTTACCAACTTGAATCGCCTGCTCAGTTATTTTTCCATTTGGCAAATATCCAGCCGGGCTGGCAACGCTTATATTCATCCCCACTTTGGCAGCACCCTCCATTAGCGAATGTGCCATATTGTTATTGCCGTCACCAATATAACACAGCTTTAAACCAGCTAATTTACCCTTGTGCTCAAGAATTGTCAGCAAGTCGGCCAGCACCTGGGTTGGGTGCTGCAGGTCTGTTAAGCCGTTTATAACTGGAACTGTTGCATGCTCTGCTAATTCTTCTACTGATTCATGAGAGAAAGTTCGAATCATAATCCCATCTACATAGCGGGATAACACTTTCGCTGTATCGGATATGCTTTCTCCTCTTCCGAGCTGGATATCCTTCGAACTTAGGAAAATGGCATGACCGCCGAGCTGCAGCATGCCGACCTCGAATGAAACCCTTGTACGGGTAGAGGATTTTTCAAAAATCATTCCTAATACCTTACCGCTTAAATGCGGCTCGGGTGTTCCTTGTTTTTGCAGCGCTTTTAACTCCTGAGCCACATCAAGCAGATAGAGGATCTCGTCTGTAGTAAAATCCGAAAGCTGTAAAAAATCCTTTCCCTTTAATTCTTGTTTATTCAATTTATATGCTTCTAACATGTTCAGCACCCCTTTTTTCCAAATCGTAAAACTCACGGACTGTACGGACTTCATTCTCTGATTTGGATTGATTTTGTAAGCCACTAGTCGCTGCAATTGTATCTAAATGTGTAAACACTGGTATTTTGTAACGAACGGCATGTTCACGAATTTGAAAACCAAACTTTTGTTTTTGTCGTCCTTGGTTCGGTATATTGATCACTGCTTTGATTGGCTGTTTACGAAAAAGTTCATTTACTTTTTGATCGTCATTGGCCACCTGTTCAACCGATATTCCATTATTTCGTAAAAACAATGCAGTGCCTTCTGTCGCCGCAATCTGATAATCTTTTTTGATAAGTTCGCGAATGATTGGAAGACTTGCATTTTTTTCCCGATCGGAAATGGAACAAAATAGATATTTTTCTTCCGTTTTTCCCCCAAGAGCGGGAAGCGCCTTTGCAAGAGCAGCTTGGAAGGTTACGCCCATTCCGAGTGCTTCGCCAGTTGATTTCATTTCCGGCCCAAGCACATGGTCGACGCCTTTAAGCTTACTTGATGAAAATATTGGGGCTTTTACTGAGTAATAACCAGGTTCAGGAAGCAAACCTTGAGCCTCGGATAAATCGGATAATTTTTCTCCTAATTGGACACTGACAGCCCATTCAATCATCGGAATACCTGTTACCTTACTGATGATTGGCACCGTTCTTGATGAACGCGGATTTACTTCGAGCACAAAGACTTGATCCTCATAAACCACATATTGAATGTTCATCATGCCGATTACTGGTGCTGATATAGCAATTTTCTCCGCATACTGAATGATCGTTTCTTTTACCCCTTCAGACATTGAGATAGGTGGGAACACCGAAATACTATCACCTGAGTGAACGCCGGCTTTTTCAATATGTTCAAAAATCCCCGGAACAACTATTTTGTTGCCATCGCAGATGACATCTATCTCACATTCTAGTCCTGGCAAAAATTTATCTACTAAAAGCGGCCACATCGCATCATATGAATTTTTCTCAAGCTGCGAAATATACTGCCTTAATTCTTCTTCTGAAAAAATCGTAAACATCGCTTGACCGCCAATAACGTACGATGGGCGGACGAGAACCGGGTAGCCTAGTTTGGCGGCAGCTTCCACTAGTTCTTCAGGTTGTGAAACTGTTTTTCCCTCGATATGCGGGATATTTAAGTCCTCAAGCAGTTGGTAAAATTCTTTTCGGTCTTCAAGCAGATTAATATTTTCAACAGTTGTTCCCAAAATATTGACACCTTCTTCCTCTAAAGCATGTGCCAAATTTATCGCTGTTTGCCCGCCGAATTGAATCAATACACCCTCGACCTGTTCTTTTTCAATGACATGCATGACATCTTCAGCAGCAAGTGGTTCGAAATAAAGGCTGTCTGCAATGGAATAATCGGTACTTACGGTCTCGGGGTTGTTATTAATGACAACTGCCTCATAGCCTTTTTTCTTAATCGCCTTTGCGGCGTGGACAGAGCAGTAATCAAATTCAATTCCCTGACCGATTCGGATCGGACCTGATCCAATGACAAGGATTTTTTTCTTATTCGTTGGCTCTACTTCATCGTATCCATGCCAAGTTGAATAGTAGTAAGGTGTTATAGCATCAAATTCTGCCGAGCAGGTATCAACCATCTTATAGCCTGGTTTCCAGCCAAATTCTTTCCACTGATCTCTGACCTGTTTTTCTGGGATATTAAAAATTTGCGATAACAGTTTATCGGCAATATTATTTCGTTTTGCTTCTTTCAGCAGGGTAGTTGGAACATTGCGCCATTCATATGAGGCAAGTTCTTTTTCTAACGCGACGATTGAGTTAATTTTGTGCAAAAACCATGGGTCAACCTCGGTCAACTGTTGAACTTTTTCAAGCGAGATGCCTCTTCGGAAGGCTTCAGCAATAATAAATAAGCGTTGATCATTGGCCATTTCAAGCTGTTCAAAAAGGACTCCTTCACTTAATGGTCTATTTGCATCTCGGCAAAGTCCATACACGTTCATTTCCATCGACCGAATGGCTTTATTTAAAGCCCCCTCAAACGTCCGGTCAATTGCCATGACCTCTCCCGTTGCCTTCATTTGTGTTCCGAGCGTTCTGTCTGCTTCAGGGAACTTGTCAAACGGGAATCGAGGCAGTTTTACCACAATATAATCAATCGCTGGCTCAAACGAAGCAAAGGTGTTGCCTGTTATCGGATTCACAATCTCATCCAGGTGATATCCAATGGCACACTTGGCTGCCATACGGGCAATCGGATAACCGGTTGCTTTTGAAGCAAGTGCCGACGAACGGCTTACCCTTGGATTCACTTCAATGATGTAATATTGATTGGATTCCGGATGCAGCGCGAACTGGATGTTACAGCCGCCGATAATCTTTAGTTCTCTGATTACTTTTATTGAAACGTCACGGAGCATTTGATATTGGACATCTGTTAATGTCTGTGATGGTGCGACGACGATGGAATCACCTGTATGAACACCGACAGGATCCATGTTTTCCATATTGCAGACAATGATGCACGTATCATTTGCGTCCCTCATGACCTCATATTCAATTTCCTTCCAGCCCTTAATACTTTTTTCAACTAGCACTTGCTGGATTGGACTTGCTGCTAAGCCCTTCTTCAGGACGATTTCAAGTTCTTCATCATTGTAGGCAAAGCCGCCTCCTTCTCCTCCAAGCGTATAGGCTGGGCGAATGATGACTGGAAAGCCAATTTCTTTCACAAAAGCTTCCCCTTCTGCAAAATTGTGAATAATAGCTGATTCCGGTATCGGTTCTCCAATTTCCAGCATCAGGTTACGAAACTTCTCACGATCTTCCCCGTTTTTAATCGATTCAACGGAGGTACCTAGGAGTTCCACATTGTATTTTTCTAATATGTTTTGTTCATACAACTCTACAGTTAAATTCAAACCTGTTTGGCCGCCGAGGGTGCCAATGACACCATCCGGCTTTTCTTTTTGAATGATTTTTTCAATGGTTTCAACGTTTAATGGTTCGATATATACCTTTTCGGCTATTGTCTCATCTGTCATGATCGTTGCCGGGTTGTTATTGATTAAAACGACCTCGATTCCCTCTTCTTTAAGGGCAATACATGCCTGTGTACCGGCATAATCAAATTCTGCTGCCTGGCCGATCACAATTGGGCCAGATCCAATAACAAGTACTTTTTTTAGTTTTTTATTTAGCGGCATATACTGTCTCTCCCACTGATGCTAAATGTTTTACGAAATCTTTCAAAATATATTCTGTATCACTTGGCCCCGGATGTGCTTCCGGATGAAATTGCACGGTTTTGATTGGATAGTTTTGGTGTTCTAAACCTTCAATCGATTTATCATTGACATTTCGGTAAGTGATATTAAAAACGTTCTCATCGATACTTTCGTCAACTACGACAAACCCGTGATTTTGCGCTGTTATTTTAACCTTGCCTGTGTTTAATTCCTTAACTGGGTGGTTACCGCCGCGATGGCCATAAGCGAGTTTCTCTGTTTTCGCCCCGTAAGCAAGGGCTATTAGCTGATGCCCTAGGCAAATTCCAAGCGTAGGGAATTTCTGGGTTACCTTTTTAATTTCCGGGAACCACTGTTTTAATTCCATTGGGTCGCCAGGTCCATTACTTAATAGGACACCATCCGGATTTAAGGCTTTAATTTTTTCAAAAGAAGTATTGTAAGGCACAATCGTCACCGCACAATTTTCTTCTAATAGGGCATTTAGAATCGATTTTTTATGACCAAAATCGATTAAGACTACATGGGGGCCCTGATTTTTGAAAAATTGCGTCTTCTTCGTTGATACTTTATCTACCCAAAATGCTGTTTCTGTTGTTTGGAAACTGGCTTTTTTTTCCTTACTTAAAAATCCTTTTACTGTTCCACGGCTGCGAATTGTTTTAACTAGAAGTCTTGTATCAACCCCTGCAATCCCTGGAACATTCGCCTGTTTCAGTTTTTCTGAGAATTTATTGATTGATTGATAATGGCTCGGTGTTTCACATAAATCGCCAATGACTACCCCTGATAAGGCTGGTGTAATGCTTTCATCATCGATAGCATTGATTCCATAGCTTCCGATAATCGGATAGCAGAAAGTAATGATTTGTCCGGCGTACGATGGATCAGTGATTATTTCCTGATATCCAGTCATGCTTGTGTTAAAGACTACTTCTCCGAGTGAGTCCTTTTCTGCTCCGATTAGGACACCTTCAAAAACCTCTCCCGTTTCCAAAGTAAGATAACCATTCTCCAAAATACTCACGCGCCTTTCTCTATACTTTGGAAAGCACTTTCCAATTTGTTTGCAAATTCATTAATTTCTTCCTTTGTAACGGTTAACGGCGGTAATATCCGTATTACATTCGTCCCTGCAGTTAAAATTAGAAGTTTATTTGTTATCGCTTTTTGGACAATTTCTAAAGCATTGGTTTCGATGACCAAGCCTTTTAGCAGCCCGATACCACGAATTTCTTTTATAAATAGGTACTTTTCTTTTAGGTCTTGAAGTTGTTGATCAAAGTAAGCCGTGATTTCGGTAACATGTTTGAGTAAGTTACTTTCAAGTATATGGGTAACGGTCGCAAGTCCAGCTGCCGTTGCTAAAGGGTTCCCGCCAAATGTGCTCCCGTGGCTGCCCGGTTCAAAGCCCTTTGCCACTTCTTCTTTTGCAATGATTGCGCCGATTGGAAATCCTGAGCCAAGACCTTTGGCAATGCTGATAACATCTGGTTCAATGCCATATTGCTCGTAAGCGAAAAGGGTACCCGTACGTCCGATGCCTGTTTGAATTTCATCAACCATGAGCAGGATACCGTTGTCTTTGCAAATTTGAGCTAGTTTTTTCACCCAATCAGGGTTTGCAGGAATGACGCCGCCTTCCCCTTGGACAAGCTCAAGTAGTACTGCAGCTGGTTTGATTGCCTGAAGTTTCTCAAGTGCTTCACTGTCATTAAACGGCAGGTAGCTGAATCCAGGCATGAGCGGTGAAAATCCCTGTTGGATTTTTTCCTGCCCTGTGGCCGTTAAGGTAGCTAAAGTTCTGCCATGGAAGGATTGCTCGAATGTGACGACTTCAGATGAGCCGCTGCCCTTCACTTTGTTGGCATATCTTCTTGCAAGCTTAATCGCTGCTTCGTTTGCTTCTGCCCCGCTGTTGCAAAAAAAGACTTGGTCACCGCAGCTGTTTACTGTAAGCAACGCTGCAAGCTGCTCTTGGTTCGGAATGTTGTAAAGGTTAGAGCAGTGCCATAGGTTTTGTAATTGTTCTTCAAGTTTCTCCTTTACCACGTCCGGAACATGCCCGAGGTTACAGGTTGCAATGCCGGAGGTAAAATCTAAGTATTTCTCCTCTTGATTGTCCCAAACGTAACTCCCTTTACCTTTTACAAGGGTGATTGGAAAGCGTCCGTAGGTTGGCATTACCGGTGAGATTTGTGATACAGATGTGTTGGCCGCCATTATGCAATCACCTCTTCTAGAACTATTTTTGTACCAACTGTTTTTCCATTTGTATAATCTATAAGACTATTTTTTTCAAAGCCGTTTATGATTCCCACCTCTGGTATGTTATGTACAAGCCCATCAATTGCAGCTTTTACCTTTGGAATCATTCCGCCGTAGATTGTTTGATTATGGATCATTTCTTCAATAATGACTTTAGAAACTTTATCGAGCTTTGTCTTGGCACCATTCTTTTCGACCAAGATGCCAGGTATATCACTAATAAAGCAAAGATTGGCTTCTAAAGCTTTGGCAACAGCAGAAGCGGCAATATCGCCATTAATGTTGTACCGTTGTCCACCGGATCCAATTCCAACTGGAGAAATTACCGGAATATATCCTTGCTTTATAATCCCTTCAATAATGGTATGATTGACTTCGATTACATCGCCGACAAACCCTAAAGTTTTAGCATGTTCTGTGGGTATTGCCTTCAGAAGGCCGCCATCTACACCACTTATACCAATGGCATTTCCCCCCACTTCAACAATGTTTCTGACAACCTGCTTATTTACAGAGCCGCTTAATACCATTTCTACAACATCTAAAACCTGGTGATCCGTTACTCTGAGGCCATTCACGAATTCGGTTTCAACGTTTAAGCTTTTTAATAATGAAGTTATTAACGGACCGCCGCCATGGACAATTATCGGAGTCCACTCTCCAGATTCGTGCATTTTGACCACATCTTCGAAAAATGACCTTGGCAGATTATCTAACACACTTCCGCCGCACTTTATGACTAAATACTTCATTTTCCGTCCTCCTTAAGTGCGGTAGGATGCGTTGATTTTTACATAATCGTAAGTAAGGTCGCATCCCCAGGCAGTTGCACTGAAATCGCCTTGGTCTAATTCAACAATCAATTTTACGTTTTCTAATTCTAAGTATTCTTTTACCTCTTCTTCAATAAATTGACTTGGCAGACCGTTTTCGAAAACCGTGAAAGGCCCAATTGAAACCTTAATTGCATTTGGTTTTACTGGTACACCGCTGTAGCCAATTGCCGTAACGATTCTTCCCCAGTTAGGGTCTGTGCCATAAATAGCTGTTTTTACAAGGTTAGAGGAGATGATTGATTTTCCAACAGCCCTGGCTGCTTCAAGGCTAAACGCACCATCAACTTGCACTTCAACTAGCTTTGTGGCGCCTTCGCCATCACGAGCAATTTTTTTTGCAAGTGATTCACTGACCATTTTCAACCCCTGTTTAAAAACATCCCACTCTGGATGCTCCTTCGTCAGTTGGTTATTTTCTGCTAAGCCATTAGCCATTACCAATACCATGTCATTCGTGCTTGTGTCACCATCAACGGTAATCATATTGAATGTTGTGTTTGTAACTTCTCTTAGAGCAAAAAGAAGGTCATCATGGTTAATGTGGGCATCCGTAGTGACGAAGCCTAGCATTGTAGCCATATTCGGATGAATCATTCCTGAACCCTTGGCTGTTCCTCCAATGCTCACTTTTTTACCATCAATGGTAAACTGAACGGCAATCTCCTTTGTGCATGTATCTGTGGTTAATATTGCTTGTTTAAAGTTTTCTTCATTTTCATATTCTTTCTGGAGGATTTGCTTAATTCCGGTTTCGATTTTATCCATTGGCAGCAGTTCACCAATAACTCCTGTGGAGGTTACTGCAACAAGATGTTCTGGAATTCCTAATTCGTTTGCAAACCCTTTTTGCATTGCTAGTGCATCGGCTATACCTTGCTCTCCTGTACATGCATTGGCATTTCCGGAATTTACAAGGATCGCTTGCGTTTTATTTTCTTTTGCAATACTTTCTTGCGTAACAACTAATGGAGCTGCTTGAAAAATGTTAGTTGTATAAACGCCAGCAACTGTCGCCGGTACCTCAGAAACAATATACCCGAGATCGAGGCGTTTTCTTTTAATACCACAATGCATTCCGCCAGCCTTGTATCCCTGAGGCAATGTTATACTCCCATCTTCTATAACAACAATTTCATTTAATGATGTTGCTTGTGCCAATTTTATTTCCCCCTTATTATTCCCTTGGTCGTATAACTAGGTATCTAACATTTTATTTTTTATGGATACAACGGAATATCTGTAAGTCCAGTTCGTTCATCCCAACCGTTCATGATATTGGCGTTTTGAATCGCCTGACCGGCTGCCCCTTTTACTAAATTGTCGATGACGGAAATGACTGTTAAACGATTGGTTCGTGGATCAACATGAAGGCCGATATCACAATAATTACTGCCAAGTACCTCTTTAGTAGTTGGAACATTTCCAACAGGCCGCACCCTTACAAAGGGATGCTTTTCGTAAAATTGATTATAAATTTCTATAACATCCTCAGTTGATATATAGTCTTTTAGATTCATATACATCGAACACATAATACCGCGCGACATTGGAACCAAATGTGTCGAGAAAGTTATAGCAATCTCTTTCCCTGTTTCATCTTGAAGTACTTGCTCAATTTCGGGTATATGCTGATGCGCTCCCAGTTTATAAGCTCTGACATTATCATTTATTTCAGCATAATGGGAAGTTAATGTTAGACCTCTGCCTGCACCGGTTACCCCTGATTTTGCATCAATGATGATCGACTTTTCATCTACAAACCCTTTTTTTACAATTGGTATTAAACCAAGTGTCGTTGCAGTAGGGTAGCATCCCGGATTAGCTAGTAGACTAGCAGTTTTTATTTCTTCTGAATAAATTTCACTTAATCCATAGATTGCTTGTTTTAAATATTTTCCATCTGCTGGTGAATGTTTATACCATGACTCATATTCTTCTGCATTCCTTAGCCGAAAATCTCCAGAAAGATCTATACACTTTTTACCTTTCTCTATCATCTTTGGAACAAGCTTGCTGCTTACCCCTGATGGTGTTGCAAAAAAGACAATGTCATTTTCCTCACTTAATCTATCTGCATTGAATGTTTCAAGTGGTTGAACAATTATATTAGAAAGATGTGGATAAACATCGCTAAAACTAATCCCTGCTTGGGAGTTAGAAACGACAGAACCAACCTCCATATATGGGTGTTTATTTAATAACCTGACTAGCTCAATTGACCCATAACCCGTTCCACCAATAATCGCTGCCTTCATTTCTTCAACTCCCATGTTGCTTATATAATGAATTATTATACATATGGATATATAATTATTCAATAGTAAAACAACTTAAATTTTCAGTTTTTATCAATAATTTAATGATTTATTTTTGTAAGCGCTTACGTCCCTATAAAAATAAACATACAGTTTTTTATTCATTTTTAGCATAAAAAAGAAGAGACAAAACACTGTCCCTTCAATCTCCATATCTTTATAAATTCTTTAAATAAAAAATCGCTAACTGCGTCCGATCCCGTAACTTTAATTTTTCAAGTAGCCCTGTTGTATAATTTCGGATCGTCCCTTCACTTAAATAAATCCGTTCGGCAATTTCCTTGTTAGACAAACCCTCTGAAATCAGTTCAAGTATCTCTAATTCACGAGTCGATATATCTAGTTTCAATCGGGGTTTCTTCTCATCTTTAAGCATTGTCGATAGTGCGCTGGCAACTTCCTTTTCTAAAACAATATTCCCCTTACTAACAGCCCGAAGGCTTTCAATAATACTGTCTGCGGGTTGATTTTTTAAAATATAACCTTCTGCCCCGCTTTTAATTGCCTCTTTGATATAATTATCATCCTTGAAGGTCGTTAAAATTACTACTTTAATATTATTGAAATGTTGCTTTATTAGTTTCGTACCCAGTACTCCATCCATAGTGGGCATACGGATATCCATTAAGACTAAGTCAGGTCGTTTCTTTTGGCACTTTTCAAAGGCCTCCTGGCCATTTGATGCTGTGCCCGTAACCTCGAAATCTTCTTCTAGTTCAATCAGTATCTTTAAGCCATCGCGAATTAATGCATCATCATCAACGATTAGAACTTTCAAAAATCCCGCTCCCTTCTTTCGGAATTAGGCAAACAATTAAAAAACCGTCATTTGTGGATATCGAAAGACTCCCGCCCACATTCCTTACTCTTTCCCTCATACCACTTAACCCTAGCCCCTCTTTCATCGTATTACACCCTATGCCGTTGTCCTTTATATACAGCCTTTCATATTGCTCAGTTGTTTCAATCTTCACATCGATTTTTGTTGCTTGTGAATATCGTGATGCATTCGTTAGTGCCTCTTTTAAATTGGTACTCAATAATTCTAGATGGCTAGCAGGAATGGAATTCACATCACCATTAATTTGAAGTTCTACCGGGCAAAAATTGAAATGATCGATGATGTTTTTTATATAGTTTATGCCTAAATGTTGTTTTGGCTTGATATTATGTACAGTATCACGAAGTAACTCGACCGAGTTTGCCAAGCCTTCAATTGAATTTTGAATCATCGCCAGTGATTTTTCTTGATTTCTTGGATGAAGTTTATATGCTGCTTGTAGTTGAAACAGGATCCCCGCAATGCTGTGTCCAATACTATCGTGTATTTCTTGGGCAATTCGATTTCGTTCTCTGACTTCAGCAATATTTGCCACTTCCTTTGATGAATGAAGCAACTTTGCTTTTGTATCTTCAAGCTCATACCGTAACCTGCGCTCATTATCGACTGTTTGTTTAAAACGTTCTCGCTCTTCCTTTTTACTACGAATAACATAAGCAAGTAAACTGCAAAAAAGAATGAATAATAGGTTGGTCGGAAGTAAATCACTTGATCTAAGGAAGTAGGTCATGCAGGCAGCTGTTACACCCAATCCGACATATATCCTTTTTAACATAAAGTCATAGCTGCATAGGGCGAATAAAACAGAAAAACGGAAATCCATCGTAACGGCTGCACAAGTCAGCAGCAGCGTTACGATGGTTAAATAAACAGAATCATAATATCTTTCTTTGAAAATATTAATAGCGATAATCAGCAATAAGATTACGAATTGTTGATAAGCAATATCATGAATCATAATTATTTCTATACTGGTATACAGGATAATTGCTACCTTAACAATAAAGTTCATTTATTCCCCCGCCATTGATCTTTTCCTTCATTATACTTTATTTTGCAATATCTGCCTTTCTGAATGTGCCTAAAAGGAAGAAAATAAGGGAGAACACGATTAATACCAGCACTTCTTTTCCAAGTGAAAATAATGACTGTCCATGCAATAGGTTCTCTATGCCCGTAATCACCCATGATACCGGTGTGAAGTTGCTTAAAGACTTAATGATATCCGGTGCAAATTCGAGTGGGAAGTAGGCACCTCCTAGCATCGCCAGCGGCGCAACCAAACAAATGCCGATTAAGCATGCTTGAATAATGTTTTTGGAAATTGAGCTGATAGCCACTCCGAATGAAACAGTCACTAATGAAAATAAAAGCAACAAGATAAAGATGGAAAATCCGGCACTGCCGAGATACAGTTTGTAAACAAATTTTAATATCAGAAGCACAAAGGAAATTTGAATAAACGAAACAAATAGAAAGCTGCTTACAATTTGAAGCATGTAAGTTTTAATTTTTACAGGTGCGGTCAAAGTACGATAAAGAGTATGGTTATTTTTATTAAATATAATAAATAATCCTACAATCAAAGAAGTATATAACATGGAAATGATCAGGTAGCCCAACACCGATCTTGTTCTTTCAGCTCCTTCATTAACGGCTAACTTATGCTCGAGTTGAATCGCACCATGTTGATCATAGTTGGAAAATTCCTTGTAAAAGGAATCTGGATTATGACCGACCGACTCTGCAACCAACATGGCATGTTGAAGCCATTGCTCTATGGACGCACTTACCGGTTTAGAGAAGTTTGACTCTTTGACAGAGTAACCCGTAATCCCTCCCGTTTTTCCTTGAATGAGGTTATTAGAAAATCCTTTATCAATTTCAACAACATAATCTACCTTTAATGTTTTTAGTTCATTATTTATATCTGCCGCTTTAACGTCCCGTATTTCTGCTTTCGTTTTTAGATTCCGTACTAAATCAGCCGTAAACTTTGTATGATCATGATCGATGACCGCCACCCTCACTGTTTGTTCCTGCCCAATAAATCCTAAAGACATAAACGCAAGAGGAAACAGTAAGATAAAGAAAATCTGTACTTTATTGCGAAAAATTCTCTTTAAGGTATTGATAAATATAGTCATGCCACTCTCCTCCTTCCGGTAATAAAGGTAAGGGTAATCACAATAATCGTATAGAAAACTAAGCTTAAAATATTTGATCGCGAGAAAGTACCCTCATAAATATTGGTAAATAAAGTCTTTTGGGCATAGGTGTTGGGTGAAAGGTAGCTTAGCGTTTCGATAACCTTTCCATCCATTCGCGAAAATCCACCAGCAACTAACGTTAGAACAGTTCCAATTATGAAGATACTGAGCGAAGATGCCATTGTGCTTTTTGACAAATGCGCTAAGATCATCCCAAAGGCGACGGAAATAGTTGAAAACATGAAGAGTACAAGCAAAATAAGCCATAAGCTTCCATCCCAATTTCCTTTAAAGACAAATTTCGAGACGAGAAAGATCAATAATGAAATACTATACAAGGTCAGCGAACTTCCTAATAATTTTCCAAGGATGATTTTACTAGTTTTGATAGGAGCCGCAATCATGCGAATATTTGTGTGGTTCCCCATATCCTTCGTAATTGCAAATACCCCAAATATTGCTCCAAACAACATCGATTGAAATAAAGCGGTTAGCGAATAATAGTCAATTCCGCGTGGTATTTTTCCTTTCGTCACTAACTTTACTTCTTTCAAAATAGAATGTTTGGAATTAGGCTGCAGCTGCTGTCCATTTAGCTTGATGAGCGTGTTTCCAATATTAAAAGTACGAACAAAGCTCTCGAGTACTGGTTGAACAAAAGAATTTTTCTCCTTGCTGTAAAAATTAATGGTAACTTGTTCACCGTTTTTAAATTGATCGGATGTTCCTTTTGATAGATAAATCAGCCCTTTTAACTTTCCAGACTTGACCTGATTCTTGCCGCTTTCAAGCGATTTAACCTTTTTCACTTCTATTATGGAACGAGTTTCTTTTGCTGTAAAAAACTCATTCATCGAACTGTTTAAAACACCGGCATCTTTACTAAAATAACCAACATTCATTGGATCGAGCTTCTTTGGGGTATAAGCACTATCTAGCGCCTTACCCAAAATGAGGATCATTAGAATTGGGAGTAAAATAAACGCTAGCATCGCCTTGATATCCCGTATATTGCGGATAAATGTATAATAAGCAATCGATAATAATTTCATTGAATTCACCTCTTCCTTCTCTTAATCTCGTAAGGATCTACCAGTTAGCGTCAGGAACACCGCTTCTAAACTTGGCTTTTCCACATTCAACGATAGAATTTCAATTCCAGCTTCCGTCAAAAGATTAATCACTCGGCTGACATTATGCTCGCCCTTTTTCCCGATTACTTCCAAGCAGTTATCTTTGATGCTGCATTCGCGAATACTTGAGACTGATTTAATTTGCTCCACGATTGTGAAGTTAACGGAAGATAATTCAATGACCAATTTTTCCTCGGTCGAAACCAGCGCTGTCAGTTCTTCCTTTGTCCCCTGAGCAATGACTCTTCCATGATCAACAATGGCAACTCTTGTACAGATTTCTTCGACCTCTTCCATGTAATGGGAGGTATAAATAATGGTCGAACCCATTTTGTTTAATTCCTTGATGGATTGTAAGATATGATTCCTTGATTGCGGATCGATTCCTACTGTTGGTTCATCCATAATAATGAGCTTTGGATGGTGCAAAATGGCACAGGCAATATTCAGTCTTCGTTTCATCCCGCCGGAAAATCCCTTTGGCCGATCCTTCTGTCTATCGGTGAGCCCTGTAAATGAGAGTGCTTCTTCGATTCTTTCCTTTAAAAGGCTGCCTCTAAGTCCATAAAGCCGTCCGAAGTAATCCAGATTTTCATAGGCCGTTAAGTCTTCAAATATGGCGATTTCTTGGGGAACGATACCAAGCTCACGTTTTATTTCCATTTCATGCCACTTAGTCTCTTTCCCAAGAAACTTTACTTCGCCGCCATCATACTGAGTAAGACTTGAGATAATGCTGATGGTCGTTGTTTTTCCAGCTCCATTTGGCCCAAGTAACCCGAAAATTTCTCCTTCGTTTATTGAAAATGTTATATGATCTAAAGCGAGGAAATCACCATATCGTTTAATGAGATTATTTACTTCTAATAACATGTTCCCAACTCCCTTTTTCGTTTTTCTACTGTAATCATATTCGAAATCACATGGCTCTTATAGTGACTGGAAGAATGAGTTCATGTGACAATTGTCATATTTATAGATGCAAAAAAGCACCCCGTGGAGTGCTTTTTATGTTATTTATAAATTTGAATGTAGAAGATTGATGGATCTTCGAAGTTCTTTCACATCGATTTGACCTGGAGCAGATGCTTGCTTCGCCGCTCCAAACGTGAGGGCTGAGCCAAATAATTCCCCGGCTAAACGGCTTATAATTCCTTTGCCCCCCATAGACATTGTGATGATTGGTCTGTCAGCGTACTGTTCGTTCATTACGTTGGTTGCATCTAATAGTGTCAGCACATCTGCTGTAGAAGTTGGCATTACCGCCATTTTCGGTAAATCACCGCCTAATTCCTGAGCTTTCCGTAATCGGGCAATGATTTCATCTTTTGATGGTGTTTTTTCAAAATCATGATTAGAAAGAATAACGAATACCCCATGCCCATGGGCAGCTTCTATCAGTCTTTTGATATCCTGTTCATCATTAAATAACTCAACATCAATGATATCAACCAACCCGGTTTGAGCAGCAGATTTATTTAATTCTATGTAATATTCACTGCTAATTTCCTTTTCGCCGCCCTCTTTAGCACTGCGGAATGTAAAGATTAACGGTATGTCAACCAGTATAGCACGGATTTCTGCCGCAGCTTCCTTTACTTTCCCGATAACTTCAACTTGTTCAAAAAAGTCAATACGCCACTCAACAAGATCTAAATCTAAACTTTTTAGATATGCGGCTTCATCTTTTAATTCTGAAAGGGTGGCACCCACCATTGGAACACAAATTTTTGGTGCTCCTTCACCAATTGTCATCCCTCTAACGGTTATTGTTTTTATCATATTTCACACCTTCTCATTTACAGCATGTATGATCAAATCAGTAATTTCTTCGGGATCTTGGTCATCCGTATTCACTTTCAAATGATGTTTCGCATACACTTCCTGCCTTTTATAAAAAAGCTCTTCCATTTCTGATAATGACTTTCCTTTCAGCACTGGGCGACTGTCAATAATAAGGTTGAGCCGCTCTTTCCATTTATCAAAAGACAAATCTAGTAAAATAACAAAACTTGATGACAAGCAAACCTTCCTAATATCTTCTTGTAAAAAAGCCCCGCCGCCTAAAGATAAAACCTTTCCTTTCTGTTCGCAAAGACTAGTGATTACACTTTTTTCTTTATCTCGAAAAGCCATTTCTCCAATCTTTTCGAAAATATCCGAAACCTTCATTGCATATTCTTTTTCTATTTCTTCATCAATATCAATAAATTCACGACCCAGTTTTTCAGCAACCATCCTGCCGATTGTCGTTTTACCGACACCCATAAATCCTATAAAAACAATGCTTTTATTAGTCAAACTTTTCGATCCCCCTATAAAGATAAATTAAGAAATTTCAGTTTTTTGATTGGGATTATTATAGCCCAAAATCGCTTTTAAAAACAACAGCCACTTTAAGTGGTTATTATAGGATAAGCTAGATTTTGATTGATATAATAACAATGTTAAACAAAATTCAATATAGGGGGAAACAAGAATGTCACTACGATTTAATTATAGATCTGCCAACGAACCGGCCTTTCAAGCAATGTTGAAAATAGAAACATTTGCCTCAAAGAGCGGACTGGACAAAAGGCTGTATGAATTCATAAAAATACGTGCTTCTCAAATCAATGGCTGTGCCTATTGTTTGGATATGCACACAAAAGATTTGCGGGCAATGGGCGAAACTGAACAACGAATCCATTTAATTAGTGTTTGGCGTGAGTCCGGTGATTTTTTTACCGACGAAGAAAAAGCTGTGCTTGAGCTAACCGAGGCCGTAACGGAAATCTCTAAAGCTGGTGTATCGAAAGAATTATATGAAAAGGTTCGTACATATTTTGATGAAAAACAATATGTTGATATTATCATGGCAATAAATGTTATAAACAATTGGAACAGGCTGGCCATTTCCACAGGAATGTACCCGGAATGCTTCTAATATAAAAACTAGGCGGTGACTGCCACCGCCTAGTTTTTCATTTTCGGATCCAGTACATCACGGAGTCCATCTCCCATAAGGTTAAATCCAAGTACAGTTAGCATAATAGCCATCCCCGGAAAAAATAATGTCCAAGGGGCATTCGTAATGTAATTTTTCGAATCAGCGAGCATTTTCCCCCATTCCGGTGTTGGCGGCTGAGCACCTAAGCCGAGAAAGCCTAAAGCAGCTGCTTCGATAATAGCAGTGGCAATTGCCAATGTTGCTTGGACAATTACCGGAGAAATACTGTTCGGCAGAATGTGTCTTAAGAGTATTCTTGTATCCTTCATTCCAACAGCTCTAGCAGCCATGATATATTCCTCTTGTTTCACACTTAAAACCTTTGATCTGACAAGCCTCCCGAAATTCGGAATGTTGATAACCGCGATAGCAATAAGGGCATTTTTTAATGAAGGGCCTAGAATTGCAACAACCGCAATCGCTAAAAGAATACTTGGAAAGGCAAGCATAACATCAAAGACGCGGGAAATAATCGCGTCAACCCAGCGGCCATAATAACCGGCCACTATACCAAGTAATGTTCCAAAAACAACAGACCCTAACACCGAAAAAAATCCGACCCATAAAGAAATTCTCGCTCCGTAGATTACACGAGAAAAAATATCACGGCCAAAATCATCGGTTCCGAACCAATGCTTACTTGAGGGCGCCTGCATCCGATCTGCCAATACCTGTTCTTTAAAGCCATATGGTGCAATCAAAGGGGCGATAATGGCTATAATGATAAAAAATAAAACTATACATAATCCAGCTAGTGCTAAGCGATTTTTATAAAAGGATTGCCATGCCTCTTTCCATGGAGGTACTAGCTTTTCCTCGGCAGGTACAGCTGAGATGTCTGCTGTGTTTTTTGCTAATTCTACCACACATGATCCCCTCCTTATTTTGTAAATTTAATTCTCGGATCCACTATGACATATAATAAGTCAACAATTAGATTGATAAATACGAAGATGGCCGCAATGATTAAAATTCCAGACTGAATGACGGGATAATCACGATAGCCAATGGCGTCGTATAAGTAGCGGCCAATGCCCGGCCAGCTAAAGATGGTTTCTGTTAGGATGGCTCCTCCTAAAAGCAGCCCAGTCTGCAGTCCAATAACCGTGAGCACAGGAATAATAGCATTTTTAAGTGAATGCTTGTACACCACCCAAAACATTCTTAAACCTTTAGCTCTAGCAGTACGAATGTAATCAGATTTCATTACCTCAAGCATCGTTGCCCGCGTCATCCTTGCGATAATCGCCATCGGGATAGTGGCAAGAGCAATACTCGGTAAAATAAGATGCTTTATAACCGTAATAAATTGATTAAAATTGCCTTGTAGTAAGGTATCTATCATATAGAGATTGGTTATTGCTGTGATTGGATCCCTGACATCCTCTCTTCCCGTTGTCGGAAGCCAGCCTAATTCAATGGAAAAAGCCCATTGTTCCATTAAACCCAGCCAAAAAATCGGAAGTGATACACCAATTAAAGCAAGAACCATTGCAACATAGTCAAACCATGAATTTGAAAACCACGCGCTAATAATCCCGGCATTGACGCCAATGACAATGGCGATAATCATGGCAACAACGGTTAATTCCAACGTGGCGGCCAAGTAAGGCCATATTTCTCCATTAATCGGTAACCTGGTCTCCAGTGAAACACCTAAATCACCGTGCAATAAGGATTTTATATAATCGAAATACTGTATGTACCAAGGCCTGTCCAATCCCAGCTGTGCTGTTAAATTGGCGACTGCTTCCTTTGTTGCTCTTTGCCCAAGAATAACTTGTGCCGGATTCCCCGGAATCGCATGAATAATAGCAAAAACAACAAGGGTCATCCCGATTAATACTGGAATTAAGGCAAGTAATCGCCGGAATGTATACGTTAACATAACCATCACCTCTTTTTGAAAAAATACGAAAATAGAACCTCTCTACTTCGATGCTCCCCCCAGATTTCAGGCATAAACATCTCAGTAGTTAAGAAAAGGGGAGGCAATGCTCCCTCCCCTTTTCTACAATTACTATTTAAATTCCACTTTGCTTAAGCATTCTGAACCAGTTGGATGCGGGATGTAATTTTGTACATCTTTGGATGCAGCTAATAATGGTGTTGAGTGTACAAGCGGTACCCATGGAGCATCTTCATGGATGATTTCTTGAGCCTTTTTATAAAGCTCGTTCCGTTTTGCTTGATCTGTTTCTGTTTGCGCCTCAATTAAGATATCATGCAGCTCGTCGTTGCTGTAGTAAGCGTAGTTATTGCTGCCAATGGCGTCTTTATCAAGCAACGTGTAAATGAAGTTATCAGGGTCACCATTGTCACCTGTCCAGCCAAGCATAAAGGCATCGAACTCTCCTTTTGTTGCTTTTTCTAAATAAGTTGCCCAGTCCACTGATTTGATTTCTGCCGTTACGCCAATTTTGCTTAAGCTTTCTTGGATTACTTCAGCAACCTTTTGTGCTTCAGGCATATATGGACGAGCTACAGGCATTGCCCATAAATCCATTTTAAAGCCTTTTTCATAACCTGCTTCCTTCAATAGCGCTTTTGCCTTTTCTAAATCATACGGATACGCTTGAATGGCATCGTTATAGCCTTCAATGGAAGGAGGCATTGGGTTTTTAGCTGGAAGTGCTTTGCCGCCATAGAACGCATCAATGATGGCCTTCTTATCAATGGCATAGTTAATGGCTTGACGAACAAGTTTATTATCAAATGGTTTATGTGTATTCGTTAATCCAATATACCCAACGTTCATTGACGGACGTTCAATAATTTGCAGTTTGTCGTTAGACTTAACTGTAGCTTCATCAGAATTATTCAACCCGTCCATTACATCGATTTCACCTTTTGAAAGGGCGTTAAGACGAGCAGCATTTTCCGGAATAACGCGGAAGATGATCTTGTTTAACTTTGGTAAACCTTTTTGCCAGTAATCTGAATTCTTTTCAACGGTAATACGGTCTTTCTTTTTCCATTCAACAAATTTAAATGGACCAGTTCCAACTGGATGGCTTCTGAAATCATCGCCCCACTTTTTAACAGCTTCAGGGCTGGCAATTCCAAATGGAGACATTGCTAGGTTTTTCAAGAATGGAGCCTGAGGGCGTTTCAAGATGAACTGAACTGTGTTCGCATCAACAGCTTTCACTTCTTTAATGACATGCCCCTCATCTGCTTTATAGCCGCCAAACATCGTATAATAAGGGAATTTCTCTTCATCGCCATTCATCCAGCGCTCGAAGTTAAAGACAACGGCATCTGCATTGAAATCAGTGCCGTCATGGAATTTCACTCCTTGACGCAGGTGGAAAGTGTAAGTTAATCCATCCTCAGAAGCCTCCCATTTTTCAGCAAGCCCCGGTTGGACAGTAGTATCCTTCTCCCCATATTCAAGCAATGTTTCAAAAATATTTTCGGTTACTTTAAATGCTTCTCCCTCAGTTGTAGTGATTGGATCCAAGGAAGTGGAATCTCCACCGCGGCCATACACAAGTGTATCCTTTTTAGAACCATTGCTTGTGGCTGGTTCTTTTTTGCCGTCAGATTCGCTGTTGGTTTTGCTGTTACAGCCAACTAAAAACATGCTGATGGCTAATAAAGAAATCAACAGCAGTGTAAATGACTTTTTCTTCATAAGCTTTTTTCCCCCTAATTATTTGTTTTTTATCATAAATGTCGCATATCATTTGTTATATAAGTGACATGCCACAAAATGACCATTGTCTGCGTGTTCCGCAGGTCTAGCCGTTTTGCAAATATCCATTACCTGTCCGCATCTTGTGTGGAAGGCACAGCCTGAAGGAGGATTTGCCGGACTAGGCAATTCCCCTTCTATTAATATCGTTTTCTTTTTTAAATCAGGATCTGGCACCGGTACAGCTGAAAGAAGTGCCTTCGTATACGGATGCTGTGGATTTTCGTAAAGTTCTTCACTATCAGCTAATTCTATTAATCTGCCTAAATACATCACCCCGACACGATCACTGATATGACGAACCACACCTAAATCATGGGCGATAAATATGTACGTAAGCTGGAACTCCGTTTGAATATCCTTCATAAGGTTAAGAACCTGCGCCTGAATGGAAACGTCAAGGGCGGATACTGGTTCATCGGCAATAATTAGCTTTGGTTTTGTCATCAATGCTTTGGCAATTCCAATCCGCTGGCGCTGCCCGCCGCTGAATTGGTGTGGATAACGCTTCGCATGGTAGCTGCTAAGCCCTACTACCTCAAGCATTTCCCTTACTTGCTTCCGACGTTCCTCTTTCGTTCCGATTCCATGAACAATCAGAGGTTCTTCTAAAATTTGCTCAATCGAATGCCTTGGGTTTAAGGAAGCATAGGGATCCTGGAAAACCATTTGAATATCCCGGCGTGTTTTCCGTAATTCTGACTTTGACATGCTAGTAATCTCTTTATCTTCAAAAAGTATTCTTCCATCACTTGCCTCAATCAAGCGCATGAGTAATCGGCCAGTCGTGGACTTCCCGCAACCGCTTTCACCGACAATCCCAAGTGTCTCTCCTTTTGTCACATAAAAAGAAACATCATCAACCGCCTTGACCTCACCTTGTTTCCGTCCAAGAAGTCCTCCATTAATTGGAAAGTACTTTTTCAGACCATTTACTTCAAGAAGTAACTCCGACATGTTTGTCACTCCCCTCCTTCAAAGTATGTAAGAAACAACGCACTTCATGTCCGTCTTTTTCCATTTTAAATAATTCTGGTGCTTCTTCATGGCATTGTCCAAATACTTCAGCACATCTGGCTGCGAACCTGCATCCCTTTAGAACCGTGCCAGGAGCAGGAACAGTTCCTGGAATACTATAGAGCCTGTCTTTCTTTCCTCTTAAGTCTGGGACGGATTTCAATAGTCCTTTTGTATATGGATGCTGTGGGTCTTTGAGGATTTTCCTTACGTCGCCCTGTTCAACGATTTGGCCGGAATACATCACAATCACCCGCTCACAAATTTCCGCCACAACACCTAAATCGTGAGTAATCAGAATGATCGATGTGTTTGTTTTTTGATTTAAATCCTTCATTAGAGCAAGAATTTGTGCTTGGATTGTGACATCGAGAGCCGTCGTGGGCTCATCCGCAATCAGCACTTTCGGATTGCAGGCCATTGCCATTGCAATCATTACCCGCTGTCTCATCCCGCCCGAGAGCTGGTGGGGATGGTCTTTAAGAATTCCTTCAGCCCTTGGAATGCCTACAAGCTTTAGCAATTCGATACTGCGTACCTTTGCTTGTGATTTATTGAGGCCGGTATGTAACTGAATAGCTTCCATAAGCTGGTTGCCAATTGTAAACAAAGGATTTAGCGAGGTCATCGGTTCCTGGAAAATCATTGAAATCTGATTTCCGCGGATTTTTCGCCATTCCTTTTCAGAAATATTTTTCAGGTCTGTGCCTTCAAAAATAATTTCCCCATGCTCAATTCTTCCAGGAGGGGACGGAATAAGTCCCATTGTGGCTAATGACGTCACACTTTTGCCACTACCGGATTCACCGACAATCCCCAAGATTTCTCCCTCTTTCAATTCAAAATTAATCCCATCTACTGCAGCGACAAATTTCTTACCTGATTGGAATGAGACCTTTAAGTCTTTTATGTGAAGAATAGGGTCTTTATTCACTTTTACACCTACTTTATGTATTCTATTAAGCTAACACTTTTAAAATTATTATACTACTCTTATGAATATTAAGACTATTATGACATACATGATATAGGGGAATTTGTCGAAATTTGACTGTAGAACAAAAAAATACCTGACATGATTCGTGTTTTATCAAGAATCGTGTCAGGCATTGATTTTTCGATGATGTTAGTGATTCATCAAAATCCATTTTTTAGCTATTATTTTATACCTTTAATAAGGTCATTGTTTCATTCCCGTATAGATATGAATTGCATCTCGTAAAAATTCTGCTGTTCCAGGCTGTTCTTTATCATAATAGGCTGTAAATCTTTCATCATCGACATACATTTGCGCTAGGCCTGCATGGGCCTCCTTGCTGTATTCCTTCCAATAGTAGCATAGCCATTGTTTATGAAGGTCAGCGGCTTTTTGTGCTAACTCGCCTTCCGGATTGCCGGTTTTAAAGGCTTCGGCTAAGGTTTGAGTTACCTTTTCTGCTAGGGCTGTAACCTCCTCATGCTGCCCCTGCGTCATATTCATCACTTTCGCATTGGAGGCTTCTACAGTATCGTTGCCATATTTTTCACGAATTTCATTCCCATACTTATTCTCATTATCTTCAATCATTTTCTTCTTAAAGCCTTCAAACTTCTCTTTGTTTGACATATTTATTCTCCCTTCTGATAATGCGATTGTTTTATTTACATTCGCAATTAATAACTCTAATTGCTCCTTTTTCTCGAGGAGTTTCTCACGGTGCTCCCGAAGTGCAGCAGCGCTATCAAAGGATGGGGCAGTGACAATTTCCTTTATGCGATCTAAGCTCACACCAAGTTCCCGGTAAAATAGGATTTGCTGCAGGCGGTCTACCTCAGCTTGACCATAGATCCTATATCCTGACGAATTGATTCTCGCCGGCTTAAGAATTTCAATTTCATCATAATACCTTAAAGTTCTGGTACTGACCCCTGCTAAATGTGCCAGCTTCTGCACGGTATACTCCATTTCGTTCACCTCCCCATACATCAACCATACACCTTTACGCAACGTCAAAGTCAATCACTAAAATGCCCATTTGTATTTGTTCATTAAAAAATGGTGCCTGACACCATTACTCCTATTTACAACTAAGATAACCAATTAATGGTGTCAGGCACCATCTTCAAGTGATGTTTGTCCCGTATAGGACATACAGTTTAATAAAGGGGGTTTGACATGGGTATTTCTTTAAAGACAATTAAATTTATACGGTATGCGGTGGCGTATGTATTTATAACGTCTGGGTTGATGAAATTAATTAGTACTGAGTTAGCCAATGGTTTTCTCAATTTAGGCCTTCCCTATCCCCACATCATGCTACATGTTATAGTTGCACTAGAGATAGTTTGCGGGATGTTAATTTTGCTAAATAAAGCAGTAAAAAATGCAGTAATTCCTTTAATTGCTATCATGATAGCAGCTCTTCTATTAACAAAATTACCTTCCTTGCACACAGGCATTCTCCAATTTGCATTTAACGCCAGATTAGACATCGTCATGTTAGTCCTGCTTATTATTCTATATAATCGATATCCAAAATAAGAAAACCGCAAGCGCTCGTTTAAATAGGATGTTTCAGAGGGGAATTCCCAATGAGACATCCTCTTTTATTTGGGATAACTGTGATAAAATACAGTTATCAATGGGGGGAATTAACATGAACATAAAAGAGAAAGTAAAAAACCTTCCCTTAACACCTGGCGTTTATCTGATGAAAGATTCCCGAGGCAACATTATTTATGTCGGGAAGGCGAAAAATCTTAAGAATCGGGTCAGTTCGTACTTTCAAAATTCTAAAGCACACTCTGAAAAGATAAAAAAGCTTAAGACAAATATTGCTGATTTTAATTACATCCCTACAGATACCGAATTTGAAGCATTTATGCTTGAATGTAAATTGATAAGAGAAATAAAGCCCATTTTTAATAGAATGATGAAAAATTCACAATCCTATTGCTATATGATGATTCAAATGGACGGTAGCCACCAGAAGTTTGAAATTACCAATAGTGTTCAAAAAGATGGCAATCTTTATTTTGGCCCTTTTACAAGTAAACGTACTGTTGAAAAAGCAATCCAAGGTATAAAGGAATTCTTTAAAATAAGCTGCAGTTATCCAAGCTTTACGAATACCCCCTGCTTAAACTTTTCCTTAGGTTTATGTATAGGAATATGCTTCCTAGACACCGCAGTTGATCAGTATAAAAACATATTAACCAAGATCAGTGACTTATTAAATGGTACTGATACAGGCATTCTTGAAGAAATGGAACAAAGAATGGTCAAGGCATCCTCGAACTATGACTTTGAAACAGCAGCAAAATACAGAGACAATCTAGATGCCATACGTTCACTCATTTATAAAGAATCAGTGATTGAATTTACTGAAGCGAATAAAAATATAGTCGTCTTAGAATCCCTAGAAGACAATAGCCATAAAATTTTCCTCATTAAGGGGAACAAAGTTCTTTTTAGCAAAAAGTTTAAGGTGGCCGACTTTAACAGGGAGCAGCTTGTTAAGACAATCAATACAAGCGTATTATCCTATTTCAAGAATGACACAACTACCCACATAGATGTTAGCAGGGATGATATCGATGCAGCACAGATTATCTATAGCTATTTAAAAAGCAGTACCTGCAATTATTTAATTTTGCCTGATAATTGGAATAGGATTGATCCCTTTACAAAAATAGAGGATTTCCTTACCACAACTTTTCACTTAAAACGTGAAGCATCACCCCATCATTACTAAATTATTTCCCTATCAATCTTTAATTTATGATATAGCCCTCGGCGGGATATTTTGCCGGGGGCTTTTCATCATTTCCTTTAATAGGAAGATCTGTCCCAAATTAGCTTCCCTATTAATCTTTAAGAGTGAAAAATCGCCCTAATCAGAATAAATTTACTATTTTAAAAAAACTTTCTTTTATGTACCACAACTGATTATTACATTGAAATATCAAGGCTTTTAACCCTCGACAACTTATTTTCCAAAAAAAGTTTTTGACAATTCAAACATAAAAAAAGTATTATAGAATAACAAAAGGAGGTTGTACAATGTCAAACTTAAATAGACAGAAGATTGTGGAGAGTGTGCCTCAGAAAGGATTTTTTGGACATCCTAAAGGACTTTTCACTCTTTTCTTTACAGAATTTTGGGAACGATTTTCATATTATGGGATGAGAGCAATCCTCGTTTTCTACATGTATTATGAGGTCACTAAAGGTGGCTTGGGTATGGATAAGACCCTTGCACTTTCTATCATGTCCATATACGGATCACTTGTTTATATGTCCGGAATCATTGGCGGCTGGTTAGCTGACCGAGTTTTTGGTACGTCAAAAGCCGTGTTTTATGGCGGCATATTTATTATGTTTGGTCATATAGTTCTTGCCATACCTGGAAGTGTAACCATGTTCTTCATTTCTATGGTTTTAATTGTCCTTGGCACAGGATTACTCAAGCCAAACGTTTCTAGTGTCGTCGGTGAACTGTACAGTGAACAAGATAATCGTCGTGACGCCGGTTTTACCATTTTCGTTATGGGGATTAATATGGGGGCATTTATCTCTCCACTACTTGTTGGAGCAGTAATGGGCTATAGCTTCCACATAGGATTTGGTATTGCGGCTGTTGGTATGTTTTTGGGACTTGTCATTTTTATGTTAACAAAGAAGAAAAACCTTGGCCTTGCCGGTACAATCGTGGCAAACCCAATGTCGCCAGCTGAAAAGAAAAAAACCTTTACTATTTTTGGGTTAAGTGTTGTTGTTATTGCTATTATTTGTGCAATTTTAATTCCACAGGGACTTTTAACATTTAAAGGTTTCGTTAATTTAGTTACAATTCTTGGTGTTTTGATTCCAACTATCTATTTTGTTGTTATGTACCGCAGCCCTAAAACAACTGCTGTAGAACGTTCACGTATTCTTGCTTATATTCCACTATTTATTGCATCAGTTATGTTTTGGTCTATTCAAGAGCAAGGCTCAACCATTCTTGCCAATTATGCAGATGAACGTACGCAATTAGATTTTGCAGGAATTCATATTTCGCCTGCATGGTTTCAATCATTAAACCCACTATTTATTATCATCTTTGCACCTATATTTGCATGGATGTGGGTAAAATTAGGAAAGCGTCAACCATCGATTCCACAAAAGTTTTCTTTCGCTCTGTTTTTCGCTGGGATCTCATTCCTAGTCATTCTACTGCCAGCTTACTTTGGCGGTTCAGATGCAATGGTAAATCCTTTATGGCTAGTACTAAGCTATTTAATTTGTGTATTTGGTGAATTAAGCTTATCACCAGTAGGTTTATCAGCTACAACTAAGTTAGCGCCAGCTGCCTTCTCAGCACAAACGATGAGCCTTTGGTTCTTATCAAATGCTGCGGCACAAGCGCTCAATGCCCAAGTCGTAAGATTTTATACTCCTGAAACCGAAATGATGTACTTTGGTGTAATCGGTGGGGCTTCCATCGTACTAGGTTTGATCCTTTTAATGTTATCACCAAAAATTCAAGGGTATATGAAAGGCGTACGTTAATAAAAAAAGGTGCATTTCTCCTAACATTAAGAGGGAAATGCACCTTTTTATTACCGATTTAACAAATGTTTCACAGAATAGATTGGATGATACAGCATCATCCTAGGACCTGAATAACGCATTACTGCCTTCATCTAAGATAAATTACAAATTCAGCACTATTTAGCTAAGATTACAAGTAAATAATCTTTTATGATGTCACTTCCTCATGAATTGGTTTTACCCTGTCAAGCGCCGGATGTGCCTTTCTTACAATCGATGGCCTTGCAAGAATTAGGGTCACACCAATAAACAATGAGGCAGATATGAGAAGAATCCATTGAGCCGGAAAAACATCATAAAGAAATCCGTACAGCACCATACCTAATGGCATCAAGGCCATTGACATCGTTTCAAGTATCGAAAATACACGGCCTTTAAAGTCATCGTCTATTTGCTTTTGCATCATCACCATTATCGGTGTGTTAACAATGATTACCGATGCCCCAAGACTGAACATGAGCAATAGGTAATAAACAAAAATTGTAGTTTCAGACATACTCATCAATAATGGGGCTGCCACTGCTCCCATGATCACTCCCATGCCTATAATTGCCCGTTTAGAAATAAGAAGCGGATATTTGACCTCCTTTCTGACTGTGAAATATATCGACAGCAGCAGCATTCCGATAGCAAAGGCACCTTGGGTAAAACCAAAACGCTGTGAAGCCATTTTCATTTTTTCAATTAAGATAAAGGAATAACCTACTTCAAATGCGCCAAAGAGAAAATTTATTAACAGAGAAATCCAGATAATGATCATAAGCAGTGGCTGCAATTTTAAATAGGAAATCCCCGCCTTCATGCTCTGCCACATGGATTCTTTAGGATTCCCTTCTACCTCTTCTTTTCGGTGAGCAAACAAGTTAAAATTCATAGTTAATTCCAGGAAAACGGCTAAACTTGATGCGGCGATATACATAATTAAAAAAACTGGCATGGAAACCGCTCCATATAGAAGCCCCCCTACTGCCGGACTAGCAATGGCCGCAAATGAAATCGACATCTGATTCAATGACATCGCTTTTTGAATTCTTTCTTTATCTACAAGCCCCGTAATAGATGAGGTAAACGCAACACCGGAAAACATGGAAGTAAGGGATAAAATGCATGAAGTGGTATAAATTGCGATGAGAGATAGTCCTGAAGTTAAGGTAACCGCTAACAGGCTGGCGATAGCAATGGTTGTGGCAATTTGTGCGGTAATGGTAATCATTTTACGTGAATATTTATCCGTAATGTATCCCGCAACTGGAGCTGCAAGCGTCCGCGGCAAAATATTGCAGATTAGATTTGCGGCAAAACTTGTCGCCGACCCTGTCAATTGTAAAATATAAAAACTAACTGCAAACGAATAGACTTGTGCTCCAAAAGAAGAAATTAGCTTACTAATGGTGAACGTCCACAGATGATATGTCGCTTTTTTCAGCTTAATACTGTCTTCCATATAAATCCCACCTTAAAAGTTTAATCTTATTAAACAAATAATAACATGGGATCCCCTTCCATTTCAAGTAAAAGTTTAATATAATTAAACTAATTAAAAATCCAAGGGTGGTTTATAAAACATGCTAGGCGAACGAATTCGTGAGATAAGGAAAAAGAAAAAGATGACCCTAGAGGTGCTTGCTGGTGAAGAGCTTACAAAAGGGATGCTAAGCCTGATTGAAAATAACAAGGCCCAGCCGTCCATGGAAAGTTTAGCCTACATTGCCGAACGTCTTGGAGTTGAAATCGGGGATCTTCTGGAAGAGGTAAGTACTCAGGAATTAAGACAGATTCTTGAAAAGGCGGAGAAGCTTTATAATCAGAAATCTGAATCTGAAACTGATAAATATAAGCTGCTGCTTACCCTAATCGAGCCCTATATTGAAAAACTTACACAAGGATATGAATCGGCCCGATTATTGGAAATTTACAGTCGCAGTCTGTACAATGAAAAAATCGAGGGATGGTTGGATTTTTCGAACCGTGCCGCAAAAATGTACGATGAGATGAACCTTACAGCAAAACGGGCAAATATCAGTATTTTCTGGGCGATGGAGAAATTTGTCGAGCATGATTATACAGAATCATTAAACATCCTACTGCGAGAGCGCGATAAACTCGAGGCAACCCATGTTTATATCGACCCGATGACACGAGTTGACTTCGACTATCATGAGGCAATCTTGCATTATGCTGTTGGCAATTCTAAATCAGCCACAAAGGTGCTGGAAAGTGCGATTCATTTTTCAAAAGAGCATCGGATCTTTTTTCGGATTGATGATTTATACAGACTTGCTGTTGCCAATGCACTGATGACACATGATACGGAAAAGAAAGACCATTATTCCACAAAGTTAAAGCAATACGGGGAATTTGCGGATGACATCCGCTCCACGCTATTTTATGAACTTTTCCAGATCATGTCACTTATTAATGAAAAGCAGGATTATGTTAAGGCCCTAGAAAAGATTGATCACTATTTATCAAATCCGCACATGACAGAAGTCTATGAAATTTGGTTTCTGCTTGAAAAAGGAAAGGCCTTTTATGAGCTTGGACACTTTCAGGAGGCACTTCTATTTCTCGAAAAGGTAACCATCCATTCATGGGTTCATCATCCATTTGATTTTTCACTATTATACATAACAGATACGTACAAAGCCCTCTGCCATTTTGAGCTTGGAAAGGAAAATGAGGCCCTTCAATTTGCGAAAAAGGCGGTGGAAAACTATTCGACATTAGCACCTACACCTTTCCAAGATTTCGCCAATGAAACGTACAATACAATTCTAGAAAAGATTTCATCGAATGTTGAATAGAAGCGAAAGAGCCCGATTTTCATAAATCGGGCTCTTTCTTTTATCTAAGACTTTTCTTCATTTAATTCATCAATCAGCTGTTTCGTTCTTTTCGCATTTCCTTCGGCAAAGTTTTCGAGGCGCTCCTTTAATTCATCATCGTCGTGAATCCGCTCTGCAGTAATAAGATACGATCGCATTAAATCTTCTTCGATTTCGATTGAATTTTGAAGCACCTCTTCAAGTTTGTCCTTTTCTTCCTTATTCTTTCCGTTAAACATATTTAAACCCATCAGGAAAAACCCTCCCTTTATCCATTATCGTTCACCATTCTCTCTTTAGATATCCATGATTGAAGACAACGATATGGTAATGTAGTTCCCCTAATCATTGGGTTTAAACCAGTTTATTCATATTGTGATTTATCAACAAATGCCGTATATAACAAATAGATCACAATACAGATTGCCGTGGTCACGAACCCCCAGCCAAGGGTAATTTGTTCAATGACAAGATAGTTGTTACATAATTGCACTGGTGTTTCAATGTATAACCATCCCATTGCTGTGAATAACGCGATAAAAAAGTAAAAAATAATATTTTTGCCAACTGGTTTAAGCCTTTTCCAACTATCCCTAAGAGGGATTCCTGCCAAGATTGGTAAACTGATAAATTTAAATACTTCTATGCCCTGTGACGTCAAGGCATCATCCATTGCCCTTGGAAGTGTCCAATAGGATACCGTGATGAGAAATAATATGATTCCCGGAAGACCATTCCCATTCCATTTTTCAAAAAAACGCGGAAAACAAAGCTGAAAGAAACGCGCCATTAGAAATCCGGCAAACACCAGCATCGGCATTTGCATGTGCATGTGAATAATCATGACGGATTCCATTAAATTCGCTACTGGAGGAATGGCGAGAAAAAGTATGATCAATAAGCCATATAATAATTGCCTCATTGTTAATCCCCCGCTCCCTTTTCAAGAATGCTTGTAAGCGTATTAGCTGCTTCGTCTACTTTTTTATAGTCCATAACATTGACAAGCGTGCCTTTTTTATCGACTAAATAGAAGGCGGAATTATGGGCGAAGCTGCCGCTATCATCAGGGATGACAATGACCCCAAATGCTTTTAACAGCGAATCTAATTCAGCCTTATTCTTAATTCTTGCCATCCGCCACGTTTCGCCGTCACTATTAAAATAGGTTCGGTATTTATCTAATGTAGCCGGGTCGTCTCTGTCAGGATCAAAGCTTATGCTTAAAAAGACAATATCTTTGCCGATATATTTGCTTGGCACCTTATCATAAACTCTAGACATATTCATTTCCAATTGCGGGCAAACCGTTGTACAGGATGTATAGAGAAAGGTAATAAAGACATATTTACCTTCAAATTCATCAATTGAATACTTCCTACCCTTGCTATCTTCAAAGGTTACATCAGGAAACTTTGGTTTATCGTCAATAAGTTTACTCACCCGCGCAGTTTCAGCCGTAAAGGCCTGGAAGCCATCGGTACCAAAATAGAACAACGCAAGGCCAAATAAGATAACAAGCAAACACGCAAATGTAGTATGCCTATTTTTGATCATGAAGATCACTTCCCAAATCTATTTTTTTACAGTTATATTAAGCATAAAGAGATAGCCCTGACCAAAGAGCTATCTCCTTTTTTAAACTGTCCAGCTCCAGCGCCTAGGCGCTTCCGCTTTTCTTTTTTACCAAGTTTTGAATGGTGGAGAACCTGGAGGTGCATTTACGATAAACTCTGATAATGGGATGACGTACGCCATGGCAACAACCAATAGCATGACGACAATCCACATGCCCCAACGTTCTGTCCAATATGGAGTTTTGGTTGCATTTTCTTCTTCTTCTGCAATTGGGAATTCTGTATCACCCTTTGGTGCAAAGAACATCATATTAATTACTGCGTACACTTGAAGTAACACACCAATAATTAATAATGTCCCGCCAACTGCTAAGCACAATAAGTATGGGTTCCAGCTTAACGCTGTTGCGTTGTCCCCATAAGTTGTAAAGGAAGTTCTACGCGGTGAACCAAGTAATCCTACAGCATGCATGGCTCCTGACATAAAGATCATACCAATTGTCCAAATCCAAGTTTGAATCACACCTAATCGATTGATTTGTGGTGTTAACACACGTTTTGAAATATAAGGAACCAACCAATAACTAATACCGAAGAATGTCATAACAACGGACATACCTAATGTTAAATGGAAGTGACCGACGATCCACATTGTATTATGAACGACTTGGTCTAATTGGTTCGTGCTTTGCGCAATACCGCCGGCACCAGCTGGAATAAAGGCAATCATCGCAATCATTGGAGCTAAGAAACGAACATCGCCCCAAGGCATTTTCTTATACCAGCCGATTAGACCTTTTCCGCCTTGTTTTCTTGCCGTACGTTCAAATACAGCGAACATCGCCCATGCTGTCATTAATGAAGGGAAGCCGATCGCTAAACTCATAAATACGTGCATAAATTTAACAGATGGTGAAATTCCAGGGTCAACTATTTGGTGATGGAATCCACCAGTAATATTCATAACAACTAAGGCAATAATAACGACACGTGTTAATGTATCACTCCAGCGTTTGCCGCTAATGATTTTTGGTACGATAACATACCAGGCAGAAACGGCTGTTAAATACCAGATATTAACCAACGTATGACCGAAGGCCCAGAATAGTGTACGGGCAACCATAACGTTGATCGTCTTAACCCAGCCAAATGACCAAGGGATAATCATCACGATTACTTCGATTGCTACAGGAAGAGAGCCGAAGAATAATAGAACGAATACGCCAGTAGCAAAGTATGAAAGAATTGGAACATGCTGCCCTTTATGATTCTTTCTCCAGTTGGCAACTTGGATAAAGGCTCCGAATGCACACATCCAAACACCTACCACAATTAATGCTAAACCAATATAAAACATTGGCGCAGCTGCCATCGGCGGATAGAAGGTATACATGACAGATGCATCACCCATGATAATTGGGATGACCGCTAAAACAAAACCGACCATCTTCAATCCAAAGCCAATCCAAGCCATCGTTCTTACTTTTGGAAGCAGGCCGCCTAAGGTATGGGACATTCCTGCGTAAAAATATCCAATCGTAAAGAAGGCAGTTAATACAACAACTAATAACAAACCATGTGCGGTTAACACTTGATAATAGTTAACCCATGACGGTAATTCTAACAATCCTGCACGATTCAGCCCTTGCACAAGACCTAAAATCCCGCCAAGAAGTATGGCCATAAATGCTACAAAAATATATGATTTCGTTAATAGGGCATCTTCTTTACTAATCCCCATTATCTTATTTGCTTTATCTTTAAAGTCTCTAGATTTCGCTGTTTGCATGTTGTTTCCCCCCTTTATTTAACCGTTATCGTTGTACTCATCAATTGGTGACCGGCACCGCAATATTCATTACATAACACTAAATATGTTCCAGGCTTATCAAATTTTTGAGTGATCTTTTGAATATGCCCCGGCACTACCATTGTATTTAAGTTTGTTTCAGCCACTTCAAAACCGTGGACAACATCTTTAGAAGTTAAGGTAAAGTGGACGGTAGATCCGGCAGGTACTTCAATATTAGCCGGATTAAAACTAAATACTTGCAGTGTCATAACGACTTCGTATTCATTTTCACCAATCTTTGTAATCCCCGGTTTATCAAATGGTGCTGTTTGATCTACCTTTTGTGGGTCAATGATTTCTTTATTACTTGGCGGCTCTAAGTCGAAGGCAAATGCCTGGTAGCCTGTGATAAACATAAAAATCATGATCATACCAAAACTTAAGGTAAGCCATATTTTTTCATCAAGATGCATTTTCATCATTTTCCCCCCCTATAATCTCGTCATATATAACCCGTATAACAATAAATAAGTAGCAAGAATTACGATTCCGACAACACTGACGGAAATCCAGGTTCCTTTTAGCGGAGCTTCATGTGATTCATTTTTTTTATTACCCTTAGTAGATGCCATCCCTTTTCATCCCCTTTATCTTCTTCATACTTACATAATAATTGCGAAGGGTTATCAACGAAGTGAACTGAATCACGGGACAGTAGAATTTTTTTAAGGGTAAAAATAGTATTTATTATTTTCTTTTCAACAGAAAAGGGAAAATAAATATGTCTTTTAAAGCCTTAAAAAGATATATTTTCACTGTTTTAAACTTCCTTTGCGCATTATTTCAATTTTTTAAAATAGCTTTAATTATAGATTTGGATGAAATAAATAATGACAAATTTGTGAACTGCGTTAAAAATTCCGAAAAAAAAGCTGTCTCCTAGTATGGCAATTTACTTCCATACTAGGAGACAGCTTTATATTATTTTCTTATCTAAACATCGGCATTGTTACAATAATCATCATCAGAAACATAATCGTTATATAATTTACCGAATAAAGAAAAATCACATGAGCCCACTTAAGATCATTCTTCGTGAAAAATCCATAAATACTTACAGCCAGCCAGCCAACATTTAGCAGGGTCGCTAACACAACAAATGATGTTCCTAACGATCCTAGATAAAATGGTAATGGCAGTAGACAGGCAACATAAACCGCCATTTGCCGCTTCGTCATCGGTAATCCATAAACAACTGGAAGCATGGCCACCCCCGCCGCTTTGTATTCATCGTACTTCTTGATCGCAATAGCAAAGGTATGAGGCATTTGAAAAATAAACAAAATGAGTGCCAGCATAATTGGGATAATATGAAAACCGGATTCTATCGCCGTCCAGCCAATTAATGGCGTAACAGCACCTGAAACGCTACCGATGACAGTATTAAGTGTATATCTGCGTTTGGACCACATCGTATATAAGATTACATAAGTAAACCAGCCGACAAACCCATAAATGGCTGCTTCAACTGTTGTAAAAAGTAAGAGGATGAACCCTATTACAGACAAGCTAATTCCCAATGTTAAAACCATTTTCAACGAAAAATGGCCTGTAACGGTTGGACGCTTCTTCGTTCTATCCATAACTGTGTCAATATCAACATCGTACCAGTTATTGATCACAAGTGCTCCCGCCATAACAAGCGTACTGCCAATAAGCGTCAGAAAAAATACATCCCAATAATCATTAAAAGAAGCTCCAGTAAAATAAAGTGCTAACCAAAATCCCGTAAACACAGGCAAAACATTTGCAATTAAAACTGGCGCTTTAAAAAGTGCCCGTATATCGGCAAATAACGTAGAATTCGTTAAAGCAGCTCCCCCACCATTTTGTGGAGCAGCAATGCTATTCTTATTCAATTCAAAATCCTCCCTACATCGTGGTTGGAAAAGTTCTTCATACTATCAATTTTCCTCACTATACATATTAACATAATTCTTTGTCATATATATGCTGGAAGCTTAATGTAATTTTCCTAAGGAGCTGCCTCACTTTTTATCATAGTTAATTTAAATGCAAATGCTATATGGTTTGCTTCATTCCAAGCTAAATTTTAATCAAATAGCTTGGCAATGATGCCTGCAACGATCACCACAATAAAAGCGCCAATCAGAGAGGGAACTAACGAAAAACCTACTAGCATTGGCCCCCATGACCCAAATAAATATTCACCAACCCAAGCCCCGACGAAACCGGCAATGATAGCCCCGGCCCAGCTTCCCGGCATCTTAACAGGCGATAACTTATCCGCAACAATACCAATGATCATTGCAATAATAACAGTAAGAATAAATGAAACTATGCTCATCAAAAAAACTCCTTTTTACCAGCTTATTCGATCCTTGTATTAAGTGTTCGAATAAGCCCGTAATATGGAATCTAGTACTAAAAAAATAACTCCATCCTGTAAAGGACGGAGTTATTTTGGAGTTGCGTCTTCAAAAAATTGCTGCCTCTAGTGCAATATTCTAGCAGCACTAGAAAAAGATGACGGATTATACGAAGCAATTTTCACAACATCACCCGTTTGCGGGGCATGGATATATTGCCCACCACCAATATAGATGCCGACATGATAAGCTGGTGATCCCCTGAATACTAAATCTCCAGGCTGTACTTGACTTGGAGAAATTCTTGTTCCAACATTTTGCTGGGAACTTGACACTCTAGGAAGATTAACGCCAACAGAACGATACACATATGAAACGAATCCTGAACAATCAAATCCGCTTGGCGTTGTCCCACCCCAAACGTAAGGAACTCCCAAGAATTGTTTAGCATACGCAATTACCGCACTTGCCGATCCAGAATTGGTCGGAATGGCAACATTAGTCGCTGGTGTTGAAACTGCAGCGCTTTTTACAGATGATGGCCGTTCAGATTGTTGTTGGGTTCCTTGGGATTGTTGTTGTGTTTGTTGTGCTTGTTGAGCCTGTTGAGCCTGTTGTGCTTGTTGAGCCTGTTGTGCTTGTTGTTGGGCTATTTGAGCCTGCCGTGCCGCTTCTTCTTGAGCCTGCTGATCCTTAAGGTTTTGTAATTCGTTTTGAGAAGCAGCCAATTTTGCTGCAACTTCGTTTTTAGCTTCTTCAATACTTTTTTGTTCAGCAGCCAATTCAGCCTGATTCTTTTTTAAATTGTCCAATTCACTATTTAATTTTTCCTCAGCTGTTTTCAACGCTTGTTCTTTTTCATTTAAACCATTCAGTAAGTCTGTATCTTGTTCCATTATCTGCGAAATTGCAGTAAAACGATTTAAAAATTCAGAAAGATTCGTAGAAGTAAGCAAAAGTTCCGCGTAAGTAGCAAGAGACTGTTTTCCTTCTAACTGAATGCTTTTTAATCGTTCAGAATAAACCTTTTTGTGCGTGTCTAAGGACTTTTTTGCTGCTTCAATTTCAGCCTTAGTTTCTTCAATTTTTGCTTGTTGTGTTTTAATTTGATTATTCAGTTTTTCACTATTTGCCATTGCTAAAGTGATTCGGTTATCTAATTGTTGCATCTTTGTTTCAAAGTCATTGATTTGCCCTTGTGTCGCATCGATTTGTCCTTGCGTCACTGGACTTGCAAACGCAGGTGTTGCTTGAATCATAGTTGCGAGAACCGCAGCCGATACCGTATATTTAATGAATTTTTTGATCATAGCAAAATCTCCTTTTGTTCCCTATCATTCATTCTGATTTCTAATATAGTTCTAGTTTATAGTCTTAATTGACTAAAAACAATGAATCTGTCGGTAATGTAATATAATTGTAATTTTATGTAGAAAAATATGACAAAAAATCGACATTAGTTCCCTTGTGAAATTTTCATCATCGTTTTTGAGCAACATAAAAAGCAAGGAGTATGATTCCTTTGCTTTAAGTGTATATATAGAAATTCTCCTTACTTTGCACGAAGCACCCCATCTGGATCGACCAAACCAGCAAAAGTCCATGTCTTACCTTGATCCTTTGATGTAAACTTTGCCAAAACCTTTCCGCCCAAGTAATCACCTTCTGGACCTTGATTCACTAATAAAGTTCCTTCCGTTCCGAGATAGGTAGGAATTTCCGCTACTGTGAAATAACCCTGATATTCTGCCGGTATCGGAACCTCAACGCGTTCCCATTTTCCTCCACCATCGGTAGTCCGGTATAGATTGGGCTTTGGAGGCTGCCCTTCATAGCGATATTCACCAAAGGAGATAAATCCTAATTGATCATTAATAAACCCTCCATCTGTTACTAAGTCATAGGTTTCATCCACTGATCCGACATTGTACCATGACTGACCACCATCGTTTGTTTTAAAAATAAAATGAGCCTCCCAACTCATCGTTTTATCACCTGTCAAGATGAGATATCCATCCTGGTCAGACGTAAACCCCAGTTTTAGCATGCGTAAAGATGGCAGCTGATTAGAAACCAACGCCTCATTCCAAGATTTCCCCTTATCCCTACTAACCAGAACCTTCGTCTCTTGGTTAAGTGCAAACGCTGTTATCTCCGGTGTAATCACATAACTGCCTTCTAATAACTGTTGTTCTGCCCCATTGGATCCACCGCTAAATAAAGCGTCAATTGCAACAGGGACGACCTTCCAGTTTTGGCCATTATCATAAGTGACCTTAAGCTTTTCATCCTTAATCTCATACTTTATGCTTTTCGATAGTTTCTTTATTCCCGCCTTCTTATGATATTCTTTCAACGTTTCAATAGGCGGCAACCCGATTTGTGTATCGGTTGTTTTTTCAATATTTGCTAATGTGTACGTTAAGTTTTCTTCCTTATTGATTGTTAGTTTCCAAACGATATTAGGAACGACTCTATCATTCTGCATCTTTCCCCAACCATAGTCGATTTCTTGTGTTTCTTCAGGTAACTGAACTTGAAAAACGACCGCAACGACAAAAGAGTTTTCATCTCCCGATAACTTGGTAAATCTAGTAAAAGTCGGATTGGCAATGATTCCATCGTTTTCTAAGCTTTTAATGAAATCAAACCAGATTCGGTAGGCAATCGTTTCAGGTTTTTGGTCATATTCTTCTACTTGAGATGTGTAGGGGAGCTTACTGTTTATATCTGCCTTTTTTACTTCGACTGGTTTAGGAATTGGATTTTCATGATTATCATTAACCATTTGAAAGATAATGAGGGCAACCGTTAATACCGAAATGATAATGAGTAATCGACCTTGCGCTTTATTCATTAAAATCATCCTCATTCAAAATATATATGTGGTAAATTACTTATCGACTTCCACCTTTATAAATATCTCTAAGTTAATCGTAACATAAATTAAAAAAGGAATTGCCATTACCACTAAGAAAAAGCCACCATTTAATGGCAGCTGAGAAATTTCTATATTTAGATATCATATTTACTTTTAAATTTAAAAATCTCATCAACAGCTTGGTGATATCCACCCGATTTTTGAAAGGATTCCCTTATATTCGAAACGGCTTTTTGGAAAGATGGATTGTTTAGCACATGATCTGCGGCTTCACGTAGTTGATTTGCGGTCAAGCCTTGCATTTGTAGCTGCATACCGGCACCGATTTTGGCCACTTGTCCGGCAATGATCGGCTGATCCGCACCTTGTGGGATTACAATAAGTGGAACCCCGTAATAGAGACCTTCATGGGTACTGTTCATTCCACCATGTGTAATAAATAATTTAGTATATTTCAGTACCTCAGTTTGTGGAACATAATTTTTTACAATGAAGTTTTTAGGAATCTCGCCCAAATCAGAAGCCCGCGCTTTTTCCCCAATCGACATGACAACGGTATGATCCGTGTTCCCAAATGCCTTAAAACAAAGCTTATAAAAATCAATGGCTTGGTTAAAGACAGTACCAAGTGAAATATAGATTGGACCTTTCCCCTTGATTGCTGTAAGGTCAAAGTTTTCTTGAATAAATCGTGTAGAGATGGATGGACCAATAAATTTGTACGTATGGTCGAATGCTTCTCCAAAAGGTTGAAACTCCCTAGTTGTATAAACGATTGTAAGCGGTGCAGGATTACAAAAAACTTCGTAAGGCGAAAGAATCTTAATGCCATATTTTTCTTCAATCCTTGCCGTCAGCCTTTGGAATTCAGAGAATGTTTCTGCTGGAATTTTTTTAGAAAGCTGTTCGAACATGTTATCGAATTGTGCTTCTGTCTGTGCAAAAGAAGTACACGAATTGATGGCCGGAAGTTTAAGGATTTGGGCAAGTATACGGCCGCAGCCAAACATGGAATCGTGGATGATGTAATCAAAATGTTCTCCTTCGATCTGTCCAAGCACGCTAGGAATAACAATATCTGCCGTAAATAAAAGACCATTGATTCTTTCGAGTAAATTATTTCTTCCACCCGAGATAAATGCTTTTATAAATTGTTGACCATCCAAAGTTCGTACAATAGCTCCCGTCTTCTCAATACGTTCGCGAAAATCTTCTATTGTGAAGTACACTACCTCTTCGCCACGCGAAATAAGCTCTTCTACAACCCCAATAGTTGGATTAATATGACCTTCTGATCCGGCATTAATAAACAAAACACGTGCCATTTTCACCGCTCCTTGACTTTGGGGTCAGACCCCTTGCGCAGTAATGCTTTCGTACTGAGAGGTTCTGACCGTGAATGTTTAATTATTTTATGATTTTATTTTTACCTTGAATTGGGGCACTTCTACTGTTCCCCTATTTCATCAAGATTCTTTGACTCAAAGTTATCAAGCAATGCACGTACTTCATCTGTTGATTTCGTGTTCATCAATTGATTTCTTAATTCACCAGCTCCACGGAATCCTTTGACATAAATTTTGAAAAAGCGATGAAGCCCTGTGATTGAACGTGGCAGTGCTTCCGCATATTGATCTTGAAGATCAAGCTGCAGTCTTAAAAGATCAAGGTATTCTTTACTGCTATGCTCCTTGGGTTCTTTTTCAAAAGCAAAAGGATTTTTAAAAATACCTCGTCCGATCATAACGCCATCAATACCATATTGTTCAGCAAGCTGCAGCCCAGTTTGACGATCAGGAATGTCTCCATTGATCGTCAAAAGTGTATCTGGTGCCACTTGGTCACGAAGTTTCTTAATCTCCGGAATCAGCTCCCAATGAGCATCTACTTTGCTCATTTCCTTCCTTGTACGTAGATGAATAGAAAGATTAACAATGTCTTGTTTCAATATGTGTGTTATCCAGTCCTGCCATTCGTTTACATCCGTGTAACCCAGCCTTGTCTTTACGCTTACGGGCAATCCGCCTGCTTTTGCTGCTTGTATTAAATCTGCTGCAACTTCAGGACGACAGATAAGGCCGCTACCCTTCCCATTCTGTGCCACATTAGGTACAGGACAGCCCATATTGATATCTATTCCCCGAAAGCCTAGTTTTGCCATACCTATACTCATTTGCCGAAAGTATTCAGGCTTATCACCCCAGATATGGGCTACAATTGGTTGTTCATCCTCTGTAAAAGTCAAACGCCCACGCACACTCTGAATCCCCTGTGGGTGACAATAACTATCCGAGTTTGTAAACTCAGTAAAAAACACATCAGGTCTGGCTGCCGCGCTCACTACATGGCGAAAAACAACATCCGTCACATCTTCCATTGGTGCCAGTATAAAAAAAGGTCGTGGTAAATCACGCCAAAAATTATCTATCATAGCTAATTCAAATCCTCTCATTATGGGATAGCAGGCCGACCCCTTATCCCAAAATTAAAAAGCAAAATGTCCCTGCTTCTTTTAAACTTATACCATGCTTAATCACGTTTTATCAAACTAATCGGAAATGTTTATTTTACCTTCACAAACTCTGTATAACCAAAATATCTCCTGATCAAATCCACCCCATCAACCATTCCACTATTCGAGTTAAAGTAAAGTTTTGCAAAACAGACTGAAAAAATTAGAAGAACACTGGATTGACAAGGGTTTAACAGGAATGTTCTGCAAATAAAATCCTTAGTTCAAAAAAATAAACAGAAACCATTTGCGGTTTCTGCTTATTTTAACACTATTTTCGCGACAGCTTCCACATGTGTTGAGTGTATGTGACAACACACAATATGAGGTGCTGATAATTTTTCAATTTAATTGCTTTTCTTACTAAATAGTGCAAATGCTATAGATTAGAGTCGTATTGTACTTTAACTAAGTATCTTTTATTTAAATCTCTATTTATTCTCTCATTCCCTGTCATTCTTATTAACCTTGGGCTAACGACTAAATACGCAATAATGCGCCATTAGGCTTTGGTAACTCTTGATCTGATATCTGATTCATTTTACAAAAATGTTCAAAAAATTGTTGTGCCAGCTCCCGTTCCTTTGGGTCACTTTTCAGCGAAACTATATCGAGCAAAATTTGAGCCATCCATAAGTTATCAAAATAACGATATTTACCTGTATTCCATGTCATTTTGTGGGGGTATTTTTCATTTACATAATATCCCCAGAAAAGCATCTGATCCGATTCTTGATCTGTAAGTTGGAGTCTGTATTTTGAATGAGCAGGAATATATCCATCTTTACTAAGCTTACCGATAAAATCTTCATTCACCATATAGACACCTAAGATACGTCTGTCTTTTTCAGGCATGCTGGAATCTATTGCTGTTAACAGGACAGCGCTATTTTGATGCAGGCGGATGGGCTTGTTTGGCTTCCCCTTGTTATTACCACTTTTTATTTCGCCTGAAAAGACCTTCCACTCTGAAAAAGAACTATTCTGTTCTTCTGTGTCACACCAAAAAACCATTTGTGATTCGGGATGAAGTTTATGATTTTTCATAAGTTTTTCATGTTCCACGCGAAGTTCCTGGTTTTTTCGTTGTAGTTCTTTTTCCTCTTCCTTCTTGATTTCTTCCTCCTTTCGTTCGACTTCCTTTTTTTGTATAATTTTTTCAAGTGAATTAGCAACAATTTTATCATGCAGTTTTAAGTGCTTTCCAAATACATCCGGGAAAACAAACTTTTTATTTTCCGATGCGAAATGTATTTCAATAACAGAATCATTATGTTTAACTATACTACCCATGCCAAACCGCTTGTGTGTAACTTTCTTATTGATTAGATTCAATATACAAGTCCTCCTTGTAGAATAAAAACTCGGTTACTTTTGAAAGTAAATGGATCATTTTATACAACTAACTTCCTTTAAAGCTCAAACAACTGTTTGATATTTTCTTTGGTTTAAAAAAGGATATTAAAAAAACGCATCCATAATTCTTTCTGCAAAAAATACAGCGGAATACGGAATACGATTTAAAAACAATTGTAAGACTATTATAACATTTTCTTTAAATTATTGCAAATTTATTATTGACAACACATTTTCTTTTGATGTAAAATGAAAGTTTATTTTTTATACTACCTTTATAAAAGAGCCTGTCACAACCCGAATTTTGTCGAATTATAACCGACAAAAAACAAGTAGGAACAGGCACTTTTGAATTTATTTCAACACCAGTTGCGTTTTCATGTTCTAAATCGCGAAAAGTTGGGGATTTAGTTAGATATTTAATAAAAGTGTCTTGCACAGCATCTTCAGCATCATACTGATTACATAGAATAACAAAGCAAATTCTAAATAGCATATTGCCATATATATCAACAATTCGCTCTGAATCCTCTATATCAGTGCCGAACTGATTGTTGCAACACCCCATCAACTCCTTTCACCTATAACACACATGAAAATACCATTTGGTGAATCTTTATATAAAATAAATTTATGAAAATATCTTACCCTAAAATTAATCAACGTTTATACTACAAACCGAATAAAAAATTCCCATTGACTCATATCCGAATCAAAGGGAATATAATGTTCTTATTACATGAATGATCTAAATGACGATTCAAATTGGAAAAGGTTTTAAGTTTTATTGGAAGCCTTCTCACTAAAAAATAATATTAGCTAGCAAAAAGGGTAAACATACGTCAAAGAATTGTTTATAAAAACGGGAATTGCCAAACATCTGCATATCGGAATGTTTAATTATTAACTTGCTGAACTAACGCCCCCCAATGTTTAAGTACAATTCTTCACAAAGTGAAATTAAAAAAAGGCGACTTATATTTTTAATAATTGCCGCCTTTAATTTAATAACAATATTTTTTAAGACTTTGTGCTTGTATTAACACTTTTACAAACTAAAAGGACCGGAACCTAAATATAGAATCATCAACGTCACACCCAAGAGAGACAAGTTCTTATTGAAATGCACACGTTGCATCGCTCTTTGTTGTTTATCTGACAATCCCCAAAAACGGTTGACAACGAGAATTGTTGGAATTAGGAAAATAAACTGAAGAAGTGCTCCAATTTTTGGTTATTTAGAATTAAAATATTTATATTTCACAAACACTTCATGAAAAGAACACGATCAAATCGTGTTCTTACCAAATCGAAATCGAACATTTACGTCTTAATGTGCTTCAGACTTTACAAAATCAATAAAAGCCTCTGCTTTACTATCTAAGAAACTAAGTGTCCCTTCATCCACCAATTGTCCTGCTTGTTCATCAAACTTCTGATGAGCAAAACCAATCAGTACCTCATTTCCTCCTGGAGGAAGTATCTTTGCCTGAATACCAGGAGCTGCTAGAATTTCACGCAAATGCATTTGAGCACGAACGGTTCCGAGCATTCCAGGTGTCGCACCAAGAGCCATGACTGGTTTACCAATGAAAACCTTGTCCACCCTAGAAGCCCAATCTAGAGCGTTCTTTAAAACGCCAGGAATGGACCAATTGTATTCTGGCGTAATGATAATGACCCCATCTGCACTTTCGACTGACTCTTTAAATTCTTTTACTGCCTGCGGTGGGTTGTTTTCCTCATCTTGGTCAAAATGAGGTAGGGAACGAATGTCTGCTATTTCGATGTCTATTTTATTCTTGTAACGGTCTTGCATTGTTTTTGCAAGGTGCATGTTATAAGATTCTTTTCTTAAACTTCCTACGATTGTCACAATCTTCATGATTGATACCCCCAATAATATTGTTAATTATTTTTGTCCTTTTGATTGTCAGTACCTTTACTGAACAGCATTTGTGTTTTTCTTTGAATATGAGCTTCTCCCCAATCATGCATCATTTCTAAAATGGTTTGAAGGGACTTTCCGTATTCTGTCATGGAATACTCCACTTTTGGAGGAACTTGAGGATACACTACCCTTTCGACAATGCCCTCCTGTTCAAGATCTCTAAGGTGAGAAGTCAACACTTTCTGGGTAACACCAGGCATGACATGTTGCAATTCGCTAAACCGCATCGTCCCATAGTGAACCAAATTTAGCATGATAGCAATTTTCCATTTCCCAATAATCATTTCCATCGTGGTTGCTACTCTGCAATGATCGGGTTTATTGTCCATTGTTTTGCCTCCATAAAAGAAAGTTTATTAATTTTTGGGATGGTACTTTTATTTTTTGTCTTTATTCACTAAACTAGTCCAGGAAAGTCCCGTTTCTATAATCAGCGAAGGCTTGAAGAATTTCCTTTTCTGTATTCATAACGAATGGACCTCTTGCTGCTACAGGTTCGCCAATCGGTTCTCCTGCATACAGCATTACATGCATATCTTCTTCAGCTTTTATTTTAATATCACTTATTTCAACCTGATTACCTGAACCAAGCCACAATACCTCACCAGCTTTACCAGATGTATGCTCGGAACCAAAAGTGCCTGAACCTTTTAAAACATATAAGAATCCATTATAGGGCCCTGGGATTTCTGGGGTAATTTCACTTCCTGCTGCCATTTTGAATTCAACCATCGTAACTGGTGTTATATTCAATGTTGGTGCAGTTAAACCATTTATTGAGCCTGAGAATACCTTAGCAGATACACCATTTTCCACTTTTTGTGGCATGGAGTTTTTTTGAAGATCTTGATAACGAGCTGCTGTCATTTTTTGTTTTGCTGGAATGTTGACCCAGAGTTGTAGCAGGTTAACCAGTTCTCCAGGAGCAGCATCTTCAACGTGCTCAACGCCTTTGGCAGCTGTCATCCATTGTGCATCCCCAGGGTGAAGAACACCTGTCCCATGTTTGCTGTCATAATGATTTAGGATACCATCAATCATATACGTTACTGTTTCAATTCCACGGTGAGGGTGGACTCCAAAGACACCGCTTCGCATGTGGTCATGTGCCATTAACAAAAAGGGATCATGTTTTTCCCAGTGTCCTGGTTCGATTACCCAAGCCATTGTATGAATATCACTATTACGTTGGAATTTAGGAGAGTATTTATGACTTATTGTTCTATTGTAAACATGGCTATTCATCATTGATTCCCCCTCTTAACTTGTTTGCGTCGATACAATGTAATGTTTCTCTACGGAACCTATTATCTACCCCAAGTGTCAGAATGTTAAGTAGGCACTTTAATGTGGGGTAGTTTCTTTGAAGAAACTATGGATTACAGAGCTAGTTTTAGCCAATAACCTAATTTCACCATAAAAACCGATTAACTCTACAACAAACCTGCCCCGTTCGCACAATAAGCGATAGCCGTTGTTCTGCTATCGCACCCTATAGTTTAAGTATATTTCATCACAAAGTCTTCTTAAACGTTACAAAAAACGGCACCCACACCGAATGAGTATTCGTCAGATGAGGTACATCATAAAGCGAATATCAAGCCGGGCAGGGATCAACAAAGAAATACATCTACGCCATAGCTATGTCACTCATTTATTGAATAACGGAGCTCCCATTGATGTTATTCAAAGTTTACTAGAACAAAAAAAGCGAGACCACTAGGATTTATACTCGGTTAAGTGGAAGCATTAGAAGAGAATTTTTAATTAAAAAGTTCAAAACTAGATACTTCTTCTTTACAATTTACACAATATCCTTTTCCATTTGTTAATGGAACTGGACAACCACATTCACAATACTTCAATTCTTTTCTATTTGTTTCTAAAGGTAAAAATCTATTACCGCAAAATTTACATTTTGTTAAGTAGCTATTATTTTCTTTATTGCATTTAGAACATTTCAATTTTTTTCTCTTCCTCAAGCAATTTAGGTTTTTCCAAATTCTCCTTCATTCTTAGATTAGCATAACAAACTTTCAACTTTAGTGAAAAGTGTATTTGCGGCTTAATGATATAATAAAAAAACGTCTAATCCCATATGTACCAAGGGTTTAGACATTTTTATAACCAGGTTTCTTTAAGCGTTAATTAGTATTATACGAATTGTATATGTTTATTACGCACTCCCCCTTTTGTACTGTTGTTTTTTTGACGATGGACACAAAAGTACTAAATAAAATGACACAAAACTCTAAAATATTAAGGACTTTTAGGTCATTATATTATCTAGATTCTTTATTCATGTTTACTTTTTCGCTTATATCAGCTTTTTCATGAAATAGAAAGATAGCAATCTCTAAATACTAGAAACAAAAAATCCTTCAAAAGTAGCTATTAAACAGAAGTCGGAATTGTTACACTATTAACAACATCACGGGTCGGCTTCAATTTAATCCTACAGGAGGGAATAAAAATGGAGCGAAAAGTAAGTTTGATTCCGTTTCAAGTAATTGAACTAGTAGAAAAGGTCATTGAAGTTCCCAAAGGGGTAGAAATGATTCAGGCTCCAAGAATTTGGGATCAAACAAAAGGCAAAGGAGTAACAGTTGCCATATTGGATACTGGCTGTGATTGGACTCATCCTGACTTAAAAGAGCAGATTGTCGGCGGAAGAAATTTTACAGAGGATGATAACGGGAACCCTGATGTTTACAAGGATTACAATGGGCATGGTACCCATGTTGCAGGGACAATTGCTGCAATACAAAACAATGACGGTGTTGTAGGTGTAGCCCCTGAAGCAAAACTGCTTATTATCAAGGTGCTTGGCAAAAATGGTTCTGGCCAATACGAATGGATTATTAATGGGCTTAACTATGCAATAGAACAAAAAGCTGATATTATTTCTATGTCTCTTGGCGGTCCAGTGGATGTTCCTGAACTACATGAAGCGATTCAAAAAGCTGTTAATAACAATATTCTTGTGGTCTGTGCAGCAGGAAATGAAGGGGATGGCAATGATACAACGGATGAATTTGCTTATCCGGGGGCTTATAATGAAGTGATTGGTGTAGGCGCCATTGACTTAGAAAGAAATTCTTCAAGGTTTACAAATTCAAATAATGAAGTAGACTTAGTGGCTCCTGGGGAGAAAATTTTATCAACCTATTTAAATGGAAAATATGCTTCATTAAGTGGGACGTCAATGGCGACACCTCATGTTTCCGGAGCAATGGCTCTAATAAAAGTTCTTGCCAATACAGCCTTTGAGCGGAATCTCTCAGAGGCTGAACTTTATGCACAATTAATAAAAAGAACAGTGCCATTAGGAAATTCTCCTAAACTTGAAGGCAATGGATTAATTTATTTAACTGTAACGGAACACTTGTTAGAAATCTTTAATAAGGTATTGATCCCTGAAAAAGTGGAGTTATGATGAATAATCTGGAATTGCTGACAAAAGAACGGGAGAACGCAAAGGCAGCCTATTTGGAATACATCAATAACCACAGCTACTATGAGGAACAAAGGGATTTAGAAATCCAACAAACGTATTATAAAAATATTAAAGTTGAGAGAAACAGTATTCATTATTTATTAGAAAAAACACATATTAATAGGCTGGATTACTCTCCTCATCGTTATGTTTACCAATGGGTAGATCTTCATGAGAATGGGAAATTGAAAAGCTTATATTCCGGGAAAGGAATGGATCCGCTTGCTGTCATTGAGGAAGATATTCGTATTCTTGAAAACACAGCAAGTGGAAACAGAGCTAGTTTACCTGATGAAATTACTCTTAATTGCGAGCATGTGGTACCACAGTCATGGTTTGATAAACAAGAGCCAATGAAGGGAGACTTGCATCATTTATTTTCCTGTGATCCCGAATGTAACAGCAGACGCGGAAACAGGTCTTATTATGATTTTGCTGACTATGTTCCGGAGAACCTTACTTTAGGAGTTAAGGAAGGCTGTGGAAAGGCAGATAAAGGAAAGTTTGAGCCTGAATATGGAAAGGGAATTGTTGCAAGGGCCACTTTTTATTTTTTAACCCGGTACCAGGGAATAGTAAATAACAATCTTGTGAACCTGCAGGTATTACTGAAGTGGCATAAGCAATTTCCAGTGACTCTTTATGAAAAACACCGGAACCTAGCCATCTTTGAATTACAAGGGAACCGGAATCCGTTTATTGACTTTCAGGAAATGGCTGAGAAATTGATATGTGAATAAAAAGTTTTTAGTGCAAAAAAAAGAATTTTTTCGTGATTTTCCATTGCCTGGATTTTCTGAAATGCTTAAATGAGAAAACAGCACATATTTAAGTGCTGTTTTCTCATTTAAGCATTTTGACTTTTTCTTTTTACCGATATACTCACATTACCCTTACGATTGATCAGATGGGCAATCCCATTACCTTTTGTCCCTTTAACAATAGCCCCGTTTCGTTTGATAGTGGAGGAACCAAGGGTGTTTGATTTGACTGTTCTCGCCATAAAAGCCGTCTCCTAATTTCCTGCATTCTTTTTCCTTTTGAATTGTCTTAAAAATCGGTTATTCGTTCCTAATAAGATCATTTTCGATGTGTAAAAGGTAAATTCCTTCAAGTTTTCATTCGTAAATATGTTATCTTTGAGGATAAATACTGCTAGTCCTAATTTCAAATTACCATAATTTCGAACGGTAATGAACTGCTTAATAGGACTATCTCGTAATTCCATTCTGCTGTTGACAGCAGATTCTTGTACCCGAACATTAGGCATATCTAGTGCCGAGTTTATTAATTTAGCTGCACATTCGATATCTGTCGGTGTTTTTAAATAAACTAATTCAATGTCGTTGTCTTTTTTTTCAAAGTACCAAATAAATTCAATTTGGCGTTCAGGAAGACCGAATATTCTTTTGATTTCTGCATGAATACTAATCATGAATATCGTGACTTTTTCGTCGATTACTCTAAGTGAAGATTGTTGATCAAATGCTGTTAATATATCTCCTAACTTGTCCTCTAGATCTAAGTATGAATCGTAATCATCGATCTTACGTAAAAGAAGTGCAGGAGATTTTTTCATAATTACATTTTTAACTATTAAAACAGCATTTACAAAACCCATAAGAAATAAACCGTAAATCAAAATTAAAAGTATAAAATGCAACGCTTGTAATAAGGGGCTTTCTTTTTCAAGGTACTTAAAAAAATCAGCAGTAATAAACTTGGACATATTTTCATGGAGATCTTTCAGTAGTTCGGCGTCATTGGTGATTAAATAAAAGGTAAATAAAGATATAATTAGAAATAAAATGAAACCTGGCACGCCAAATTGTTTAAATCTCTCTTTCCAAGCCAAATAAGCACCGCCTCCTTATTTGCCTTAATTTTACAGAAGTAATAGTCCATTTACAAGCGATTGAAGAGGATTTAGTTATTATTTACCAGGAATAATCGGTCGAGTTCTTTGTAAAGTAGTACAGAATACCTTGGTTCCATTTTTAAGGGTTTTTTCCCTCTCGTTAGAAATGGTAACTTGTATGTCAATTTTCAAAAGATGTTTAATGTAGAATTGAATAATAATAACATCTCCTTTCCCTTGGCTATATTATTTTTCATTTTCCCTAGATAGAACATATTAAATGTAAAAGATTTAACACTGCTATATCAATATATCTGCGATCACCACTTAAACCACGCCGAGTGTATCTCGCAGTTATTTTTAAATTTTTGTTTTTCTTAACAGTATTTTTAAATGTTTTTTTCTTATACCAATTTTTCTGCCGACTTCATTAGGCTTTGGTAGGTCTTAATATAATTTCCCTAGACTTTCTGTCGGATACTCAAAACCAGACATATTACAATAATGTTTTTTCCTCAATAATTCTTCAATGCTTGCAGTCATTTTCTCCATTCATTTCTGTCGTCTGTTATGTCCATACTGCACAATCATGACACCATATCGAAGGTTTCATATCGAATATTCAAACTAATCACTTTCCTTTTCGACGCAATATCAAATAAATTATTATGATTTTTAAATAATGATGTATGCTTGTCCGTTTCAAGGTGAGTCTTTGTAACATTTAATAACATATAAACTTAAAGGAGGTGTTTACATGTTTTATCGCTCCAGACCAATCGTTCGTCCTCCTAAGCACATGGTTCGTAATGAATTTCTTCGCCGTGAAATTCCAATTATCCAACCAATAGTTTTTGAAAATCGCCTAAATGTAGTAGATATACCAAGACACATTATTAAACCTATTAGGAGGAATGTGGTTGTTGAACACAGGCATCCTTTTCGTCACTGGTAGTTTTTGGGATAAGCTAATTTATAAGTTACACTTAATATAGGAGGTGATATACTATGGAATTCGAACACGAACATCGTGAACATCATAATCCTTTTGCTTTAATCGTTGTGCTTTTCATCCTATTAATTATTGTTGGGGCATCTTTTATGATGGGATACTAATAATCTTTTAATAGGATGAATTAAGACCAAAGAGAATTAATATCTCCCCTCCTTTCATTTGAAGCGTCTTAGCGACGCTTCATTTTTTTATCCTTTGGATGACTTACGACAGAAAATGGTTCAAATACGCATTAAGCGTTTTTTCTTGTTCAACTAACATGTCTGTTACATCATGAAAAAGGCTTTAGCCGTGGTTCCAGCATAGCCCCCGTTATTGCAGATATAAACTGGCGTAGGGTTAATCCTTAACGGTTATCGTGATTTCCCTTAGTTCATTTATTGGTGCATAATCCCAAATAATTTTAAAAAAGCTACTGAAACTAACTAAATAGGTTTGGGCTCTCCTTAGGTACCTTATGGGTGCCTTTTTTATTTAAAATAAATTGGTTTTTCTTATTACGCAAAATGTGTCATTGCGAAGTTAATAAACAACTCCATCTCCACTAAACTGACCGATAGCACAAAAAGTAAAAAGCCACCATTATGGCAGTTGGATCTTCAAGTCTTGCACCCGTTCGTTGAAGAAGAGCTTGATTTACAGCCATTGCTTAAATGATGTCCATTTCCATTATTGTATAGAAAAAATAACAGTCATCACATACTAATCTTTCTAATGATTGTGTATGATGACTGATTATAACCCTGTTCACTGATGCAACTTTATCTCTTTACTTCAGAGCATTAAGTGCGACCTTGGCGGCTTCTGCAATAAGCGTATTGTCATATGTGGCATTCTGTGTATCGCGGCTAGATAGGACTGCGATGATAATGGGAGCTCTATTCGACGGCCTAACAATCGCAATGTCATTCCGCGTTCCATAGCTTCCCGCCCCACTCTTGTCAGCGACTTCCCAACCTGTTGGTGCACCAGCACGGATCAATGCATCTCCAGTGGCATTTCCCCGCATCCAATCTGTCAGGATCTTACGTTTTTCAGTAGGGAGCAAGTCGCTGACTGCGAAAGCCTGGAGGCTCGTAGCAAGAGATTTTGGTGTGCTTGTGTCACGTTTATCTCCAGGAATCGCTGAGTTCAAATCAGGCTCGTAGCGATTAACCTCGGTAACCTTATCGCCAATCTGCTTCAGTGCTGTTTCAAATCCCTCAGGGCCACCCAGTTTCTCTAATAAAAGGTTCCCAGCGGTGTTGTCGCTATATCGGACAGCAGCCTCGATAACTTCCCGAAGAGTCATCCCAGTATCTACGTGAAGCTCTGTCACGGGTGAATACGAAACTATGTCCTCGCTGTTGTATGTGACTAACTCCTCGAGTTGATCAATTGAGTAATGCTGCAGCAATGCACCCGCGGCTAGAGCTTTGTAAGTAGATGCGTAAGCGAACCGCTCATTAGGCCGATAGGAAACGGTCTGGTTTGTACCTGTATCGATAGCGTAGACTCCAAGCCGGGCGTCAAATTTGCTCTCGAGTTCTGCAAACTCACGGTGTATATGGGGTGCTGGTGTTTTCGTGACTGCCTTTTCGGGCTTGTCCGAAAGTTTATTGGTGGTCGACCAGCCGCCGAGGGGTACAATTGCAACCACTAGCACAAGCAGGGCATGAATAAAAATTTTCATACTGAAAATATCATGTGTTTTCCTCAAGATCTTAACCTCTTTCTATTAATAATAGATGTCCTGAAAATAGAATAATTGGGTTTAATCATTATGTTTTGATTAAAACCGTCTGCTATTAACCAGCAGATTTTAAAAATTGTGGATTGCTTTCGAATTCAATTCCATTATTTATGCAACGAAAAATTTATTCCGTTTGCAGCCTTTTATCATTGTCAATATCACTTTCATAACCTTTTGCTGCCCCGAAATGCTAGGGGAGAATTTCCTCCTTTCTCCAATTTGATTACATGTGAAATATTAGATTTCACTCAAAATACTACAAGTGTAGTATTAATTACATACGTAATACTACACTTGTAATAAAAAGATGTCAATATCATTTTGTAGTTTGGTGTCATTTTTCATTACGGTCAAAATATGCTCGAAAAACCCGCTGACTAATAATATTGGCTGCACTGTGTGGCTGAGCATAACCATCACGGTATGCATTTGGTACAATAACGGCAATGGCAATCTCGGGATCATTGAATGGAGCATAACCAGCAAAAGAAAGATTCCAAGTCTTCACCCTATTTTTATAGGATTCCGAGGTCCCGGTTTTACCCGCGGCATTGTAGGGTTCGTCTTTAAAATATCCTCTCGCTGTTCCTTTGGAACCATGGGTAACCTGCCAAAAACCTTGTTGAACCCGCTTAAGCATCTCCTCACTCATATCCACCTGATTTAGCACCACTGGTTCGATTTCATCGATTACGTTACCCGTTTCATTGCCATTCATATTGGGTTCACGAATCTCCTTCACTAATTGGGGCTTCATCCGGTATCCTCCATTGGCAATCGTGGTAATATACTGGGCAATTTGCATCGGTGTATAGGTATCTAATTGTCCGATGGCAATTTGAAAGTAGGTGCTTGTATTCGTTCCTTTCATTCCCGCCGTTTCATTATCAAAACCAATACCCGTCGGGATGCCCAAACCAAATTGGTTGAAATAATAGCGAATGGTTTCAATTTTTTTCGGATTGATATTCAATGTGCCATTGGGGACATACTTGCCGCCCATAATTTCAATCGCCGTTTTCCACATATAAACGTTTGATGAACGCTCTAATGCCTCTAATTCGTTAATTCTGTTCATGACTTGGTAAGAGGAAAAGGTTCCCGACCCCTTAAATCGCATGACTTCATCCAGTTCGATTTCCCCAAAATCCCTTACACCTGTTTGATATCCGGTTAATACGGTGGCCCCTTTGACAACGGACCCCTGTTCAAACGCATAAGTGAAGGTTCCTGGTGTAAAATCGGTAAACTCCCGGGTCTTCCTGTTATACACTTTTCCTGACATTGCCAGAATGCGGCCTGTTTTCGGTTCCATTGCTACAACAAAGGCAGTGTCAAGAGTATCCGTATGCGGCTTTTGGATTGCACTGACTAACTCTTCCTGCATAATTTTTTCCACTTGGGCTTGAAACTCCATGTCAATGGTCAGAACAATATCCTTGCCGCTCTTCCCTTCCGATACAGTCTGTGTACTCACCACATTTCCATTTTGATCTGTCACCGTTTTTACTATTTCCTTTTGGCCTTGCAACACGCCATCATAAAGCTCTTCAATATAGCTTTTCCCGACTCGGTCATTCAGTTTGTACCCTTTAGCCCTATAGTAATCTACCTTTTCTGCTGGAAGACCTTCATCTGCACTCGTTACCTCCCCAAGCATATTCCAAAACGTTTCCCCGTAGGTGCGACCCCTCTTCCAATCGGTCGTGACATCCACACCCGGCAGGTTTTCCAGATTTTCATTGACCTTCGCATATTCTTCCTCTGTTACATTTTCATTTTTGATCATCGTCGGGGTTAAAGCGATGGCGGACGAAAGTTTCCGGTAGATGGCCGCCAGGTTTTTGTCCATTTTCTTGAGATTGCCTTCTGTAATACGTTTCAATTTTAATTGATATAAATCCTTGTCATTCAGCTTTTTCTGTTCGTATAATAACTCCTCCTTCTTTGTGATTAAATCCGTTCCATTGTTATGTACCAACAGCCAGATATCTTTCAAATCCCGATCGGTTACTTTATTGATCTCTTTATCAGTCATGATCAGAAAGGTATTTAACTTTTTGGCCAGTTCAAGCAATTCGCCCGGGTGCGGATTTTTTGGCGGTGTATACGTAATCGCCTTTTCCGGAATATTATAGACTACTAACTTATGATTCGTATCATATATTTTTCCACGTGGAACAGAATAGCTGACGGGTGTCACATCTGTTTTTTCCGCCTGAGCCGCATAGGCATCCCCGTTGATAATTTGGATAACGCCAAGGCGGATAATCAGGATAGAAAAAAGAACAAAAACCATGAAAAAGAGACCATTCAGTCTCCATCGGATTGGATTTTTTACTATATTTTCTTTCTGCTTTTTCTGCTTCAAAACACATCAGCCCTTTCATACTGGAAGTTTGTGTACAAGGTCGTAAAAATACTACAATTGTAGTATTTAACCCCAGAAAGTCCCAAAAAGGAAGGGGAATCCTTTCTGGGGTTAATGATTAATATATCTTTTTATGATGCAGGATCTGCTTGGCAATTTCCGCTGCCTTGCTTCCTTGGGCCTGCCCATCCTTATTTTGAATATTAATGGCAAAATAAAAACGATCATCATTTTTTTCGACAATGCCAATAAACCAGCCGTTTACATTCTTTCCATTAATCGTGCCGGTTCCCGTCTTACCATACAACCGCCTATTCTTATGCACATCTATTAAAATTCCCTTTTTTATCGCGTTGATATTTTCCGCTTTAAAATCCCATTGATTTTCTTCTAATTGGTATAATAATTGGACTTGTTCAATGGGTGATATTTTTAAGGAAGATTCCATCCAGTAGCTGTCCAAATTCCCTGAAAGATCCTCATTCCCGTATTTAATCTTGTGAAAATAATCTTGCAGCGGCTTTCTCCCTACCTCACGATCGGTATTTTGGAAATACCAATTCACGGAACGGCTTAAAGCAGTCGCTAAATTTTGATTTTGATTCCATTCTGGAAAAGGATAAATTTCCCCATCCCAAACCTGTTTATTGCTGCTTGGGGAAATCACATTGGATTCCAATGAAAATAAGGCCGAATATATTTTATAGGTGCTATCAGGAGAAATCCTCTGTTCACTCATTTCTCGATTATAAATTTGATATTGGTTTTTAGAGGAATCAAATAAAACAAAGCTGCCCTCATAGCCCTTAAAATAGGCGCTTAGATCTTCATAGACCGCATTCTTCCCGTTAAACTGATACACATCATTTTGGCTGGCAATAACGGAGGTGATGGGAGCAAGGAATAGCACAACCATTCCTAAAACAGCACAGATGACCTTGCTTTTCCATTTCAATA
>NZ_AJLS01000003.1 GCF_000307875.1 Neobacillus bataviensis LMG 21833
CTTGGAGTTTTGTCCTTTAGTAATTCCTGCGCATGGTAACGGACTAGTTGGCCTAGTAATTGATCTAATGATGTTAAGAACCTTTGACCTTTACCACTTTATGAATCGCCGGATACAATACATAGCCAATCCATACCCCTAGCAAATTCAAGATTAAATCATCAATATCCATACTGCCGCGCTTTGTAACGTGCTGAGTTATTTCAATTAGCAGAATGATGAAGGCAGGGATAAAAATTAACTGAAGTCTAGATGGTTTCTTGTTTAACAGCAGAGCAGCCACGCCAAACGGGACGAAAAGCAAAACATTTGCCGTTATATTATAAAAAGCAATAAGAAAGCTCCCATTTCCGGTGAGAAACTGCACGATTGTTTTGAATGGGACCCAATTTATTTGACTATAATCTTGGTTTGCCGGGCGGAAAAATAGTAAAACCAACAAGCCGCAACTGTATAAAATCAGGATACTTTTAATGATAGGTTTCGAGATTTGGATGGTTTCTTTTCGCACATAGTAAACCAGGAAAAACCCCAATATTGTTACACACATCCAAACAACGGCCAGAACAACAGGATGGAGATAGGATAAAAGCCGCAGCCAAACCGGTAACAAAGCTATAAATAGAAGCTGGGACAAACCCAATGATAACCAAAGTGAATTATTTTTCATTTTAACGATTAGTTACCCCGCTCCTTAATAGAATAATTTTTAAAATTTAGTTTTCCAAAAGTTAACGAATGAGTAACATCTAATTCATATTTTATTAATAATCTAGCGTTATAGTTAATAGTAGAGGGGATAGCATGCGTGGCTATCATGGTATTTGGCGAAGGTGGAGCCGATACTTGCTTTGAAATGTTTAACTTTTGTCATAAAAATATCATCCAACATCATCATGAGTTACTATAAATAGTAGCTCATGATAATCAACTCACCTTTTTTCCCCATTCTTCGTTCACCTTCATCAACGTATCCGGATTTCTTATATAAGTGTTGGGCTGCTTCATTCTGCAGGTTAACAGCTAAGACAATTTCGTTTATCTCGTCAAAATGTTCCTTCACGAAATCAGGCAATGCGGTAAGGACATTGCTTGCATGTCCTTTTCCTTGATGCCGGGAGTCTGTTGAAAAGGCTCTTAGCAAAATGGCATGTTGATTTTCTGAGTATAGCTTTACTCCCTCTTGTTTATGAAGAACGAAAAATGTAATGAGCGAATCTCCCTCCATAGCTAATACTGGATGCCGATCAGAATCTTCTTGCGCTAATTTTATTTGCTCTCTTGGAGTCCCTGTAAAACGAAGCTGACTTTCGGTTAATGAATATTGTTCTAAGGAGTTATGGAATTTTTCATTGTAAAAATTGAGTTGCATATATGGCTATCTCTCTTTCTATTAAGGCATCTGTTCTTCTATTTTAACTTTTTCGAAAAAAAAGCTCCATTGTTAAAAAGCTAATTTTCCCGATTCCCGAAATTTTCACATAACTCCGTTTAAGAAATCATCTTTTCATGGACTTTCCCTCCATCGTGCCTTAAAATTTTTCATCAATTTGGTTTTTATGTCATACTCTAAGGACAGACAATCATTAGGAGGATCACGATGTTTTTATCTTATCCTATTTTGGCGGCGCTTTTAGGAATGCTATTCGCCCAATTCGTAAAAATCCCCATCCACTTTATAGCCACAGGAGAATTAAAATGGAATCTTATGTTTAGTACGGGCGGCATGCCTAGTTCACATACAGCAACCATTATTTCTTTGACTACAGCAATTGGGTTAACATCAGGATTTCAATCAAACGAGTTTGCCATTTGCGTGGTCGTATCGATGATTGTTATGCATGATGCCACAGGAGTCCGAAGACATGCAGGCTATCATGCCGAAGTGTTAAATTCATTGTTAGCTGATTGGAATCGTTTGATTGAAACCTTAAAAGATCCTAATTTAAAGAAAACAGAATCCAGGGAAAAGCTTAAAGAACTACTAGGACATCAACCGGCGGAGGTTTTTTTCGGAGCAATTACAGGAATCATTATTGGTATTCTTATCTACCAAGTGTATCCATTTTAATACCATAGGAAAAGGCGAACAGTGATGATCCTGCGCGCCTTTTGAAAGTCAGAAAGCACTATTCTTATTTTAAAATTGAAAAGAATGGAAGAACCAGAATAGCCAGAGTAAGAAAAATAACCGCAGCTGCCCCAAATTTTTGTTTCTCCCTCCATAAAGCGACGGCAAAACCAGCGGTATAAATAGCAATACCGATCAACACAATGACAGTGACTATTGTCAACCTATTTCCCCACCTTCTTTGGTTTTTTGCCATAATCCACAATTTCTACTTCCGCATTGACGTAAATGTCTGCCTTAAGGAAGGATTTGTTCCAATTGAATCTTTTAAATTCCTGATTCGTTCCAAAATATTTCCGGGCATTAAGGGACAATGGATATGGTACACCTTTAAATTCTGTCTGTATTTTTTTTAACACCTTCTCATGTTCTATTTTCGTATGGCGGGCTATTGCTTTTTTTAAGATTTCTCGACTTTTTTTCTTTGAAAAATCGATTAAGGACGGGTTTGACATCACTTCAAACTTCAATGGAAGATTGATAAATATCTTTGGTCTGGGATCCTTGAGGTTCATTTTTATCTTATTGTTTTCTGTTTTCATGATTCTGACTGCAATTGATTTTTGTTTTCCGGGAAAGGGGTTAGGTATATCCAGCAAAAAATCATTAATGTTTGTTGTATCATCAAGAGTATTGACGATACTTGTTTCTTGACCGGTCAATTTACCAATCATCACGCCATTCTTAAACAGTGCAGACCCGATAAATTGAGTATCATCAAATTCTCCCGATGCATTCACTTGCCCCGCATAGTACTCATCTTCCCCTTTATATTTTGGATGCTTTTCCCTTACAGCTGTTGTGTTCATGGCTAAAAACAAATCTGTTCCCCTTTCCGTTGTTTTAAAAAAGCGAAAAAGAGTGGAATCGGGGATAAGTCCATTTTCAATTCCATGATCAATCATGTATTGATAATACTTATGTGGTCTTGTTTCCATTTTGGGATGATTTTTCAAAAAATACTCACTTGCCTTTTCTTTCGATACAGCCAAATACGCATTTAAACGAATTTCCTTATCATAGGTAGCACTGTTAATGATAGGATAAAAGGTTGGGTCTTTTGCAAGTTCCTCAGAAACAACAATAATTCTTAAAAGATCATAACTAATAATTCGAGAGATAATCGCATTAGCCGTCACCTTCGCTGCAATAAAATCATTAGCATCAAATGAGATAATCTCCCTCGGCTTTTCCGTTGAACCGCCGCCACCTTGCATACTTCCTACCTCGGGATTAGCAAGTAACATCGTAACTTTGATTTTCCCTTTATGTTTGGAATGATCCAGTCCAATCCCAATTACATAGGACTTATCTTCGAGTTCTTCACGATCCCAACAACCTGTTAAAGGAAAAACAATGATGAAAATCAGCATCATTCTACAAACCGTTTTTGTTATTTGCATGTTTAAATTCTCCTTTTAACAGTGCGGCCAGCCATAAAATGAGCGAAATGGCCGCAAATGAAGGGCCGATTATGGATTGAACCATGGATCTCCACTCAAGCATGACCTCTACAGGTGATTCCGGTATAATCCCAATCAGTAAATAAATGGCTGCAAGTGATGGGATTAAGAATTCAAAGTCCTTTATTTTAAAAATATGACCGAACACCAGAGCATTAATGTACAAAAAGGCGCTGAAGCGAATAAACGCAGATATAATCCAAATAACGAAAAAGATGATTTCAATATTCGGAATATAACTTCCAAGTGAAATATAACGAATGGCCGAATGAAACGGATAACCTATTCCCCCTAAAGATTGGTCAAACAAGCAAAGGAATAAAAGTGTAGCCACACTGATTTGGATACTAACTAAAATAAAAGCAATCCAAGTTCCCTTTCGAAAATCTTTATTTGACTTTAAGTACGGAACGAGCATAGTAAGCAGAAAAAAATCCGCGCAAAGGTTTAGGCTTTGTGTACTTTTCTTTACTATTTCAAGTTTTCCTGGACCCCAAATAGGCAGTATTCCTTGAATATTACTATCTTGTGTGCTTAAACCTAATGCAATAAAAAAGGAGATTATAACCCAAAAAATAACAAGATAGGCAACAGACCCGACATGTTGAATCCCCTTTTTGGCACCATAGGCACAAACGGCCATTAAAACAGAATAAAGAACGTAGACGGGCGTTGTACTAAAATAAAATGCCCTAATGATATCTGTATAGGTTCTCGATTCGAACGACATACCAAACGAAGTAATGATAAAAATAAAAAGACAAACAAAAAAACCAATGTACTTTCCAAGTAATTTTTGAATCAAAAAAATAAGATTTTTCCCCTCAAATAACGACATTGTCTTCAGTAATAAAAAGAGTGGAATAAAAAAGAGTCCTGCCGATAGGATAGGGACCATCCAGGCTGCATTTTGCACCTTATTAAACAAAATCGCCGGAGTATTTTCTGTTGCTTTCAAACTAACCATTAAAATCGCGATGGACACATATTCTCGAATACCAAGTTTTCCAGGCTGCTGATTCATTAGATCGTTATCCCTTTCTTTGTTTGACCATATCCTTTGGTTTTACATAACCGGGTCGAAATCTTACTTTCATGGGAACATGACGAATAATTAAATCCTTTCCTGAGAAGAAATGAGGTGTCATTGGTGCAAAATAAGGTGTGCCAAATGATTTTAATGAAACTAAATAATATAGGCCGACAATACCTAAAGCGGTGACACCATAGATTCCAAGTAATCCTGCTGCAAAAATAAACACAAAGCGAGATAAGCGAATGGCAAAATTCATGCTCGTATCACTGATAATAAAGGAGCTTAAACCGCTTAAAGCAATCACAATGATGACAATAGGGCTTATGATATTGGCTTGAACAGCGGCCTGACCCAAAATTAAGGCACCCACAATCCCGATGGTTGGACCAATCGGGGATGGCACACGGAGTCCGGCTTCGCGAATTAGCTCAAAGGCAATTTCCATCATTAGGATTTCAACTACAGATGGAAAGGGGACTCTTTCCCTAGATCCCGCAATAGCCATTAACAAATCTGGGGGGATCATTCCCACATGATAATTTGTAATTGCAATATAAACGGATGATGCAAAAAGGGAGATAAATAAAGCAAGGAATCGCAACAACCTGATGAAATTACCATATGGTGTCCGCAGATAATGATCCTCCGGTGAATGGAACATGGCCCAAAAGGTAGCAGGCAGGACGAGACAATTGGGAGAATTCGACATTAATAAAATGATGTGCCCTTCTTCAATAAAAGAGGCTGCCCTGTCGGGGCGTTCCGTATTCAATATAGTCGGAAATAGGGATCTTGGCCGCTCCTCCAGATATTGCTCCAATATATTTAATTCAAGAATACTATCTACATTAATCTTATCCAGCCGATCTTTTATCTTTTGAAGCAGTTCATCATTTATCAGATCCTTTTCATAAACAAGGACTATCTCATTTCTAGATCGTTTCGTAATAACATGTACCTCGACAATCAGGTTTTCATTGTGAATTTTTTTACGGAGCAACGCAACATTATCGATTAACTTTTCATTAAACGCCTCTTTTGCCCCTTTGACAATGACTTCATTATCGGATTTTTCAATGCCGCGTCCTTGAATTTTTGTCGTTTCAAATGTATAGCATTGATCATCCCCATCTACAAAGAGCGCAGTGACGCCACAAGTGATGGATTCCGTAATCTTCCCAATATTGGTAGATGTCGTTTGGATAGGGAAGGACACAATATCTCGAATTTTCCCTGTATGCCTCGCGTTTCCAAGCAACGGTTCTAAAATGCCTCTTTGAATCTGTTCTTCATCTGACATCGTACAAAGGTAAATGATAAAGGCACGGCGATTTTGGGAACGGATCGTAAACTCACGTATTCTAACATCCATATTTTTCGGTACAGAAAAAATCGATTTAAAAGTCTCTAAATTTTCATCATACTGTCGACTAATATCTTGTTTCTTTAATTCAATCTCTTTCACATTGGATTTTTCACTAAATTGTGGTTCTGTATTGAATGTTTTCTTAAGTGATTTTAAAATCTTTTTCATTATTCTGAACCACCCCTAATTTATATCTAGTTTTCCAGTATTAGGGGAATTTATGTATATAAAAAGGGTGCGAAACCGTGTTTCGCACCCTTTTTTATTCTACTATTAAAACCCTGTGGTCATCTCATCTGGATTGGATCCAGCGCGGCTATCCTGATTTAAGCCAGAGATTTTTTCCATATCCTCTGCGGACAATTCAAAATCAAACACATCTGCATTTTCAATAATGCGATGTTCCTTGATTGATTTTGGAATGGTAACCACTCCATTTTGAAGATCCCAGCGTAAAATCACTTGAGCGACGGATTTATTATATTTGTGGGCAATGTCGACAAGAACAGGCTCTTCCAAAAGCTTCCCTTGTTTTAAAGGAGACCATGCTTCTAGTTGAATTCCTTCCTTCACACAAAATGCCTGAAGATCTTTTTGTGTTAAATGTGGATGGTACTCCACTTGATTGACCATTGGTTTAATTTCCGCTGAACTAATTAAATCTTCTAAATGATGAACATGGAAGTTACTTACGCCAATCGCGCGAACGCGCCCATCTTTGTATAACTTTTCTAAAGCCTTCCAGGTATCTTTATATTTATCTTTACCTGGCCAATGAATTAAATAAAGATCCAAGTAATCAAGTCCGAGCTTATTAAGGCTGGTTTCGAATGCCTTTAATGTTGTTTCATAACCTTGATCCGAATTCCAAACCTTTGAAGTTACAAACAATTCTTCACGAGCGTTTCCCGATTCACGAATCGCTTGCCCGACACCCTCTTCGTTCCCATAAACCGCTGCGGTATCAATACTTATGTAACCATTACGGATTGCTGCTTTTACGGACTCGACAACCTCTTCCCCTTCTTTAACTTTAAAAACGCCTAAACCTAGCCACGGCATTTTTACACCATTATGTAATGTAGTCGTATCTTTCAAATTAGTTGGCATTATTTATTCCTCCTTTTTATACCTAATTTTAACATACAACTGAAAGGCTTTTCATTTTTCGCATACTAGATGGATGGAGAAATAAAAAACATTATTCAGTTGCTTTTTGCCAATGATCAGGTTTACTTAATGAAGCTGGTAATTTAGTAGCCATATCGCCCTTGGCTGAGTTAATTTGTGCCTGTGTGAGAAAAATACTCCCTGTAAGATTAGCACCACATAAATCAGCATCTCTTAGGTCGGCACCGATTAGGTCAGCCACTCTTAGGTCTGCTTCTCTAAGGTCAGCTGCAATCAGTAAGGCTCCTCGTAAGTTAGCACCTCTTAGGTTAGCACCTTTTAATTTTGCACCTACTAGGTCAATTCCACGGTTTATTTTTTTATTAGGCGGCACTTTCGCACGAACTAGTTCACTAGTTCGTATAAGTAGCTGATTGATCATTGCTCTATGGGCAGGTACATTTAGTTCCATAATAGATTTTGCACCTAAATAAGTTAGTTTTTCTGTTTCATCTAAAGCTTTCTGCAAGTCATGGTAAATAGGTTGAGTATCTTCTAAATTAAGAGCTTCATTTAAATAATAAAGCATTTCATGAAGCTGCTGCATGATCGGTAATACATCAAACATTTCCTTAGCCGACTCTGGATAATCCCGCCAATTATTTCCATCAAAGGTGACTTGTGATACCTTTTGCCCTGCACCAAAGCATTCATATACAGTGCAGCCACGAAATCCTTTATTTCTCAGATTGCTGTGAATCTCACAACGATAATCTCCTCGCAAGTTGGAACAAGGAGTCCCACTATCTTTATCAAGTGGAAAATCGGCAGACTTGGCATAAGGCAACGCTACACAGCATAGTCCAAAACAATTCTCGCAATCTGCACTGTAACGTTTAAAAGTATTGTCGTTTTTTGTTATTTGGTTTGACAAGCCTTACACTTCCTTTCGAAAAAGATTACCTTTTCTTATCAATATAATACAGATTTTAATTTTTTTAAATTATTATTATCTTACCGTTTTGAATAAAATATGGAAAAATAATAAATGATTTACAGCACATTGAGGAATACTAACATCATTCTCCCAAAAAGGTGGATCTTATGTTTCTTATTACAATTGGCTTTATCTCCATCCTTTGCGCCTGGAAATGGGGAGATTGGAAAAATTGGCGCCAGTATCTCAGCACCATCCAATATTTTATAATCGGTGACATGCTTTACAACTTGTTCACGCAGGATTTTCCGTTGTGGAACTATCCCAGTCCGCCAAACCTGCTGCCGAACCATTTGTTTAATAACCTCTTTATTATGTTCATTATCTATCCAAGTACGCTGCTCATTTTTTTGTTTCGTTTTCCTAAACGAAACTTCTTTAAGCAGCTACTATATATTTTGTTTTGGATTTTTCTTTGGGCAGTTTTCGAATATTTTATGGTTCGCCTTGGACTTTGCGTTTATCATCACGGCTGGACATATGGTTGGTCTATTTTATTTGCAAGCATAATGGTTCTTATGCTTTTGCTTCATTATAGATACCCTTTGTGGGCGTATATTTTATCAGTACCTATTACAGTCTTTTTCCTTTTCTGGTTTCATGTGCCGATTTTTACTATTAGATGATCATCATCGCAGCGAGATTCCTTCACCATTTCTTTATTTCACTTATGAAGGACATTTCCCACTTCTTTTCCCAACAAAATGTTCTTCATAACCCCAATGAAGGACATTTCCGCTGCATTTCCTAACAAAATGTCCTTCATACGATTTTTTAGCAGTTGAGAATTTACTCACTTTGTGATTGGATTAAGAATAAGGGGGAATCAACATGAACGGGAAAATGAGACTCATCATAACTATGCTCATTTTTGGGAGCATCGGCGTTTTTGTAAAAAGAATCGATTTGACTTCAAGTGAAATTGCATTCTTAAGAGGAGTAATCGGAAGTCTGTTCCTGCTTCTTGCTAGTTTCCTAGTGAAGCATAAGCCATCATTTAAAGCTATAAAGAAGAATGCAGTTCTTCTTCTGTTATCGGGTGCGGCGATTGGCCTAAATTGGATCTTCCTCTTTGAGTCTTATCGGTATACGACGATCTCCAACGCTACCATTAGCTATTATTTTGCACCAATCTTTGTCATGATGTTGGCACCGTGGGTTCTGAAAGAAAAATTGACGAGTAGGAAGGTTGTTTGTATTATCACAGCCATGGTTGGTCTATATCTAATCGTGAATCCTAGTGGAGCCGGCGGCGCAGGCGGCTCGGAACAACATGCACTGGGTATTTTCTACGGTCTTTTAGCGGCAGCATTCTATGCAAGTATTGTGTTAATGAACAAATTTATCAAAAATTTATCCGGCTTTGAAACTACGTTAGTGCAATTGATGGTAGCTGCTTTGGTCTTGTTTCCCTACATATGGTGGCAAGGTAATCTTGACTTTGCAGGTTTGAACTCAAAGTCTATTATTTTTATTCTGATCCTTGGCATTGTACATACAGGGTTTGCTTATTTTTTATATTTTACTTCAATCCAAGAACTAAAAGGACAAACAGTGGCTGCTCTAAGCTATATCGACCCGATTTCCGCCGTGATTATTGCGGCGATTTTCTTAAGTGAAGGCATGACAATGATTCAAATGATTGGTGGTGTTTTAGTTTTGGGTGCAACTTTTTTAAGTGAGTTACCCATCGTGAAAAAAGCGCAGTCTCCTACGACCTTTTAAAAATTTACTTTTTTAACACCTTTCCTTAACATCTTCTTCATCATTTCTTAATATCCTCAATTTACAATGGTAATGGTTGAACCATTACTTTTGAAAGAAGGGATATAGATGTTTTTGAAAAAATTGTCTGAAAGAAAACTTGTTACCATTGACTATGATAAAAATGGCATTTCACAAACCATAAAAGGGCGTGTCTATTGTCTTAATTTGCGTGAACAAATCCTTTCATTGAAAGATGAACAACAAAATTCCTTCACCGTCCGTTTATCGAGAATTAGAAAAGTTTATTAACCTTCAAATTCCTCGTTTCAATGAGAGCAATTTCATGCCCTTTTCTGCCAAGTTCTAATGAACAAATTACCCGAAACAATGCCTCCTCCTCTGTATATCCCTTAATCATGAGTTCGTTAACATGTTCTTTCAGTTCGATCCATAATATGGTATATAATAATATGAAACAATTAGCCTATTTTTTTCGTCTTAGATAATGAAGAAATTTTTGAAAGCGAAAGGAATATGCAGACTTGAAACGAAAACGGATAGGAAGTTCCATTTATTTATTTCTCCTTGTGTTGACCGCTATCCTATTCTTTATATTTTTTGATAAGGAATCCACTCCTTTTACGGACTCAAAAATAAATCATTCTGATTCTTACCCAACTGAACTTCATCCGATTGTGAAAGAACGGAGCAATCAATTGATTCAACAATCTGCGAAAAAGGGAATTGTGATTGTCATTACGGATGGTTTCCGAAGTGCCGAAGATCAGAACCGACTTTATGAAAAAGGACGGACAGCAGACGGAACGATTGTCACTTATGCAAAAGGAGGAGAATCTTACCACAATTTTGGGCTTGCCATTGATTTTGCGCTAAAAACTCCTTCAGGAGATGTCATTTGGGATAGGCAGTATGATGGAAATAAAAACGGGAAAGCGGATTGGGCCGAGGTCGTTGAAATGGCAAAGGTTCTAGGATTTCAATGGGGCGGGGATTGGACCCAATTTAAAGATTATCCCCATTTAGAGATGAATTTTGGCTTGACCATTGCTGAGTTACAAAATGGAGATCGACCTGCAGGGTCATCCATGACAGCGGATACCACGAAAGACGGACAGTAATAGTGACTGTTCGTCTTTTTTTTGGCAAAAATACTTTAGACGCTTTTCCCTTTAAATATAACTCCATTTGGCTCTAGCTTAGTTCACTATGTTATACTTTTAGAAAGTTTGTTCGTGAGAGAGGAGTTCATTTAGTGCCATTACAAAAATCCAATGCTAAAACACGATCGACCTATATATTTTTACTCGTTATTGGGATTGTGCTTGTCGCCTTTAATTTACGCCCCGCGATTACATCAGTAGGTCCGTTAATTGGAATGATTCAAGAAAATGTGGGGCTGGCCCATTGGAGTGCAGGCTTATTAATGAGTTTGCCACTACTTGTTTTTGCCACTATGTCACCCATTGTTCCAAAACTCGCCAACCGGTTAACAAATGAAATGACTTTACTACTGGGGCTAATCTCTCTTTTAATCGGTATAGGTATTCGATCCATCCCGATGACGTTTTTTCTTTTCATGGGGACTCTTTTGGTTGGCGCGGGTATTGCCATCGGAAATGTTCTTTTACCCGCTGTTGTTAAGGATAAATTCCCACATAAATTTGGTTTAATGACCAGCGTTTATTCCACTTCCATGGGTTTGATTGCCTCATTAGCATCAGGGATTAGCGTTCCGTTAGCAGATGGCTTAAATCTTGGATGGCAGGGGGCTCTGATCGTCTGGGGAATACCGGTAGTTGCGGCTATTTTCGTTTGGGCTTTTCTTCTCAAAATGAATCAAGGAAGTCAAAAAGGAATAAAACGAGTTAGTTCTGCCTCGACGATAATCTGGCGTTCACCCCTCGCTTGGCAAATTGCCATCTTTATGGGATTTCAATCCTTTTTGTTTTATGTAACGATTTCTTGGTTGCCTGAAATCTTACATAGTCGTGGAATGAGTATGGGGACAGCTGGCTGGATGCTTTCATTTACCCAATTAGTAGGATTACCTGCTAGTTTTTTTATCCCTGTCATCGCCGGACGATTTCGTTCCCAAGTATGGATTGCACTCTTGTTAAGTTTGTGTTCTATTTTTGGTTATGGTGGATTACTATTAGGTTCATCCTATCCCGTTTTAATCGCCAGCATTACTTTAATTGGGATTGGGTTGGGGGGATTGTTTCCACTCGCTTTGAGCTATATAGGTCTTCGTGCTCGGAATGCCAATCAGGCTGTGGAGTTATCAGGAATGGCACAATCCACTGGTTATATTCTAGCCGCAATAGGCCCTTTGTTTATTGGATATTTATATGATAAAACCCACATATGGACAGTTCCATTGACCACATTAATCGTGATTTCTTTAATAGTGATGGTTTTTGGGATGCTGTCTGGTCGTAATCGATTTGTTTAATAATTAATCAAGGCGAACAGCATCGAACTGTTCGTCTTTTTTCTTGGTTACTCGTGAATTTTGGCTGGTTACTCGCGAATTTGATGAGGTTACTCGCGAATATCAACTGTTTACTTGCGAATTAAGATTTAGCTTTTTCGTGACCGCACAGGTACATCTTACTTTACGAAACCCCTAAATCCTCTTTTCAAAAATTAACTATCATTCATTTGAATAATCCTATTGCTATTCTACAAACTATTAGCAAATCGTTATGCTGCCACTAGGAAAGGAAATCAAAATGAGGAAAAAAATCGTTCTTGTTATTTTAGGATATATCTTGCTAATCAATATATCTCCCGTACATGCGGCTATAAATACCCCGAGCAATCTGTATATAGTCAAATCAGGGGATTCTTTACCGGCAATTGCACATACATATGGCACGACTGTAGAAGATTTGAAACGAACGAATGGACTGCAATCCGATACATTAGCTGCGGGTCAGAAATTGTATGTTCCGATTCTTTATGAAGTGATGGCCGAGGACAGCCTTGATCAGATTTCAGCGGACTATCATTCCTCAGCTGAGGCAATAAAAATAACGAATGGTCTTACTTCTAATCAGCTATATTTAGGACAAAAATTAATGATTTCCCCTAAAAGGATGAACATGGACGGACAACATATTCTGATGACGAAGGAGGAATTTGGGAACTGGTTATTTCATAATCAATTTACTAGAAAAATAAACATCATCCAACATCATCACACCTGGTTGCCATCATATAAGCAATTTCATGGTTCCAATCATTTTAATATGCTGAAAGGGATGGAAAATTTTCATGTAAAAGAAATGGGATGGAAAACGATTGCGCAAAATATCACTACTTTTCCAGATGGGAAAGTCGCTGTTTCGAGGCCATTTAACATCGCTCCTGAAGGCACGATCGGGGTAAGAGCAAACACTACAGGGCTCACCATCGAAAATGTTGGTAACTTCGATATCGGTCATGATGTTATGACACAGGAACAAAAGGATACCATTGTGACAATCACGGCATTGCTTTGTATTAAATTCGGGTTAACTCCCTCCATTGACAGTATCACCTACCATCATTGGTGGAATTTAAGAACAGGTGAAAGGGTATTAGATAACGGTCCGGACTATAATGTTAAAACCTGCCCGGGAACTGGGTTTTTCGGCGGAAACTCCACTGCAAGTGCAAGGAATAACTTATATCCCCTCGTGGCACGTAAGATGCAAGAAATAGCAGCATCTATGGAAAAATAATAGGCGAACAATAGAGGTCATAGTTCGCCTATTTGATTCGCAAATAAATTGGCTGTATCCGCAAATAAAACTTGTAAATTTGCAAATAAACATACTGGATTCACTAACTAACCAAGATTAATCGTAAAAACAAGCCTAAAATAAAGACAAAACTAGATAAACCGCTGCACCCCACATGACCACGGCAGAGATTTTATTTAAAACGAGCATAAACCTTCCTGATTTATCGAGTTTTCCACTAAGCCGCCCCATTAGGGCTAGACCCACAAACCAAATCCACGAAACCAAGATACAAGAAACAGTAAAAATGACTTTTTCTTCTCCTTGGTAGCTTAACGAGCTTGTTCCAATTACTCCTATCGTGTCCAGAATGGCATGCGGGTTCAGTAACGAAACCGAGGCCGCGAACAACACTTGTTTCTTTAGGGGAAATTTCTTAGCGACTTCTTCTCGGTCCATACTTGGTTTGCTATTCCAGGTCGTCCAGCCCATGTAGAGTAAAAAAACAATCCCGCCCCCAATAAGAATCGTTTTTATCCAAATGGAACTCAAAATCAGTAGGGATACACCTAAAACGGATACCAAGATTAAAAGAGTATCACACAAAGCTGCTGTGATGACTACAGGTAATGCTTTTATAAATCGCGGCTGCATTGCCCCTTGATTGAAAACAAAAACATTTTGAACTCCAAGGGGCAGAATGAGTCCAAGCGCAAGAATAAATCCATGAAAAAATGGTTCTACCATCCGATGACCCCCTCTTTTCTAACGCATTTTCACACGGTAATGCCTCATTGATCTCGGGACACCTTTTAACTCCAGAACCCCGCTATAGATTAAATGCCTAATTCGGTATTCTAAATAAAAATCACCGATGCACCCGTCATTCTGGCCTATCATTTCACCAATCACTTTAGCTGCCAAGATAAAGTCCTTCTGAAGCTGCTCGTTGTGTAACCTTTCAATCGTCTTGATGATGAGCTGATCGTAATAATCTTCGGGGACACCCTCTACTCTCCCATTTTTCCAAATTCGAAGGACATCCTCTGTTTGCGCCAGTGATTCCCATTCTCGTTGAAACTTCACTCGTTCCAGATCAGATAACGGTGCCTGGGTTTTATTTTGCTCAAATAGAAGTTTTAGATTTTTCGGGTGAACCCCACTTGAATGATACATTGTCTGCACTTCATCTTCTTTTAAGAAATTCCCTTTTTCAAAGAGCTCGGTTGTATTCAACAGGATCACTTCGTTGGCTTTATCCTTTAATAATTGCAGGATAAATCGGACACCTGTTTGCTCCTCTCCATTATCGGCTGTCCATAAATAAACGGGTACATTCCCAGGTATCTCTGAAATCTCCAAAAGCGTATTGTTAAAGCTATTCTCAATTTCAAAATGATCCTGCTCCAGATTGATATTTTCATTTATCCATTCAAACCGTTTCGTTTGCCCTGGTTTCTGGTCGAGCTGCCATACTGGCCCGATGTCAAAAAAAGCTTGGAAACCTATTACCGTTTTAGGGCGTTTCAGCCCATACCTGAGTGCACCAGCTGTAGATTCAGAACAGGCGAGGTGGACGTCACCCTCTGATGGAGAAACAGCTAATCGATTCTTATGTATGAGTTGATTAATTTTTCCGAGCATCATGTTGTGCACTTCCTGACTGATGGAGTAACCTCGGCCAATCAGCGGTTCACTTTCTTCATGGTTAAAGGCGGCAAATTCCTCTTCATGATGGAGTTCGTATGTATGCCATTCTCCACGATGGGACATTTCTTTTAATGTTAAGTAGCGTAACTCTTCCACTTGATATACAAACACAATATTTGGCTCTAGAAAAAAATAGATATACGGAAACTTTTCTCTTGTTTCAATGGTAATCAGCCCCTTCTTATTAAAGAATATTACCATATTTAGACTATTAAGTAGCGGTTTTCACCTTCATTATTATGTAATTCATAAAAGATATGGTAACATCTTTACCGAATCTTTTTTTGAAGGGAGAGAGTGTTATGAACGTATTATGGGATTTTGATGGAACCATATTTGATACCTATCCATCACTTGTAGAGGGGTTTGTAAAGGTTAGTCAAAAAGACCTCGACCGTATCGAAGTCTTGAAATGGCTTAAATTAGATTCCAAAACCGCCTTTAAACACTATGGTATTAGTGAGGATCAAAGAGGCGAATTTGAAAAATTTCATAATCATTATTCGAAGCAGAGCAGCAGACCATTTGATTACATAGGAGATGCCTTAGCTTCTGTTGATCAAAATATTATTGTTACTCATCGAGATAAGGAATCGACTAAGTATCTACTTGATCAATTTCATTTGGCGAAATACTTTAAAGAAATTGTTTCTGTTGAAGAAGATGGTTTTACGAGAAAGCCTCACGTTTCTTCGTATGAATATGTCCTTAAAACCCATTCTATTGATCTGGTGGTGGGTGACCGGGAGTTAGATTTAATTCCGGCAAGACAATTAAAGATTAAAACGGTAGCCTTTCAAAATCCAAACATTGAAGCGGATTTTCATATTGAGAGTTATGAGGATTTTATTCCGACAGTTTTAAATCAACTTTAAGCATCGAAAAGAATCCCCTTGTTCCTAACCACAAGGGGATCGAAAATTTAACACTTGTTTTCAACCCATTCATATTGAATATCAGGTAAATTTTCTTCATTTTCATGCCCTCTGCCTATGATTTCAAATCCATTCTTTTCATAAAATCGTTGGGCATTCTTATTTATTTCAAACGTGTGTAATGTTAATCTTCCACTTGATTGGGCCTTTATTTTTTCTAATAATGTTTGACCTATTCCGATTCCTTGATAATCGATATGAATATAAAGCTGGCTTATTTCCCTCTCATTGTAGGCAGCCATTCCAACTACATTTTCTTCAATTAATGCTAAATCTACTTGAAACTGTTCAGGTAATATATGATCTAAAAAATATACGTGATTTTCAAAACTATGAATTTCTTTCTGACGGATGGCCTGTTCTTTACTATCTCGCCACATTCTCACTGTTTGTTCAGCATACTTCGGATTATACTGAGTGATCGTGATTTTATGCTGGTTCACACCAATACCTCCCCCTCATAAATATCAATCAAAAAAGATACTTTAATATGGATTCATTTGGAAGTAAAAATATAGAAACACTCCCGTTAACTTAACAAGAATTATGAATATGAAATACTTTTAATTTACTCCAGGTCGATTGCCAATCCTTTTTTTCCATGCGTTCTTTGTATATTTTCACTCGCTCCTCAGTCACTGTAAAAAAAGGTGTCGGCTTTACTTTTAAATGAACAACATCATGTATTCCACAAGGAGCCGTTAGGATTACATTGTTTTTTTCATCCAGTTTTACTCCTAAAGCTGTCACTGTTTCTGGAAACTTGGATATGGCATCAACCGAGGAAGAATAGGGAGGCATATTACTTTTAATGTGCATTCTGGCTTCATTCTTTATTGACCAGGGAATGTTAGGAATCAGGGATGTTAGCTTCTCTTCCAATTTCTTTTCTACTAATTCATCCATATTTGTTGGGTCAAAATAGATTACATCAATATCTGGGAGTGGAGTTCTTTCACTTAAATGGTGTAATGTATCCCATATTTTTGACCGGACAAATCCGGCACATATCCACCAATCAGGCAAATTCAATGATTTTGCTGCTTTTAATATATTCATCATCCATTGGTCTTCCTTTATAAGCGAAATAATATTTTCCTCATTCATCACTGTAAAATTACTCCTTATCCAGGATCGGAGCACAAAAAACGTCTGAGATAATAATTCAAGCGCGTTTGAAATTTTTGTGCCCCATTTAATTTAGTTCTATTGTTAAAACGAAATTTTATCGGTATTTATTGTGTATAGGTGTAAACAAATCTTCATTTGTATTTCTAACAACTGAAAAGTTGTCTACATTATAATGTCCGTGAAGGATTTTATTGTGATGAAGAATGATTTGCTCAGCAGATAAGATTTCTGAATCGGATGTAGAATGTCCATCTCCAACTAATGTCACATCAAAATGATTGATTGTTGCTGTCCGAACGGCCGAATCAACACAATGTTCTGTCTTGCATCCCATAATGACTAGATGTCCTATATTATTTTCATTTAAATAGGCTCTTAATGGTGTGCCGTAAAATGAATTTGTTGCAGCTTTATCAAATATGACAGCAGTGGAGGGAACGCTTATATCCTGGTGTATCTGGAACCCAGGCCCCTCCCCATTCGAAACATCTAAATCTCTAATAAAAATAATCTGCACTCTCTCATTTATCGCTTTTTCAATTACAGTATTAATGTTATTAATAATTTTTTCCCTCTCAAATACCCCTTGTTCTGCACTATTACCTTCTATTAATTCCTGTTGAGCATCAATAATCAGTAAGGCATGTTTCAATTAATCTCCCCCTTAAGCTAGAAGCTATTTAAACAGTATTGAATATATTCGTAACAAGATTTCCAATTACCTTCTCTATAAACTATCTTTTTTATTTTGCGGATAACCCGATAGATTTAAAGCCTTCATCAAAATTCTTTCCACCATTCCTTATCCTCTAATATGACGCCGTTCTCAGCGATATATGAAAGATTAACAGAACCGTGCTGGAGTTTTATTTCATTTTAAAAAAAAGAAATAAACTCTTCAATGCACTTTTCATCATCGGTACTTTTTTTCCTTGGAAGCTTTATATGGATGGTAGGGGTTACCTTAAAATCTTTATAACTTCCAGCATGGGCAGGATCGATCCCCAATTCTTTCCCTATTTCATCATCAATATAAACAAAGAAATCTGCCTTTTCTCCAAAGGTTTCTTTAATATATGGGCGTATGTCCCTTTCTACATCATCTTCCCATTTATCCGCAATATAGGTATCTACCATTTGTTCTGTTTCATCGTCATAATAAACTAAAAACTGTGTATGAGTGTTCTTATCCCTTACCTTGGCAGCATATTCAAATTCAAAGTTTCCCATATTATCGTAGAGCGTGTCATATATCTCAAAATTTTCATTAAATTTTTCTGCTAAATATTGCTTTGCCTGGATTTTTATCTTTTCTTCTTGATCTTTATCCGGCTTCATGCCTTGAACGAAGGAAAAGATTAAGATACCTATTCCAACTACAATTACACCCAGAATGCTCAGGAAAATTTTTAAAAACTTACTCAAACCAGCCCCTCCTCTTAACAATTTTACCATAAAGACCCAATAAGGAGGCAATTCTAAATTATTAACCTTTTTTTCGGCGGTAGCTAAACAAAATGGCGTGTGAATTATTATTCACACGCCATTTTACCTAAGAAGAAAAAATCATTAAGAGAGGCCTTCCATAGCTTGTATATACTTTTCATACCATTTTTTCCATTCTTCTTCCCGCCATTCAATGGTTTGGCCGTCCATTAGGGCCTTGATGACATCAAGGCAAAGATGCCAGCCGGCAAGGTCTTTTGGGGTATGATTAGTGATTTTTTCGATTCTTTCATTCAAGACTAATTTACATCCTTCAGGTCCTTGAGTAATCTCAAAACGAATACTGTCCGCCCACCAATCAAATTCCAAGACGGAATACACGTTGAGATCTGTTATGGAAAGTTGCTCAAAGTTCCCATTGTGCATGTCAAACTTCAGAAAGCCACCTTCACGAAGTTCACCTATTTGGAGTTCAGGGAACCATTTTACAAGTTTTTCATTGTCTGTTAGCCAAGACCATGTCTCTTCAATGGAATGGTTTAGTTGACGTTCGAATTGGGCGATGTACCCTTGTTCAACCTTTATAATGGAAGCAATCATTTTTCGTCCTCCCAAAATGACATTTCTTTTTATTTTAATACATTTCAATTAGGAAGCGTTAATTGCCATGAAACGCCAAACCGATCATTTAGCCAGCCAAACTTCTTACTGAAGCCGTAATTGCCTAATGGCATTAGGGCTTGTCCACCTTCGCTTAATTTCTGAAACAAATTGTCTATTTCTTCTTCTGAATCACAAGTAACATAGATAGAAAAAGAAGGTGTAAAGGAAAACTGATGTTTCACATTACTGTCAATGCAAAAAAATTCTTGCCCTTTTAAAGAGAAAGTAGCCTGAAACACGGTTCCTTCTTCACCTGCTTCATTTGCTCCATATCGAACAATACTTGTAATTTCAGAATCCTCGATGAGTGAAGTGTAATAACTCATTGCTTCTTCCGCCTTGCCATCTTGGAACATTAAAAATGGGATAACCTTTTCCATACTAATTCGACTCCTCCTCATTACTTATTATTATAAGAATACCTTCAACATATGAATCGAATCAACTATTTGAGTTATCTTGTATTCTCCAATAATAATGGATATGAAGATAAAAATCCCCATAGTAACTATTATTACCGCTATAAAGGCCAGTAATCGTACAATACTTGCTTTTATCTTTTTCATAAGGTTATTTCCCAAAACTCACGATCTGCTAATACTAGATCATATGATGTTTTGATGTCCGCCCACTGAATACTTCGTTTATTCGTAATCAGCAGCTCTTCCTCACCATTCCAACAAGTAAAATAATCAACAAATCCGTTTGATTTAAGGGCTTCGTCTATATACGAATAGAGCAGTGCCATACACTTATCATCGGTTGCATTTCCCTTCAAACCATTTTTTAGATGAAGGAAATTAAAGCTGCAAGCTACTTGAAATTCAAATGAAAAATGCGGACTATAGGAAAATCTTGATTTGGATTTAGGATCGTAATTATCTTCAAAGGATAAATGCGCAAAATCCAATTCTGTCTCAAAAACATTTGGTTGTTCAGAAGACACGGGGTTTAAGCCAAATGAACCTGTAGACAATTCCTTGGGTGAAGCAATGTAAATGTATTGAGTCAAGAGTACTTCCCTCCTTTATTACTGGCGAACAGTTGCAACGAATATCCACGTTTGTTCGGATTTAACATCTATTTTTAAAACATATAAAACTTCCCCAACTTTGATAGATAAAAGCCTCAATTAAATCTATTTTACAATATATTCCCATTGGAATTTAGTAAATTTAATAATATTACCATTATAGAAGGACTAATTTTTAAATATGATAAGGGTTCCTGTTAGTAAGAAAGTAGTATGATAGGGTGTCCAATTAAAGGTAATTCTTAATAATGCCTCTTTTATTGATATAATAGATACATGTTTTAGAAAACACTTGAGGTGAAGATGAAATAGAAAAATTAATGATTGATCCCGCCATAGATATTAGTCCACAAAAAGGAACGACCTATATATATACTTATGCCTGCTCTGAGGATGAGCGCTCTTTATCTGCGTTGGAAATGCGCTCATTATTTGGCGAAACGCCCCAATCTAACGTTCTGGAAAGCTTCGTAAAAATTGATCCGAGCCGAAGCCCTTTTATAAAAGAAAGAATTAGTTTGATATATGAAGCGGAAAGCCTGGACGATCTTTATCAGCAGGTGGAAGCTTTACAACTAAGCGGAGCAACATTTAAAGTCACTTATGTGAAAAATAATGGTCAGTCTAAAGCTGAAAACGAAGGATTCGAGAAACGGCGTGACATTGAACGAAAGATTGGATTACACGTCAACGGTATAGCAGATCTTCGTCACCCTGACCTATCATTTGGCGTCATGCATGTAAATGGAAGATGGGTATTTGGTGAGTATGTAAAAAGTGAGTCGGTTTGGTTTCGACATCAAAAGAAGCCAAATGGATACTCTACCGCACTTAGCACACGTGTTGCTAGAGCGGTGGTGAATATCGCCATCCCCAAACCAAAAGGGATTAAGGCCATTGATCCTTGCTGCGGAATTGGAACTGTCCTAGTTGAAGCCCGATCAATGGGCATTGATATAGTTGGAAGCGATCGAAATCAACTGATTCTTCCAGGTGCACGAGAAAACATGGCACACTTTGGTCTTACAGGAGAAATAAACTTAGCAGATATTCGCGATATCACCAATCATTTTGATGTAGCCATTATTGATTTGCCTTATAATTTGTGTTCGGTAATCACCCCGGAAGAACAGCTGGAAATGCTCCAAAGTGCACGTAGCTTTGCAGACAAAGTGGTGGTGGTGACCGTTGAACCCGTCGATGAAATCCTATTAAAAGCAGGCTTTTCGATTATTGACCGGGGTGTTGCAAAAAAAGGGTTATTTATTCGAGAAGTGATTGTTTGTAATTAAGCTGGGCTCCGGCCCCACTTGGAACCCATTCACAAATGTAAATCAAGCATAGTTTGTAGGCTAATTTGAATATCATTATTTTTTGAATGTTTATCATCTATTTCAACAATGAAATTTAACAAATCCTAAGCAAAAAAATCCACAAAGGGGCTTGTGGATTTTTTTGCTTTGATTCCGGCTGGAATTGTCATTAAGGTTCATTCTTTAGTAAAGCAATCTAGAAAATAAGTATATCCAGATAAAAAACCTGTACCTTTATTAAGGATTGTATTTGAATTTTTGTAGAACAGTTCACTTTTCATGACCATTATTAGGCTTTCTTAGTTCTGCAATCCTCGCCGGCAACCACTGCGAAACTTTGCCGCTCCAAATCAAGGAGTTGTACCTCGTAAGTATTAGGATAACGGGTTCACTTTACAGGTGCAAAAAAGCGAATCACAAATGAAAACGCATTGGAATTTACGGACGAATTCTAATGCGCCTCTTCGTTGGTTTGAGCAACATGAAAAATGTCCTTCATTCGGGTTATGAAGGACAAAACTGGGTTGAGCAACGGGAAAAATGTCCTTCATTCAGGTTATGAAGGACAAAACCCGGTTGAGCAACATGAAAAATGTCTTTCATCCAAGTTATGAAGGACAAATCTTTAATGTGATTTGTTCTGTGAATTCATTGGCGAAAAAATGTTAGAATAAAATCAGTGATTTGACCCGGTTTTTACAGTTTTGTACCCCACAAGTAAACCCGTTAGTATTAGTATGCATATTTTTAATGGTCATCAGTTTTATATTTTTCAGGTATAGTCATTACAATTCCTCCCATTAAATGTATCCTTTTCCATCGCACCACCACCAGGATTCTTTTTTCACAATCGTACTCCCTGCGAATCCTGCGGGGCTTTGACCAGATATAGGGGACATCCATCCCTGTCTAATGACTCCAGGTGGTTTTCTTGGGCATAATACTGTTTATATACATTAGAGGTGGGATATTATGAGGCTAAGAAATGGAGATTTTTATACTAATGTTTTTACCAATAAGTTATATAGGCTAAATGAAGATGGCGATAGCAACTGGTACTTGAGTTTGCGTGATGAAGAAGGTTATCATGAAACAGAAAAGACCTCAGGGCGTGATATGATTAGATTGGTAGAAGGTGGGTATAAAAAAAGCAATTAAAAAAACTACCCACTTCTGTCAGGGTACCTGTAATCAGATGCTTTTAGTGGAAAGTCGGTAAAACTTGAAACGATATAAGATATTCCAAGGTAAAAGTCCACTTTATGTCGAATATAACAGCTAAAGGGGATGGCCCAATGAATAAAGTTGATTTATTAAAAAAATTATTAAATGGTAGTCGAGGTAATATGTTTTCATTAGAGATTCCTACTACAAAAGAAGATGAAAAAGTGATTCAAGAATTGGTTAAAGTTTTAGAAACAGAACAAAAAATTAAATTGAGAGAATATGTACAGAGAGAATACTCAGTTTATTTACATGGAATTATTAAGTATGCATCCGAATAATCGGATGCTTATTTTTTTGGGGATAAGCAGCATAAGTAATCCCATTTCATCCATAATTAAATTCTTATACAGTTTCTCTACAAAAGCACTTTTAAAATTTTTATTCAAAGATAATTAGGAGAATTTTTGATTATGTGATACACTTTGTTTACCATTTTATTTACTTGTTTATATGTGCCCCACTCAATCGTGAGTGGGGCTCCTGTTTTAATTTTAAAAATAAAAAGCAGACTCTATGAAGAGTCTGCTTTATTTTGTGCTTGTTATTAAGCTTTACGCACGTTAGCTGCTTGAGCTCCACGTTGACCTTGCTCAACGTCAAAAGTAACGTCTTGACCTTCATCTAAAGATTTGAAACCTTCGCCTTGGATCGCTGAGAAATGAACGAATACGTCTTCTCCGCCTTCACGCTCGATGAATCCGAAACCTTTTTCTGCGTTAAACCATTTTACTTTACCTTGTTCCATTTTGTTTCCTCCTGCTGTGTGCTTTGCACACATATGTTACTATCCTTGCACTCAGTGATCATCAAGACGAAAGGCAAATCCTACACTATCCTTTACACCGAACAAAAATAATTCTTCTAAAGTGTAACATTTTCCAATAGCATTTGCAAGGAGACCTATGAAACCGGTAAAATCAAGCAAAACCTTCGCTTCACCTAAATGGTTTGAGCAAGTCTCCAAATAGCGAATTCTTGGTTTTTGTGTTTTTCGGCTGCCGTCAGGGCTCCGTTAGCGGTTTCCATGATGAGATCATAGATTTCTTGACCAATTTCATCAATCGTGTTTACACCCTCAATGATTTTCCCCGCATTCACATCAATATGCTCTGACATAATTTCGTAGAGTCTTGGGTTCGTTCCAACTTTAATGACAGGGACGATGGGGGAACCTGTCGGTGAGCCCTTGCCGGTGGAAAACAGGACGATTTGAGCCCCGCCCGCGGCAAGTCCGGCTACCGATTCCACATCATATCCCGGCGTATCCATAAAAACAAACCCTTTTTCTGTCGGCTTATCCGCATAGGCGACCACTTCCATCAACGTGGAATTTCCGCCCTTTTTAATACAGCCTAATGATTTTTCCTCAAGTGTCGTCAGCCCGCCCGCCATATTTCCTGGAGTTGGATTGGCAGACCGGATATCTTCACCCGTTTCGCGAATTCTTTCTTCATATTCCTTCACAATTTTTAAAAATGCTTCGCCTACTGCTGGACTTACGGCCCGGTTAGCCAAAATATGCTCGGCCCCTATTGCTTCCGTTGTCTCTGCTAAAATACTCGTGCCGCCATCTCTGACAATCGCATCGGAACAGGATCCAATCGCGGGATTTGCCGTGATTCCTGACCAGGCATCCGATCCGCCGCACTCAAGGCCAATCATTAATTCGGTCACATCTGCAGTTTCTGTCTTTTGCCCCTTACTCCGCTCGACCGCCTTTTCCAGCCAATGCTTTCCTTCTTTCAGCACGTCCGTGATGGATTTATCCTTCTGAAAGGTAATCGCATGAACATAACAACCTTCTTCACTCAGAACATCTACTATCTTCTCAGCTGGGTCATCATCGCCCATCCCTAAAAATAGGGCAGCACTGACATTTGGATGGCCTGCTGTTCCTTTCAGCGTCCTGATTGTCTGTTCTAAATCCTCTGGATATTGTGCTTTTCCCGCTTGATGTGCAACCGGAATAACCCCAGGCACAAGCTGAGCTATCTTTTTCGTCAGGCTGGCCAATTCCCCCACCGTATTAATGACAATGACATGGTTTCTGACTCCGATGCTTCCATTCGGTCTCCGATACCCTTCAAATATTTTCATGGCTGCTGCACCTCCTTTAACGAACTGATCCGTTCCTCTTCTTTTAAACCGCGGACATTAAAGACATGGACATGATGCCCCGGCTGAATCTCTTCTGTTGAAATCCCCATGCACTCCCCATATTTAAGGATTTTTGCATCTTTCGCAATAAAGGTAGTGGCAATCTTATGTCCATAAGGGATTTTCTGCATCACTTGTATTTTCTCATCGTCCCCTTGAATCGAAAGCCATTCCCCTTCTTTAATTCCCCTAAGCGCTACAGCCACATTATCGTTCTCATTCAATTTAAGCGCATTAAATTTTCGGCTCATCCTTGTTCACTCCTTCTACGATTAAAATGTCGTTCCCACGTGAGGGATAGAAAACTCACCAAGTTCAAGTTTTTCAAGACTTGTTTGCTTTCCTGAACAGACATCGATGAGCGAAGCAATCACCGATTCTACTTGGGCAGAAACGGCCTCTTCTGTGACAGAATAGTCGATGAGTTCGTCAAAAGCCTCATTTGGATTTTGCGGTGTAATCGTCATGCACGGCAAGGCAAGCGATCCTGTCAGCACCCCTCTGCTGCTGACAATCAACACAAGATTGCACCCGCTGGAAGCCATATTCGATAAAGACTCCACGATATTGCTCGAAACTGTAATCAAGTGCAGCCCCTTCTGTGCCGGGGTTTCACTATAGCCTAGTAAACTATTAATTGGATGAATTCCTGTCATCCTTGCTTCCAGGATGGAAAGGGCCTGTTCTTTTTCGGAAAAATCATCCTGTGTAATCGAACCATTGCTGACATTTTTCCAGCGTTTCCGCTGCAGACCCACGCCAATGCTTTTCAGTCTATTCCTCAAGCCCTCGTTACCAGCACGTTCAGATAATTCCAGCCCGGCTGGCTCTAAGGTTTGCGAAAGGCCGAACAGGACATAGGCCTTCTCTTCTACTAATCTATCAACAACCCCGCCTATTACAGGAGCCATTCTATTTAAAGACTCTTCATCGAGATCGACCGGTAAAATACCAATGGTCAGTGCAGAAAGCGGTAGGCGCTCACGTTTTTGATTAGCTGCTTCTCTTGACCATTGTTCCGCTATTTCCACACCTTTATTGATCGTGTTTTCTCCACCAGCCAGCTGCTGAATCCCGATGCCCTTCACTGGTTTCGTTTGTGGAATGCTCTCAAGTAATCCACTGACCTGGTTCGTTTCGCATCCCAATCCTACAAGAAGTGCTGAATACAGATTCGGGTTTGCGGAAACACCTGCAATCATATTTTTGGTTAATTTAAAATCATCCCCAAGCTGTGCACAGCCATTTCCATGGACAAATGGTACGGTGCCGGGCACCTTTTCCGAAATTTCTCTGGCAACGACACTGGAACATACGACAGAACAAATAACTCCGATGTGATTTCTGATTCCGGCAGTCCCATCACTTCTTTTGTAACCCTCAAAAGAATACTCCACTATAAACACCTCTTTCTTTAATATTAAATGGTTTCTTCCACCACGGCACTACTGCCCGATTTTTTCTCGCCTGCATGAAACTCTACTTTTCCATCTATGCCACGTTTCTTTTGATACTTATCGGCCAAAATTACGGCAAATGGTACCAGCAAGGCGGTAGTAATAGTGGCGATCGAGATTTGTGCGGATGCGACTGCCACAAGACCTTGATACACTTCCGCCTCGGCTGCCGTCATGAGTCCTGTTCCGGCTGCGACGGTTGCAGCTGCAGCAATGGCTGCAGGTGTCGCCACGGCATTTCCGGCAGTAGAAGCTTCTGCCCAAGGAGCAATGAAACTTTTCTCACGGAAGAGCTTGAAGGAAAGTACCATGGCTCCTCCTGAAAAGACAATGGTCATCAAAGCTAGAATAATGCCTGCACCCACTACCTCAGGATTAAAGAAGCTGGCCAGGTTCATCCCGGCACCTAAAGCAAAGGCAAAGAAAGGAATAACTAAAGATTCTCCAGCCGCTAAAAAGGTTCGGATTTCATGATCTAGATTTCCTAAAATCATCCCAATCAAAATAGGTAATAACACAGCAATAAAAGCAATTAACGGGAAGTTGGCGCCCATCATCCCAAGTGCCATTAGGGTGAAAAACGGTCCATCATTAAGGGAAAGGATAGCGGTCGCCCCTACATCAGAACGATTTCCGTATTGCCCAGTCAAGGCCGCAAACATGCCCCCATTTCCATTTGTCATCGCCGCGATAATGGCCATGGTCGATAAACCAAGGAAGCCATGGACAGGGTCTGATAATAACCCCCAAATCATCCCGACAGCAAAACCAGCCAAGTATTTGGAAGTCGTTAATAAAATACCTTTTTTCAGGGCCTTCCCGCCAACACGAAAATTCATTTGGCTCCCGGCACAAAACAAGAACAGGGCACACAAGGTTAAAGCGCCATCCTTAAACAGGGCCTGGGTAAAACCGCCAATTTTCATAAATTCATGGTTTCCATCCGCGTTCGGTGCGACCCCCAAACCTTTAAGGAATTCCATAATAAACGGCAGATGAAGCTGATCAATTGTATTTAACAAGGCACCAGCCAATAACGGGATAACCATCAGACCGCCGGGAAATTTATCAATTGCTTGTTTGATTTTCATGTTTCCACTCTCCTAGTGATTTTAATAATGAGGGTAAAACAAAACCTATTTAGACGATCCACCGGTGCAATCGGTTGCTAATATTTAAAGAAGATTCTGTCAATTCTTAGAAGAGTGCTTTTTCAATTAGGTCTAGCTTACATCAAACCCTAGAATTTACTTAGAGGTTAACAGAGAATGCTCATTATACTTAGTAAGATGGTGTTTTTTTACATGATTTGATAAGGTTCCAATGTTTTCAATCGTAATGGAGAGGAAATCTCCATCCTTCAGCCAAACCTTTGGGTCCCTGCCCATACCTACTCCAGGCGGTGTGCCTGTGGCGATGACATCCCCCGGCTTTAACGTCATGGACTGGGATAAGAAGGAGATAATGGTTGGAATACGAAAAATTAACTGATTCGTATTGGACTGCTGCATAATCTCATCATTTAATCGTAAAGAAATGTCCAATTGATGCGGATCCCCTACTTCATCCTTCGTGACAATCACCGGACCCATTGGAGCAAATGTATCCGCTGATTTTCCGCGGGACCATTGAGTGTCCGCAAATTGGAGATCCCTTGCACTTACGTCATTCATAATCGTATAGCCAAAGATATAGTCTTCCGCCTCCTCTTCAGAAATGCATTTCGCTTCTTTCCCGATGACAATCGTCAATTCCGCCTCAAAATCCACTTGATTAGAGTTGATTGGCAATTCAATCGCTGCCTTGTCACCAATAATGGCATTGGCATACTTTGAAAAAATAACCGGCGATGATGGCGGCTCCATGTTGGTCTCCTTGCAATGGTCCATATAATTCAAGCCGACGCAAATAATTTTCTCTGGCTGGGCGATCGGAGCGATGATCTCAACATCCGAAAGGAAGCAGGAAGGAAGATCCTTCACTTCTTGATCATTTAGATAGCAATCAATTAGCGCTTCAGCATAAGGAAGTGCAGTCTCGTTTTGTTCAATAAACTGCTTCATATCATTTGGAATCGTAAACTCTTGTGAAATACAATCCTTATACAAATCATGTAAACTACTTAATGATAAGACTTTGTCCTCTTCGATTACCACACCGAGATGCGTACTGGATTGCGCACGATAAGATATCAATTTCATTTCAGTTTCCTCCTATCTTTGCTAAAAATTTTTTTTACAAGGTGGCTGACGAAGCACTAATCCTAGGAATCCCCAATCCTTCAGCACCCAATTTTGATGTTTTCGCTTCTGGATAATAACGCTCAATCATTTGGACTCCAAGCGCTGCGCGGCGGACACGCTCTTTAACTAGCGAAATATTTGTACTCTCCCACTGCTTCCCAGAAGGGTAGACATCCGGATGATTGCGGAGCCCGAATTTGATATAAACCGGCGCCAATACCCGAATAATTTCCGGAATTTCATAATAGCGAAGAAATCCGCCTAAGTTATCCGGAACCTCTACATATAAATCAATTGGAATGTCAATGGCCTGGCGAATCGCTGCCAATTTTGGCAGGGTCAGCGCGGTTGGAACATTGTACGTGCCAGCCCCCAGGTCTTGCATTAACTTCACAGAAACAGGGTTCGCAGCGCCCATTTGCACAGATACCTTTACAACGAAGTCCTCTGGCAGCTGGCCGGCCTTTTTCATTTCCTTCGTCAGCAATAAGAGACCTTCATCCGCAATTAACGCACTTCTTAGTCCTAATTTTGCTCCTCGTTTTAAATCCTCCATGGCATAAACAAGCTGATCGGAACCTTCATGACGCAGGGCAATCGATTTTCCACCTTCCGTTAACGGCTGTGCACTGATATCCCATGTGCCGCGCGGGCCGACAAACAAACTGAGTTCCATCCCTCTTTCACTCGTCAACCTGCACATTTCCTGGATTTCTTCGTCTGTTTGCAGCATGATCCCGCTGCCTTGTGACACCCGGTGTATCGTTAAGCCGTAGCGGTCGATTTCGTCTAACATTTCTTTTAACGCAACAGGCCCCTCCACACTTGGAAGTTCAATCCGGTATTGCGCACCGTCCGGAAATGTTTTTGTCGACGTAGGAAGTTCTATATTATCTGTAGGTGGGTAACCAAGCTTTTCTAATAACTCTCTCGATTCTTTCATCTTTTTCTGCCTTCTTCCCTTTGATTTTTTTAAAAATAGGCTCTGTTATTATTTATTGTTGATTTTCGTGCAGGTTGAGAATTCTTAGGCGGAGATTTTCCGGCTAATGTATAAATAGGAAGCTTTAGAAGCAGATATAGGCGGAGATATTCCGATTAACTGCTCTAAATACGACGAAATCCAAAGATTTGGATGATATAAACGGAAAAACTTCCTTTATTTTCAGGAAAATATGGGTATTTCCCAATTTAAACGGAATTTTACCGTTTATTTTTCAAACACAGTGAAATCAACATTCAGTTTTAACAGAGCCTAAAAATAAAAGCGCTTACTATTTTAGTCTAGGAGAATACTAGAATAGCAATCTCCCATTCTGATTAGCCTTTAATAAAAACGGTTTTAATGGCGGTGAAGAATTCCTTTGCCGCTTCCCCTTGTTCTCTTGAACCGGTGCTCGATGCTTTCATGCCCCCAAACGGCGCCTGTAATTCCACTCCTGCACTCTCGGCATTGATGCGAACAAGGCCGGCATCAATATCATCAATAAATTCAAGCAGTGAACCAATATTCGATGTAAAGATGGAGGCACTTAATCCATATTTCGTATCATTAGCAATCTCAATGGCGTCTTCTAAATCCTCAGCTTGAAGGAGCGCAATAACCGGGCCGAAAATTTCCTCCTGAGCAATCGCCATATCAGGTTTTACATGGTCAAAGATGGTTGGCGCGACATAAAATCCTTTATCAAACTCAGCGCCAGTCAATGCCTCTCCACCGTAAAGCAGGGAAGCTCCCTCTTCTTTTCCTTGCTCAATATACTTTTTCACAGTAGTAAACTGACTTTCACTGGCACATGGCCCCATCCAGATGCCATCCTTTAACCCATCTCCAACGGTAATCTTTTCCGTCTCTTGCACCAGCTTCTCTTTAAAACGTTCGTACACCGCTTTTTCAACAATGACACGGCTTGATGCTGTACACTTTTGTCCTGTCGATCGGAAGCCTCCGCTGATTACAGCTTCTACCGCAGCATCTAAATCCGCATCTTTTGTCACGATCACAGGGTTCTTGCCGCCCATTTCCAATTGGAATTTAATCCCGCGGGCTGCCGCTGATTTTGCGACCCCTTCTCCAACCGCTTCAGAGCCGGTAAACGTAATGGCATTTAAGAGTGGATGATCAATCAACGCTTGACCAATGACTGAACCTGAACCTGTGATAAAATTCAAAACCCCTTCAGGAAGCCCCGCTTTTGCAAAGCATTCCACTATTTTTGCCGCCGTTACAGCTGCCTCCGTTGCCGGCTTGAACACAACAGTATTTCCATAAACAAGAGCCGGGGCCAGTTTCCAAATCGGAATGGCAACAGGGAAATTCCAAGGTGTAATCACGCCGACTACGCCTAAAGGTGACCGCTTGGTAAACATGAGTGCATCCTTATCCGACGATGGAATAACATCCCCGTCCTTCCGCATCCCTTCCCCAGCATAATAGCGGAGAATCGCCACACCGCGGGCGGTTTCGCCTTTAGCCTCTGGAAGCGTTTTCCCCATCTCGCGCGTCAATGATTCAGCAATGTCATCCAGGTTTTCTTCCACTAGATTGGCCGCTTTAAATAGCAGCTGACCCCGTGCCGCCTGCCCAAGCTTTTTCCAGGACTTTTTTGCCTTATGTGCCGCTTGTACAGCGTTTTCCAAGTCTTCAATCGTGGAATTTTGCACGTAACCGACAATTTCTTCTTTATTGGCCGGGTTGATACTTTTGATGGTCTTTTCAGATCCCGACGCTATCCATTCATTATTGATAAAGTTTTTATACGTTTTTTCGATAAAAGTCGTTTGCATAAAAATCTCCACTCCTTTTTTAGAATTTCTATTCGATCCTTTGTTTTTGTTCCCCCGTAAAGCCCGCAAGCTGTGATAAGCGGCTGGCAAGTTGGAGGATTTCTTCCCTTGCAGCGTCTTTTTTCTGTTCCCAACTACTGGTCATCATGGTAAAACTAACTCCAGCGATGATTTTATTTTCAAAATTATAAACAGGCGCTGCTACACAGTGAAATCCTAATGAAGCTTCTTGATTCTCAATCGCATAGCCATTTCTTTTCGCCTCTTGCACATTTTCATAAAGAGCATCAATGTTGGAAATCGTAAATGGTGTTTTTGACTCCCATTGATCCGGGAAAATTTCCTCGAGTTCTGTCTTTGAGCAGGGTGTTAATTGAATTTTCCCAATCGCAGAAGCGTAGGCAGGAAACCGCATACCGGGATCGGTAATCAGGCGGACCCTTGAATCCCCTTCCATTTTTCCTAAATAAACGACATCCCCTTCGTCTAAAATGCCTAACTGGATATGCTCATTAATTTTGGAAACAGATTGGCTTGCTTCTTTATAAAATGACTGCAAAATATTAAACTGCCGGAAATACGATGAGCCTATCGCAGCTAATGCAGGACCTAAGGAATAGGAATCGCCATCCTCCTTGGTTACCCACTTTAATGTTTCCAATGTATTTAAAAGGGAAAATAGGGAACTTTTATTAATGTCTGCTCGTTTGGATAATTCAATCAGGCGCAGCTGATTTGGATATTCACCAATTAGCTTTAACACTTTATCCGCCCTCTCGATTGCGGGCACCCAATACTTTTCTTTCATTGTGATCGCTCCATTCTCAGGTGGTTTAGTATAATAAACCTAGTTCCATATACCAAACTAACATCAGTTTATCATACTTGTGTAAATTTTCAAATAACTTTTTTGTTTAATTTTCGAATGAAGCAGGGGACGGTTCTTATGCATCATTCCAATCTAAAAATCTCTGATTCTACCAATCTTAAGTGCCACGGGGGACGATCCTGTTCGATGAAACATGAGAATCGTCCATGTCCCGTCGTCCCTCCAAATATTTTGAAAATTTTTTAAAAAATATATTGTAAGCGATTTCAGGTTATGTATAATAAAAATAGAAGTAATAATAATAAATTATTACAATGAGAAATTATTATTTTTAACGAGGAGGTTTATTTAAAAAATGAGCAATCACATACCTTCGCAATTACAGCCCTACATTCAACTTGTTGAATTTTTAGGATGTGTACTGGGGAACCAATGCGAAGTTGTTCTACACGATGTGAGAAATATTGAGAATTCTATTGTTGCGATTAAAAATAGCCATATTAGTAACAGAAAAGTTGGTGGGTCACTAACAGATTTAGCATTAAAAATATTAAAGAATAAATCATATGTCGAAAAGGACTATCTACTCAATTACTCTGGAAAAACGCATGAAGGGAAGATTGTACGCTCGTCTACCTTCTTCATTAAAGATGACCTTGGGAACGTTGTCGGTCTGCTCTGCTTTAACATGGATCTAAGCAAAATGGTTGAAACTAGGAATCTTTTGGACAGTTTGATCAATGGTGCATTTGAGGTATCATCCAATGGCTTAGACCTAAATGGACGGACTCCAGGCGATATTGAGAATCCCATTGAAGATTTTCACACGTCAATCGAAGAACTCACTACGTCGATTATTTTAAAAACCCTTTCAGAAACAACTATTTCTCCTGATAGAATGTCTGCCGATGAAAAAATTGAGGTAGTGAAACAATTAAATGAGAAGGGCGTATTTTTGATTAAGGGTGCTGTATCAGAAGTTGCGCTGTATTTGAAAACATCAGAAGCCACAGTCTATCGGTATTTAAATAAACTCGATACAAAACAGCAAAATGGCAAGTTTATAAATGAATTGCAACATTGACCATCTATTGAAAGTTTAATAGTAAGTCGAATAAGGAAAAATGAAAGGCGGATTTCACATGAAATATAATTTTGATGAAGTAGTCAATCGAAGAGGAACCTATTCTTTAAAATGGGATGGCGGAAAATTAATTAAAGAAATGGGTATTACAGAAAGATATGACGAACAGTCGTTACCATTATTTACAGCGGACATGGATTTACCGGTACCGCAACCATTACTAGACGCATTACATAAAACAGTGGATCATAAGATATTTGGCTATTCCGTATTTCCTGACGAGTATTATGAGGCTATCCAACATTGGTTTAGCAAAAGGTATGATTGGGAGATCAAGAAGGAGGAAATCCTATACAGTCCAGGTACTGTCCATGCTTTAAATATTGCAGTAAGAGCATTCACAGATCCAGGAGATGGGATCATTATTCAACGTCCAGTTTATCCACCATTTACGGCAGCCATAGAAAATAACCGAAGACAAGTGATGAATAATGCGCTTAAATGTGACGAAGAAGGTTATTATTCTATTGATTTCGAAGATTTTGAAGCGAAAGCGAAAGATGAAAAGACGAAGATGTTCATTCTTTGTAATCCGCATAATCCAACAGGAAGAGTCTTTAATAGGGAAGAGCTTCAAAAATTAGCCGAAATTTGTGCGAAAAATGATGTGCTTATCATTGCGGATGAAATTCACGGAGATTTAGTTAGACGTAACCAGACATTTACTCCTATCACAAAGGCTACTGACAATGATGATCATATTATCACGTGTACAGCAATCAATAAAACCTTTAATGTAGCAGGACTTCATTGCACAAACGTGATCATTCCAAATCCAGAGCTAAGAAAAAGATTCAGTGACACAATGGGCTTCCAATTAGGATCGCCATTCACGATCTCTGCCCTTATAGCCGTCTACAATGAGGGTGAAGATTGGCTAGACCAATTGAAAGAATACATCGATGGCACAATGGAATGGGTGGTAAATTTCTTAGCGGAAAGAATGCCTCAAGTAAAAGTAAGAATTCCTGAAGGGACTTACGTGATGTGGATGGACTTTAGTGCGTATGGTCTATCACCTAAAGAAGTGCATGATCGAATTTATAACAAAGCAAATGTATTACTAGAAGATGGAAGTATGTTTGGAGAAGAAGGATTACAGTATCAGAGAATTTGCATCCCATCACCTAGACCGATTATTAAGGAAGCATTTGAAAGAATCGCAAGAGAATTTGAAGACATACATGTAACTAAATTAAAAGAAGTAGTGAAGTAAAACAGGCAGTCTAAAAAATGTATGAGTGCCGAAAGGGTAAACACGGCACTTATACCTAATTTTTAAATAAAAAATCAGAATTTTCAAAAATAGGAGGAGAATACACATGAATACGGTTTATACAAAGGCAGCACCAGAAGCAATAGGTCCCTATTCTCAAGCAATAGAAGTCGGTGAATTCCTATTTACATCAGGCCAAATTCCAGTTAATCCAGTAACGAATGAAGTGGTGAAAGGAGGAATTCATGAACAGACAGAACAAGTGATGGAAAATTTAAGGAACCTATTAAAAGAAAATCAAAAGGATTTTACCAATGTTGTAAAAACTACTTGTTTCTTGAGAGACATGGCAGATTTTCCAGAATTCAATAAAACCTATGAAACATATTTTATCGATCATAAGCCGGCACGTTCGACAGTTGCGGTACGTGAATTACCTAAGAATGTGTTGGTAGAAGTGGAAGTAATTGCAGTGAAAAGTAAATAAGAGAAGAATTTCTTGCCTGGGGATTTAGCATTTTGAACAGGAGTACCTCCCCTATATTCAAATGAGTAAGTGGCCAAACAAACTCTAATACACGGAGGAAGACTCCCTATACCTATTATAGGACAAGCTGGCAATTATTTCAAAATTAATAACATGAACATCATTTTATTTTAAAAGATTATTAGGGGGAATACGATGAACGCTAAAAATTCTAATCATATAGTTGAAACGGAAGGCTTGAATCGCAGTTTAAAAAATCGCCATATCCAAATGATTGCGATCGGCGGGGCAATTGGTGTTGGTCTCTTTTACGGAGCGGCTGGGGCGATTCATTCGGCTGGACCTTCCATCATTTTTGCCTATCTAGCTGTTGGCGTAGCAATCTATCTGATTATGCGGGCTTTAGGGGAGATGGCAGTTGAAGAACCAGTATCCGGATCATATGTTACGTATGCCGGCCGTTATATTTCACCTTTCGCTGGGTTTTACTTAGGATGGACTGCTCTATTAACCATGGCGGCTGGCGGGGCAGCTGAATATGCCGCGATCGGTCATTACATTCAGTTCTGGCTTCCTGATTTCCCGGTCTGGGTATCTGCGCTATTTGTCCTTTGCTTGGTCATTTTAATAAATGTAGCGACGGTAAAGGCATATGGGGAGATTGAGTTCTGGCTTTCACTTATTAAGGTTGTTGCCATCATCGGGATGATTATCCTTGGTGGAGCGATGCTATTGTTTGGTATAGGCAATAGTGGCGATGCGGTTGGATTTAGTAATCTTACAAATAACGGCGGACTTTTCCCGATGGGTATTAGCGGCTGGATATTGTCGCTAGTATTAGTAGCTTTCGCATTTGGCGGCGTGGAAATGGTTGGTATAGCCGCTGCAGAAACGGGAGATGTGAAAAAGACAATCCCGCAGGCCATCAATGGTGTGTTTTGGAGAATACTAATCTTTTATGTGGGCGCGATCACGATTATGGTTTCCCTCTTTGATTGGGAGAGTATCGGTGCGAATGGAAGCCCATTTGTAACAGTTTTTTCAAAAATGGGCATTCCTGGAGCAGCGTCCATTATTAATTTGGTTATCCTATCAGCAGCAGTTTCCGCTCTGAATAGCGGGATCTATTCCGCTACTCGTGTCTTGTATAGTTTATCCTTACAAGGTAAGGCGCCTCATTTTATAAGTAAACTGAACAAAAGTAAAGTACCATTCATTAGTCTCTTTATTGTCATTGCCTCTCAGTTAACTGGTGTTTTAATGAACTATATTATGCCTGCTAGTGCTTTCAGCGTCTTTTCTACCATCGTTGTAGTTGGACTCGTTTCTAACTGGCTTGCCATTTTGTTTAGTCAGCTGAAATTCAGAAGAATCAAGATCGCAAATGGTGAAGTAGATAAACTCTCTTACAAAATGCCTTTTTGGCCGTACTCAAGTTATTTCGCGATCGTCTTTATGATTTCCATCATCGTTATTATGGCGTTTCTACCTTTTACAAGAGTCGCTCTCTATGTTGCTCCAGTCTGGACAATCATCCTGTTTATTGCATACAAATTGAGTAATAATAGAATGAAAGAATCAGAGAATGTTCAAGAAAAATTAGCTCAATAATAGGGTAAAAACAGCTCCAATCCCCTTCACTTCTGAACATATCTCTCTAGCGAAAAAATGTCGAGGATTGAAAAGGATAAAACTAGTTGCACCACAATTGTGGTGCTTTTTTGTTTTAAAAAAATAGCCCAAATCCATAAATATGGCTGATTTCGTAAAGAATGTTGTTATGAAACACGTTTAAACCCCTAAAAGGTGTGAAATTACACTTATTAGCGAGTTAATCTAGTTTATCGGCGAATTGTACGATTATATCGGCGAATCTATAAATATATCGGCGAATTGAACTACTTTATCGGCGAATCCAAAAATGCAACAACCTTTCAGAAAAGAGCCTTAAATAATAACTCATATATTATTTAATCTCCATTATGCGACATAGGTCACATAGAGTTTTTTAAACTGTTTTTTTATTGCTGTTATATTATCATGCGCCAGATTGCCTGGCATTTAGAAAAAAAAAAGGAAAACGAAGCAAGAGAATCGTCCCCTGCTTCGTTGAAAATTCGCTTATACAATTCCAGTAAGACTGTAAACCACAATGATAAAGAATGCAGCTATTGTTTTGATGATAGTTATAGCAAATATATCCTTATATGCTTGACGATGGGTCAATCCAGTTACGGCAAGTAACGTTATGACGGCACCATTATGTGGTAAGGTGTCCATGCCTCCAGCTGCCATAGCCATGACACGGTGCATAACCTCTAACGGTATACCAAATGCGTTTGCCGCCTCTATATACTTATCTGCCATTGCACTTAAAACGATACTCATTCCTCCGGATCCAGAACCTATGATCCCCGACAAAACATTTGTCATGACAGCACCGTTGACCAATGGATTCGAAAAGGTATCAGTGAGGGAGTTCTGGATGGCAGCATAGCTAGGTAAAGCGGCAATAACACCACCGAAACCATATTCCGATGCCGTATTCATTGTGGCAAGTAAGGAGCCGCCTATTCCAACATTAAGATTCTCTTTAACATTAATCTTTACCGCTTGGAAATTCAGTAAAATAGCACTTAAAATTCCAACAAGAAGCGCTAATTCGACGGACCAAATAGCTAGAACCTGTCCCATGTTAACGTTTCCAAAACTTTCTAGGCCGATTTTAGCAAAATCAAAACCATTTGGATACCAGTGTGGAAGATAAGTGGTAAAAAGTTTATTCGTGATCCCTACAAGTACAAGTGGGAAGAAAGCGAGCCAATCTTTTGCACTAATGGAAACTCCTGAAATCCTTGGAACCATGGATGCAGGCAAAGTCTCAACAGCAGCTGCCATTTCAGAAATCGCATCTCCACCTTTGCCATAGTAACCTTCTCCAGCCTTTTCAGCCTTGCGACGCCGACTTTCTAAATACCACATACCAACTACGAAAATAAACAATGCACCAATCATTCCTAGTATAGGTGCTGAATAGAGATCCGTTTTAAAGAAACTTGTTGGAATGACATTCTGAAGCTGCGGCGAACCTGGAACTGCATCCATTGAAAAAGTAAAAGCACTGAATGCGATGGTAGCCGGTATAAGCCGCTTCGGAATATTGGCTTCACGGAATAGCTGTGATGCAAAGGGATAAATAGCAAATACGGCTACGAATAAGCTCACACCACTGTATGTGAGAATAGCCCCCATTAACACGATGGTTAAGATCGCCCGCTTAGCACCAATAAATTTAACAATAATTTTAGCAATTCTTTGAGCGATGCCCGTCATTTCAATTACCTTACCAAAGATAGCTCCCAATAGGAAAACGGGAAAATATAGTTTGATAAAATCAACCATCTTTACCATGAATATATTAGAAAAGAATGGCAGTACGTGAGTAGGTTCTGTTAAGAATACAGCCAATAAGGCACATAACGGCGCAAAAATGATAACCGAAAAGCCTCGATAGGCAACAAACACAAGTAACCCTAGTGCCAGTAGAATAATTGCCAAATCCATAAAATCTCTCCAATTCTAATTATGAATAATAAGGTTAATATCAAATAAGATATAATGCCAAAGGTGATTCGTTGAATTTTTTAAATATCCCCCATATGCATTTGATTAGCAGGAGTCCCCTATCATGTATAAAGGACTCCAATATCTATAGGAGAATATGATTATGCTGTTACATATACCGTTTTAATGGCTGTAAAGAATTCTATTGCAGCCTGTCCCTGCTCCCGTGAATGAGAGCTGGATTGCTTCATTCCGCCAAATGGAGCTTGAAGCTCAACACCTGCTGTTTCTGCATTAACTCTAACAAGGCCGGCTTCCATTTCGCTAATGAAAGATAACATGGTACTAATGTCTTTTGTATAAATAGATGCACTTAGGCCAAATTCCACATCGTTCGCGAGTTTTAATGCTTCCTCAAAAGTCTCGACCTTAATTAATGCAAGAACTGGCCCGAAGATTTCTTCCTGAGCGATCGTCATGTTGTTTCTCACATTTTCAAATATAGTAGGCTCTACAAAAAATCCGTTTTCTGTTTCGTCGTTGGTAAGTCTATCGCCACCGTATACAAGTGTTGCTCCCTCTTCTTTTCCTATCTGAATATATGATAGAACTGTATTTAATTGATTCTCACTTGCGCATGGCCCCATCCACGAATCTTCTAGCATTCCGTCTCCTACTTTTAGTTCTTTAACTTTTGCCAACAGCCTTGCTTTAAACTCTTCATATACATGAGCCTGCACAAAAACACGACTTGTTGCTGTACATTTTTGACCAGTTGAGCGTAAGCCTCCGCTAATCGTTCCTTCAACTGCAAGATTAAGATCTGCATCATTTAAAACAATAACAGGATTCTTGCCGCCCATTTCGAGTTGGTATTTTGCCCCACGAGCAAGAGCTCCTTGACCAACCGCTTTTCCAACCGTATTAGACCCTGTAAAAGTAATTCCATTAATATCTGGATGGTCAATAATCCCTTGACCGATAATACTTCCTTGACCAGTTACCATATTCACAACACCGGGTGGAAAGCCAGCTTCCTCAAAACACTCCATTAATTTAGCGGCAGTAACGGATACTTCTTGTGCCGGCTTCAGCACAACAGTGTTTCCATAGATTAGCGCCGGAGCCATTTTCCAAATCGGGATGGCTACCGGAAAGTTCCATGGTGAGATAACGCCTACAACACCAAGAGGTACACGTGAGGTAAACATAAGCGCTTTACTATCTGTTGATGGAATAACATCACCGATTTTCCTCATTCCTTCACCAGCAAAATAACGAAGAATGGCCACCCCGCGTGCTGTTTCCCCTTTTGATTCTTGAATGGTCTTACCCATCTCTTTTGTCATGGTTTCAGCTATTTCATCAAGACGTCCTTCTATCACATTAGCTACTTTATATAAATAGTCGCCTCTTGCTGCACCAGAAAGTTTTCGCCAAAAAGTTTGTGCCTGTTTTGCTGCTGCAACAGCGGAGTCCAAATCCTCCCGTGAGGATGCTTGTACATAACCGACGATTTCATTTTTATTTGCAGGGTTGTTGCTGCTTTTGCTTTCATTTGTGAAGGAAGCTTTCCATTCTCCATTAATAAAGTTCAAATAAGTTTTTACGTCTTTCGCAATCATGTTTTGCATTTCAAATTCCTACCTTTCCTTTTTTCTGAGCTGCCAGGAAACTTTTATACTGGGTAGAGGACATTTTCTAGAGGAAGAACTTCTTTCTCTTTTGTTGGCCCTTCCAAATTCCCATAATAGGCATTTTCAATTATTGACTGAATATCTGCAGGTTTCGTAAGTCTTGGATTAATGAGAACATTTCCACTCCTCATTGAATCTTTTACTAACTTTGGCAGATATTCTAATGAAACTCCTAAGTCTTTTATATTAAGTGGGATATTCATAGCTTGATTCATTTCAATCACAGTCTCAATCGCCTTTTCGGCAGCCTCTAGTGTAGATAGTCCGGTAACGTCCTTTCCTAATGCTATAGTAGTATCTTTATACTGATCAGCACATGCCGGCAGATTAAATCTCATAACAAAAGGCAATAGTGCTGCATTCGCGATGCCATGCGGGATATTGAACGTCCCCCCAAATGTATGAGAAATAGCATGTACATTTCCTAAGCGGGACTGGGAAAATGCAACTCCGGCAAGCATGGAGGCTACCAGCATTTTTTCTCTGCTTTCAAGATCTGTTCCAACAAAGTAAGACTTTGTTAAATTTTCCCCAATCATTTTAATGGCCTGCATGGCAAAAGCCTGGCTGACAGGGTTAGCGGCCTTAGATGTATAAGATTCAATCGCATGGGTTAATGCATCCATTCCTGTTGCTGCAGTAATTTCTTGAGGCAAGTGCAGAATCAGATTTGGATCCAATAGAGCGATCTTAGGAAATAAAAGTGGACTCAGCACAGCTAATTTAAAAGAAGTTTCTTTATTTGTTATAACAGTCGAATTCGTTGTTTCGCTTCCTGTCCCTGCCGTAGTCGGTATGGCAATGATTGGAAGTGGGGGAACCGTAACTTTTCCCGCCCCTTCATAATCCAATATGTGTCCAGGATTTACAGCCATCACTGCTACTCCTTTAGCCGTATCAATACTGCTTCCTCCACCTACAGCAATAACCGCTTCACATTTATGTTCTTTAAGATAATCGACCCCTTTATGAATCGTTTCCGCTGATGGGTTCGGCTCCACCTCGTCAAAAATTTCATAATCCAGATTTACAGCCGTTAGGGATTTCTCAATTCCATCTAGAAGGCCGGCAGCTCTTACCCCTTTATCAGTAATAATGAGTAACCTAGCAACTCCTAAATCTTTAACAATCTCTCCCGTCTTTTCAGATATACCAGCTCCGCATTCTACTTGTGTTGGCATAAAATACTTAAAAGGCACTGTAGTCATATTAATTAACATCCTTTCTACAAATAATTTTGGGGTATTTATATTCCTTTGAAAAAATAAATCTTTGATACCGCTTACAATCATGATACAAAACATGGTATTATCAGTCTATAGAAATATTCTGAATATTATCATCGGTAAAAACGATTTAGGAGTGACTGCTTTGGAACTAAAACAGTTGATGATTTTTCAAACTGCTGCACAAGAACTAAACTTTACACGAACCGCCGAAATCCTATGCTTCGCCCAATCTAGCATAACAGCACATATTAAGTCGCTTGAGGAAGAGCTTGGTGTTCCCTTGTTCGAAAGATTGGGGAAACGTGTGATATTAAGTGAAGCGGGGCATCGTTTTAAGTTATATGCGGATCGAATTATTCAACTATCTGAAGAGGCGAAGGAAACGGTCGGCGGATACATTGAGCCAAGTGGGATCCTTACAATTTGCGCTTCGGAAACACAGTGTACATACCGATTGCCATCATTGCTGAGCCAATTTCAGTCTCTTTATCCAAAGGTACAACTTGTATTTCGACCCGGGATAGCAGAAACGGAGATGGAGGGGCTTCTTTCTAAAGGTCATATAGATGCAGTCTTAATATCCATGATACCTATTACGTCGGAAAGCCTAATCGTTGACCTGCTTATTCCAGAGCCTATTGTTATCGTAAGTCATCCAGATCACTTCTTAGCAAAAAAGCCTGCGGTCAGCCCGTTAGATTTGGAGGGTCAGCCGCTGCTTGTGACTGAAAAATGCGATTATCGCCGATTATTTGAGGAATCAATGGCAGAGGCAGGAGCTCAGCCGTCCAGCAAACTGGAACTTGGTGATGTGGAGGCGATAAAGAAATGTGTAATAGCAGGAATCGGAATAGCAGCGCTGCCAAAGATCGCCGTAGAGAGTGAAGTGGCTCAAGGCCGTATGGCAATATTGAAATGGGTTGGCCCTGATTTTCCTATCGTGACACAATTAGTTTGGCACAAAGACAAATGGATGTCCCCAGCTTTAAGGGCCTTTTTAGATGTGACGCGGGAAGTTATATTGAATAAGCCACACTCTCTTCCTTTATGAAGATTATTAGGGCGGGAATATTTGGTGAACATCATTAACTACGTAAACTCTAGTATTTAAAATTTCATATTAGTTTTCTGGTGAATACCAAAGATTAATAGAGGGAGGAAATGGTTTTGTCAGAAAGTAAGCGCACTTCCTATGGAAATGTTTCGCACGCATTGGATATCTTATTGTTTTTTAGAGAACATGAAGATTGCAGCCTAGGTGAAATGGCAGAAATGCTTGAGATGAAAAAAAGTTATTTGTCGAAACTATTACATGACATGGAGGAAAAGGGGTTCATTTCTCAAGATACGAGTACAGGAAAATATCAGCTGGGGTTATCCTGTTTAGAGGTGGGAAATGCTTACGAAAAAAGGCTAGATATCCGTAAAGTTGCCCATCCGCATCTCATTAAATTATCATCCGCAACTAATGAACTAGTTCACCTGGGGGTGTTGGATTCTAATATAGTCGTATTACTGGATAGGATTATGAATCAAGGATCAGGATTGCGTTTGCAATTCCATTTATCCTTAACCTCCCCTCCTTATGCAACAGGATTGGGAAAGGTTTTATTAGCCTATAGTGATCCAAAAATGGTTGACGATTATCTCTCTACGGCGAAACTGGAACCTCATTCTCCCCATACTACCGTGGACCCAAACATGATTCTTGCGGAATTGGAGCAGATAAGACTTAAAGGCTATTATTTGTCATTTGAAACATTTGAAAGCGGTATATCCTGCGTTGCCGCTCCTGTCTTTTCACGTCACGGCAAAATTGCTGCTGCCATAAGTATTTGTGCACCCTCCATCAGGATTATGTCAAAACAAAAAGAATTAGTTAACCACCTTCTAGAAAACACATCCGAAATCTCTAGTAAATTAGGGCATGGGTCTTAAAGTAGATTTCGGAGTCAAAAAACAAAAACAATCAGGCACCGCAACTGGTTTCCCTTTTCAAAATGGAATATTTCTGGATATAATGGATATGTAATAAAAAAGAGAAGTGCTGCTAACACTTCTCCCTGCAACTCCATACTATCACTTTCTACTAATCTAAAAACCTATCAATTTTCGACAAATCCCAAAGCATGACACCGGTAATTCCAACTTTATTATTTCTGATTGAAAAGGAAAAAGAAGCAGAGAACCGTCCCCTGCTTCACTTCTTCACACTTTACCCCTCATACCCATTAACAAAAAACTGAATCGTTTCGACCTCAAATTCATTTAATTCTCTTTGCAGATCCTTCGACATTTCTGCCGTAATCGCTGCTTGATCCCCTTTAGTTTGCTTCGTCAGGTTTGCTGCATTCTTTAGCGTGTTAAGCATGGATTGAAACTCCTTTTTCATCATCGGCGCTTCGTGGTGGGAGAGGAAAAAGGTTTCGGCATCATAGGTTTCAATTTGTTCGATTAATCGCTGCGTTTTCTCTATTGTGTAGTTCCATTTTTCCGAATAAAGATTGGCATAGAGACAATCCCCTAGAAACAGCACTTTTTCCTCAGGTATATAAATAACGCAAGAATCATCCGAATGATCCCCGCCCACATGCTCAATTATGGCCGTTAGGCCGCCAAGGTTGATGGTCATGCGATGATCGAATGTGACAGCCGGCGCAGGGAGAATGATCTCACGTTGATTGCCAAGCTCCTTTTTGATGGCATCGGCACAAAACGGGATTTCGATTCCCTCTTTGACCCGTTGATCAAGGAATTCATCTTCCCAGGAAAGCTGCTGCATGTCGATCACGTTCTCTTGCGTTTTTTCAAAAGCAAAGATGGGCATCGGCATGTCGTTCATCCCAAAAACATGATCCCAATGCCAATGCGTGAGCACAAGAAAATCTCCCTTTATTTGAAGGTCTGCTAATTGTGCCAAAAATAGCTGCGCATGGCTGGAAGAATTTCCGGCATCAATCAATAATGTCCGTTCCTCCCCTGCTACTGCTGCTAAAATAGGCCTGTCCGTTTCTTGATAAGGCGGTAAATACACAATGCGGTTTGAAATCCTTTGAAGTTTCTGCATGACTAGTCTCCTTGATAAAATGAGAAATAAATGTTCAGCTTTCCATGCTAATAGTAATTAGTAGTCTGAACCACATCATATCAAATACTTGCTAGAAGGGGAAAGGGGATTTCTCTTAATTATCACTGGCATAAGCGGACGACAAACTTCCCCCTTCAAAAATCACGTAACCCCCTCTATAGCAACAAAAGCAACCAATCCAATCAAACATTTGATTAACAAGAAATGTACTAATTAATCGTTTGATTAAATGCGGCCAAAACCCTTATGTTAAGCGAACTCAGGTCAGTTTGTCCGAGAAATTTCTGTCGATGATAGGTCTCAATCTTCGATAATTATCTTCAAAATTACTTATAAAAACTATGAACCTACAAAAATTTCCACATTTTGATACTAAACAAACGATTAATTAAAACTACCCTCATCACCGATAAATAGAGAGTTTCTATTATAAATTGTGTCGAAATATGTCACCCCGATCACACCAGCACTTCTTCTAACCCACTAACCTAAGTGTCCGATGAAGCAGAGAACCGTCCCCATGGCCTCTGCGGGTATGGAAATTAGCAGTATTTTACTGTCAATGGAAGTAGTATCCAAGTATAGTAGGGAGTAAAGTTGATTCCTGTGCGTGACAGGCGCGGATAGATTTACTTAAGCTCGTTGAATTTTCCCCTTAGGGTGCTTGTAATAGCCCCTGCTTTCCCCATGTTCATTACCTTCTCTCTAACCCGAACAATTGGCATAATTTCCATTGTCGTACTGGTAATGAAGATTTCATCCGCTTGGAGCATTTCATCTGGCGTAAACTGTTGTTCAATGAACGGAATTCCAGCCTGTAGTGCTATGTCCTTTACGGCCATTCGGGTAATCCCCGACAAAATCTGTTTTGAAAGAGGAGTAGTCATAATGGCAGAGTTCTTTACCATATATACATTGGAACTCGTTCCTTCGGTTACTTTGCCATCCCGTACTAATATGGCTTCTAGGTATCCATCCTCATGAGCAGATTGCTTAGCCAAAATATTCGGCAACAAGTTTAGTGATTTAATATAGCAGTTTTGCCAGCGCTCATCGGGGTAAAAGGTGACACCGGCCCCATTTTCTCCAATCTGAATTGTGCGAAAGGGTTTGACGGTCATGGAAACAGATACAGGGCAATTCGGAAACAGATGGTTTCTTGGTGCTATTCCCCTTGTCACTTGAACATAAAGGTCGAGATTTGTTAAGCCGCTTTTTTGAATGAGTTCGAACATCGTATTTTTTAAGGCACTCCGGTCAGGATCAATCTGTAACTTTATGGCATGTGCGCTTCGATACAATCTATCTATATGTTCTTCTAACATAAATGGGGTTCCATTATAAACCCTGATCATCTCATATACGCCATCACCAAATTGATGGCCTCTTTCATCAATTGGTACTACTAGGTCAGCTGGATCAATATATGTACCGTTAAAATATGCTGTAATCATGTATCATACCTCCTTAAGAAGATGGTCCTGCGAATATCTGATAAGGGATTTCCTCTCGAATCCTTCCATGATTCCCTTCAGTGGTAGTTGCTTTACAAATAGAATTCCAAATCGCTTCTTCCACAGCATCTACGGACATCTCAAACAATTGAGAAATAAAACGGCCATCTTCTCTTAAAAAGTTAAAAGATAGAGTACCCTGATTAGATGGCCATTCATGTGGAATTCGATGGGCAGTTGAAAACGCAATGACAATATCACCACTGCCGTGGGCGGCATAGGAGCCCGTTCTTGAAAGTCCAAATGAAGCGCGTTTGGCTAATCGTTTCAGCTGCCTATCATTTAGCGGTGCATCCGTCGCAAGAATCATCATAATGGACCCATCTGGCATTTTTTCTCGGTCCTCTGTCTCTAGTAATCCACCACCCGGAATTCTAAGGTCCTTCCTTTCCCCAAAATTGCTTAACACGAAAGCGCCCACAGTATATTGTCGTTCGCCAAAGTCAGCCATTCGTGAACTTGTTCCAATTCCGCCTTTATACCCTAAACAAGACATGCCCGTTCCAGCCCCGACACACCCCTCTTCCACTATCCCAGATGCAGCCGATACAATCGCTTGGTGGGCGTGCTCTGGTTTAACGTGCAGTCCGCGGATATCATTGAGGTAGCCATCATTGCATTCTCCCACAATGACATTGGCAGTGCCCGTCGTGGTGCCGATTTGCGGATTTTGATCCAGCAGGTAGCGAATCGTCCCTTCCCATACCGCGGGAACGGAAAATGTATTGGTTAAAAGGATGGGGCTTTCGATCACACCCAATTCCTGCAGCTGAATGGTTCCAACCGTTTTTCCAAAACCATTAATGATGTAAGAGTTTCCTACCACTTTTTCTTGAAAAATATTATCTGAGTGGGGGAGGATTGCGGTTACCCCCGTTTGCACCTTCCGACCATCGTCTGTCTCATGTGAAAGTGTTACATGCCCTACCTTAACCCCTTGTATATCTGTGATAGAATTATATTTTCCTGTTTTAAATCTTCCAATCGTTATGCCGAGGTCGCGTAACCGCATTCTATCCATTTCCAACACCGCCGATTCTTTTTTACAAGTATATTTTGGTTACTAGGTTACACCTGATCCCTCTCTAAAATTTTGACTACGTGATACAAAAGTCTTACACCGTAACCAACCCCACCTTTAGGGCAATCATCCAATTCTTCCGTTGACCATGACGTTCCTGCTATATCCAAGTGGACCCAAGGACGATTTTCAACAAACTCACTTATGAAGAGTGCAGCAACAATCGCATATCCACCCTTATTTGAGCCAAAAGCACTGTTTTTCAAATCGGCCACATCAGATTGAATAACACTCCGTAATCCATCATCAAACGGAAGCTCCCAAATTCTTTCCATAGAGCGATGAGAAGCTTCGTTCATGACGCTTCTTATCACTGAATCGTTTGTAAAGAATCCAGCGATTCGCTTGCCCAATGCATCAATGACCGCACCTGTTAACGTGGCAATATCAATAACGCATCCAACATCATGCTTTTGGATGAGGTAGGTAATCGCATCTGCTAGGGTCAGTCTTCCTTCGGCATCGGTATTATTAACCTCGACAAATTTTCCGGACATCGACTGGACAATATCTCCCGGCAAATAGGATTTGTCCGAAACACGATTCTCGCATGCAGCCACGACAGCAACTACATTGATTTTAAGCTTCATCTCTGAAATGACTTTCATGGCACCAATAACCGCGGCTGCACCGCCCATATCCCCGTGCATGTTTGTCATGGATGCCTCTGATTTTAGGGAGTAACCGCCAGTGTCAAAAGTAATTCCCTTTCCGACCATCCCCACTTTCCTATCGCTGTCAGGGTCACCAAAGTGTTCCATCACAATGAAAGCCGGCTGGTGGGCAGATCCTTTTCCAACTGCTAAAAATAGATTCATGCCTAACTTTTCAATCTCTGCAGCATCATAAACCGTTACGTTAAAATTCGCTTCCTCTCCAACCTTTTTAGCCTCTTCCGCCAGCTTTGAAGGGGTCATGTAGTTTGGCGGTTCGTTGATGAGATTTCTAGCCATCATGGTACCTGTTGCACAATGTTGCGCTTCCAGCAATGCATGGTCCAGATTCTCATTTTTACTGAGGAAATCAACTCTAGTTTCTGCCTTTTCACTTTTAGCAGTTTTATATTTTTCAAACGTATAATTGGCCAGATAAGCGGCCTCAAACGCCTTTTCTGCGATGACTTCGTTTCCAACTTCACCGGTGATATTATCGTAAAATACAATCGCATTCTCTGATTGCAGCTTGCGGCATGATGAAAAACCTTTGGCAAATACCTGGTAGATGGTTTCGTGCTTCAACTGCTCGGGTTGACCTAAACCTAGTAGAATGACATTCACCGATTTATCTCCATCTACATGTGTGAACTGATAGATTTCCTGTGACTTTCCGCTAAAAGAACTAGCACTGATGTGCCCTTTCAGCATTCTGATTTCCTTGGATACGACCGTAACCGGGGTCGTAAATGGAATGATCATCGTATCATATAAATCTTTTTGGTAGTTTTGAACTCTTTGAACAAGCATCATCCGAATCCTCCTTTTAATTTTTGGCTCTGTTATAACTGAATGTTGATTTTACTGTGTTTGAACAATAAACGGAAAAATTCCGTTTAAATTGCGAAATACCCATATTTACTTAAAAATAAAGGCAGTTTTTCCGGTTATATTCTCCAAATCGTTGGATTTTGTCTTATTCTGAGCAGTTAATCGGAATATCTCCGCTTAAATCTGCTTCTTATGCTTCCACTATATACATTAGCCGGAAATTCTCCGTCTATGAATTCTCATACCTACACGAAAATCTCCTATGAACTATAACAGAGCTTAATTTTTAATACTGACTAAATAAAGACGAAAATCCTCCAGAGTGTAAAAAGCAAGCTCCTACACTTCTTACTTTTCCGGTCGCCAGTAAATCTTTCATCCCTAAAAATGCTTTACTTGTATACGTTTTTTCTAAAAATATTCCCTCTAACCTAGCTAATTCGTAAATCATCTGATCCGCTTCGGCTGTCGGACGATTCCATCCCTCTCCCCGATACTCTTCATAAATGGTCATTATCTCATGTAAAGGATAGTTTACTGTTATGTTGGTCAACTCTTCCATGCCGCTGATTAACTCGACTAGTTCATCATGTAATTTTTCCTTAGCATGTTCGACAGATACGACATGAACGTGAAAGGGCAAATCCAATACCCCGGCGCCAAAAATCATCCCAGCAGCCAGGCCTCCATTGCCCCCAGGGACAAAAATATCGGTAATGTGGAGATTATCGTTTGTTATTTGATGGAAAAGTTCCAGCGCACCATCCACATATCCCAACGACCCCAATGGTGTAGATGCACCATTATAGATCACATATGGTCGTCGTCCAGAAGATTGATAATCCTGCTTCACCTTGTCAACCTGCTGGCTCCTGAAGGCTTCATCCACTTCCCCTAAATAGATTTGCTTGATTCCCAAAATATCATTGAGAATCATATTTCCTTTTAAGTGCTTGGGTGCATCATTATTATGGACGAGAGCACATTCAATCCCTAATTTCCGGCAGGCTGCTGCCGTGAGCATGCATAAATTAGAATCAATCTGGCCAGAGGCAATCACAACGTCACAGTCGCGCTCCAAGGCATCACCCAATAAATACTCGAGATTGCGTACCTTATTACCGCCAGCCCCCAACCCGTTTAAATCATCTCTCTTAACAAAGACATTCGGAACATGAATCATTTGTTCCAAATTCACCAGCCTTTGTAACGGGGACGCCTGGATGGCAAGCTTTGCCTTGGGAAACGCTTGTAAAACAGACTCCAACTCATTAGAATTCATGCCCATTCAATCCTTTCGGTAAAGGGATAAAAGTAAAGGGAGCCGAGGCTCCCTTTACACGTCAAACATTATTTCGCAATCTCCGCATTATGGAAATTCAGTGAGCTATCTGACGTGATTTCTACACCCTTCACATAACTTTTCTTCGCTCCAACGGATACTTGGACATCCATGAACGCCCAAGGAGCATCCTTCCAGATTAGAGATTGTATTTCCTTCAGCTGGCTTTCTCTTTCTTTTAGATCAATCGTGACATGGCCATCTTTAATGAGCTGTGTCACCTGATCATTTTTATAATAGGCAGTATTCCAGCCTGTTGGTGGGAACTGCTCGCCGCTCAATAATGGCTGGATGGCCATTAATGGGTTACCAGTACCTGTAGACCAGCCTCCAAAATATAAGTCAATGTTAGGGTCTGTATTGATTTTATCCGTTAAGACACCTGGTTCCATTGGCTGAACTTTTACCTTGATGCCGACTTGGGCAAGCTGCTGCTGGATAAACTCCATCGCTTTGATTCTTTCAGATGTATTTTTACTCCAAAGGACCGTTTCAAAACCATCTTTATAACCAGCTTCTTTCAGTAGTTCCTTTGCTTTTTCAGGATTATATTGGTACTGCTCCTGTTTGGAATAGAACTCCATTTGCGGAGAAATGACAGACTCGGAAATAATCCCGTATCCTCCTTTTACCACTTCCACAAACGCCTTTTTATCAATTGCATAGTTGATGGCCTGTCTAACCTTTACGTTATCAAAAGGCTTTTTCGTGTTATTCATAGAAAGATATTCCACATACACAGAAGGCTCTTTCACGAGTTCAATTCCGTTTTGGCCATCCACGCTTTTTGCCATTTCAGCCGGCACAGGATAAATATAGTCAGCTTCGCCGGCTTTCAACATGGCAATACGTGCCCCGTTTTCAGGAACAGGCTTAAAGGTGATTTGGTCAATTTTCGGCTGACCGCTTTGCCAGTATTCAGGATTTTTCTCAACGGTCAAATGGTCGTTGCGTACCCATTCTTTTAAAATATATTGGCCAGTTCCGACTGGATGCTGGGCAAGCTCTTTCGGGTTTTCCAGTGCTTTGGGGCTGGCAATGCCAAATGTAGCTACGTTATTTAGAAATCCGGAAAAAGGTTTATCTATTGTTACTTCAAGCTTATGGCTGTCGATTACCTTTGTTTCTTTGATCATCGACATCATGCTGTATCCAGCCATATGATTGTCAGGATTGGCAATCCGATCCAGGTTTGCTTTTACGGCTTCGGCATCAAATGGTGCACCATCATGGAACTTAATACCATCCTTCAAGGAAATCGTATAAACCAAGCCATCGCTGCTTACTTCAAAACCAGAAGCAAGAAACGGCTCCAATTTCCCTTCCTTATTAAACTTAAAAAGTGTTTCGTACATGGTTTTGGCCATGATATCCTCAACGTTTGCTTGATAATCGTGAGGGTCCAATGTGTTACCATCTGAATCAATGGCAACGGTAAGGTCATTTCCATTCTTTTTCGCAACCTTTTCCGTGGAATCCTTTGGATTCTTCGAGCTTGCGTTATTGCTTTGACAGCCCGCCAGCACAACTGAAAAAACCAGCAGTACCGCTAAAAGTATTTGTACTCTTTTCAATGACATGGTGATTCCCCTTTTATAGTTAAAATGATATTACCTCAAATCATCGTTCGAAACATCAGAGCAGGGCATTAGAAAAGCACAAGGCGCCCGCCCATCGGCGGCAAGCACAAGACGAGCCTGCCGAAAAATTGCTTTTTAACCTTTTGGACGGATTGGCTTGTGACCTCGAGCCGATGGTGCCTGGAGCTGGACATTTCTCAAAGTCAAAACTTATAAATTCAGATATTATGATAATGCCGAGCCGGCCATTGAAATGACGACCCGCAGCATTTGATAACATGCCATGATTTCATTTGCTGTAAAGGTAATGGAACTAGGAGATGTTCTCGCAACAAGCGGCGAAATATCCGCAGCATCCGCTAAGCCCGGCTGTAAAAATTCCACCTCCACATGGAATGGGGCCTTGATGGCGAAAGGCTCAATTTCACTCCGCTTACGAATCCCTGCTGCGGCCTTCTCCCGGATGATTTCCTGGGCACGAGCTGGATGGAGATTCTGCGCCGTCGTTCGGAACACACTTTTCTTCACAATCGCAGTCTCGATATTCGGGCTGAGCGCTTTTGCTTCCAATGCCAGCAGCTGGCACCCAGATACCATCACAACAGGTACGTTGAAATGGCCGGCAATCAGGGAGTTCACACCCAATTCGCCGTATTTCACGCCATTAATGGTGATCCCCTTTACGACCCGGCTGTCATAGCTGTGGCTTAAAATTCCATTTTCACCCGCTTGGGTATGATACCCCACGAATAGTGCGGCATCGAAGGTTTCATCAATGCCCTGCATCATCGATAATCGTTTCGGCGATCCGATGATAAGTTCCGCCTCGGGTAATAGGCTTTCCGGAATGATGTTGCGCATCGTCCCGTGGGAATCATTGACAACAATTTCTGTTGCGCCGGCATCCAGCGCCCCGCGAATCGCAGCATTGACTTCCTCTGTCATAAGCATTCTGGCCCGGTCATGTTCTCTGCCATCCCGCATCGTGTGTTCCATGTGGACAACACCTGAAACACCTTCAATATCAGCTGAAATAAATAGTTTCATCTTTTTCTCCTTTCTAAAGAAATACTGCACGTTTCAGTTAGCGCTTCAGCCCGGAAAGGATGGTTTCCGCATATTGATATAACGCTGGTGAACCGCCGGTGTGAACGAACAGAACCTTTTCGCCTTCTTTAAATTGACCAGTACGAACGTAGTCGATTAACCCGGCCATGGCTTTACCCGTATACACCGGGTCAAGTAAAATCCCTTCCGTCTGTGCCACAAGCTGGACAGCCTCTATCATTCCTTCAGTTGGAATCGCATAGCCTTGACCGACGTATTCGCCATTACAACGGATGACATTCTCGGAAATTTTGCCCGCTACATCATAATAGCTGCACACTCTTTCTAACAGCCCGGAAATCAATTCTTCTTGGAGTTCTGTACTCCGGCTGACGTTAATGCCAAGGATGTTATGTTCATGACGGCTTCCCGAAAAGCCGAGAATTAAGCCCACTTGTGTCCCGCCGCTGCCGCTCGGGACCACGATATGATCAAAATACAGATTCTCTTGCTCTGCTTGTCTAGTAATCTCATTGGCACAAACCGCATAGCCCAATGAGCCAATTTCATTCGAACCGCCAACGGGGATCATGTACCCTTTGCGTCCTACCTTCTGCAATTCTGCGTTTAATTCTGCCATCGCTGAAGTCAAATCCTGCCCCGCTTGCAAAGTCTTAACCTTTTCTACACCTAATAGATGGTAAAGTAGGTTATTTCCGCTCGCCTTGTCGTTGTACGGATGAGTTTCCGTCTCTTCTAATACAAGCTGGCATTTCAATCCTTCCTTCACGGCGGCAGCCAAGGTCAAACGGGCATGATTGGACTGGACTCCTCCGGCAGTGATTAATGTATCTGCACCTTGTTCAAGGGCATCAGCAACGAGATATTCCAGTTTTCTTGTCTTATTTCCCCCTGCCGTAAGACCAAGCAGATCATCCCGTTTGATATAAATATCTGGACCGCCTAATGCGCGCGAAAGGTGTTCCAGTTTTTCAATCGGTGTCGCGGATGGTGTATAGTTTCGTTTTGGGTATCTTTCTACTAAATTCATGGTGGCCTCCTTTGAATCTTGTCATCTATATAAATGGCAGGCAACATAGCGATTCTCACTAACCATTTTCCACTCCGGCACAGTGGTTTTGCATTCTTCTGTCGCAAATGGGCACCTTGTGTGGAACGTGCAGCCCGATGGCGGGTTGGCAGGACTCGGAATATCGCCTTTTAAAATCATTCTCTCCCGAACGGCCCGCGGATTCGGAATCGGAACAGCCGATAACAGCGCTTTTGTATACGGGTGCAACGGCTCTTTGTATAAGGACTCTTTATCCGATAATTCCACGATTCTCCCTAAATACATCACACCAACCCGGTCGCTGATATGCTCCACCACACTGAGGTCATGTGAGATAAACAAGTAGGTCAGATCAAATTGGCTTTGCAGGTCTTTTAGTAGGTTTAAAATTTGCGATTGAATCGATACGTCCAGGGCAGATACAGGCTCATCCGCCACAATTAATTGCGGATTCACCGCCAGTGCCCGGGCAATCCCGATCCGCTGCCGCTGTCCGCCGCTAAATTCATGCGGATATCGATCGGCAAGGGCAGCGTTTAATCCGACCACATGTAATAATTCCTCCACCCGCTGTTTCCGCTCTTCCTTTGGAAAATTATGAACGATTAATGGTTCCTCAATAATCTCGCTGACCTTCATCCTTGGGTTTAATGAAGCATAGGGGTCCTGAAACACCATTTGAAACTCTTTGCGAAGCGGTCGTAATTGCTCATCGGACAAAACGGTCAAATCGTTGCCGTTGAAAAACACCTGTCCTTCGGTTGGGTCAATCAACCGCATAATCATTCGGCCTGTTGTCGACTTCCCGCAGCCGCTTTCCCCCACAAGACCCAATGTTTCGCCTTTTTCAATCGTGAACGAAAGCCCGTCGACCGCTTTGACTATTTCCGTTTTCTTGGTAAACATTCCTTTATTTACAGTAAAATGCTTTTTTAAATTTTTCACCTCAACTAACGGGCTCATCACTGCGCCTCCTTCTCTTCGTAAAGCCAACAGCGTGCGGTGTGATTCTCATCAAGAGCTTTTAATTCCGGCTCCCTTTCCCAGCACTCTTTCATGGCATTCGGACAGCGTGGTGCAAACTTACACCCTTTTGGCATTTCATCTGGTGCAGGAACGTTTCCGGAAATGGAGGCAAGCCGTACATTCTTGACACCTAGCTTTGGGATAGAGTCTAATAGCCCTTTTGTGTATGGGTGTTTTGGATTTTCAAAAATCGTATAGACATCCGACTCCTCCACGACTTTCCCAGCATACATGATGACAACGCGGTCACACATCTCAGCCACCACACCGAGGTCGTGGGTAATCAGTAAAATGGATGAATTATTTTCCTTGCGAATCTCCCGCATCAAATCCAATATTTGCGCCTGGATAGTCACATCGAGTGCCGTAGTCGGTTCATCCGCAATCAATAATTTAGGCTGGCATGACATCGCCATCGCAATCATCACACGCTGCCGCATTCCACCTGATAATTGATGAGGATATTCATTCATAATCTCCTGAGCCCTCGGGATTCCGACCAGCTCCAACATATGGATTGCGTGTCCTTTTGCTTCCTGTTGATTTTTTTTCAGATGCAATTGGATGACTTCTACAAGCTGTTTCCCGATCGTGTAAACCGGGTTAAGTGACGTCATCGGCTCTTGAAAAATCATCGCAATTTCATTTCCGCGGATAGCGCGCATTTCTTTTTCCGACAGCTTTATCAAATCCCTGCCTTCAAATTCAATCTCACCACCGACAATCTTACCAGGTGTATCCTTTAAAATCCGCATAATCGAAAGGGAGGTAACACTCTTGCCACAGCCAGATTCGCCGACGATTCCCACTACTTCCCCTTCACCAACCTTGATGGTTACCCCATCAACGGCTTTGACCACTCGTTGGTCACTGAAAAAGTGTGTCCTTAATTCCTTTATTTCAAGAAGCGCCTTGCTCATTCTCCGCTTCCCTCCTATCAATCTTTAATTTTCGGGTCGAGAGTATCACGCAGGCCATCGCCTAATAGATTAAAAGCCAAGACGGTTAAAAAAATGATGAGACCCGGAAATAAAATCATGTGCGGAGCCGTATCGATGTAATCACGGCCTGTACTTAGCATCGCTCCCCATTCGGGTGATGGCGGCTGTGCTCCTAAGCCAAGAAAACTTAAACTAGCAGCTGTTAAAATAGCCGTTCCAATTTTCATGGTAAAATAAACAATAATACTTGAGATGGTACTTGGAAAAATGTGTTTCCAAATGATACGCCTTGGCTTTGCACCAATCGACCGAGTTGCTTCAACATAAAGGGTCGACATGGCCGTCAGCGTGCTAGAACGAACGATTCTAGCAAAGGTCGGAACACCAAAGATTGCTACAGCAATGACAACATTCTCAAGTCCCGGTCCTAGAATAGCAATAATACCAATCGCCAATAAAATCCCCGGAAAGGCAAACAGGATATCGCAAAATCTCATAATAAGTCCGTCAATCCATTTCCCATAATACCCACTGATTAGTCCGAGCAGCGTTCCAATGGCCGCCCCAATGAAAACGGAGAAAAGTCCAACAAATAATGAAATTCTCGTCCCGGCAATGATTCGGCTAAAAATATCACGCCCGAATGAATCAGTTCCCGCTAAATGCTTGAGCGAGGGGCCCTGAAGCACCTGTGTGTAATCCGGCTGATCAATTTTGTACGGAACAATATACGGCCCAATAATGGCTAAAATAATTAAAATCGCAACAAAGATTGCGGAAATGAAAGCCAATCTTTGCTTTTTAAACTTCCTCCAAAATTCAAAAAGGGGTGATGCAGTGGGCCTTTTTGTAGGAGGACTGGAAGGTGAAATGTTCAGAATTTCCTTTTCCTCAAGTGCTGGCATGTTAATACCCCCTTACTCATAACGAATTTTTGGATTGAGAAAACCATACAGCAGGTCAACAAATAAATTAATTAAGATAAACTCAACCGAAAACAAAAGCATTTCCGCTTGAATAACGGGATAGTCACGAAAATTGACGGAATCAATCAACAGTCTGCCAAGACCTGGCCAGCTAAACACCGTTTCAATGACAACGGAGCCGCCTAATAGAAAACCAAATTGCAAACCGGTCATGGTGACTACGGGAATCAAGGCATTTTTCAACGCATGCCCCCATACGACGTTCCCTTCCGTTAATCCTTTAGACCTTGCCGTCCGAATATAATCTTCTCTTAACACGTCCAATACAGAAGAGCGCGAAAAGCGGGCAATAACCGCCGCTACCCCTGTACCGAGCGTAATCGAGGGTAAAATATAGCTTTTCCAGGATTCCAATCCTCCCGTTGGCAGCCATCCTAGCTTAACGGAGAAAATTTGAATCAGCACTAGACCAAGCCAAAACGATGGTAAGGAAAGGCCGGAAACAGCACCAAACATCCCTGCATAATCCTGCCATTTATTTCTTTTCTTCGCTGAAACGATGCCAATCACCAGGCCAATGATAACGGCCCAGATCATGCTCCAAAAGGTCAGCCAAAAGGTAGGCATAAATCGGGAACCAATTTCATCCATCACGAATTGTTTTGTCCGAAGTGAATTGCCAAAATCCCCTTGCAGCATATTTCCCATATAGGTTAGATATTGCTCATACAGCGGTTTATCCAGACCAAGTTCTATTCTTTTCAAATTAATATCTTCTATCGTTGCCTTGGGTCCTGCTATTAATCTAGCGGGATCCCCAGGAATCATATGTACAAATAAAAAGATAAAAATAGTTACAAAAAATAGTATCGGTATCATCATGAACAGACGTTTTACTAGATATCGTACCATTGAACCCCTTCCTCCTTACTTGTTGTTCTAATAACTGATCAATCGAATCCTATTACTGATTCTCTTAATAATTATTTTTTATTATTATGATTTTTTATTATTATTAGAATATTATATTATTACAAAAATACAAATACAACAAAATAGTACAAATTATCTAAAAAATTTTAGGCAATTCCACGGTTTGCTTTGGTAGAAGTTAACACTTTGAGGGGAAATCAGACAAACTACGTATATATATATTTGAAAAAATAGGGACTAAACCTATTTCGATTACGAATTGTCAACGGTTGGATAGGGCAACGCGGAGGAGGTGCTCATCCATTCTGAGCCTTCTACGGGTGTAAAAATTAGAGTGGCAGTGGCCGGGCGGTTTTCACTAGTTATTTCCAAATCGACTTCCGATAAACTTCACACCTCTAAAATCACCTAACTCCCTCTTTAACAACAAAATCAACCATGCCAATCAATCGTTTGATTAGCCAGAAATATACCAATTAATCGTTTGATTAATTATGGCCCAAACCCTTATGTCAAAAGATCTCAGGCCAATTTTTCCGAAAAATTTCTGTCGATGATTAGTCTCCATCTTCGACAACGAACTTCAATAGTAATCTATAAAAACGATTAACCTACAAAAATTTCCCCGTTTTGATATTAAACAAACGATTGGTTAAAACTACCCCCACCACCGATAAATAGAGGGTTTCCAAAGTAAAATGCCTCGAAATATGTCACCAACTATACCCGTCGATTTTTCTTACAATCATCAACCTACGTTCGATGAAGCAAGTGAACCATCTTCACACATCCCCCATGCAGCCATTCCCATTCAAAGGTTTCACCATCAATTGGCGAGTTTCTTTATTAGGAATACAATAACCATATTTATATAAAACCTCACATATTTGAGATAAAACTCACTCCCTTTTAAATAAGATGCCTCGTCCTTAATCGAGTAACCAGCAAAAGTAAATAAGCGGAAATTTTTCGGTTAAATGCAAAATAGAGCTCGTTTTGGGGTAAATAAGGGGAGATTTTAGTCAAGTCCTAAATATTGTGTAAATTTGAAAACAATGTCGACTATACCTATTTATTGAGCTACTCACTTGGGTTAAACGGCTTATTCCTCCTTAACATTTTTCGAGCGTTACTTCCATGGGTTTCAATCTCCATATCCAGTCAAGGGTGTCAAAGGCGGTTTTTCCTTTGATAGCCTTGACTGGATATGGAATAATCCATAAATGGAAGTACGTTGAAAATTAAATACAGCTACCTTTTAATAGATTTTTGCTTTGAATAAATGGTCTCTTGATAGTGCATTAAAACAGCTCCGACTAAACGGAAAGCAGATTGTGTATTTGGAAAGATACGTATAACTTTTTCTCTTCTTCGGACTTCCTGATTTAAACGCTCAAGAGAATTAGTACTACGGATATGACAACGCATGTCCTCTGGGTGTTCCATGTATTGAATGGTATCTTCGAATCCTTCATCTAATATTGTTAGAGCTTGTTCGTATTTAGGATCATCTCCAAACTGCGCCATCAGTTCATCCTTAAATTTCCGCATATCCTCAATTGTGACTGCATCAAAAACACGCTTAATCATCATACGTATTTCATCTGATCCCTTTTTTGGCAGCTTTTCTATGATATTACGTTTAAAATGGACGTTACACCTTTGCCAGCTAGTCCCAATAAATTCACGTAGAATCGCTTTTTGAAGCCCTTGGTGAGCATCTGAAATGACTAGCTTTGGGGATTGAAGGCCACGGGATTTAAGTTGTTGGAGAAAGCGACTCCAACTTTCAAAACTTTCAGCATGATCTACATGTAAACCAAGTATTTCACGTTTTTTGTTGTCTGTAATAGCTGTGGCAATATAAACAGCCTTAGAGATGACACGATGATGTTCACGAACTTTTATATACATTGCATCTACAAAAACAAAAGGATAATACCTTAAATTTAAGGGCCGTTTGGCCCAATCATTGATAATAGGATCAAGCTTCTGAGTAAGTGAAGCAACAAACGATTTTGAGATACTTTCACCACAAAGTTGTTCCACGATATGTGTAACTTTGCGTGTAGAAACGCCATTGATAACCATCTCAAGCATAGAGAGAACTAATGCTTGGTCACACCGAGAGTATTTCTCAAAAACTGAAGGTGAGAATTCACCATTACGAGTTCTAGGAACCTTAAGATTTATTTTACCGATACTCATTGTTAATTCACGTTCATAGTAGCCATTACGGTAGTCACGACGCTCATTAGAGCGTTCATATGCAGCTGCGTGTAAATAATCATCTCTTTCTTTCTCCATGTATTCATTCAAAACCAGAACAACAGCTAATTTAACAACTGTGTCTATATTTGAATTCATTACTGATTCTTTTAAAAGATCCATATCTAGGCTAAACTGTAATTGGGTCATTCTTATTCCTCTTCTCATTGTTTATCGTCGTTGAAAACATTGTTTCCAAGAAGGATAAAAATGACCCCTTTCTTTTTACACAATTATAAGGACTTAATCCAAAGCAGTTTGTGGTAAGTCCTCAATTGACTACAAATAAAATTTACGAGAGAATATATAAAGAATGTATGAAAGAAAGGAGGATTTCAGTGGAACATCGCTCACTAATTCTGCTTGGATTACTCATGGGACAAAGTCAACATGGATATCAAATTAATGAATTTATCGAAAGAAACTTAAGTACAGTTACAGATATGAAAAAGCCTACTGCATATGCCGCTCTGGATAAACTAAATCAAAAGGGTCTTATAGATATTCAGCTAGAGCAAGAAGGAAATAGACCCACCCGAAAAGTGTACTCTATAAATGAAAATGGCCGAAACTATTTTTATAAATTATTATTGGATAATCTGTCCTCTGCAGAAAGTGTTAATTATCAAGGAGATATTGGGTTAATGTTTATTGATTTTCTCCCAATGGATAAAGCAATACCGGCCTTGAAAGAACGATTAATGAAAAACAGGAAATTAATAGATCTATTTAACCAGACTCCAGCACATGGAATACGAACCGGTGTTAATCTTGCAGTCGAACATAAAATTACAATGTTAGAAGCAGAAGTTACCTTTCTTGAAAAAACCATTCATCATCTTCTTCATTCGGATTAAATTTTTTAATCAGATGATTCAAAGGAACCCACCGAGGGTTCCCTTTTTATTTAAATTTCAAAAAAATAACCATATTTTAATTATATAATCACGATTGACTATTCAGCATATAACTAATATACTTTTATTAGTCACGCGTGACTAATACTATCTACAATAAAGGAGTGTCATACATTGTTTCTTGCTTTAAAAGAGTTAAAGCATGGTAAATTACGGTTTCTAATGATTGGTGTTATAACTGTCTTGATTGCTTGGCTGGTCTTTATCCTATCTGGACTAGGCAATGGCCTATCAACGCTAAGTGCAGCAACCTTTAAAAATATGGATGCGCATTATGTGACATTCGAGGAAGGATCAAGAGCCTCCATGAGCCGGTCACTATTAAAGGAATCATTGGCAGCCGAACTGGAAAAAGCAGATGATGTTTCTGCGGCAACCGGAATGGGTGCAACGATGGGAACCGTACTAAATGAATCTTCTTCTGCTGATAAAGAAAAAGTAGATGTCGCCATCTTAGGAATAACACCTGGTAATTTTCTTGAACCAGATGTGATAGAAGGAAAGCCTCTTCAAGCAAATGAACCATTAGAAGTTATCGCCAATGATACGTTAAAGAAAAAGGGCTTTGAAATCGGTGATACCCTTAAGCTAGAAGGATCTTTAGAAAAAGTGAAAATTGTCGGGTTTGTAGAAAATGAAACTTACAATCATTTACCTGCCATTTTTACTACTTTGGATAAATGGCGCACCATTCAATTTGCAGCTCCAGGTTCTGATAAAGGGATTAAGAATCCTGTAAATGCGATTATGCTGCAAGGTGAAAATATCGATTCTGAAAAACTAAATAAGTTTTTCAAAGACACGGAAACAGTAACCAAAAGCACTGCCGTCCAGGGAATGCCCGGTTATAAAGAAGAAAATGGCACTATTATGATGATGCTCGCATTCCTTTTGGCCATCTCAACATTTGTACTGGGTGTATTCTTTTATGTCCTTACCCTGCAAAAATCAAATCAATTTGGGATATTGAAAGCCATTGGTGCCAGCAATCGGTTCCTTGGAAAAGCCATTGTAGCCCAGGTATTTCTCTTATCATTTGTTAGTATAGTAGTGGGAATCTTGTTAACATATGGGACAGCCCTAATTCTACCGGATGGAATGCCATTTTCACTCGATTTTAAACTAGTTATCATTTACTCACTTTTATTGCTTGTCATTTCAATTTTAAGTTCCGTGATATCCGTTCGAAAGGTTACAAAAATAGACCCGCTTCAAGCAATTGGGAGGTTGGAGTAATGTCAGGAATACAATTCAACAGTGTCTCTAAACTGTACCAACAGGGTGAAAATCAAGTTCTAGCCCTTGATGATGTCTCGCTAACGGTGGAACAAGGGGAGTTTATTGCTGTCATTGGCCCATCAGGTTCGGGTAAGAGTACCTTTCTCGCAATTGCAGGCGCCTTACTCCAATCATCTAAAGGCGAGGTTATTCTTAACGGAAAGAGCCTTAATCAGTTAAACCCTAAGGATTTAGCACGATTGCGGTTAGAGGAAATAGGATTTATTTTGCAAACAAGTAATCTAGTACCCTATTTAAATGTACTGGAACAATTACTAGTAGTGAAAAAAATGGCAGGTAAAGTGACAAAAGAAGATAAGGAAAATGCAAAAGAACTATTAGAAAATCTGGGTTTAGCATCAAAGTTAAAAAAATTACCTGATCAGTTGTCTGGAGGCGAACGCCAGCGTACGGCGATTGCCCGCGCTTTTATAAACAATCCCTCCATCATTCTAGCAGATGAACCAACAGCAAGTCTGGATTCGAAAAGGGCACATGAAGTAGTTCAACTTATTGCCAGAGAAACAAAAGCAAGGAACAAAGCAGCTATTATGGTAACCCATGATGAACGATTGTTGGAATATTGTGATCAAGTCTATCGAATGGAAGATGGCCGTCTTAAACTTGACCAATCTTTTGAAATGAAGACAGTCTCTTCTAAAGAGATGATTATAGAATAGCCCGTGAGAATAACCAAGGAGGAATAAACAATGATTATCGTTACAAATAGAATTAAAACGAAATTAGGTTTTGCGGCAAAAATGGCGCCAATGTTCACAAGAACAGGCGTCTAACAAACAATGAAAGGTTTTGTAAAAGTCCAAGTATTAATTGCTAAAAATCTTTCAGAATATGATGAACTGAATGTAAATATGTATTGGAAGACTATTGAAGACTTTAACCGTTGGAAAAATAGCGCTGCTTTCAAAGAAGCCCATACAAGTTCGACTGACACTTCCCAAGATTCACCTATCTTGGGAAGTGAAATCACTATTTCTGAAATTGCCCCAACTTTAGAATAACATCCATGATTATTCTCTTTGGCAACTTGTAGTCAATTCCTTTGTCGACTAATGATTAACTGAATTATATTAATTCAGTTAATCATTAATTTGGAGTACAAATATATAAAGCACATAAAATAAAAAAGATAGGCTAAACAGGTAAGTCATAAAAAATGTATCTTGTTTAGCCTTTACTTTTGTACAATTTTCCCGACCTATAAATGCAATTCAGGTAAAAAACTGCCTCTATTTATGGTACGGTTCCTCACTGTTAATGCTAAACTACCTCTTCCCCAATCGGGAACCGCAGGGACGGCTCATGGCATTTTTTCTCTCTTCCTTGCCCATCAAAAGTCAGTAGAACCGTCCCCTTTGTCCTTCAGCAATTATACAATTATGGTTTGAATATTGATTCAAGAAGGTTAATAAACATACTGCCAAAACACACATCAGTTAATTGCCAGAAACATAAAGGAATACCGTACCCAAGGTTAGCTCTTGTGCGAAAGGGATTTTAAGTACATTTTTCACCTGGGGGTCTTTTCTGGTTCATCATTAAGCAACGAAACCGAACCACTTTTCACTCGTTATACCCAAAGCGTCTATCGAATGAATACGGCCATAAGGATGTACCACTTCTGCCATGTTTTTCACCAGCGATTGTCATAGGTTTTACCACTTGTTTCCACTATATTTACCAATAGGGTGATATCAATGAAGAACTTGAAATATAAAAAAAGTCTAATACCTCGGTATTTTATCGAGGTAGTAGACGAATAATCTACAACAATCGCGCCCGTTAAGTTTAATCAGAATGAAGGTAACAGTGAAAGCGTTTGGTAACTCATGAATTAAGAAAAGTTTTTACTGCAGCTAAGAATGTTGGTAAATTAGCATCGTGCACAAAGTGGCCAGCATCCTCTACTGTTACTAATTGGCAATTCGGAATAAGTTCAGAAACCTCCTGCAATTTGTTTTGAGGAACATGACTGGCCCTCCCACCACCTATAATAAGAGTAGGCATGTTAATGTCGGAAAGACGTGCCCACCATTCAGGATTGGGTTCATTAAGTTGCCCTAGAATCGAAGGAACAACCTGCCAATCAAATGGGAGGGGATCAGATGGTTTGGAAGGAATTTCGAATGGCCTATCCGGAACGGGAGGAGGAGGAGTGTCTTCAACAATCAACCGTTCTATCCTTGACGGAAATGTTTCCGAGAAAATATAGGATACTGTTCCCCCCATGGAATGACCTATTAGCGCAAATCTTTCCAAATTCATAGCATTCGCAAAATGAAGCAAGTCATCGCACATTAGTTCAAAAGTGTATGTACTAGTTCTCGCACTCCCACCGTGCCCCCGTTGATCAAGAGCTAAAACTCGGTAGTTTTCTCCTAATACAGCAGCCACTTGATCCCATGACTCAGCACTTTTTCCCAGTGCGTGAAGTGCAATAACCGGTGGTGCAGAAGGTTCCCCACACTCGCGATATTGAAAAGTGAGTCCATTTAATTCAATTTGATTCACCCGTATTTCCATTTCCAATCATCTCCTAGGGTGGGTTTCGTTATTTGAAACCCACTTTATTTAAGGTCAGTATCATTATATTTCAGCGAATGTGTGAATATTTCCTTCCCAAGCTCTTCTTCTCTTTATTCATAAAATTTTTGCTTATCTTCAACAATATAGCCTGTTTATGAAAATAGAGAGGACAAGGTGGTCGACCTCGACCCACTTTTCACTCGTTATACCCAAACCGTCTCTCGACATACTTCATCCCTAAAAAACCACTTATCCCCTTCTTTATCAACAAACGCAGCAAATCTAATCAATCATTTGATTAACAAGAAATTTACTAATTAATCGTTTGATTAGTTGTGTCCAAAACCCTTATGTAACACGAACTTAGGCCAGTTTGTGAGGAAATTTTCTGTCGATAACCGATCACACTCTTCGATAACTATCTTCAATAGTAACCTTTAAAAACTAGTAACCTACAAAATACTAAAATTAAAAAGGGATAGTTAGGAAAAACAAATTGACATCAATGGTTGCAAGGGTAATAAATTTTGAACAAAAAAATTATGTATTACTTTGACAAATAAATAAGACAGATTCTAACTAATTTGAGCTAGAATCTGTCTATTATTTTTTCTTTAAATAATCTAAAAAACTATACAAATTTCGTGCAGTGACAATGGGCCGTTCAATAAAGATGGATTCTAGCAATCTCCTCCAAAACGGTTTCTTTCTTTTGTAAGTCTAATCTGGCTAGACGGATTTCCTTATACCATCTTTCAATTGGCAGATCCCCGGCAAATCCGGTTCCCCCGTGAATTTGAAATGTGTCATCAATAATTTTTGCGGCAGTATCTACAGCAAATAATTTAGCCATTTTTGCATCAATCGCTCCGTCTATTTCTCCATTATCCACTTTTTTCGCAGCTTCTTGAACCATAAGTTTGGCAGCTTTTAGATTCATGACACCATTTGCAATCATCGTACGAATGGAAGGAAACTCAGCCAATGGTTTTCCTCTTGTAATACGCAGTTTCGCATAATCCTTTGCATATTGTAACGCCCTTTCTGAAATACCTAAACATCTGGCACCAAGAAGAATTTGAGATTCTGTCAACCACTGTTTCATCAATTGGGCACCTTCGCCGACAGCACCAATTCTCCTAATATCTTTAATGCGGACATCCTTAAAGAATAAATCGTGAGTGTTTTGGACATCAATCAACATTGTTTCCTTTATCTCAAACGGATCATCCTTTTCTAAAATAAATAAGGTTGGTTTTGCTTCTCCTTCTTGGCCGAGGCAGTTTACCAGGATGACTCCAAAACTCGATTGTTCCATTTTTTTAAGATAAGACTTTTGGCCGTTAATAATCCATTCATCTCCATTTTTAACAGCCGTACTTGTCAGCTTTTCAATGTGGTTATCCTCTTGTTCCTCCCATAAAGCAATAACGCACCCTGTGCCTTGTTGAACAGCAGGTTTTACATACGTTTCAATCTGTTCTTGCGTACATTTTTCCAAGAAACTTGGCAATTCCTCTCCAAAAGCATCTCCTGCAGGGTGATAGAGACCTAGACGGTGTTGAGATGCTTCTTCGTAGATGACAGTTCTTGCTAATAAAGATAATCCTGCACCACCCCAAGCTCTTTTTGCTCCTAAAGCTTTTAAGCCTGCTGCCCTTGCCTTTTCTTGGAGAGAACTGACATCATTCGCAGATAATTCCGTAACATATTTTTTATGGGACTGTTCCATCGTCTCTACTTGTTCTTTGACGAATGAGTTTACTGTCTTCTGTAAGATGGATAAATCTTTTTCAATTAACAAGCGTTCCATCAAATTTCCTCCTATCCAGTGAATATATATTATCGTAGAAACTCTTTTCTTTGAGCTCTCATGGCTTGTTGCATTATATTTTTAGCACCTTCTCCTAATTTTGCAAAACGATCATCCTTCGCTTCACCCATTTTCCAACGGTAATAGATTTGTTGAAGGATACCGGCAATTTTGTAGAATGCAAAGGTTAAGTAATAATCAAATTGATCAACATTCCTGCCACTTTGCCGCGCATACATTTCTAGCATTTCTCTCCTTGAAGCAAAACCTGTTTGTTTTGTTATAGAGGTTATTCCCGTGTAGGGGTCACCTTCTTCCTTCCAATAGGCAATCATCGAAGCAACATCTGTTAATGGATCACCAATCGTACTTAGCTCCCAATCAAAGAGTCCAACTACCTCAATAGGAAGTTTTGCCGAAAACATCATATTATTTAACTTAAAATCATTGTGAACAACGGTTGGTTCAGGAGAGACTGGAATATGGTTTACGAGCCATTTTTCAAGTTCTTCTACCCCTGCGATTTCATCTGTTTTAGTATTTTGGTATCTTCTAATCCACCCATGTACTTGGCGACTCAAATAACCTTCCGGATATCCTAATGTCTCAAGCCCCGCCTGGCGAATATCGATGTCATGTAGTTTTGTAAGTGTTTTAACTACAGCCTCTGATATTACCCGCCTTGACAAAGGATTGACTTCAAATTTTTCTGGTAAGGACTCATCGATCACAACTCCATCTTTTTTTTCCATGATATAAAAATGCCGTTTCATAATGCTTTCGTCCTCACAATAAAGATAAGGTTTTGGAGCAAGGGGAAAAGCCTGGTTTATTTTTAGCAATACCTCGTATTCTCTTTTCATATCATGGGCTTTTGGGGGGATTGGACCAAATGGAGGCCGTCTTAAAACAGCCTTCCACTCTCCAATTTTTATAAAGTATGTTAAATTAGAATACCCGGTAGAAAATTGTTGGACTTCAAGAGGAGATTCATCTAAAACAATATTTTGACTGCGAAGATAGTTTTCAATTCCATTCCAATTTATTTCCGCAGTGGATTCCTTATTTGGGGATGGAGGCTGTTTCATTTAATTGCTCCTTTGCTTGAAACTCTTTTAGGGCTTGCCTTGCTACTACCATACGGTGAACTTCATCTGCTCCATCATAAATTCGTGCCGCCCTTGCTTCACGATAAAGCTCTTCCAGCAGGGTATGAGGAGTTAGCCCATACATTCCTAGTGTTTGAATCGCGCGATCAAGGACGTTATTTAATACGTTTGCTCCATAAAATTTGATAAGTGACACTTCTTTGCGCGCCTGGTCTCCCTGATCCATTTTCCATGCAGCATGTATAGTTAGTAATCTTGCAGCCTGAATTTCTGCTTCTGAATCAGCGATAAAATTTTGAACCGTCTGCGAATCGGCTAGAGTTTTATCACCTTCTTTTTTCTGCAAAGAAAAGGATATCATTTCATTGAGGGCACGACGGGCAACTCCTAGCCATCTCATTGCATGGGTAATTCTTCCTGGACCAAGCCGCAGTTGAGCCAATTTAAAACCTTCACCACGGTTACCAAGCATGCTTATCTCCGGAACCCGGCAATCATTGAACCGAACCTCACAATGCCCGCCAGGATAGTGATCACCCATAACTGGTACTTCTCTAACAATTTCAAATCCAGGATTATCGGTGTCAACAATGAAAAGGCTTGTTCGCTTATGCTTTTCGGCATCAGGATCAGTGACAACCATTGCTATACAAAAGGCTGCTCCTACAGCACCCGTTGTATACCATTTATGAGCATTAATAATCCATTCATTTCCTTCTTTAACCGCTATCCCTTGAAGTGTCGTTGGATCCGAACCGGAGACTTCAGGCTCAGTCATCCCAAAACAGGAGCGAATTTCCCCGTCTGCTAGGGGCTGTAAATATTTACTTTTTTGTTCAGCTGTTGCCGCATGCCATAAAATTTCACCATTTCCTGCATCTGGTGCCATAGACCCGAACACATATGGCCCTATTGGACTTTGGCCAATCACTTCAGACAGGAGACCAAGGGAAACAAAACCTTTTCCCATTCCCCCTATTTCTTTAGGAAGATGGGCTGCCCATAAACCTTTTTCCTTCACCATTTGTTGTAATGGCTTTAAAACGTCCCCAGGTAATCCACGATGTGGAACCATATATTTTTCATTTGGATAGACGTATTTTTCCATTATTTCAGTTGCTTCAGCCAACATTCTTTTTTGCTCTTCACTTTCGGCGAAATCAAACATACTTTATCACTCCTTCTATCGAACGTAATCATATCAACCGCTAAATTCCTTTCTACTGAGCTAACCAGCCGCCATCAACATAAACGGTTTGTCCGGTCATATAGTTACTTGCGTCTGAAGCCAGGAATATAGCGGCACCTGACAATTCATCAGGGTTGCCCAATCGCTTCATTGGTGTTTTACCGACAATTTTTGATCGAACCTTTGGATTGCTTAATTCATCCCTATTCATATCCGTTTCGATATAGGATGGCCCGATTGCATTTACCTGTATTCCGTATCGCACCCATTCCAGGGCAAGCGAACGGGTTAGGTTGATTACTGCTGCCTTGCTTGCTGTATACGGGGCTATACCAACCTCACCAACAGCACCGGCAACAGAGGCAAGATTGATTATTTTCCCATAACCTTGTTCTTTCATTATCCTCCCAGCTGCCTGACAGCAGAAAAAGAGCGATTTTACATTCAGATCCATAACGTTGTCCCAATCCTCTTCCTTTAGATCAAAGGCAGACTCTGTATGGGAAACTCCTGCGTTGTTGATAAAAATATCCATCTTCCCAAACTGGCTTACTACCTCCGCTACCATCTCATTAATGGCGGGAATGTCTCGAAGGTCGGTCGAAAAACTTGCGGCTTTTCTTCCGAATTTCTGAATTTCCCGTACAACTTCGTTATTTTTTTCCTCACTTCTTCCAATAATGACAATATCAGCTCCCGCATTGGCCAAAGCTAATGCCATCGCTCTTCCTAGCCCCCGGTTACCGCCAGTTATTACAGCTACCTTATTTTCAAGATTGAACAGTTTCACTTAACCAACAACCCTTCTCTGAATCTTGTAACCTCAAGCTTCCTTCCTGTTTATAAACCACTGAACTTTTTCTTGAATTCCCTTACTAATTGATAATAGAATAAGATTTTCTTAGAGTATGTTTTAGGACTTTTCCTCCTGCATTACGAGGAAGTTGCTCTAAAAATTCTACATATTTGGGGATTTTATATTTTGCTAGTTTTGTTTTGCAAAATTCTTTTACCTCATCCTCTGTTACTGATTCACCTGGCTTTAAAACAATTGCTGCTATCACCTGTTCCCCATATTTCTCGTCCACCGCACCAAATACTGTGGCTTCCAGTACTTTAGGGAATGAATATAAAATATTCTCTACTTCAATACTGTATATTTTTTCACCGCCACGGTTGATTATGTCTTTTTTCCGATCAACAATGTATACGTAACCTTCTTCATCCATTTTTGCCAGATCCCCGGTTCTTAGCCATCCATCTTTAATTGCTTTACTTGTTGCTTGTTGATTTTCCCAATATCCCATCATTATTTTTGATCCTCTAACTGCAAGCTCACCTATTTGGTTCGGTTCTAGTGAAGCTCCCTTTTCATCAACGATTTTACATTCTACAAGCGGTACAGGCAGACCAATAGAATCAGGTTTTCTTAAAGCATCCTCATCAGGAAGCAACGTATCTAATCCATGCCCTTCTGTTAACCCGTACCCATTGTGAATCTTTGCTTGAGGAATTTTTTCTCTAAGTAATTTAATTAACGAAACAGGGGCTGGTGCTCCGCCATAAAGTAAAGCCCGAACTTGTCTAAAATGATCTGGATTAAATTGAGGAGACGAAAGAATAAACCAATAAATAGTTGGTACCCCAACTAGAATGGTTGGTTTATAATGTCCAATTAAATCTATCGCAATATCAGTTTTAAAGGTTCTCATGAGATATACAGGAATTCCCCGATAGATTGATCCTAAAAACTGCAGCATACCTGTAATGTGAAAAATAGGAATGGCTAAAAGTGTGCTGTCTTCTTGTTGCAGTTGAAAGGTACAGGCAAAATTCATTCCGGTGCCAATTAGGCCGCGATGTGTCAGAACGGCACCTTTCGGAGTTCCGGTCGTACCAGAGGTATATAAAATGGAACATGCCTGAGTTTCTTTCACTGGGATAAAGACTTGTTCACCATTATATGGCTTAAGAAGAGTATCAAAACTTAAAATTGCCGGTTCATCAGGAATCTCTCCTGAAATAAAAATACTTTCTATGGAAGGAATTTGATTCTTTATCAATATAATTTGCGACCAAAATTCATCCTCCATAATTAATATTTTAGATTTTGAATTTTCTATTTCATGGATGATTTCATGGCCTGTTAATCTAGTATTTAATGGCACTGAAATAGCCCCGATTTGAGCAATAGCAAAAAAGCAAATAGGGAAATGAAAACCATTGCCAAATAATACAGCAACTCTATCTCCCGGCTTGACTCCGTAATGATTTGTTAAATTATACGCAACACGATTTACTCTTTCGCCAACCTGAGCATAGGTAAGTTGTTGGTCTTCATAAACTAAAGCCAGCCGATCTGGAAACAGGTTAACTGTCTTCCAAAACATTTCTGCGATATTTGCTGACCGATTTTTAAAAACTGGAAGTTGTTCATTATCTTTAACTACCTGAAATTCCTCTGATAAATTCTGAATCCAATAGGACACTTTTTTTTCCACCTCTACCAATTAATAAAGTTTTCTATGCCTTTAAACCCATATACTTGGCACTAAGCTCATCGATGGTCACGGAATCAGCTTCTCCAGTCCAAATAAAATGCCCTTTTTGCATGACACTCATTTGATCCGCAATTCTTAAGACATATCCTATCTCTTGGTCGCAAATTAAAATTCCCATATCATGTTCCGCTTGATCTAATAATCTCCTGATGCTTTCGTAAACATCCATACGCAATTTAGGTGATAATCCCATTCCAGGTTCATCCAATAACAATAATGAAGGTCTGCTCATCATCGCTCTCGCAATCGCAAGCATTTGTTGTTCGCCCCCACTGAGCATCCCTGCCTGCTTATTCAGCCTCGTTTCCAAAATTGGAAATAGATTTAGCAAATAATCTAATTCATTCGCTTTTTTCTTAATTCCTAAAATCCCGATGCTTAAATTTTCCTTTACGGTTAAATCCCCAAATATGGCCCTGCCTTGAGGAACATGGGCGATACCAGACTTAAATCGGTTGGTCTTTGCAGTAAAGGACATATTGTTAAATTTTAATGATCCCGAATATTGTGCAGTTCCATAGATTCCTCTTAATAATGAAGTTTTTCCAGCTCCATTCGCCCCAATGATTGCAAACACTTTCCCCTTTGGAAGCTGAAAAGAAACATTATCCACTGCTTGCATTTTTCCGTAAAAAACAGATAGCTTACTGACTTCCAGTAAATGATCAACTTTTTCAATCGTTTGAGTTTTATCCATTACTTTCACCTATCCATGCCTGGATTACTTCCTTTCTTTGAAAAACCTCTTCGGGACATCCTGTACATAAAAGCTCCCCGCTTTGTAAAACAACAACATTTTGGCAAAGAGTAGATACGAAATTCACATCATGTTCAACTACCAATAAACTAAAATTAAACTCACTTTGCTTCCTAAGAATCATTTCAATCATTCTGCTTTTCTCAAAATCATTTAACCCTGCTGCCGGCTCATCCAAAATTAATATACTGGGGCGTTGAATGAGAGCACATAAGAATTCAACTATTTTCTGTTGACCATATGACAGGTCACTGACAATATCGCCTAACTCTATCGTTTCATTTTCAAGTAATTTTAGAGCTTCTCGTTTTACTTCCCTTTCTAACTTAATAATGTTTTTCATATTTGTTTCAAATGATCGGTGTGCTGCAATATAGAAATTATCTAAAACTGTTAATTCATTAAATAATCCCAAATTTTGAAATGTCCTGATAATCTTGTATTTCGGTAAATCCTGTGGATTTTCCTTATTCAGTAACTTATCGGCGAAAGTTATTTCACCCTGGTACCGTTTTTCAAACTGGGTAATGCAATTGATGACAGATGTTTTTCCCGCACCATTTGGTCCGACTAGTCCGATTCGCTCGCCCTCTGATAATGAAAATGAAACATCATTTAGTATCGATACTCCACCAATATTTAAATGGATTTGGTTAACTTGCAACTGGTTTGCTTTCATTTACTGCAACTCTCCTCCTTTTCCATAATAGCGATAGAATCCCAATAAGCCCTGAAGGAAATAACAATAAAATAACACCCATACCAATACCTAATCCAAGCTGCTGCCATTGAGCCAGCCCTATTACATTAAATAAAGCTGGAACCATTACAACAAAGGCAGCTCCCAAAAGGGAACCAGCAATACTTCCCCTTCCTCCTACAATCGCCATAATTAAAAAGTTGACACTGATCATTATTTGAAAAAGTTCAGGCGTGATGTAACCAACCACTACACCATACAAACTTCCAGAAATAGAAGTTAAAACTGCACTAAGAACAAATGCAAGAACCTTATACTTTACAACATCAATCCCCCGCGCTACCGCTCCATGGTCAGACAATCTCGTCGCGTGAAAAGCCCTTCCAATGAAGGAGTTCGCAATAAGTGTAGAGACAAATCCTATTATGGATACAACGATAATGATGATTGCAACCTCCATACTGCTTCCATTTTCCTTTTCAACTAAAGGTAGAATGGACAAGCCCCCTGTTCCGCCGGTAATCTCCATGCCTTTAGTAATCTGAAGAAATAAAAGTGGTAATGCAAGTGTCCCTACAGCTAAATAAATATCTTTTACCCTGATGGTTAAAAAACCAACGATAAAGGCTATCACCCCAGATAAGACGGCACCAGCGATAATCGATAAGGTACTATTGATTCCTAAGCTTTGCAATACGCCAAAGACATAGGCCCCAATACCGAAAAATGCCGCATTTCCTAAAGAAATTTGCTCAGTATATCCTGTTAAAAAATTCATTCCAATAGATGCGAGAGAATAGACAGCAATAAGACCGAGCAAATAACCGAAATAAGGAGGCAGAATAAATGAAGCGATGATTCCCAAGACCAGTAAGAAAACCCAACTTATGATTTGTGTCTTAATCGACATATAATTCAGCTCCTCCTTTAAACCCGTTTTTCACGAATGGATGAAAATAATCCTTCCGGTTTAATGACTAGTACAACCAGAACTATTAGAATTGGAATAATTTCTCGTGAGATGCTCCCGAACAAACCTCCCGTAATACTTTGGACAACTCCCAATAATAAACATCCAAAATAGATACCCTTGGGATTATTTAGTCCCCCAAGGACCGCTCCAATTAATGCAACCATAAAAGGTGTCCCCATTAAGTTATGGGTTAGAAGCAATTTTGGAGCTGCTATTAATCCTGTGATTCCACCAATAAAACCAGACAATATAGCTGTTATCATGACTATTTTACCAACTGAAATCCCGATAGATAATGCATGGGACTGATTACTTTTAATGGCACGTATCCCTACTCCCCACGAAGATTTCATGACAAAGTAATGCAGCAAAATGGCTATTAACGCTGTCACAATAAAAATGACCGCATCCCAGGAACTGATTATCGATAAATTCATTTTTGGAATGGGTGCTTTTGGAAAGGTATGATCCTGTGTACTTAAACCGACAGTTAATATTGGAAAAATGATATACATTGACGCTGTACCAATTGTTGAGATAATCGATCCATGTTTTAGTAGTGGCATGACCAGAATTTTGGTAATCAATACAGTAAAGATAACGGTTATGACAATGATTTCAATCACAGTAATAAGATAAGAGGTGTGAAACCATTCCATGGTGATAATCCCAACATACATCGAAAAGGTGATTGTCTCACCAATAGCAAAATTAACTACACCAGTCGTCATAAAGAGAGTGCTAATCGCAAAACCAATCAGGGCATAAATGGAACCATATATAAGACCATCTAATATTAGCTGCAACATATTATTTATCGTACCTCCTTATATATATGCCAGCCCCAGATGATATCCAACTGGGGCTAATTCCATTACCGTCCAAACACTTTCTTCTCATCAGGAAGGTACTTTGCCTCCATTTCACTTATGGCAGGCATTCCAAGGAATTGAACTAAACGCGTGTGGTTGGTCTGCTCGACCGGCATATTTCTCATTGTTTTTTTCATTGCAATGTGTTTTACTGCGTTTGTTGCTGCGGCATGGGCGGCATTAACAGTAGCCAAAGCAAAATGGGCAATTTTCGGGCCGATATATTCAATTTCTTCAAAGGTTAATTGTTCCAGCCAACCTACTATCACGAGTGAAACTGGAGCATCAACGCTTTTTACAAATTCCCTCATTTGTTCTTTCGTATTAAACGCTTTCGAAATTGGCTGGACAAGATCTGCCCCTGCATCACGATAAAGTTTCGCTCTTCTAATTGCTTCCTCTGGATTCATGGCATCTGTCCTGGCGATGATAACCGTATCTTGATTGATTCTTCCATCCGCAGCTGCCCTAATCTTACCAACTGCTTCTTCTACTGGTAAGATACTATTGGTTTCATCAACACAGATCGGACATCTTTTCGGACTGATCTGATCCTCAATGATTACTCCGGCAGCGCCAGCACGCTCAAACTCTTGTATCGACCGAATGATACTAACTGCATTGCCATAGCCTGTATCGATATCGGCAATCACTGGTTTGTTAACTACGGCACATGCATTATGAACTACATACACATTATCTGATCTCGTATAGAGCTCGGCATCCGGCAGCCCTAACTGATGGGCAGAAATCGCAAATCCGCTGGTTAAAATGCCATCAATGTGTTCTGTTTGATCAGCGATTTTAGCCATTAAGGCATCTCCCACTCCTACAGTTGTAAAAATAGAATTTTCTCTTAGTTTCCTTCTTAATTCCTGTCCAGTTGAAGCCATATTATCATCTCTCCTTCTCGTTACTAATTTTCTTCTGGTACGAATAACCCATCTTTCAGGATAATAATCGATTCGGTTGTTTGCCCGCGTCGTGAATTGTCCCCATCATCTAAAGCGCCAAATGAAATCGGATCCCCAATCTTTTGGTCAAAATTCTTGATTTTCTCCGTTGCTTTAAGGATGGCTTCCGGTGTGAGGTCATCGCCTGCATTTTTAGCGGCTTCCACAAAAACTAAGGCTGCAGAAGTACCCATTAATGAATTGTTAGATGGATTTGCTAAGTTATATTTTGCATGCAGGTCACGGATCCACTGCATATTGTCTGCTGTTATTGGAAAATAACTGCTGCAGCTAATAATTCCATCGCCATTCTCCCCCACTAACTTAATCCATTCAGGACTATTCAGTCCGGATGGACCTAACATCGCAGGTTTGAAATTTTCATCCGCAGCAGAATTCACAAAGGATGCTGCCTGGCTGCCTAATGCATATAGAATGACTACATCCGGTTTTGCTTCTTTAATTCTGTGCAATTGGGTAGACATCTCACTTGCTTTCGGTTCAAAAGTCTCAACGGCAACAAATTCCATACCATATGATTTCATTTTTTCTTGAGAAAATTTAAAAGCAGGTTCACCCCAGCTGTCGTTTTGGTAAACAAATGCGATTCTTTTTGCCTTTAATTTCTTCACTGCATATTCCACCAAGGTCGGCCCTTCTACCGATTGTGGAGCAGGTAAGGCAAATAATGACTTTTGTGGAGGATCTGAAATGGCATCAGAGATACTTAACGCCCCAACTACAGGATAATTTTTAGGATTCAGAAATTTCGCCGCAGACTTTAACCCTTCCGTTCCTAAGCTTCCTACAATGGCTAATGCTTTTTCGTTATCTACTAAATACCTTGTATTAGCTAAATGCTTAGAGGGATCATAGGCATCATCCATTGGAATAAATTTAATGGGCCGCCCATTAATTCCTCCATCATCATTTGTTTGGTTGACAATTCCCTGAATTCCATCCGCTACTTCTTTCCCCATGTATCCCAATGTTCCTGAAAGTGGGAGGGAAGCCCCTATGACAATCGGGTCTTTACCCGTATTGACCGTTTTACTGGTTGTTCCTGATTGAGCGCCACCCGGCTTTTTATCAGCACAACCGGCTAAAAATAAGATGATAATCAAAAAGCTTAAACAAAATAGCTGCTTGGCAGATCTTTTTTTCATTCTTTTTACCCCCTTTTTTGATTGAAAGGATTTTTATTTCCCCATTATGTGGCAGACAACCTATTTGCTCGTAAGTAGTTGATAATACCCCCGTATTTAACCATTTCCTTTGTCTTTTGAGGAATCGGTAAACACTTCACGGATATTCCCTTACTTTCGTTTTTGATTATATCTTGGTCCCAATCCAAAGTGATTGCATCCCATCTCGATACGTGCTTTAAAATGTCAGGACACTCCACTAAAGGAAATCCATTGGACGTCTCTCCCCGATAAAAACCAGGCGCAAATGACTCTGCAATCACGCCGCTAATTCCCAATGCCCTTAATGCAATAAAAGCCGGATAATGCGGATGGCCATAGCCAAAGTTTTCACCGCCAATGAGTAGATCTCCCGGCTTCACTTTTTTAGCAAAGTCAGCGTCATAATCTTTCATACAGACAGATTTTAAGATTTCTATATCTTTGATTTTTATATTCGATACGCCTACGATTAAATCGATATCAAAATTAGGTTCAGTAAATATCCAAGCTGCCCTTCCTTTAATAACCGGAAGCATAATGTTCCTCCTTACCCATTTTTAAAAAAATTCCCTAGGATCCGTGATTTTCCCAAAGATGGATGATGCGGCAATGGTGTATGGACTGGCTGTATAAATATTTGCTTTCGTACTCCCCATTCTGCCAGGAATATTTAAGGTTCCTGTCGACAGAGATGATTCTCCATCAGCTAAAGCACCTAACCGTCCCACACAAAAGTCACAGCTTGGAAAACTAACAAGTGCTCCTGCTTCCACTAACTGAGCAGTAATGCCCATCTTCGAAATCATTGCTTGAATTTCCGTAGAGGTCGGCACTGCATTTAAACGAAAACCATCCTTGACTTTCCTACCTTTTAATATAGTAGCAGCCTGTTCAAAATCTTTTACTCTACCGCTTGCACATGACCCTATATAACCTGAGTGGATTGGAGTGCCCAAAACATCTCTGATAGGAACGGTATTGGCAGGAGACGGCGGAACGACAATGACCGGTTCAATTTCCGTTAAATTAATGGGAACGACTCTTTCATAATGTGCCTTGTCATCTGGAACGACTTCTTCATATCCAGGTAAAGCTCGTTCACGGAAAAAGTTGTAAACCCTTTCATCTGTCTCCATAATAGACGAGATTCCTCCAAGAAACATAGCCTGATTACATAGGGTCATCCGTTCATCCATATCCAGAGACCTTAAACCCTTCCCTCCATATTCAATGACGCAGGCTCTCGCACCCGCCGGCCCTATCCGTTGAACGATGGTATGAAAGACATCTCTAGCTGTAACACCGGGCTGTAAGGTTCCTTCCAATTCAATTCGGACTGTACCAGGGACAACTAAAGATACTTGTTCTGTGGCGATTGCTTCAATCATACTGTTTCTGATGCCAATCCCAAGACAACCTAAAGCTCCAACTGTACTGATATGGCCATCAAAATGTACAACGAACTGATAAGGTCGGGCATATCCCATTTCCATTATGACTTGATGACCAATTCCCCTTCCTTCAACAAGCTTGATTCCATTTTCCTTGGCAAATCTCCTTGTTCCTTGATGTAATTCCTGTTCTTTTGCAGAAGAGGCTGGGACAAAATGATCAATAAAGAAAATATACTTTTCTTTGTTAGAAACTCTATTAATACCCAATTCTCTTAACTGGTCTTCATATTTGTCGATATATCCCGGATAATCATAGGCTGTGATAATATCGGGTGAAAATAACGCTTCGTCTCCGGCATTCACCGATTTGCTAAGGTTTTTTGATAAAATCTTTTCAACAATTGTTTTTCCCATACATTTCTCCTTTCATTTTTCTCAAAAAGTCTTATTCTGACAGCCCCTGTATTCCTGATTCATGTTGACTTACCGAATCCAGTCATTGACTCGATTCATTTAATAACTAAAGTATACCGTCAAGTCCTTTTATCAGTCAATACGAAAAATTTTATATTTTCTGATTACTAATCTTAAAAGTTATCTTAGGATATCGAATAAACACCCATCTCCTAATGAAGGTTTCAACACCCATGATGAATTACTCCGCTTTTACTCTCTCAAAATTATTATTTTAAAGTGTAAAAAAAACAACAAAATTTTATCGACCTTGGTCATTGACTCTGGTTGATTTATATTTTCCTTTCATGTAAAATCAATTTTAACATGACTATCTTTCAACTATTTACCCTTGCAAGTTGCCTGGATTTTGTTCTATTAACCTCGTAAGGAAAGCCCTTTCATACTATCATGACCTTTTGGTATAAATAGATATGCTGTAGACCAGTTTCACCTTATGAATAAAAATCAGAAATTATCAGATTGGAAAAGGGGAAATGTAAAATGTCCAAAAAAATGACATCGCGCCAATTGAAAGCGCTTGAAACGAAGAAAGCCATTTATGAATCTGCTTTGAAACTGTTTAAGGAAAAAGGGTTTGATAATGTACTAATCGAGGATGTTACTTCTAGCGCCGGTACTTCAAAAGGATCTTTTTATACTTACTTTAAATCTAAGGATGAAGTATTTATCGAGTATTATAAAAATATCGATGATTTATATGAAAAGTCCCATATGAACGTTAAAAATAACCCATCTCCCCACGAAAAATTAGTCTACGTATTAACCGAAGGAATCAAGTATTTAGAAACATTAGGGACAGAAATATTAACGATTGTTTTATTAAATCAACTTTCCCAAAAGGAAAAAATCCCGTTTGTTGTCAATGAAAATAGAACAATCAATAGAATTGTTAAGGAAATAATAGAAGAGGGTCAAGAATGTAATATGTTCCGCCGAGATTTAAATTCGAATGAGCTAACTTTTCTCGTTCTTCAGTATTATAAAGGTATTTTTCTAGATTGGTGCCTACTAAAAGGTGAGTTTAATTTTAAAAGTGTGGGAGAAAAAGGACTAAGGTGTTTAATAAATGGAATGACTGTTTCTAAAGAATTGGAAGTTGAACATAACTGATTGATTAACTACAAGACATTACTATATACGACTAATTTTCTATTGGTATAGAAGGAGTGAAACGTAATGTATAAAATTATTTCAACCTCACCGACATTTGGTAAATATTCAAAAAAGCCGCTTGAATTACTAAGTAGGAATCATTGCGAGGTTACCTTTTTGTCAAACCAAACCCCCTTTTTTAAAACTGACTTTATAGAAGCACTGAAAGAGGCAGATGGATTAATTCTTGGATTTGAAAATATTACTGATGAGATACTTTCAAACGCACCAAAATTGAAAATCATCGCAAAGCATGGAACAGGTGTCGATAATATTGATATTGTTGCAGCACAAAAAAGAGGGATTGTTGTTGCAAATGCCCAAGGGGCTAACCGCCATGCAGTAGCGGACTTTGTTTTTGGCACTATGTTGTCCATTTCAAGAAAGATTTGTGAATCAAGCAATCTTGTAAAAAGAGGAGATTGGCAGAGTATTATTGGGAATGATATTTATGGAAAAACATTAGGGGTGATTGGAACGGGGAAAATAGGTAAAGAAGTTATACGCAGAGCAAAAGGTTTTAATATGGATATCCTTGCCTTTGATCTCTATCCTGACCGTACACTAGAGCAATTAAATTTAGTAAAATACGTTTCTTTTGATGAACTCATCGGCACTGCTGATATTATTACTATTCATGCGGATTTAAGTAATAAATCAGCTTCTATGATAGGAAAAAGCGAGTTTGACAGAATGAAAAAGGAGGCATTGTTGATAAATACAGCACGGGGAGGCATTGTGGATGAAGATGCATTATATGAGGCACTTTATTCAAAAAAGATTAAAGGCGCTGCCCTAGACGTATTTCAAACTGAACCTCTAGGAAATCATAAACTGTTAGAGCTTGACAATTTTTTTGCTACTCCACATATTGCCGGTTATTCCGAAGAGGCATTAGTTGAAGTCGGATTCATCACGGCGAGAAATATTATCAATGTTTTGTCGGGTCTCGATGCAGAATATGAAGTATCACCTTGCGAGGGTGGACTAAACTAGCATTCAAGCTTCCAACATGAGCCCTATGTAGCCCAACTACCTGATTTTTTGTATTAAACCTCAGCACAAGAAGTACTTCTTGGTTTTCATCCGCAATGTAAGAGGCAGCAAATTTTTGACCCATCTTCCGGGGGACGAATGACTACTGCGCAAAGGGTTGATTCCTTAATTTCTTGTTTAATTCGTAAGCGTCAAATATTACC
>NZ_AJLS01000004.1 GCF_000307875.1 Neobacillus bataviensis LMG 21833
GGCTATTTGACGCTTACGTTATTAATATTTAACAAATAAGGATACAATATATTAGAGTTGATTGGTGTTTTCAACAATAAAACCACCCTAATCTACAAGCCAGGGTGGTTTAGTATTTTTTATATAAGGTAATATAAACAACTTTTAATCTATTTATCCTGTTCATTATATATCCATAAGTAAGTAGACTTAGACTGTAAAACCCATTGGTCTCCCAATATAGGTAGCCAAATTGGCAAAGCAGTTGTCCTTTGGTTTTCAACTAGTTAACTAAACTAATTAAAAATACAATATTATCGCCTTATTCTACTTCTGGATAATCTCTTTCAAATATTATATCAGTTTGATCTACATCTCCGGGTTCATATCCTCTATTATCATAATCATATGGATAATCATCGAAGTCCGGTTCATTTTCTTGATAAAGGTGTCTTTCAACTGCATCATATAGTTTATCTTTAGATATAGTTATTTCAAGTATTTCTTCTAGTTCCTCCTTAATTGCTTCAAAATCTATCTTTTTACCTAACTGACTTCTTAATTCCTCTGCAATAAGGTTTCTAACACTAGAGCGAAGTTTTTGTACCTCTTCATCGAATTCCTTAGAATGCTCCTCTGGCGGCATTAAATCATAAAAAACTTCGAAACCATCAATGTCTTCTATATAATCATAAATCTCTATATCATCACTTAAATAAAAATCCAATGAATCAAAAAAATCCGACTCCAATTGTTCTGTTAATCCGGGAAGTGATAGTTCTTTATTTTTTATTACTGATAAAACTTCAATTATTCCTTTATAATCTAAATTACTTATGAAATCATCCTTAAATTCCTCGTTCTTTAAATTCTGCTCAATCTCATAAAATTTATATAATGCTGGCTCTTCTAGGAATTTAACTAATAGATCCTTTTTTTCGAGTTTTTCACCAAAAAAACTTAAACTTTTATCTATATTTTGAAAGCAACTTTTTATAATTGGTTTATAACTATCAGTTAGAATATTATATTTAGATATACCATAAAATAAGTATTCGATTTTTTTATTACCAAAACTTTTTAAATTTATAAATTCTCCTGAGATCAATTTACTAATCAATATTTTTTCTGCTTCTTCTTTCTCGAATATTTTCTCAAGCTGTTCAATATATAATATAGATTCCTTAATTGCATTTAGCCCAATTTTATTTAAATGGAGATAACTGTTCATATAGTCGTTTATAGAAGGATTTAGAACCCCGATTTTTCTTGAACCATTAACATCCATAATTCTAACTAAAGATTTAGTCAATCTAGATTTAACTTCATCAAATAGATTTACTGTACTTTTTGCACGACCTTCGTTATTTAATCTAAAAATAAAACAATCCTCTAAAGCATTTATATCTGTATAAGTATCAGTCAAAGAAAAGAGGGTATACATAAATATTCTATCTATTTCTTCTAATTTTTGTTCAAATTCATCAGCCCACACGTCCATAGGATTATTTAAGTGATTTAAGATAAAGTTATAATAGTCTGGAGGACTAACTTTACTAAATCTATACTCTTCAGTAACAAATTCAATTATCCGTGGGTTATAGTTCCTATGCTCAATTATTTTTCTATACTTTTTATCTTTACGGAGTTCGCTAAAATAAGCTTTAGGTATTTTATTTTTTGATAGATGGTTATAAAAAATCTCTGCCTTTTCTTCAACCGAAATACCATCTATATCAATAGTCTTAATTGGTAACTTGCCTTTGTCTAAATAACGTCTAAATTGAAGTCTGGATCTTATTGCTTCATTAAAAATTGTAACTCTAGTATTTAAAATAAGAACTTTATTTTCATACTGTTTGATATACTTTATTAAAGATATCAATTCTAAATCTTGTCCCTCTTTTAAACTAAAGTAATACTGTCCTAGACAATCATCTAATAAAATAACCTCCTTTACATCTGGATTTTGGGATATGACACTTTTAATATTGCTAACTTGTCCGTCCGTAGTGTATCTAATAATGTAATCTTCTTTGACAAACGCAGCAGCCAACATTTTAGAATTAATCGATTTTCCTACCCCTGGCGAGCCCTGAATCATTATTAATCTTGATTTTTTTAAAATTTCTAGAGCTTCATTAAAAACTTTAGTTTGAACAAAATATTTAAATTCATCGTCAATATCTTCTAATAATACTTCACTATCAATAAATACATTATTATTAAAGATGTCCTTTAATAATTTATCTGATAGTAACCATAATTTAAAGTTTTTTCTAAGAATATCTTGATTGCTTTCTTCTTCTAGAAATTCTACCAAAATATCCCTAGTGATTATGTTAGAAGTGTCTTTCATATATCCTTTAAACAACTCATAAATTTCGTTAATATTAGTTGCAGTAAGTTGTTGAGAGACACATACATAGTATTGAGTTGGCTTCAATTCATCAACTTTATCTACCTCTTTCTTTAAAGAGGTTAATAAACTAGTAAAACTGCTCTTAGCATAATGTTTCACTTGTACTACAATATTTTTTTGTGCTACATCATCTGTTAAATCAATTCCACCGTCCCTACCTGGTGAAAAATATCGTAATTTTACCCCTAATTTTCTGCTTAGTATATCTGCACTAAGTTTTTCAAATTCAACATCACTTAAATTAGTAAAGTCGTACAAATATTTCCCCTCCCTATTAGGTCCCATTAACCTTCAGCTTTTAATAGACATTAATTTAAAGCAAGATTAATTAAAACTTTTCTGTATCTATAAAAATATAAACACTCATTTAATAAAAAGAAAGTGTTTAAGTGATCCATAATCTTAATATGATCCATCAACCTGAAGCTTTTTTACTCTGCTGGTAGAAATAAGACTCAATAACAAAAAAAGTAAAAGTCATTGCCGAATTAACAGCTAAGCGAGCGAGGTGTTCAGAGGGATTAAATTCTCTTGAATGTGAATCACTTGCTTTTGTTCTTAATTTACTAACTCCTAAAACTATACTATTTAATCCCTGAAGGATTTGTTTTCAGGATTCATTTAATCCTTCCTGTCCGGGGCCAAAATTAATTAATTTCTTAACTCGATTATAAAGAACTGCCATATCACCACTATTCGTACCTCTTTGGCCAGTTAAAAGGGCTTCAATTTCCAGTAAGACTTCTTCAATCAAGCACGAGCAGTGGTTATTGCACCATCAAAATCTCTTTCTAATAGCTTTTTCTCACATTTATCAATCTGCTGTCTCATAAACTCTGTGGAAAGTATTTCTAACTCTTCTTGCTTTACAATAACATTGAATGCAGTTAAATCATAAAGTGTAAAATGACTGCCATTACGAATAATCTTAAGCCCATCTAGTTCAAGATATTTATTCCATACCTCGATTATTTGATCTTGTGTTTCATATTTTTGAGACTCTGTTTCAAAGTAATGTTCATCAACTAAACTGTAATTCATAAATTCTAAAAGTCGTCCCTGACTTACCATCTCTCTAATCTTATCATTCGCATAAGCCCACCTTGAAGGAAAACTTTGCCCCAGCAATCGTATCCGCCATTACTCGTATAGTTCTTTTTCTAATTTTCAACTACTATTCTCCCTCCAACAAAATTATTCCATATTAAGCCAATTGTAATTCAGAATATTGTACTTTTCGACATAATTTTAAAAAATAAAAAATGATAGGTCTTTTCAAATTTATCTTGGGGGGTCTCAAACCTTAGTTTTCTTGAAGAGATTATGTATATTCAGGGTTTGGGGGAAATAGTTCATTAACCTAAGAATGGCAACTAGAACATCGAAAAAATATTCCCGGCTTTTAAGTAGTCTGAATCCTTCGAGGAATGAATAAACACATTCCATTTGATTTAATTATGGAACCAGTAGAGTGTTGGGGAAATTATTTTAATTTAAATGAAATTTCTTAAATCCATTCCAATTGAATTTTGATAAACTTAGAACGTAGTTAATTCAGTTCAGAATGGTGGTAAATATGAATTTTAAATCTGCATATGTTGTTTTAGCTGTAGGAATAATTTTTGTTATCTCAGCAATCTTTAGACTTTTTGGATTTTTAGTTCCCAGCTTAGTTGTTGCACTTATATCAGTAATAGCAGCACTAATAAGCCTTTCAGATGTAGTAGAGATAACCCGATTTAAAAAATATGGGGGCATTATACAAATAGTAGCACTTGTCTTATTTATTTTCTCAATGACCATTTGGTTATTTCCAATTAATTTAAAGTCGGATATTGTTCAGGCAATTGGTGATAGTTTTACTATCTTAGGTTTGGGTTTTGTAATTGGACTTTTTGGTTTTAAGGAAATCCTTGATCAAAGAAGAGAGAAAAATATTGAAAAACCAAATGAAAAAATAGAAAATTATAAATTTAGAATAACACTTAATGAGTATGAAGAAATGATGAGGCTTAATGACATTATTGTAAGATTAACTAAGTTAGACCAAGATATATTTCCTTTTAATAAAGTACATAATGGTTGGGCTCTTTTTAGTGACTCATTATCTGAACATTGGAACAGGTGGGGAGGACCATTTTATGACGGAATGAACCGAAAAAAATATTATGAATTTCTACTTGTATTAGATCGTGTAGCTGAGAAAATAGGAAATGTTGCTGACGCTGATGATTATCGGACAATTAGACATACAAAGGTTGAAATGTGGGGCGAATTGCTAGAGATTACTATTCAACCAAGAATAAATAATAGGTATTTAGATAGTATGAATGATCTTACAGAAGAGATTCATAAAGCACTATTATTGTGGGATGAATTTAAGGATTTGGTAAATAAACGTTATGAAAAAGAACGATCAGAGCAAAGGAAATAACCAGGTATTCATTATTTTTTTGTTTTAAATTTTAACAAATGGAGTTTATCCTTAATATGAAGATAGTGCACTTACCCAACTAACTTTGTTTCCACAATAATGGAGACGCACTTTACTCATTTAATTAATGGTTCAGTTTAAGAAACAAACATTTTCAGAAAAAAGCAGTTTTTACTAATAGTTTTTATAATTTAACTTATGTTTAATAGAAAAATTACCCAAAATTTTTGATAATTCCGGTATAATGTTGTGGTATATAGTAACGGGAGGATTAAATATGGCTCTAATTAATAAAGAAGATTTTCTTATAAAATATAATGTGCAGTTAGAAGAGTTTGAAAGTTCAGGTTTGGAATGGGCACAATTAGAAGTGATATATAGTCATTACATAGAACAAATTACAACTCTTACAACTACTGCTTCTACAATTTCTGAGATTTTACGGTCTAATCCCAATGCACATAGTGTACGTTCGCGGATTAAAAACCCTGAACATTTAATCCATAAAATTATAAGAAAAACGATAAGGGAAAAACAAAAAGAAGGTAATGAACAATACACGATTACATTAGAGAACTATTTGAATGAAGTAACGGATTTAATAGGAATAAGGGTACTACATTTATATAAAGATCAAGCTTTAAGCATTGACCATATGATTAGAAATAAGTGGAATCTTATTGAAACTGCAACAATATATATCCGAAGTGGGGATATTATAGATCCGGTTTTGAAAGAATCTACGGATTATGTTTTTAAAGAACATCCTGCCGCTTACCGATCTTGGCACTACTTAATAAAAACTAATGTTACCAAAGAAGATACCATAGTCGAAATTCAAGTAAGGACAATTTTTGAAGAGGGATGGAGCGAGGTGGATCATCAGCTAAGATATCCATTGGAATTGGAAAATCAACTTCTTAATAATCAACTGTTAGTTCTAAATAGATTAGCGGGTAATGCTGATGAAATGGTTAACGCAATTCGTGAAACTAAAAAAAGTCTAAATGACTTAAATAAAGAAAAGGTGGAGCAAGAAAATTTAATACAGGAGTTAAAAAAAGAAATAGAAGAGCTTTATAAAGATAAAAATATTCAGGAAGGACAGCTAATATCATTACAAGAAAAAATAAGCAAACTTGAGTCATATCAACGACGTAACCAAAAAGATTTAAGTGAATTAGTTTCTTCAAGTACATCTATATTTGATGTTAAAAATTTAGTATTTAATAACAGTGTTAAATCCTCAGATACTATGAGAGCTACTGCTGTGCTTGACAAGCCTTTTAATAATAGCATCTTAGATGCATCTAAAGTTATTTTTGAAACTAGTCCAACACTAAAAAGTGCTTTTACAATTATAGATAAGAGGAAAGATAACAAAGAATAACAAATGTTGCTAACAGGTGCAAAAGTATTTGCGAGCCCCTGCTTTATTAAACTCTTGGAGAGTTGATCCATTTATGATTAAGGCACCTTGTTTATTGATGTTTCTTATTAAACTAATTGGGGATTTAATTTAACAAGTCTGATGTTCTAAGTGTAACGGTCACAAGTATGTTGATAAACCCACCAACATCCCTTGTGTTGTCAATTACAGTCCACACACGTCGAATGTGTAGTGCAGTTAGTATTAATATAATCTCCATTACCATCCACCCCGTTTAAAGCACACGTATAACAATACTGAACACAACTATATGAAAAAGCCCTTATTCAGGGCTTTTATTGCTCTTTTTTAGTACGCTTTCTGCTGTATCTATTTCTCCCCAATCCATAATGTTTTTTCTTTTTGCTTCCTCATAAAGTTCATTCACTGAAACGGTATTTTGGGTTTTCGAAGAAAAGCTTTTCTCATCCTGTTTCATTAGAAAACACCTCCCTATTAATTGTTAGTTATTCTGTTTCAAACAGAAAAATTAATACAAGGATTAATGAATATTTCCTAATTTTGCTGACCAATAATCAGCCGCAAGCTGAATAAAGTCTTTGGCTATGCTGCTTAAGTAACTGCCTTTTTTGTAACTGGCGTAACCTCTTAGAGTTATCATGGCTTCAATATTATTTCGGTTATTCATTAGGGGAAAGAAATACAGCCTTCACGTCCGAACGTGAAGGCTGTATTTCATGATGAGGTATGCTTCATTTTATATAGCACATATCCGGTAAAGAGCTGAAATAAATCAATGAATTTTTTAGGGTTCTTGTTAGTAAGGATTTCAATTCTTTGAAGCCGGTAGGCTAAGCTGTTCCGGTGGATATGAAGCTTATACGATATGGCGTTCATATCGCCGCTGTTTTCAATAAAGCAAAGAAGGGTTTCTAATAACTCCTGTCCTTTTTGATTTTCGTCCAGCTGCGCGTAAAAAGGAATGATTTCATCAAAAGCTACATTTTTATTTGTTAAATAATCAATAAATTTTAATTGTGGATAATCACAAATAATCTGTGCAAATTTCAAACTTTCAGATATCTCAATCGCTCTTTTGGCTTCCTGAAATGACTTCGCCATAATTTTATGACGATCCCCGATTCCTACTTTTGAGTCTTGGGAAATAAGGGGCTCTAACCGATGGACAATATCACTGGTATCCGGAACGATAAAAAGTTGGCTTTCCTGATTAAGTTTGAAAGTAAATTCCTGAGCAAATAAAGATGGCTGTTTACGTAATTTCCCTTTTAAGATGACGGCTTTTCTAACCAATTTCAGGTTAACCCCAATCGACTCTGCACTATTGAAAAAGGCTGTATCATACTCATTATTCCGAAAAACCCAATGATACAGAAATTCCTCCATCATTTGTTCCTTTATTCTTCTTTCTTTGAATAAAAATTCCTGGTCGATTAATAGCTCTGCTGTTACACGGACCAGTTCTGCAAAGGGTGCAACAATCCGCGGATCACCGCTTATGCCAATGACCCCAATCGTCTGATTTTGAAAATGGATGGGGATGTTTACGCCCGGTTTTGAAGATCCTTCCGGTTTGTAGATGGTTACCATGGTTCTTTGTTCAATTGCAGAAACGGCTCCCTTATGAATGGTGTCCACCCGCTTTTTATCACCGCTTCCAATAATTAAGCCATTTTCATCCATGATATTTACTTTATAGGGAATAACACTCATTACCTTATCAGCAATCTTTTGGGCTAAAACTTTATTTATTTTCATATGTCCTCCCTGATAAAATGAAAGTATTACACTTTATTTGCACAAAAAATTAAATATATTTTTTATTCATTTGACTAATGATTTATTTGTAAGACAATTATACAATAAAAATGTAAACGTTTACTAGAAGGTTTTTAAGAAGGTTTATAGGTTGTTATGATTGTAGAGTAGTCCCTTGGCCTATTTATTTTGTTAAATGAAGAAGACTTATGCTTTGTTCAAATGCCAGAAAGGAGCCAAGCAGTCTAATTACTTACTGGAAAGGAAGAGATACATGCCCTTATTGTATGTTGCTTTAGCAGTTGTCCTTTTGCTTGTTTTAATGATTCCGTTAAAAATGAATGGATTTATCTCTTTGTTATTGACTTCTTTATTTGTTGGTTTTTTAGTAGGCATGCCGCTCGACAAAATTTGGAGTTCGATCTCTAGTGGTCTCGGAGGCCAGCTCGGAGGAACGGCGATTATTGTCGGACTTGGAGCCATGATTGGCACGTTGATGGCAGATGCAGGTGCCGCTCAAAGGATTGCTACTAGACTAATGGACAAATTGGGAATAAAACGGGTTCAAGTTGCTATCTTAATCGCATCTTTAATCCTCGGCGTTACGATGTTCTATGAAGTAGCATTCGTATTAATCATTCCACTTGTGTTTGTTATTGTTCGCCAAACAAAATTAAATCTACTTTATGTAGCTTTACCGATGTCAATCGCATTATCAACAGCCCATAGTTTCCTTCCGCCGCATCCGGGACCGGCTGCAGTTGCTGGAGTTTTTCAGGCGAACATGTCTTTAACACTTCTTTACGGTTTGATTATTGCCATACCTGCGGCAGCTTTTATTGGATTAACATGGACTCGGGTGCCTTTCTTCAAAAAAATTAATCCGGCAATACCAGAAGGACTTGTTACGAACAAAACTTTTACAGAAGAAGAAATGCCGGGCTTTGGAGTAAGTATTTTTGTTGCTATTGTACCAGTCCTATTAATGGCAATTGATGCAGTTTGTACATTATTTTTGCCGAAGGAAAATGGTTTCAGACATATAATGGACTTCATTGGTTCCTCCAATATGGCCCTATTGATTGCCCTATTACTTGCTATGTGGCTTCTAGGACCAAGAGTGGGCCGTCCTCTTAAAGATGTGATGCAATCATGTTCAAATGCTGTTAAACCAATGGCCATGATTATCTTAGTTATTGGAGCGGGCGGTGCCTTTAAACAAGTATTGGTTGATGGAGGTATTGCCGACTACATTAAAGATATGACAGGCGGTTGGAGTATTTCTCCGATTATCCTTGCATGGTTAATCGCGGCTCTTTTACGTATTGCTCTTGGATCAGCAACCGTGGCTGTTATGACAGCAGCCGGTGTGGTTCTGCCAATCGCTCAGGCATCAGGTATCAGCATGGAATTGATGACATTAGCAGTCACTTGCGGAAGTATCGCTTTCTCACATGTTACAGATCCAGGTTTCTGGATGTTTAAAGAATACTTAAATTTATCTGTAGGCGAAGCTATAAAGATCAGAACAACTTACACCACGGCTCTCGGTTTGATAGGCTTAGCCGGTGTATTAATACTAAATCTATTTTTCTAAAAAGATTTATAGGCGGGCAGTAACGGATAAGTGGATTACTGCCCGATGAATTTTGGATATAAGAGATTCAATTACTCTTTAAAGAAATAGGAAAACTTGAAAGTAAAAAGAAGATTTAGATTGGAGATAATTTCATGTCAACAGTGCAAAACACAGTAAAAACCACTCCCGTCGTAACCGAAATGAACGTTTACCCTGTCGCTGGTCGTGACAGCATGCTTCTTAATCTCAGTGGTGCCCATGGTGCTTATTTTACAAGGAATATTGTTGTCCTAAAGGATTCATGCGGAAATATTGGTGTCGGGGAAGTTCCCGGCGGTGAGGGAATTCGTAAAACACTTGAAGATGCAAAGGAATTGGTGGTTGGTTCATCAATCGGCCATTATCATAACATCTTGAATAAAGTACGAGAAACATTTGCTTCTCGTGATGTAACAGGACGCGGTCTGCAGACCTTTGATCTCCGAATCACCATCCATGCTGTAACTGCGATTGAAGCGGCTTTACTAGATTTACTGGGAAAATATTTAAATGTACCGGTTGCAGCGCTATTAGGGGAAGGGCAGCAGAGAGAAAAAGTAAAGACATTGGGTTATTTGTTCTACATTGGAGATCGAAATAAGACGGATATACCGTATTACAGCAATCCGGATGCAGAAGAAGAATGGTATCGGATCCGCCATGAAGAAGCCTTAACACCAGAAGCGGTGGTCAGGCTTGCCGAGGCATCTCACAAGCTTTATGGATTTACAGATTTTAAATTAAAAGGCGGCGTTTTAGAAGGCAAGGAAGAAATTAAAGCGATTAAGGCTCTAAAAGAAAGATTCCCGGATGCTAGAATCACATTGGATCCAAACGGAGCTTGGTCATTAAATGAAGCGGTAGAGTTATGTAAAGATATGCATGGAATCTTGACCTATGCAGAAGATCCATGCGGAGCAGAAAACGGGTATTCAGGCCGTGAAATCATGGCGGAGTTTAGAAAACAAACTGGAATTCCGACCGCAACCAATATGATTGCAACAGACTGGAGACAAATGTCTCATACCATCGCCCTGCATTCCGTGAACATCCCGCTTGCTGATCCGCACTTCTGGACGATGCAGGGGTCTGTGCGTGTAGCCCAAATGTGTAATGAATTTGGTTTAACGTGGGGTTCACACTCTAATAACCACTTTGATATTTCACTTGCCATGTTCACACATGTAGCAGCGGCTGCTCCCGGTAATATTACTGCTATTGATACACACTGGATTTGGCAGGAAGGCGTAGAACATTTAACCAAAGACCCGTATAAGATTGTGGATGGTTATCTCACGATTCCTAATAAGCCAGGATTGGGGATTGAAGTGGATATGGATCAAATTTTAATAGCGAACGAGCTATATAACAACATGGGATTAGGTTCCCGTGATGATGCCGCAGGAATGCAATATTTAATTCCAGGCTGGAAATTCGATAACAAGCGTCCGTGTCTTGTTCGATAAAAAAATTGGGGTGACTAAAACGTCACCCCCCATTGTTTAATCAAGAAATCGAGGAAAAGGACAGATCATGATGAAATTTGTGCTAGCGCCAGATTCATTTAAGGAAAGTATGACGGCGAAGAATGCTGCCCTAGAAATGGAAAAAGGTATCAAAAAGGTTTTTCCCCATGCAGAATGCGTGATTGTTCCTATGGCAGATGGAGGGGAAGGTACGGTAGAATCGCTTGTGAGTTTCTCAAACGGAGAAATCATCAAAACAAAAGTAATCGGACCATTAGGAAAAGAAGTCATAGCCGAATACGGGCTTTTGGATGAAGGAAAAACCGCTGTGATTGAAATGGCAAGTGCAAGCGGGTTAGGTCTTATTAAACTCGAAGATCGCAATCCACTGCTAACGACCACCTATGGAACGGGTCAATTAATTAAGCATGCCCTCGATAAGGGTGTGAGTCGTTTTTTAATTGGTATTGGGGGAAGTGCTACCAATGATGGCGGGATGGGAATGTTGCAAGCACTTGGGGTTACTTTTAAAAATCAAAATGGAGATGAACTCCCATTTGGCGGTGGCGTTTTGGATCAATTGCATTCCATTGACATAAGCGGATTGGATGAGCGGATTAAAACGGTAAAGATCGATGTGGCGTGTGATGTCACCAATCCTTTAATTGGTGAAAATGGGTGCTCAGCTATTTTTGGCCCGCAAAAAGGGGCAAACCCGGAAATGGTGAACCTCCTTGACCAAAATTTAGCTCATTTTGCAGAAGTGATTAAGACGCATCTGCAGCTAGATATTACCCAAATTGAAGGTTCAGGAGCGGCTGGCGGACTAGGTGCAGGATTAATGGCGTTCTTAAATGCCCGACTAAAAAAGGGAATTGAACTTGTCATCGAGTATACAGGACTTGAGGAGAAAATCATCGGAGCGGACTTTTGTTTTACAGGGGAAGGCAGCATTGATGGTCAGACCTTGTTCGGTAAAACGCCCTACGGAGTGGCTGCGATTGCCAAGAAACATTCGGTTCCTGTAATTGCTTTTGCCGGAAGAATTGGCAAGGATGTTGACGTTTTACATCATCATGGATTTAATGCAATTATTGGTATCTTAAAAGGGGTTACCTCACTCGAGGAGGCTCTTGAATCCGGTCGTGATAATTTAGCTTTCGCTTCAGAAAATATTTGCAGGGTGTTGAAGATATAAAGCCAACACATTCGCTGCTCTTAAACTAGAGGCGGTTTGTGTTGAATTTGGTGCAATTTGTTTGATATTTACAAAAACTGACTTTGATTTGTGAAAAATGACAGGATTTCTTGTGAATTTGCCTAATGAATTATTTGTAAGACAAATATACAATTAAATGATAGATTACTAGTAAAATTTATGGGAGAGATCCGATTATGATGAATATTGACCAAATTAAAGGGATTATTGTTCCCATCATCACTCCGATCGACAAAAATGAAAATATCGATGAAGCTAAGCTGCGTTTTATGGTGGACCATGTGATTGAAGATGGGGTCCACGGGATCTTAGCTTTCGGAAGTAACGGCGAATTTTATGCGTTTGAAGAGCAAGAAATGCTTACTGCTTTTGAAGCAATCATCGACCAGGCAAAAGGCCGGGTTCCCGTTTATTTCGGGATTGGGGCGATTCGAACAAAACAGGCCGTTCGTTTGGCTAAAAAGGCGGAGGCGATGGGAGCTGATGGGATTTCGATTCTCCAGCCGATGTTTTTGAAGCCGACCTTTGATGAATTGTATGATCATTTTAAGGCAGTAGCAGACAACGTTCCAAACACAGCAGTATTGCTTTACAATAACCCAGGCCGGGTGGGTTACAACATTTCTGTGAAATTGGCTGAGAAATTGGCCAGGGATGTTGACAATATTGTGGGTATCAAGGATTCCAGCGGAGATTTTACGATGCTTAGTGAATTGGTCCGCTGTACAAGGGATCTGAATTTTAAAGTAATGGCCGGTAAAGATACCCTTGTTTTTCCGGGATTGTGCATAGGGACAGTCGGCAGTGTTTGTTCAACCGCCAATATGTTTGGCCCGCTGGTTACGTCGATTTACAACAAATATACGAAAGGCGATTTGAAGGGAGCATTAGAGGCACAATTCACGTTAAATCCCGTTCGTATTGCCCAGGATAAAACGACCTTCCCTGTTGCCACAAAGGATATGGCGAATTTACTCGGATTAGAGGTTGGCGACTGTGTCAAACCTGTCCAGAGCAGTAAAGGGGAATTATTAGAGACACTAAGAAGCTCAATGGAAGAAGCTGGATTACTAGAAAAATAGAAATATAAAGGAGTAGAAATAATATGAAGAAAATCGGATTTATCGGACTTGGAATTATGGGTAAGCCTATGAGCAAAAACCTTATCAAAGCCGGCTATCCACTAATTGTCAGCGGTTTTAATCAAGACGCTGCGAACGAACTTCGGGAATTGGGTGCAGAAGTAGAATATACTCCTAAAGCCATTGCGGAAAAGTCAGATATTGTCATTACGATGCTGCCTAATTCTCCGAACGTGAAGGAAGTCGCTTTAGGCGAAAATGGACTGATTGAAGGTGCACATGAAGGATTAATTTATGTGGACATGAGTTCGATTGCACCAGGTGCTTCTCAGGAAGTGTATAGGGCATTGGTCGAACAAGGAGTCGAAATGCTTGACGCTCCTGTCAGCGGCGGGGAGCCTAAGGCCATTGATGGAACCATCTCCGTAATGGTCGGCGGCAAGAAAGAAGCCTTTGACGAAGTGAAAGATGTACTGGCTGTTATGGCCGGATCGGTTGTCCACGTTGGGGAAATCGGCGCCGGTAACGTTACCAAGCTTGCCAATCAAGTGATTGTTGCCTTAAATATCGCTGCGGTCTCTGAAGCATTTGTGTTAGCGCAAAAAGCGGGTGTGAACCCTGAAGCAGTTTACCAGGCAATCCGCGGCGGTTTGGCTGGAAGCACCGTTTTAGACGCAAAAGCACCGATGATGCTCGATCGAAATTTTAAACCGGGCTTCCGTATAAATTTGCACATGAAGGATTTAACGAATGCACTAAAGACCAGCCATGAAGTTGGGGCTCCAACACCATTAACAGCGGCGGTTCTTGAAATGATGTATGCCTTAAAAACCGATGGCCATGAGTTTGAAGATCATAGCAGTCTTTTAAAATACTATGAAAAATTAGCGAATGCTGAGGTTAGCCGTTAACTTAAAATGCATAGAAACGTAACGTTGCAGTTGTTCTGCAGCGTTTTTTTTATAATGGTACAAAAGTCGCGGGATATATTATAATAAAGCTGTCAGATTAAATCCAAGGGGGCCAATAATGGATCATTCTCCTAAAAAAATTACAGTTGGGACCGTGACTCGTAATACATTGTCCAAGCAGGTAGTGGAAAATATCACCCAACTATTGATCAGCGGCCAAATGAAACCGGGAGATAAGCTTCCTACGGAAATGGAATTGATGGAAATATTAAATGTCAGCCGTCCTGTCTTACGTGAAGCACTTAGCTCTCTTGAATCATTGGGCATTATTACACGGAAAACCCGTGAAGGAACTTTTTTTAACAATAAAGTCAGCAGTCATCCCTTTTCAGCCATGTTAGCACTGGCTTCCGATAACTTACAAGCCATGATTGAAGCACGGATGGCTTTGGAGTTGGGGTTAATTACCATTGCTGCTGAAAAAATATGTGATGAAGACCTAGAGAGGTTAAAACAAACCATCGATGTCATTGAGAGCAGCAAGGACAATAATTACTGGGGAGCAGATATTGAATTTCACCGCATTATTGCGTTAAGTGCGAATAATCCAGTGGTGGAAGGATTGATTGATTCTTTAATTGTCACTTTACTCAAAACAAACAGTATAGTAAAAGTCCGTGAACGTCAACGAACCCTTGAGCACCATATTGCTATTTACAATGCTTTGGTAAAAAGGGATCCCTTTGAGGCATTTCATCAAATGTTTTTACATCTTGATTATGTCCGGCAAAAAGTTTTGAATACCGAGACATCTAACTGAAATAGCAAAAATATAAGGATGTGTACTATGAACGATACGACCGAACGTACACAACGCCAAATCATCCAAAGTTTTATACATGTACTGCAACTGTGGTGCTTTTTTCCTTCCCTTTTTAGGAGTTGTACGAATGGAAATTCCATAGATTGAAGACTATTAAAGTAAGAGATGTGCAAAGAATTATTATTCAGCTTCAAATTTTACTTTTCTTTTTGAGCCAACAACAAGCCAATGACTACTAGTATTTAATAATACATAATTTTAAATGTATTGGATCGAGCCTTTGGACATTCCGTAATCTCACCAACATAATACATGAACTATGCTTGGAAGGTTGGAATGGACGAACAAAGTATGATGACGAGCGAAGTTGATTATCTAGATCCTCACGGAAACGGAAAAAGCTATTACAATTTTGGCAGTATCCAGCCTGAACATACGGTGAATGTTAACCTGGGTTATTTTGTAAATGAGGATAAACTGGATTCAATCTTTGTGGTAATGAAATAAAAGTAGTTCAGAGTCCGATTTCGGTTAAAGAATTGGACTCTTTTAGTTTCATCCTTTACCTTGGTTTGATATTCTATCAAATAAATTAGATAGAATATTATTAAACTTGGTTTTGGGTGAACACATACAACAATAGCCAATTAAGGACATTTCAACAAGAGGCGAAAGAATACGATTGGTCCGCAACGTTTATTAGGGAGAATGGAGCCTTGGGGTTTTCTACAAGGACTCCTTTTACTTCCAACACTGATTTGGAATATGAATATAATAATTTTCTGAAGTTATTAAAAACGAGTGCCTTCCGAGAACACAAGAATGCCTATAACACGATGAAAAATATAAAAATAGATGATGTAGAAATATTAGGAGTTGTCATTTATGGCACAAAGGATGAAATTGCAGAAATCATGAAAAATCCTATCATTAAGGCATCTTCACTAGGAGGAGTCGTTGATAATTATTAGTAAATCCCATATTAGTTTAGCAAAAGCAATACCATAAAAATGGTAATGCTTTTGCTTGTTGAAGTAAAGGGAGTTTAGTGAAAGAAGGAAGTGGGCAATTCTGTTGAATTTTTAAGTGAGAAATGTATGGGAGAATCTTATGTCAATTAATACTGAAAGAAAACAAAGAGGAATTTGTAACAAATTCAGCATGCAAAGGGGATTATTTACCATAGGCTAAAGTCACGACTATTTCTTTATGTTTTTGGACCGTCTTGCTATAATAAATACTACAGTTGTAAAAGTAGGAGGGGGATCATGAAGGAGATTCCACAAATATCGGAAGCAGAATATGAAGTGATGAAGGTTATATGGAACTTTGAGCCGATTTCGACTCCTGAGGTAGTGGAGAAATTATCGAGTAAGAGTGATTGGAAGCCAAATACCATTCACACCATGCTGGCGCGCCTAGTTAAGAAAAAGGCCTTGCACGTAAGAAAAGATGGCCGAGTGTTTACTTATACTTCCCTGGTTGAAAAGCATGAATATGTTGAGCAAAAAAGTAAATCCTTTCTGCAGCAGTTTTTCGGCGGCACGTTAAATTCAATGATATTAAATTTTATTGAAAATGATAAGTTATCGAATGAAGATATTTCGGAATTAAAGAAAATATTATCCATGAGAGACAAGAAAGGGGAAAAATAATGGATACCATGCTGCTGCGGATTTTAGTTAGTACAATCGTGGTATCCCTCCTTATTTTCATCATTCTATTAATCAAAAAGCTCTTAAACAATCATATGACGGTGAAAGCACAGTACCATATTTGGTATTTTCTTTGCATTCCAATCCTTGCTACCTTTTTACCTTGGAATTATTTTTACCTTGGAGAAGGAATTCAGTATTTTAAAAGCTTGCTATTTTTTCAAAGAGACATGACTTCGAAGAGTGAAAGGATTAATGGAGTGGATGCCTTTCAGGCGTCAAACAGCGATTTATTACATGATTTCACGGTATCTGTAAACAAGTCAACGCCCGATTTCGTCTACCATACATTTTTTATAGTTTGGGTCATTGGAGTCATTCTTTTTGTTGGGGCTGCTGTTTACTCAAACTATCAAATCTATCGAATCAAAAAGTCAGCTGCGGCTGTTCATGACCAAAAGCTAAATCAACTTTTAGAAGCGTGCAAAGAGATGGTTGGGGTGAAAAAAGACATAAGGCTCCGGGAGACCTCTCTTATTACCTCGCCGATCACGTTCGGGATTTTTCGGCCCTATATTTTTTTACCAAGCAAAACGCGAGAAGCATTCTCGTTAAATGAATTAAAATGCGTGTTTTTGCACGAACTGCACCATCATAAAAGCAAAGATCTGTTCGTGAATTACGTCATGTGGCTGGTTCGTATTATTTATTGGTTTAACCCATTCATCTGGTATGCCTTAAAAAGGATTCGAATGGATCGGGAATTGGCTTGTGATGCTTCCGTTTTAAATCTCTTGGATGAGAGCGGATATATTGAATATGGGCATACCCTTATTCGTTTTGCAGATAAAAAATATGATCGTACCCTTAAACAGATTGCTCCAGGTATAGGTGGGACAAAAAAACAAATCAAACAAAGAATCCAGTGCATTGCAAGCTACTCTAGCGATTCTCTAGTATTGAAATGGAAAAGCAAG
>NZ_AJLS01000005.1 GCF_000307875.1 Neobacillus bataviensis LMG 21833
TTTCTTGACAGAAGACCAATATAAGCGGAAAAACTTCCTTTATTATCAAGGAAATATGGGTATTTCCCAATTTAAACGGAATTTTGCCGTTTATTTTTCAAATGCAGTGAAATATAAAAGAGCCTTTAAATTAAATAAAACATTCTATGAAAAAAGCCCGCCCCATAGGAGCGAACTTCAACTAGCTATATCTCTTCCCCGATACCCAATCGGTCGGTCGGTCATTCGGGCGAATATTCTCCAGGGGTACGAATACCTCTAAATGGCGGTACAGGTTTTCAAATTCGGCAGGCAGCAAGCCGCCAAATTCGCCATCTAAGTTCAACTGTACTTTTTCATCTGAATATACCTTAATCCTGTTTGCCTGTGTGTAGAGCACATTCGGGTCATTCACATGTTCACCGCGAATCGCTAAAGTGGCAATCCGGACAAACTCGGCAAGATTTACTTTTTTCAGAATTAACAAGGAAAACAATCCATCGTTTATGGAACTATCAGGTGCGAGCTTTTCAAATCCGCCAATCGAATTAGTCAGCCCCACTAAAAACATCATTGCTTCTCCTTCAAACAGCTTTCCATCATATTCAATCTTTAAATCAGAAGCTTTAAATGCAGGAAGCATTTCCATCCCTTTTAAGTAGTAGGCAAGTTGACCGAGCATCGTCTTTAATTTGCTGGGTACCTCGTATGTAATCTCAGTAATTTTGCCACCGCCGGCAATATTAATAAAGTAACGATCATTAATCCGGCCAATATCGACGGGAATTAATTCCCCATTCGTGATAATATCCACTGCAGATCCAACATCCCTTGGAATATGAAGAGCTCTTGCAAAATCATTGGTTGTACCCGCTGGAATAATCCCTAACTTTGGACGATACTCCTGCTCTGCAAGGCCATTTACGACCTCATGAATCGTTCCATCGCCGCCGGCTGCAATGACGACATCATACTGACGCTCGACCGCTAACCGCGCTGCAGCCGTTGCATCACCAGCACCTGTTGTCGCATGACAAGATGCTTCATATCCGGCAATCTCTAATTTTCCAAGAATTTCCGGCAGATTCCGCTTCAGAACTTCTCGTCCTGATGTAGGATTGTAAATAAGTCTTGCTCTTTTCATCATCATCATCCTATTTTTTAAATAACATGGCTTTGTCAATTCTATATTCTACCAATTATCTTCATCGCTTACAAATATCTTGCAAAGCCATTGTATTAATATCTCCTCCAACGTCAGAATACTATCATAACGTCTTTTTATTTATTTGCAAAAAATTAACCAAGATTTTTATTGATTCGTGTTAAGGCTGACATCATAGGCGCCCGCAATGTGAATTTGGTATTTACCTTCACCTGATTGATAAACAGCATTTTTTCTCGTCCCATATTTCGGATTCTCTTTTTCTGATACCTGCCAGTCTCCTTCTTTCCCGCTTACATTTTCAACGCCAACAGCAGAAACCTTTAAATTACTGTTTTCTGCAGCATCCACGATAATCGATGACGCACTCTCAATATTCCAGTCGTTTGCGAGTGTCCGCGGTTTTAAGGTTAGCGAATTACCATTTCCGATCACCTCAAGTTTTACATCCTTCGGCACAAGAATCGTTCCTGCTAGACTTCCCTGCGAATCAAACGGGCCAATCTCGTTCGGCAGCGTCTTTACATTTAAATAAAGTGTATCTCCCTTTTTCGTTGCTGCAATGATATCATCCGCACTTTTCAGCAGCTTCTCTTTGTTCGCCGCTTGCACCCGGTACGTGCCAAACATCGAGACTTCTTTCTCCTCTGTCGCCTCAATCGTCATATCATATCCGACAGTCCTAACCACCACTCGTTTAATGCTATCGTCCATTTGGTAAGAAAAAGCAGGTAGTTCAAACGAACGCTCCTCTCTAGCCATTACCTCTTCAGCTTTTTCCATCAGCCCGGTAGTATTTAAAACAGCAAAGACAATCCCAACCGTTCCAATCACGCCAACAAAGAAAATACTCAAAAAATCATATTTTAATATGGGCTTTTCCTGCCGTGACAAAAATAAATATAGAAGGATTTCAATACCCAGAACTATTAATAAAAGCGGCCACCATGCCGTCATTACCTGAACAAGATTTAATCCTAAAAACTTCGAAAAAAAGAGGAATACACCTAGCAGTAAAAGTGATGCCCCCATCGAAAAAGTGCCAACACGCCAGGTTCTCATACTTCTTCTCCTCCTTTTCTTTTTCTAAAAAGGAATCCAATACCGGCTCCGAGAATGATTATCCCCGCCAACCCTTTTTTCCACTTACTCATGGTTCTTAACCTCCCTTTTCCGTTTACTTCCTGATAAAAGCTTGATTCCGCCGCCAATCAATAAGACACAAACAAGACCGGTTTGGAGGTAGCCCTGAACCCAATACATGACATCGACATTGATTAATCGTCGTAACAACGGTGAAAATGCCGGAAGCAGGACATTCATGACCAAATAGTAAACCCCCATTAGTAGTAATCCAATACCGACCCATTTTTGATGATTAAGGAAATAGGCGATAATCGGGACATCTTCAATTTCCTCTTCACCGTACCTAGACACCTTTTGCATTGCGTCAAAAAAGCTGTAAAACCAGATAATCGGGATGAGGAATAAGAAAATGCCAAGGCGTAAAACATCTAAGATATAAACCGAAAACAAGAACGCAGCCATCAGTTGAATGCCGCGGCGTTGCAAACCTAGATACAAATGGCCGGCGCCAGGGAAAATCGAGAGAAACGTTGCGATGGCCTTGCTTTTCTTGCCGTCCTCCCGGCGTAATTCAAAATCTTCATAAATTGTCCGGTCAATTAATTCCTCACCGCGCTGCTTTTTATTGACCTGCTGCACGGCGTCAAAAAATCCATATACCCAAATGATCGGGAGTGCCGCCAAAAAGATTAAAAATTCTGAACGGCTGGAAAGTGCCGTGATAAAAATAATCATGGCACCAAGGCCAAAAAAGGTGGCTAATAAGGTTAAGCCCCGGTTCATTAAGCCAAGTTGAAAATGGCCAAGTCCAGGGATAAACGATAAGACGATGGTGTAAAAGCGTTCTGAGTCCTGGCTTCCCTTGGAATTCCGGTATTCAGGATTCGTTTCCGTTAGAGCTTTCTTTTGTTTTGAAATCTGTACACCCATATCTATAAAGCTAATCAAATAAATGAAGATACCTGCCATAAAGGCCAGGATGGCCACTTCTCCATTATGATTGTACGAGAATAAAGAGATCACCGTTACAAATGCCAAGCCAATAACCGATAGTAGATACAGCACCCCGCGAAACATGTTGCCGAAATAAATATGACCGAGGCCGGGAAAAAGCGATAATGTTAAAGCCTTCGAGGAATTTTTCATTTCTTATCTGCCTCCTTTTTTTCTAATGAATCCATCCATGCAAAAGTTTTATTAATAACACCTTCCGTCACCGAAGACTTCTTTTCCTGTACGTGCTGCGGACTTTCTAACGAACTCGCATAAGTAGCGAGCGATTGAAACGCCCCCGAAAACATCAGAAGAATCGTCGCCACCGCCGCCAAAAAATAATGAAACACCACCTGCTGATAAAAAGGCTTTTTCCCGTCAACCGTGTTGTTAATGGTGTCAGGCACCACCGAAGGTACCAGCATTGCCATTACTTGGTCTGTGAAGCTGCTTTCATTTGATAGAGCTGGAAGGGATGTTTCATTGGCTGAGACTGCTTCCAAGTAGTTCTCTAGACATTTGTCGCATGTATATAAGTGATTTTCTAGCTGCTCACGGTCTGTGTCGTTGATTTCGTCCTTCACATATTGCATCCATTCATCGTAACTATAATGCTTCATGAAAAATCGTCCTCCTTCCAATTCTTTTTCATCCAGCTTCGCGCCCGGTACAGCTTGGTTTCGATCGTCTTGACCTGGACATTTTGTTCCTGCGCCATTTGCTGATAGCTTTTCTCTGCTATGTAGAACCCATAAATTACTTCGCGGTAATTCTCAGGCACTTCATTTAGCTTACTTCGAACCAGCCGGCGCCGATCCTGCTCGATAATTTCCTTCTCTATACTATCCCTCGGCGTTGCTAATGCTGCCTGCTCGAGCGCATCCACAACTTCCTCTCTTCTTCTTACCTGCTTTCGTTTTACATCTATCGCATGGTTAACAGCAATGCGTGTCATCCACGTTTTAAACCCTTGACCTTCATATTTGGGGAGAGAGGTGTAAATTTTCATAAACACTTCCTGTGCCGCGTCTTCCGCTTCCTTTTGATCGCGAAGAACAGCAAAGACAGTCCGGAACACATCATTGCGGTACTTCTCAACCAAAAGACGAAAGGCATGATCATTGCCTTCCAGCACTTTTTGAATTAACACAGTGTCGCTAATCGTTCTCTCCCCCTTTCTTTTTACCTTACACATGAATAGACGATTCGTTTTCGCCGAACCCCTACACTTTTTCTAAAAAGTTTAATTAATCTTTTTCATTAACAAAACGAATATAGTATTCCACTCCACCGTTTTCTATAGAAACTATTTCAGAGTACCAATCCTTGCCAATAAGGCGGTGTGAGCAGAGCCAAGATAATACTAATCTTAAGCTATAAATGTATATTTATCATATTACTTGTCCATTCTTATTCGTTTTTGTGGCGCTCCGCCCCTTTTCCAAACCAAAAAACGCGCAAGAACAAGCCTGCACGTCCAAAAAGAGTATTCTATTAGTCCATAATCCCAATATAAATATATAATAATGCATTTCCGGGTAATGGAAATCCACCATAATAATACCAATTACTTATGATAGAATAGTAGTGTAAAAGAAAATAGTTAGAAGGGAGTCATTCATATGTTTTGGTTGCTGCTCCTTGCTTCCTATTTAATCGGAAGCGTTCCCACTGCCCTGATTGTGGGCAAATTAGTCTTTGGTGTCGATATTCGCGACCACGGCAGCAAAAATCCTGGTGCAACCAACACCTTGAGGGTACTTGGTAAAAAATCAGCCATCTTCGTCCTCATTATCGACTTAGCCAAAGGAGCCTTGGCAACGTACTTGCCAATCCATTTTCACCTTAATGCGGAGCCGCTTTATTTTGGACTAATGGCAGTTGTTGGCCATTGCTTCCCGATTTTTGCAGGTTTCAGGGGCGGTAAAGCAATTGCTACAACCGCAGGCGCACTTTTAATGGCAAACTTACCATTGCTCATCATTGCTTATGTAACCTTCTTTTTGGTCATCTTTTTATCAAAATATGTATTTTTCGGCTCCATCTCAGTCGGCCTGAGTATGCTTGTCTATGCATTTATTTCTCCCAGCCTTGAATTAGAACTTATCTTTTTATTATTCTCGTTATTTTTAATCTTTTTGCACCGCTCCAACATTCGCAACTTCATCCTTGGCATCGAACCGAAAATCAATGATAAAAACTTGATAAATGATAGAATCCCGCCAAAAAATAGCGGATTCTAAAAATCCCCGGTGGAACCACCACCGAGGATTTTTTTATTTTACTAGCGCAGCAATAATACTGTTCGCAACCGTTTGCCAAATGTTCGAGTCCACCAGATACTCCGCCCGAAGCTGCTTATACACTTCCATTTGCTTCTCCTGAAAATCTTCAGCTTCTTTATCCGGCAGGGCCGCCCGTCTTTCCATCACAAGCGCCTGCATTTCAGCTGCGCGAGGACCCCAAACTGCCACTTCACTACCTTCTTCATTTATAAAAATGAAGATAGGAATCGCTCGTGACGTGCCATTCGTTAAGTATTGATCCATTAACTCGAGATTTTGGTCACGGAGAACAAATCGCAGTTCGATTCCCGCCGCCTCAGCTACCCTCATTAATATCGGGTTGTTCAGCAACGCATCGCCGCACCAATCCTCTGTCAGTACAATCGCACGCAAGTTTTTAGCCCTGACAGCCTCCAACTTGCTTTTATCTTCAGCACTCAAAGAAAACTTCTCATAAATTGAAAGCATTTCCTCTTTATTTTGCTTCATCAAGTTAATATACTCGTCCGCAGTCAAACCTTTTTGAAACCAAGCATTCAACCCCATCTACACTGCACCCCTTCCATTTTCTTTTATGATAATCGTTTCCACCACACGTTACAAAAGAACTGCTTTATTTATTTTTCGTTATTATTGTACAAGCATTCTTTCCTATTTTGAAAAAGCAATATTTTTACACTGGAAATAGAACTACGGAGTTGATAGAATATTTCATATATAGAAAATATTATTTATATTATTTTCTATTGATAATAAAGGGGGTAAATATATGTCCAATGTTTCACTGCAGCTGGTTTCGATTGGAGTCTACATTGCGATGATGTTATTCATCGGCTGGTATTCCTACCGAAAAACGAGCAATCTGACGGATTACATGCTTGGGGGGAGGTCGTTAGGGCCTGCTGTAACCGCCTTGAGTGCTGGCGCCGCTGACATGAGCGGTTGGCTTTTGATGGGGTTACCTGGGGGTATTTATGTAACCGGTTTAGCCGACGCATGGATTGCCATTGGCCTAACAATTGGGGCTTACCTAAACTGGCTTTTGGTTGCACCACGCCTTCGCTCATACACTCAGGTTGCCAACGATTCAATTACCATACCAAGCTATCTTGAGAACCGTTTTAAAGACAAAACCAAACTACTCCGAATCGTTTCAGGTATAGTTATTCTTCTATTCTTTACTTTCTATGTTTCCTCGGGGATGGTTTCAGGAGCGGTCTTTTTTGAAAGTTCATTCGGAACAAGCTACCATACTGGCCTGTTTATCGTGGGCAGTGTTGTTGTTGCCTACACCTTATTCGGCGGGTTTCTGGCAGTTAGCTATACCGACTTTATCCAAGGCCTAATGATGCTGATTGCTCTACTACTTGTACCAGCCATTGGAATCTTTAGTACTGGCGGTCCAGCAGAAACGTTTGATACAGTTCGTGCAATTGATCCTACAAGATTAGACTTATTAAAAGGGACAACAGGGATTGGAATCATCTCAGCGATGGCCTGGGGCCTTGGCTATTTTGGACAACCACATATTATCGTCCGCTTTATGGCTATCAAAACGATAAAAGAAACGAAGAGTGCCCGCCGGATTGGCATGGGCTGGATGATTATCTCGCTTATCGGTACCATCTTTACCGGATTAATTGGTATCGCATATTTTCATAATAACCCTCAGCATGTTTTAGAAAATCCTGAAACAGTATTTATTGCATTAAGCCAAATTTTATTCCATCCTATTTTTGCAGGATTTGCATTGGCTGCAATTCTAGCGGCGATTATGAGTACGATTTCTTCCCAGTTAATCGTAACCTCGAGTGCGCTTGTTGAAGATTTATACAAAGTCGTCATGAACAAAGAGGCTAAGGATAAGCATCTTGTTTTCTTAGGAAGAATGGCTGTCCTTCTCGTTGCTGTTGTCGCAGCAGCACTTGCTTTCAAGCAAAATAGTACCATTTTAGACCTTGTTGCTTATGCATGGGCCGGATTTGGAGCTGCCTTTGGTCCTGTTATTCTGTTAAGCCTATTCTGGAAAAAGATTACAAACCAAGGTGCCTTGTTTGGCATGATTGTCGGAGCCGTTACAGTCATCGTTTGGAAAAATGGAGACCTTGGTAAAGTTTTTTTTGGTGAATCACTTTATGAAATCGTACCGGGGTTCGTTCTCAACCTGCTTTTTGCGGTTGTAGTCAGCTTAATTACTTATAAGAAAAATGAAGTGATTGAGAAAGAATTTGATGAGAGTGTTCGTTTATTAAAACAGGAATAGTGTAGTGGAAACGGTCGGATTTGAATGAAATCCGACCGTTTTTCGTGTTTTTTACAAATCGCTTGGCTGGGAAGAAACAGAATTTAGCTCTGATCATTATGCTGTCTTTAAAACGGCAGGTGTCCTGTTTATTCAACAAATTTCTTCGGACATTTAGTAAGAAAAGACCGTATTTTCAACGTAATTACCACTTTTAATCAAACGATTAGTTAAGAAAAAATAAACCAATCAAATGTTTGATTAAAATGGTTACAAAGCTTATGAATAAAGGAATTACTCTTCAAAATGAGTGAGAATACTGTCGATTACTAGGGCCGCTTTTATATTTTTATCAGTAATCTATGACGAAAAACTGCTTTTTACCGCTAATAATACACACTTCGACAAGTATTCCCATATTTCATTATCAAACAAACGTTTAATTAACAATGGATCAAATACTTATAACTCTTTACTTTTTCCCGGGAAATTGAAAAAAAGATTGTCGAAAACCGCTCGACTTTTTTCTCACAAAAACAGCTGGCAGACGGAGAGTCTGCCAGCGCACGTTTTTACTGTTTTTGTAATTCCTGCTGCAACAATTTATTAACCATTTGTGGATTTGCTTGTCCTTTAGTAGCTTTCATCAATTGTCCAACAAGGAATCCAACTGCTTTATTTTTTCCAGCTTTGAAGTCCTCAATCGATTGCGGGTTCTTATCGAGAACCTCTGCAATAATTTTGAGAAGTGTTCCCTCATCAGAAATTTGCACGAGCCCTTTGTCCTTCACGATTTTCTCGGCATCGCCGCCGTTTTCGATTAACTCTTGGAAAACTGTTTTTGCGATTTTTGATGAAATCGTACCGTTCTCAATCAGCTTAATCATTCCCGCTAAGCCCTCCGGCGTTAAAGCAACCTGCTCAAGTTCCTTTGACTCGGCATTTAAATAGGCAGAAACATCTCCCATGATCCAGTTTGAAGCCAGCTTCGCATCGGCACCACCGGCCACGGTTGCTTCAAAGAAATCAGCCATTTCTTTTGTAACCGTTAATACCTTAGCATCATAAACAGGTAATCCGAGTTCTTCCACATAGCGCTTTTGCCGCTCATCAGGAAGCTCAGGGATTTCGGCACGAATTCGCGCTTTCCAGTCCTCGTCAATAAATATATCGAGTAAGTCTGGTTCAGGGAAGTAACGGTAATCGTCCGAACCTTCTTTAACCCTCATAAGCAAAGTTGCCCCAGTCGATTCGTCAAAACGTCGTGTTTCCTGATCAATTTCCCCACCAGCAGAAACGACTTCTCGTTGACGTTTCTCTTCGTACTCAAGACCTTTACGAACAAAGTTGAAGGAGTTCAAGTTTTTCAATTCCGTTTTCGTTCCAAATTCCTCTTGTCCTACCGGACGAATCGAAATATTGGCGTCACAACGGAGTGATCCTTCTTCCATTTTACAATCGGAAACACCTGTATATTGAATGATGGACTTTAATTTTTCAAGATAAGCATACGCTTCATCAGGGGTACGGATATCCGGTTCAGAAACGATTTCCACTAGCGGTGTACCCTGGCGGTTATAGTCAACCAATGAATAACCCTTGCCGTGGTTCAGCTTTCCGGCATCCTCTTCCAAATGAATTCTTGTGATGCCAATTCGTTTCGTATAGCCGTTAACCTCAATCTCAATCCAGCCATGCTCGCCTATCGGCTTGTCAAATTGCGAGATTTGATAGGCCTTTGGATTATCCGGATAAAAATAATTCTTGCGGTCAAATTTCGTATGTGTGGCAACTTCACAGTTTAACGCCATCGCTGCCTTCATACCGAACTCAACTGCCTTTTTATTTAGGACAGGCAATACCCCTGGATATCCTAAATCAATGACACTCGTATTCGTATTCGGCTCAGCTCCAAAATGGTTTGGGCTCGCTGAAAAGATTTTTGATTCTGTTTTTAATTCAACATGGACTTCAAGTCCAATCACTGTTTCAAATTCCATTGTTTTCACCCCCTACAATTTCGGCATTTGTTTATGAAAGTCTGTTGCTTGCTCAAACGCATGGGCAACACGGTAAATGGCTGCTTCATCAAAATACTTGCCAATCACTTGTAATCCTAACGGCAGACCAGCGTCAAAGCCGCATGGAACTGAGATTCCCGGTAAGCCCGCTAGATTCAAAGGAATGGTTAAAATATCATTTGCGTACATCGTTAACGGATCTTCAATATTTTCGCCAATTTTAAAAGCAGCTGTTGGTGTTGTTGGGCCAACAATCACATCATATTTGGCAAACACATCTTCAAAGTCCTTTTTAATCAATGTCCGAACCTGCTGTGCTTTTTTATAATAAGCATCATAGTAGCCAGAGCTTAGCGCAAACGTGCCGAGCATAATCCGGCGTTTTACTTCATCGCCGAAGCCTTCCGCACGGGACTTTTTGTATAAATCGATTAAACTTTCTGGATCTGGTGTCCGGTAACCGTAGCGCACACCATCAAAACGGGATAAGTTCGCTGACGCTTCCGATGATGACAATAAGTAATAGGCTGCTAGAGCGTATTTGGAGTGCGGCAGTGATACCTCTTCCCAAACTGCTCCAAGACCTTCAAGCACCTTTAATGCATCTAAGATCGATTGACGAGCTGCTTCGTTGACACCTTCGCCAAGATATTCTTTTGGCACAGCAATTTTGAGACCTTTAACGTCGCCTGTTAGGGCTGCCGCAAAGTTTGGAACAGCCACATTCGCTGAAGTCGAATCCATTGGGTCAAGTCCCGAGATTGCCTGCAATAGATAGGCATTGTCTTCAACGGTTCTCGTAATTGGTCCAATCTGATCAAGGGATGATGCAAAAGCAACAAGACCGAACCTGGAAACACGGCCATAGGTTGGCTTCATGCCGACAACACCGCAGAACGAAGCGGGCTGGCGAATCGAACCCCCGGTATCAGATCCTAGTGAAAATAATACTTCTCCAGCCGCTACAGAAGCTGCTGAACCACCTGAAGAACCCCCTGGCACCCGATCAAGATCCCACGGATTGCGGGTCTTTTTAAAAGCAGAGTTTTCATTCGATGATCCCATGGCAAACTCGTCCATGTTTAGCTTCCCAATTGTCACCGTCTCTGCCTGCTGCAGCTTTTGCACGACGGTTGCATCATAAATTGGGTCGAAGTTTTCAAGAATTTTACTCGCACAGGTTGTTCGTAAACCTTTTGTCACGATGTTATCCTTCACACCCATCGGCATTCCGAATAATAATCCCTTTTCTTCACTCGAGTTTATCTTTTCATCAAATGCCTTTGCCGTTTCTCTGGCTCGTTCTTCATCCAACGTTAAAAAAGCCTGAACCTTGTCCTCGACTTCGCCAATCCTCTTATACGATTCATCAACTAGGTCAGTCACTTTAAGCTCTTTTTTATGTATTAACTCATGTAAATCTGCAACTTTATAATCAAATAAACTCACGTTTTAATCCTCCTTCCCCATAATGTTTGGTACCTTAATTTGTCCATCTTGGTGCTCAGGAGCATTTTTCAGTACCTCTTCCCGCGGCAATCCTTGCTGCGGCACATCTTCACGCAAGACATTTTTCATATCAAGTACATGGTATGTAGGCTCCACATTTTCCGTATCCAATTCATTTAATTGCTCCGCAAAGCTAATGATGGCATCAAGCTGTTTTGTGAACTTCTCTGTTTCTTCCTCCGTGATTGCTAAACGTGCCAGGTTGGCAACATGTTTGACCTGTTCTTCTGAAATTCGTGACATTTTTTGACCCCCCATCCCATTGTCAATTTACTATTGATAATATCAAACTTTTCCGCTTTACCGCAATGATTCCTTCTTCAGTATGGACAATAGTTTGTTTCTTTAGATTACTTTCATTAAAAAGAGTCTTATGTAAAAAAGTTCATCGCTGACTTTATTCTCCTATTCCCTTATAATGTTCAAAGAAGAATTGATTTGGGAGAGAAAGATTATGAAAAAACGAAGACGGAAGAAATTCAAAACCTTTTTCGTGCTGTTTATTATATTTTGCGGTTTGGCGATGTTTCAGGCATTTTTTCAAAAACAAAATTCCCTTCCACAAATAATAGAAAACGATCCATATGCCGATGTTAAAAAATATAGCCCCTTACTATACGATGAATTAGCGAAATACCAGCTTGAAAGTCATACAGATGTCCTCATAGCCCTAATGCAGCAGGAAAGCCATGGAAAAGGTGGCGACCCGATGCAGGCTTCGGAATCAGCCGGTTTAGCACCAAACGCAATTACAGACCCAAAACAAAGTATTGAAGCTGGGGTCAAGCATTTTCAGAGGGTACTAACCTATGGAAATCAGAAGAAGGTAGATTTCCCCACTATTATCCAGGCTTACAACATGGGAAGCGGTTATGTCGATTATGTAGCACAGCGAGGCGGCAAACATAGCGAGGAACTGGCAAAAGAATACTCACTTTTAAGGGCAAAGGAAAAGCCGACCCTTTATAATTGTGGCGGCGATAAAAGTAATTTCCGCTATCCCTACTGTTATGGTGATTTTACCTACAGCACGAAAGTAACAAAAAACATGAAATTGATAGTGGATAGTGTTCCAGTAACAAGCAGCGAAAAAACAACCGGAGGATCTTTTTAAAAGATCCATCGGTTGTTTCATTTAAAGCGTCTTTAAAAATTGCTCTGGTTGAAGGCCTGGGCTTTCGATAATGATAGCGGTCATACTTGTTTCTGAACCCGATTCATGCTGCTCACCGGCATCCCAGAATACAGCCGTACCTATGGAAACAGGTACTTTTTCGCCGCCCACAATTTGAACCCAGCCATTTCCCTCAATTACTAGAAAGAGCTGCGGTACTGTTGCCGGATGCATGCCTACTACACTATTCTGATCGAAATACATACAGCCAACCGATGTACGTCCTTCGTTTTTTATGATTGGCGTTATTCCCACATTTAAACTATTAAATGCGGTAATCTCTCTTCTTACATCACGGTCGAAGCGGAAAAATTTCATTGGGTGGTTCCTCCTAAAATTCCGGTTTGTTTATGTGTTTCTTTTTTGAATCAATAAAATGAAAAGCAAGTTTAATAGGCAGGTAACCCAATATCCCACCAATGGTATTCAAAATCAAATCATCCACGTCAAAGCTGCCAAATTCAAATACCAACTGTAATAGTTCGAACGTCAGGCTTAGGCAAAAGGTTGCAACGGTCACAGCGCTAAGCTTTTGAAACTTTTTCGCCAGCAATGGTAAGATAAATCCGAAAGGTACAAAACCGATGATATTTCCTGCTAGGTTTACTATCCGGATATTAAGATTGATATCAGCTAAGAACAGGTAAAAGTAGATAGTTTTGAAGGGGATAAAATTATTCGACCGCCAGTGGTATTCATCATACGTAAAGTTAAAATGATTAATAATCTCAGATAACGGAATATATTTAAACAAAATTAATTTCGAAAGAATCGCTAAGTACAAAAAAAGAATAATTAGTAGGGTAATTTTAATAATAACTTTCATGCATCACTGCTCCATTTTTAACATATCAAAATAACCATACCATATTTTCCAAATTATGTGGGAGCAAAACAAGAATTGGAGGAAATTTAACATGGCAGAACATGTTTTTCATTTAAAAGCTAACTGGCCGGGGCTACGAAATGATGTTGGAGAAATTGAGGCGGGGAACTTGAAAACAAAAGTCTCCATCCCGCCGGAAATGGACGGACCCGGTGTCGGCACCAATCCTGATGAGATGCTGCTGGGGGCGGCAGCAACCTGTTATATCATTACCCTTGCCGCTATAATGGAACGAAGCGGGCTTGAAAAGGCAGATTTAACAATGGATTCTGAAGGCATTGTTGATGTAACTAAAGGAGTTATTACTTATAAAAAGATTATCCACCGTCCTCATATTGTCTTGAAACCTGGAGCTTCTGAAAAAGACGTTGAATTGGCGGGACGGCTTGTCAAAAAGGCCGAAGCTTCCTGCATGATCAGTCGCGCTGTTAAAGGGAATGTGGAGATTGAATTGATGGCTACGGTGGAAGTGGCAAATTAGGGCTCATGAGGACAGTTTCTGCTCTCGCTCGATGATTAGTGTCCTCATGAACACCTCATGAGGACAGTTTTGTCCTAAAATAATAAAAAGTGTAATCCATTTATTGAATCACACTCCTTTTAATTACCACTTAAATATTTTTGATAATAGCCCCTTTTTTTCCTGAGACTTTTCTAGGTATGGTTCCTTTTTTGTTATAAAAATTTCTTCTTTATCAATGGCATCGGGCATTGCTAAAATGAGGCCAATTTCCGTGTCGGATTCCTTGTTTGCAACAAGTTTATGTTCAATCTTTTGTTTCGTGGCCAATTTAACATACTTGGATAATTCCTCGTAATTCATGTTTCCATTTAGAAATAGCTGTGCTCCTGGGTATTCCTTCATTGCCCGCACAATTTGCGGATAAACATCCGCCTCTGCCACCTGGCTTTTGTAAAGGGCAACAATGATTCGTTCCCGTATCGTTCCTAAGTATTTGCGCCGTTCATCCGGTTTCGTTTCTAAAGGGCCATAAATACCTTGCTGCAAGACCTCGTCAACGGTGGTTTTTTTCAAACAAATCAACTCCATATAAAGGCTATTATTATGTATGATAATACCCTAAAAAGTGTTACAGACCAAAAAAGTGGATAATTATTGAGGGGAAAAATAGCTTTACGACAGTAAGCGCAGCTTATCCGACAGTTACCTTGTTCTATCCGATAGTTATCACGTTCTATCCGACAGATACTCTTCATTATGCGACAGTAACAAGTTCCGCAAAAAACCCTCCTCTCCATTCGGAGAGGAGGATGCTGGCTATTATTTAGAACCTGTGAATTGTTCTTCTTCAGTAGAACCCTTAAGCGCTGTTGTCGAAGATGTTCCACCAGTAATCACCATTGAAACTTGGTCAAAGTAGCCAGTTCCTACTTCACGTTGGTGTCGTGTTGCAGTATAACCGTATTGCTCGCTCTCAAACTCTGCTTGCTGCAATTCGGAGTAAGCTGCCATGCCGCGCTCTTTGTAGCCGCGAGCAAGCTCGAACATGCCATGGTTTAAGGCATGGAAACCGGCAAGTGTAACGAATTGGAACTTGTAGCCCATTTTTCCAAGCTCTTGTTGGAAATTCGCAATGGTTTCTTGATCTAGCTTCTTTTTCCAGTTAAATGATGGCGAGCAGTTGTAAGCTAGTAGTTTGCCAGGGAATTGCTCATGGATGGCATCCGCAAATTGTCTTGCTTCCTCAAGATTTGGCTCAGAAGTTTCGCACCAAACAAGATCCGCATATGGTGCATAAGCAAGGCCACGGGCAATCGCTTGTTCAATCCCTGCCTTCACTCGGTAAAAACCTTCCGGTGTCCGCTCACCGGTAATGAACGGTGCATCAGTCATATCGATATCACTTGTAATTAAATCCGCCGCATTGGCATCAGTACGGGCAACTAATATAGTTGGAACACCCATAACATCGGCTGCTAAACGTGCAGCAATTAGGTTTTTAACCGCCGTTTGTGTTGGCAGCAATACTTTACCGCCTAAGTGGCCGCATTTTTTCTCAGAAGAAAGCTGATCCTCAAAGTGAACGCCTGCCGCACCTGATTCAATCATGCCTTTCATCAATTCAAAGCAGTTTAACTGTCCGCCAAATCCTGCCTCGGCATCAGCAACAATCGGAGCGAACCAATCAATTGAATCGTCTCCTTCTGAATGAGTGATTTGATCTGCACGCTGTAGCGCTTGGTTAATACGTTTAACAACACTCGGAACACTGTTTGCCGGGTACAAGCTCTGGTCAGGATACATATGTCCGGAAAGGTTGGCGTCTGCCGCTACTTGCCAGCCGCTTAAGTAAATGGCTTTAAGTCCTGCTTTTACCTGCTGGACAGCCTGATTTCCAGTTAGGGCACCAAGGGAATTAATATAGTCTTCTTCATTTAATAGCTTCCATAGTTTTTCTGAACCCTTACGCGCTAATGTATGTTCGATATCGATTGATCCGCGCAGCTTGATTACATCCTCTGCAGTGTATGGTCTAGTAATTCCCTTCCAACGGCTATCCATTTCCCAGCTTTCTTGTAATTGTTCTGCTCTCGAATTTGTCATTTTAAAATCCTCCTATTAATCTATTATTTTATAATTGCTCATATCCAGGCAATGTTAAGAAATCAACAAACTCATCATGACTAATTAACTTGTCATACAGTTGAACAGCTTTATCAAATCGGCCATTCTCAAAGCCATGTAAACCAATTTCCTGTTTAATTCTTTCCAGTTCCTCTTCCTTTAATTGCTCATACATTTCTATTGTTACTTTCCTGCCGTCAGCCAGAACACCTTTCGGATGGCGGATCCACTGCCAAAGCTGGGCACGTGAAATCTCCGCTGTCGCCGCATCTTCCATTAAGTTATAAATTGGTGCGGCACCTCTGCCAGAAAGCCAGGAAGCGACATATTGAATGCCCACATTGATATTTGTGCGGACGCCTGTTTCCGTAATTGTTCCGCCCGGTACCTCAAGTAAGTCTTGTGCGGTAATCGTAATTTTTTGCTGTTTCGCCGTGTGTATTTGGTTTGGCGTTGGCATTTCGCGGTCGAATGCTTCCATTGCCACTGGGACAAGTCCTGGATGTGCGACCCATGTTCCGTCATGCCCGTCTCGTGCTTCCCGCTCTTTATCAGTGCGGACTTTAGCAAATGCTTCTTCGTTTGCCTCCGGGTTATTTTTTACCGGAATTTGTGCTGCCATGCCGCCCATTGCCGGTGCCTTGCGGCGATGGCATGTTTGAATCGTAAGTAATGAGTACGAACGCATGAACGGTGAGGTCATCGTGACTTGGGCACGATCCGGTAAAATGACATCCTTTTGGTTACGCAGTTTTTTAATGAAGCTGAAAATATAATCCCATCTTCCGCAATTTAAGCCAGCTGAGTGCTCCTTTAATTCATAAAGAATCTCATCCATTTCAAACGCCGCCATGATTGTTTCAATTAGAACCGTTGCTTTAATGGTTCCTTGTGGGATGCCTAGTTTCTCTTGTGCATACACAAATACGTCATTCCAAAGCCTTGCTTCTAAATGGCTTTCCAGTTTTGGGAGATAGAAATATGGCCCAGTGCCTCTTGCAAGCAGACTTTTTACATTATGGAAAAAGTACAACCCGAAATCGAAAAAGCTTCCTGAGATAGGCTTGCCATCTAATAGCACATGTTTCTCCTCAAGGTGTAGTCCACGCGGTCTTGGGATTAGAACCGCAATCTCTTCCTTTAGCGTATATTTTTTTCCATTCGGATTTTCAAAGGAAATCGTCCGATTTACTGCATCCCGCAAGTTGATTTGTCCTTCGACAGCATTTTCCCATGTCGGTGAAGTGGCATCCTCAAAATCAGCCATAAACAATTTTGCCCCAGAGTTTAAGGCATTGATGACCATTTTCCGGTCAGTTGGCCCGGTAATTTCTACCCGGCGGTCTTGAAGATCCTTCGGCAGCGGAGCAACTGTCCACTCCCCATTGCGAATATGTTTCGTTTCAGGCAGGAAATTTGGCAGTTTGCCATTATCAATTTCTACTTGGCGTTTTCGCCTGTACTGTAACAGTTCCACTCTTCGTTCACCAAAGTTTCGTTCCAATTCTTCAATAAAATTCAAAGCCCCTGTTGTTAAAATCTCATCGTACTGGGCTTTCACTGCCCCAACCACTTCAATACCTGTCGTTTGCGTCGACATAAACTTGATCACCCCTTTGTTATAATACAGTAACTATATATGTTTCGTATTATATAACACACTTTTTAAAATTGGAACCACTTTTCCGAAAATTTTTCAAAAATAGGTAAAATTTCCCCCATCAGTATATAATTGAGCTTGATACATCTTAATTTTCACTATTGGATATTTTTCTCTATTTCGTCTTCGGAGGTGTATTATGGCGATTTATGTAAAGGAAATGGATGATATTTTTGCAGAGGAAATATTGGGTTGGAAATACGAGGCACCCTATGATTTTTATAATAATGAATACAGTGTAGATGCTGTGAGGGAATTATTGAATCACTCGTATTTTGTTGTATTAGACAATGATGAGATATTTGGATATTTCTGCAGCGGTGAATCCGCACAGGTACCGATTGGGAGCATGTTCGGGGCATATCCTGAAGGCTATTTGGATATCGGTATTGGGATGAACCCAATATTTACGGGTCAAGGGCGTGGACTTTTATTTTTTTTATTTATCCTTAATCACATTAAAGAAATTTTTGGAGATGCCCCACTCCGCCTTACTGTGGCCTCGTTTAATAGCCGCGCCATCCATCTTTACGAAAAAATTGGATTTGTAAATGAAAACGAGTTTAGACACGGGGATGTTGTGTTCATGACTATGGTTAAAGGGTCTATGTTCATTTAATAAACCTTCCTTGGGAGACTTTATTAAAGACAATATTCAATAGTTTTTCACCTAATTTGTCTTTAAGAGCCCTTATTAAGGACAAAAACCATTGGTTAATCAATGAATTTGTCTTTAAGAGCCCTTATTAAAGACAAAACCAATTGGCTAGTCACTGAATTTGTCTTTAATACCCTTTATTAAAGACATATCTCACCAACTAATCACTAAAATTGTCTTTAAGAACTCTTATTTTTTCAAAAAATCAATTCCTTATAAAGCAACTGAAAATCTCGCTCACGATCGTGGCTATGTAAAAACTCATCGCTAACAATAGCCGTTAACAGTTTTCTTTTTAAAGCGGGGTCTGCAACTTCACTAATAATCCACTTCCGCTTCTCAAAAAGAAATTCGAGGTAGTCCTCGTACTTCTCATCAAACCCCAACTCGAGCTGCGCACGAATCTTCTTGGCTAGCGTTGGACTCGCACCGCCTGTTGAAACGGCAATCGACAAATGGCCGCGTTGTACCACCGATGGAAGGTGGAAATCGGATCCATCCGGATCATCCACCATCATGACAAGCTGGTGGGGCTCCGTAGAATCCTTTATCAATTGATTCACTGTCTTATCATTTGTGGCGGCGAATACCATAAATGCACCCTTCAAATCATCAACACAAAACGACTGCTGCATCCATTCCATTTTCCCAGACTTAGAAAGCCTTTGTAATTCCTCCGTCGCTTCCGGGCTAATCACCACTACTTTGGCCCCAGAAACCAGTAAGCCGCTGACCTTCCGCTCAGCCACTTTGCCGCCTCCAATGACCACAACCTTTTTCCCTTCAAGCCGTAACATAATTGGATAATTTGAGCTCATGTTCCACCTCAGCTGCTCGTTTTTCAATTAGCGGAATTAATTTTTCATCAAAGCCAATCGCTTCACAAAAAACAACATCCCCAGCTAGTTCCTTCTCCATTTTGACGGTATAACCTCCGGAAAACAAGAAATAGGGAAGAATATAAATCTTCTGGTTCGTTAGTTTCTCTGCTACCCCTTGATATAATGGAGACGTTGTGACGAAGGCCGTATGAACCTTACTAGTGATTTTCTCAGCTAAACCTAAAGCTAGTTTTTCAAAATCAACCCCAGCTTCAGTCAAACGGCTTCCATGTCCCACCAGCAGCACCGATTCATTCTCCGCCCCGCCAAACCCAGCCTCAGCCAGCCTATCTGAAAGAATTCCGACCAAAACTTCATCAACACCAAGCGGCTTTCCGTAGTGAAAGACAACATCCGGAAAGCGTTCCAGTTCTGCGGGAATATCAACATTTGCATGAATTCCTGGCAATAAGAATACAGGGACAACCGTAATCTCACTTGCCCCCTGCCCGATACATGTTTCAATTGCCTGTGTCGTTGATGGATCAGCATGTTCAAGAAATCCATAGGCCTGTACCGCTGCCGAAGACCGCTGCATTACTTTTTGGATAAAAGCAATAAATCTCGCATTTGCTGCAGCCCGCCGGCTTCCGTGTGCGATATAAATGATCGCTTTCATCCCTTACACATCCTTAATCAGATGACCGGCCAAATAGTCAACCAGTGCTTCCTTCGTTGCCTTTTCCGGCATTCCATGCGAAGGCAGTCCGGCAGCTTCTACTGCGGCCATTGTTTGTTTACCCATACTGACAACTTGCAAATCCTTCAATAGCTCCACGGTATCTATGTCACTTTCTCGCAATGCTTCGATAAACGGTTCCACAGATGCACTGCTAGGGAATACCATGGTATTCCCATCCGCTTCCTCTAGCATTCTTTTAAAAATCGGCAGGAACTGGAAATCCAACTCCTTTTTGCTAGTTACCATTAGATTAGCATTTTCAGAATTTCTCCGTAAAATACTATCGTCACCAACAATTAGTAAGTTACCTGTCTCCGGCATCTCTTCAGCAAGCTGCGCGATAAATCCACGGTCATTTAATGCTTTCACTGATTTAGTAGACGCGCCAAAAAAATCAGCATGTATTTTTCGGATATCGACACCATTTTCAAATACAGCACTAAAAAATTCGCCTACACTTTCAGGAGAGGTAAATAGAATCTTGTCATACGATGACACTTTTTTTAGATCAACTGGCAGCACGGTCTTTTTCCATTTCGGAAATTCGATGACATCAGCGCCTTGATCCATTAAATGCTGCGCCATACCGCTCACGCTCTCACCAGTACGGGCCAAGAGGATTTGCCGGCCATACAGTGGTTTACTTTCAAACCAGCTAATTTTCTCCCGAAGTGAAATGACTTCTCCTACAAGAATGATCGCAGGATTGGTGAACTTGGCCTTCAACACTTTCTCAGAAATATCAGCAAGTGTCCCTTGCAATGTTTTTTGGCGGCCAAATGTCCCCCATTGGATTAGAATCACTGGTGTGGAAGCTGGCTTCCCTTGATTTACAAGATTTTCACAGATAAATGGTAAATTCCCCACTCCCATGTAAAAAGCAATCGTATCCACTCCGCGGACGAGACCTTCCCAGTCTAGCAGCGGTTTACCTTCCTTGGATTTATCATGAGCGGTAACAACGGCAAAGGATTCGGCATGATCACGATGGGTTACAGGAATTCCCGCATAAAGGGGGGCTGCAATCCCCGATGAGATGCCTGGAACGATTTCAAAAGGAATTTGGTATAGGGCGAGGGCTGCCGCTTCTTCACCCACGCGGCCGAAAACGCCGGGGTCTCCGCCTTTTAAGCGGACGACAATTTTTCCTGCTAATGCCTTTTCCACCAATAAGTCATTAATGTTCTCCTGCCGTAAAATATGACGATCAGGCAATTTGCCGCAGTAAATCAACTCGCAATCGCCCGTTGCATATTCCAATAGCTTTGGATTGGCAAGCCGGTCATATAAAATGACCTCGGCTTGCTTAATGGCTTCCATTCCTTTAACAGTGATTAATCCAACGTCCCCTGGCCCTGCCCCAACTAAAAATACCTTTCCTGTCTTCATCCTGCAGCCTTCCTTCCCTGTTGTCTTACAATACGATAAAAATAATATTCTCTTTTATTTCTACCTGATATGTCTGTACTTTCCCCTCGTCCGGAGCCTGAACCGTACCATCTACTAAAGAAATTTTCCAATCATAGACCGGGCAGTATACATAATTGCCGCTGACAAGTCCTTCGGAAAGGACGCCGCCCTTCGGATGGGGACTGCGATTTTCAAGTGCATAAACCTCGCCATTTGTAACCTTAAAAAGAGCAATTTCTGTCTTATCAATCTTAATAGAATAGCCTGCCCTAGCCTTTAAATTAGAATAATGTGCTACTGGAATCCGTGTTAATGTTTCGATCATTTGGACTCACTCCCAACTGCTACAGTGTGTTTAGTATAATATTTATCTTGAATTTCTTCACTTTGAATCGCTTCATTCCAAGGCTCGATATACTTTTTCAACGTTTGATCCATGCGTTCGTTTAAAGCTTTACGAGTTTCTTCATCTGCCAGGACTTCTTTCACATGATCAAGACCCATGCGCTCAACCCATTTTGAGGTACGCTCTAAATAATTCGCTGTTTCCCGGTAGTATTGCAGGTAAGCGCCTGTCATTTCCATAACTTCTACTTGTGTTTTTACCGTGCATAGTAAATCTCCAGGGCGAAGGTCAACACCGCCGTTACCCGCGACGTAAATCTCCCAGCCGCCATCGATGCCGACGAAGCCGATATCCTTGATGCCTGCTTCAGAGCAGTTTCTTGGGCAGGCTGATACGCCCATTTTTACTTTATGAGGTGTATCAAGTCGTTCAAATTTCTTTTCCAGCTCAATGCCAAGTGCCATGGAATCCTGTGTACCGTAGCGGCAGAATTGTGCGCCGACACAAGTCTTAACGGTACGTAGTGTTTTTCCATAAGCATAACCTGATGGCATATCAAGATCTTCCCACATGCTTGGCAGGTCTTCTTTTTTCACACCGAACAAACCAATCCCCTGTCCACCGGTTAATTTTACTAACGGAACATGGTACCTTTCTGCGACTTCAGCAATTTTCTTCAAATCCGCCGCCGTTGTGACCCCGCCGTACATTCTTGGAACGACGGAGTACGTTCCGTCTTTTTGAATATTGGCGTGTATTTTTTCGTTAACCAAACGGGAATCACGGTCATCCTTGTATTCATCCATGAGAATCATGCCAAGGTAATAATTGATGGCCGGGCGGCATTTCGTGCAGCCTTCCTCATTATTCCACTCCAGCACGTTCATGACCTCTTTCACACTTGTTAAGCCCTTCTCCTTGATTTCCGCCACCAATTCCTCACGGCTAATCGTAGTACAACCGCAAATGCTCACCTTTTGCGCAGCAGTAGCATCAAATTGGTCACCAAGTGTATGGGCAAGAATGCTGCTGACCATCGGCTTACAGCGACCGCATGAACGACCGGCGTTTGTGCAATGGCTGACTTGATCAAGAGTCGTGAGCCCCTGCGTTTGAATCGCTTCAACAATTGCCCCTTTTGTGACACCATTACAGCCGCAAACTAGTTCATCGTCCGGCATAGCAGCAATCGAATCGCTTGTCCCGCTTCCCGTACATTCTGTTTGAAAAATTGAACCCCCGCTAATATCTTCTTTTTTCGTCAGCATCCGGAACAGCCTTGTGCTATCCTTTGTGTCACCATAAAGAACAATCCCAACAATCATGTTATTTCTGGTTAGCACCCGTTTATAGATGCCTTCATATTCGTTGTAAATCATGATTGATTTGGTTGATTCGTCTTCAAATATTTCTCCGGCAGAGTAAAGGTCAACTCCTGCCACTTTTAGCTGTGTTCCTGTAACAGAGCCTTCATAAGGTTCCCCGTCCATACCACAAATCCGGTTCGCTAGTACTTTCCCTTGTTCATACAATGGTGCAACCAACCCATAAACAATTTCTCGGTGCTCGGCACATTCTCCAACAGCGTACACATGTGGCACACTGGTTTCCATAAAGTCATTGACGACAATGCCGCGATTAACGTAAATACCGCTATTTTTCGCAACCGTTGTATTGGATTTAATCCCAATAGACATTACGACAAGGTCGGCTTCGGCTTCTGAGCCGTCTTTAAAACGAAGACCTGTGACACGTTCATCACCAAGAATTTCGACCGTTTCTTTTTCCATTAAGAAGTTCATGCCCTGGGCTTCTAGTTCTGACCTAAGAAGTGAAGAGGCAATTGGGTCAAGCTGGCGTTCCATTAGATGCGGCATCAGGTGTACCACATCGACGCTCATTCCAAGATTCAACAAGCCTCTTGCAGCTTCGAGCCCAAGAAGTCCACCGCCGATTACCACAGCTTTTTTATACTCCTCGGCTGACTTGATCATCATTTCACAATCTTGGATATCACGAAATCCTGTTACACCGATTTTGTCTGCACCTGGAATAGGCAAGATGAAAGAATTTGATCCTGTAGCAATGATTAATTCATCATACTCAACTTCCCGGCCTTGATCGCTGATGACGCGCTTTCTGTCCACATCTATTTTGACAACTGCTTCACCTGAAAATAATTGAATATTATTCTCTTTATACCAATCTAGCGGATTGATAATGATTTCATCAAAATTTGTATCGCCCTGCAGGATATTGGATAACTTGATTCGATTATAGTTAGGGTGTGGTTCTTGTCCAAAAATCGTTATGTCAAATTGTTCTGGGGCTTGTTTGAGGATTTCTTCAATCGTTCTGACCCCAGCCATTCCGTTTCCGATCATTACTAATTTTTTCATCATTGGGTCGCTCCCTATCTGTTTTATTACGTTATTTATGTTTTTCTCTATATCTATATTGTAATTACCTGAACAAAATAAAATTGTGAAGTTCGTCACATTCCAATACAACTTGTGAATGATTTCACAATATTGTCATAAACCTCATTTCACTTGATAATATAATTAAAAATGGAATATTATTGAATTACGAGGTGTTACATGACGAGTCATTTAATTTATAAAAGTGACATTGGAAAAGCTGCTATTCTTGGTTTTTACGAAAAATACTTAGAATCATTTAAATGTGATTTCGAAAGAATGTATGTGGAGACGACATTTGGTAGGACTCACGTTTTAGTGGCTGGACCTGAAGACGGAAAGCCGATTTTTATTTTTCAAGGCGGAAATTGTATCAATCCTATGACATTATCATGGTTCAAGCCGCTACTAGAAAACTATCGAATTTATGCTCCCGATACGATTGGTCATCCAGGATTCAGCGCAGAAACACGAATATCTGCCCGGGATGACAGTTTCGCACGCTGGATATCAGAATTAATGGCCAACTTTCATATCGAAAAATCGGCCTTTATTGGGCCTTCATACGGCGCTGGTATTATCCTGAGGCTGGCGACCTTCATGCCTGAAAAAATCGCTTGTTCCGTTTTAGTATCTCCATCAGGGATTCAACTTGGTTCTAAGCTTGCGATGATTAGGAAAATTCTTGTGCCATTAATGATCTATAAATTCAATGATTCTAATGAACAAATGAATAAAATAGCTAATACCATGTCCGACGATAGTATGAAAGAAATGGATCAAGAAATTATTGCGAGTATTTTTAAGTATGTAAAACTTGAGCAGGAAATGCCGAAGCTCACTGAAAAAAGAGAATTACTAAACTACACAGCTCCAACTATGATCATCGCTGGTCGAAAGGATATTTTTTTTCCAGAGGAGAAAATTATGAAAGCAGCCCATGAAATCATTCCAAACCTTACAAACTATGAAGCTTTCGATATGGGGCATTTCCCGTCTGAAGCGGATCTAGTAAAAATGGATCCCGCAATAAAACAGTTTCTTGAATTATATTACTAGAGGTGATTTATGATTAAAGATCAATTTAGACTTAATCGACAATATGATTTGGATTGGATCCGGGTATTGGCAACGATTGCGGTGTTTCTCTATCATTGCTCGATGTTTTTTAATCCCTTTCCATGGCATGTGAAAAACAATGAACAAGATTCAGGCTGGATTTTGGCCTTTTCACTCTTTGTCGGTTCCTGGCTGATGCCTATTTTTATTGCTGTATCGGGAATTAGTGTTGTTTACACTTTGCAGAAACGAACCGCGGCGGTCTATATTCGCGAGCGATTGTTACGATTAGGTGTTCCACTTTTATTTGGAGTAATCTTTTTAACTCCACCGCAGGTTTACATTGAACGAATTACTCACAATCAGTTTAATGGTTCATTTATCGATTTCCTTCCCCATTATTTAGACGGTGTGTACTTAAGTATTGGCGGAACGGGGAACTTTGCCTTTTTCGGTTTGCACCTATGGTATTTGCTTGTACTTCTCGTCTTTTCCCTTCTTACTCTGCCTCTTTTTAAAAAAATAGGCAGGAAAAATAAATTTAGCTTTGTTCATTTTTTCATTTTACCAATAGTACTTTTTCTAGTCGGGCCCATTAAAACCGTCAATCTAGGCGGATGGGATATCGTTTATTATTTAGTACTCTTTATTTATGGCTATTATTTCTTTTCAAATGAAGCATTCAAACCTGCCCTTCAAAAGACCATTAAGTTTCATTTTACTATCGCTGTTTTCACTTCGTTGGTTTTCATCGTTTGGTTTATGAAGGCAGTCCCGCAGCCGGGAACAATCAATGATATCCTTTTTTATGCCGTTCACACGGTAAATTGTTGGAGCTGGCTGTTATGTATATTCTTTTTAGCAGACAAATATTTATCGGTACCGAATCGTTTCTTAACATATGGCAGTGAGGCCTCCATGCCATTTTATGTGCTACATCAGCCTGTCATCGTATTGCTTGGTTTTCTTATGTATGATTTGCCTTGGCCAATCCCCGTTAAACTGATTTTTCTTATTGCTGCTTCGTTTGTCATTATTATGCTACTTTATCATTTGATCATTAGACGCATTCCTGCCTTACGATTTTTGTTTGGAATGAAGAGTACGACAACGGTGAAGGAAACTCCTGCTGCGACAGGTACTGCTCCACGCTAACGTAATTAGAGGGTGCCCATCATGTGGGCACCCTCTTCTTTAGACAATTTGTTTTTCTTTTTTTGGCAGTGGTAAAAACTTCACCACTGGGATGATAATGGGAACAAGGACACCGACTAAAGCAACAGGTACGATCTCCCACAATTCTAATGGCGGTGTGATGAGTATGCCAGATTTATGAATTGCAAACAAAGAAAGGAAATAGGCTATACCCCCCGTAAGTCCTGCCAGCCAGTTTGTCTTTTTAAACAATAAATACAGTAATGGAATTAATAGCAGTGTGATTGGTACATAGGAGGTTGGATAACCCACTGCAAGAAAGGTTGCTTTTCCAATAATCCTTAATAGGATATATAGTGCTGCGGCCATTACTGGTATGGTAAATTCCTGGAAAATTCGAATGATCAGTACCGTAAGCAATGCCACCATCAGCACGGAATAAATCGGATAAACCCATTCCGGAATACCGCCGAAAATTTGCGAGGCCGGATCCGAGATCAGCTCTAGGATTTCTTGGGAGGCGATGGATTTTCCATGAATGTACTGATCATACGAAATCGCTCCATTTTCCTGCTGCATATTCGGGAACATCAAACACTCAAGTTGGAACATCCCGAACCATGTATGCATTGATTTCCAGGTCGGCAATACATCCCTTGTGAACAAGTAATACCCACGCCAGACTCCAAATATCATGATACTCGTTCCAATATAATAAATAAAATGGGTCGGACTCCATGTCGTTAAATCAATTCCATATGCAATATGATAGGTGAAATCTAATGGAATACCGATTAAAAATAAAACATATCCAATCGTAATCAGATTTCTTGAAAATCGATCCATGTATTGGGGGCGCCGCCACTCTTGCAGTAACAAATATCCGCCCAAGACAAATCCAAGTGTATTAACAATATGGGGAATCGAATATTCTTCAAACAAATACTTAAAGTGATATGACGCATCCCAAGCAGAGCCTATAAATTTTAATAAAAAGGCAATTACCCATAAACGGTAATATTTCAAATCTTCATCTCCTCACCTTGGGGACTAGCCCAACAGATCAAATGGATCTCCAAAAATAGCTATCAGGATATAATTTATAGCTAAGGCGATCCCAAATACGATTCCAGCAATCCGAACTTTCTTTTGAGTAAATAACCTATACATAAAAATGATTCCGGAAGTGACTAAAAAAATGTTAATGGTTACAAACGTCCAAAGTAGGTTTTCACTGTGTTCCACTGCTGTCACATGCATCAAATATAACGGTATCAACTGCTTAATTCCTCCATGGATTTACTTTTTAATCAATAGGCCCTAGAATCATACTCCATTATATGACGAAGATTTTCCTACTATTGTTTCTATAGTATCATTTTTTTTTACATAGATGATTAGTTTGTTTACATAAAATTCTTGCATTGGTTCAAATAGGTAATGTAAAGTGAATGGACGGACTATGATGCGAAAGGAGAAAATCCCATGAAACATTTTATTATGACCACCCTACTATTAACCACTGTGATGCTTTCTGCTTGCAATTCAATAAAAGTCCCAAAGTCGACGATGGATCATAAAATGAGCGCCACACCAACTAATGTTGTTCCAACAAAATCCGAATGGAAAATTGCAGAACATCCAAAACCAAACGAGAAAATTCCAATCTCCATTTTAATAAAAGATAAAGACAATCAGCCCATCAAATCATTCCAAACCGTCCATGAAAAAAAGATGCATTTATTTATTGTTAGTAAGGATTTATCTTATTTTTCACATATCCACCCAAAATATAAAGGAAATGGGGAATTTACAATTACCACCACCTTCCCAGCAGGTGGAGATTATAAGATTATTGCTGATGTGACTCCGAAGGGCGGCGGGGATAGCAGTATTGAAAGTCATTGGCAGCATGTGGAGGGCGTGGCCGCACAGGAGGAGCCATTAGTTCCTGATCAAGAATTAACCAAAGTAGTGGATGGAAAAAAAGTGACACTCTCGTTTAGTCAACTTACCGCAGGTGAAACTTTGCATATGACCTTTACCATTACTGACGCAAAAACCAATCAGCCCATCAAAGATCTCCAGCCCTATTTAGGGGCCATGGGTCACATGGTTGCCATGAGTGCAGATGCCGAAAGATACTTGCACATCCATCCGATGACAACCGCGGGAAATGGGCCGAAGGTGATCTTTATGACGATTTTTCCGGAAACTGGCGTTTATAAAGTTTGGGGGCAATTTAAACTTGAAGGTAAGGTCTTTACAGTTCCATTTGTGATAGATGTGCCAAAAAAATAGACCAAAAAACCCCTACAAAAGTCAAATAGGGGTTTTTGGTTGCACATTTTTTACATTTTCTTGAAATTGGTGCCTGACACCCTTCGTGGACAGTGTCCGCGTGGAGCAGACAATCAAGGGAACTCTCTCCTGCTTTTAAGCATAAAGTCTATACTTCTCCAGAAGGTTTGGTCATCGGTGTATAGGCTGGTAGTGGCGTACCAAAATTTGGGGTACCGTCTGGTTTCCAATTGATTTTTTGAATCCTTGGATTCCGCAGCCTTCCCAAACCATGATCTCCTTCGGCCTCCGAAAACGAAAATGCGTGGTAGACGATCCAGTCCTCCGTTCCGTCCGGGGATTGAGTAAAGCTATTATGCCCAGGTGAAAATACTCGGTTTTTTACACTTTTCGAGAAAACGGGTCCTGGATGTTTTACCCAAGAATCAGGATCAAGAAGGTTAGCCGTTTCACTTGCTGTAAGCATCCCTAAGCAATAGTCATCAGACCATGTTGCACTTGCAGAAAAAACGAGAAAAATTTTACCGTTCCGTTTTAGAATTATTGGACCTTCATTTATAGCCATTCCACCTTGTTTCTCCCATTCATCCTCCGGAGCCGATAGTAATATGTTTTCACCTATTAGGGTCCACGGGTTTTCCATTTTTGCCATGTAAAGTGCTGACCCATAATCAGGAAAGTATCCATATCCTGAGTAAAGAAAATATAATTCGTTCTTATGTTGAAGAACGGTTCCATCTAAACCAGGATGATCGGTATTCACTGCACCCCTGAAATGCCACTTGCCCAGAAATGGATTTGGCGAAGAATTTTCAAGTACATAGATATGCCGAGTATCATCACCACCACCATCATTGGCAGTAAAATAAATGAACCATTTTCCGTTAATATAGTGTATTTCAGGTGCCCAAATATTGTGGCTATATGGGCCTTCTGCTGGAGGTGACCATATTATTGTTTTGGCTGTTGTCGAAAATCCTGTTATCGTCGGACTTCTCCAAATGGCTATATGATCAGATAATGTAATGGTTAAATAATAGTACCCATCTGTATGTTTATAAATATAAGGATCTGGGCCACTTTCAAGCAGGGGATTCATAAACATTTCATTTTTTTGACTCGTAATGATATGGTGGGTTTGTGTTTCCATAATTAGTACCTCCATATTGGCTTATATGACTATCTTTGAATTGATTTTATCGTTAAGCACAAAACGCTACTCATTTTTTTAAAAAGGTAGACATCTAAGATTTACCTTTTTGTTGAAATTTATATTCTTTTTAATTCCCTTAGTAATCTATCTCCATCTGACAATAATTCTTCCTTTGCACGTTTAGATACATAATCTCCTTTTGCTTTATCAAGAAATTCTTGAAAATCATTTAAATGTTTTAAGGATTGTTCAATATGGCCTTTTTCCATATGTTGTTTTGATTGTTCTAGTTTATTGCTTAATTGTTTATATAAACTATGATTTATTTCTCCAGAAGCATTGTATTTATCAAGCAATTTCAAAATTGTTTTGTGACTTGTTTCTATTGGTTTCACATGAAAATTATCAAATCTCGTAAAATTATAGTTTGATCTAAGTCCTACTTTTCCTTGTGTAAATGCTGTGCTGCTATTATCGGTATAATCTATTTTAGGAGTATCCATATCACCAACAAATATCTTAATATTGGTTCCTTTTGCAACAACTTTCATATGCTGCCATGTATTTAGAGGAGCGCTGATTTTTGCACCTTTTAGGTACAACCAATTATAATTAAATTTTCCTAAATGAACACCATCTTTATTGATATACGCTAGATACCCTTGCATAAAATCAGGATTATTTTGTCCAAGTTCAATCCCATTGGCTGGATTATTTACTCTAAAAATTATGCCGCCGTCACCTGTCCCAGCTCCAATATTAATATCTGCTTCAACCGTATAATCCTTCCACATATGATCTCCGATTACAGATTTCGCAAAGGTACCTGGTGCTGCACTATATTCCCCTTCAGCTGCCGGTGGTTCTTCTCCTTTATCTAAAGTAAAATCAATACTTCTAAAGTCAAATTCACCCTTTACCATTTCCGCCTTAATCGTATGTTTGCCAGCGGGTAAAAAGACATTTTCTTTAATGACACTTTCCCAGTTATCCCAGCCGCCTGTTTTTGGCACATCTATGATACCTGTTAAATCAACAGTATCATCAAGCCAAAGTCTAATTTGATTTCCCTCTAAATCAGTTGCAATTCTGATGGCTACTTGGTATTTGTCCTCTTTTTCAATATCGACGTTATATTTTAACCATTCTCCCGCTTGATTCCAGCCAACATTATACCCACCCTCAGGATTAACGCGAATATCTACGGAATCTCTTCTATATTTACCTCCGATATTTACAGGAGAATTATCGTGATAACCAATACCTTCTCCACCTGTAATATATTCAGCCGCCATGATTTTTCCTGGAAGCTTCCTATGATTGTCAAACCTGTGAAGTGTTAATCTAGAAACATCAAATTCTCCATGAAGAGTTACTAGCTTTAATGTGTGTTTTCCAGCTGGTAATGAAATGTCCTTTAATGAAACACTTTTCCAATTATTCTGATCGCCTGTATTTGGTATGTCTATTTCTCCTGTTACATCAATTTTATCATCTATAAGGAGCTTTGCCTTTCCTCCATCTTTGGTTGCAGATGTAAGTAAATCTAAACCATATGTGCCTTCTTCTTCAATATCTATATCATATGCCAGCCATTCACCTGTTTGATTGGAGGTAACTGCGAATCCACCTTCCGGATTCACTCGGATATCGACAGAATCGGCTCGATATTTTCCTCCACTATTCCCCGCAGTGTTATCATGGTAGCCTACACCTTCACCACCAAGATTGTATTCAGCAGCTTCAATGATACCTGGCACTGGTTTATGAATATCAAACGATGTAAAATCAAGACTAGTAAAATCAAATTCTCCTTCTACTATCTCAACCTTAATCGTATGATCACCCTCAGGCAATGTAATCCCTTCTTTAATAACGGGCTGCCAATTATTCCAATCACCTGTATTGGGGACATCTAACACACCAGTTAAATCTGTTTTATCATCTAACCATAAACGAACCTTTGCCGATTGAAATGTAGTTGCCGTATTTAATTGAACATTATAGAGACCTGTTTCTTTAATGGAGACATTGTATTTAAACCATTCTCCTGTTTGATTCCATCCAACTGCTGTCCCACCTTTGGGATTGTTGCGGATATCGACAGCATCTCCTCTTAATACACCACCAATATTTTCAGCCGTTGTTTCATGATATGCGACCCCTTCACCGCCAGTTATATAGTAGGCGGCACTAATTGAACCTGGTATAGGTTTGTGTGCATCAAAAGGGCTGGGTTTATTTGTTTTAACCGTCCAATATCCTTCTATTTCCTCCCAGCCATCACTCTTTCCATCGTTAAAATCTGAAATCACTTGTTTTACTTCTTTATATTTTTGAAAATTCATATTGGCTAAATCAAACGTTCCATCGTTAACGACTATTTTTATCGAATGCTTCCCTTTTGGTAAATCAATGCCCTCAATCGAAAATGTTTTCCACTCATCTGTTTTTGGGATATTTAATACACCTGTCAAATCGGTCGAGTCATCTAACACTAATTTTAACTTGGCATCATCACTCGAGGCTGATACTCTTAGGTCTACATTGTAAGTTGCGTCTTCAGCAACATTGACATTGTAGTTGAACCATTCACCGGGTTTATTCAAGCTTACGTTATATCCACCTTCAGAATTCACTTTAATCTCAGCAGAATCTCTTCTATATAGGTCACTAGTATTCTTTGCAGTTGAATCATGAAAGCCTACTCCTTCACCGCCTGTATTATAGTGAACAGCTTCGATCTTTCCCGGTAAAGGTTTATACGCCTTAAATACATTGCTTCCGTTTACTTTATTGCTGAATGCAGTATAGCCAAATGCCGCGTGAAGGTTAGAAGTAATATATCCAATTTTTCCTCCGTTGAGCCCAGCCATTTTGCGCGTTTGCTTTTGCATTCCATCTACAAAAATCTTATAAGTGGCGGAAGACTTTTCTACTCGTAATTGATGGAGCTTTGAATAATCATAGCCCTTAGGCAGGTCCGTAGCTTCACTGCTTTGTTTGACCCCGTTTATGATAAAGTAAGATTCTAATTGATTTTTCTTAGGATTTAATACCGCTAAGCCGTAATTATTTTCATCCTTATAAGAGAAAACAGCACCTAATTGTGGATCACCTACCGTTCCCTGTTCTAACGCTTTCATATTGAATTCTGCGGTGTAGTCTGAGGCAGTGGAAGCCTTCGTCAATTGTTTAAATGAATGGGTATTTTCTATTGTCGTTTGTTGAAGCCAGCCAGGCATATCTGAAGCAATACTCCAGCTTCCTCCTTTTGTGTTTTCCCAATTTTCAGTAAACGATGATTGTGTGAAACGCTCACTAAAATCAGGTAAGTCCGGGTTTGGCTGTTCTGAAGTCGTAGGTCCAAGGACAAGCATCTTTTCGCCATTCCAAGCGATTCGATCTAGATTCATATATCGTCCTGGATTCGCATGACTATGATACACCATATACTCAGAGTCAAGATCTGGACCTCTAACGACAGAATTGTGCCCAAGTCCTACATTCGATCCTTCCGAATTTATCAAAATTGGATTTTGGTCAAGGTTATGTGAAAAACCAGTAATCGGACTATCACTGCTTGCATAGTCAACACGATATGCTTTGTTCCATACGTGATTGCCTGTATAGGTCATATAATATTTACTATTTCTTTTCAAAACGGTTGGCCCTTCTGTCCAGCCATTCATTTCTGCACCAGTATTTGATACTTGACCAAAGGTATAGGGATCTGACATTGGACGCGCATCAATTCTTTTATCTCCAGTACTATAGAAATACCATTTTCCATCATCATCAATGAATACATGTCCATCGATTCCCATGCCTAAGTTATTTGTTTGCTTCACAAAAGGACCTAATGGATTTGAGCTTTTGTACACATAATGCCCATGTCCCCCAGGTGATGTGTACATATAAAAATCACCATTCCAATAAACAACCTCAGGTGCGTAGGCAGCCTTCGTTGTTGGTTCCTTCGTTACTAATCCACCGTACTCCCAATTTACTAAATCCTCCGACTTCCAAGCTTTTACTCCACTCTTATCATCCACCGTACTGACATAAAGATAATAAATACCATTGTGTTTTAAAATATAGGGATCCCCTTCTCCATAAAACACTCCTGTATCCCATTTCCAAGAATCTGATAATGTAAGGGGGTTACTGTAGGCAAAGGCCGATAAGGGGATGGATAATAGAAAGCTAGCTAAAACGGTCGTCATTACAAACCTTTTCAGAAAAATCTCCTCCTTTATTTATTCTCCTAACAATCAATCAAACGTTAAAAACAGGCAAAAAAAAATCAACCTAATCAAAGGAATGGATAGAAATTAACCTTTCCTTTGATTACATACTATTGATCTTCTATATCTCCATAATGACTGAATTAATAGGACGAATAAGTGTAATTATTGCTTTTGAAATTGATAGTTTACCATCTTTGAGATTGATTTATTTTTCGCTAATGCTAAAATTCCTGCCGATAGAAACATCAAAGATCCTAAAAGATCCATCACTAGATAGGATGCAAGCCCTAATAAGATAAACCAGATAGGTTTCTTCACTTCTGCTTTATCGTCCTTCAGTGTTTTCGCTAAAACAAAGTTTAAAATTCCGAGAATAACAAAAAGCATCCCAAAGGTAACCGAAAACATATACATACTGCCAAAAATGGATTGTGCAGCCTCGAGTTTAGCTAGAGTGTTATACGAGGAGTTCAATCCTTCATTTTTTATATATGATGCATAAACGAAAATGGTAAGGAGCCCCGAGACTATTTGCCATATAGAACCGACCATAATTAATCTTCTCTCTAGCTTTCTATTCACTATTAGCCCCCCTTTACAGGCAGAAATTGTTTTTATTATCCTTTAACACCAGATGACAAGGAGAGTGATTCCATAAAGTATTTTTGTGTGAATAAATAAAGGATAAATGTTGGAACAATGGCTACCAATGCTCCAGTTAAGGCATGAGCTACATCTAGTGCATACATCCCCTGGAGTAATTGCAATCCTGGTGTAATGGGCATTTTTTCAACATCATTAAACACAATAGATGGCCATAAGAAGTCATTCCATGAGGCTGTAAAGGTAAACAATGCTACAACAGTCAACACAGGTCTTATCAGCGGCAAGATCAACTTAAAGAATATTTGGAAATCAGAGGCACCATCCACCCTCGCTGATTCATCAAATTCCTTAGGAATCCCCTGCATAAACTGTCTTATGAGAAAAATATTAAATACTCCCGCTGCCCCTGGAACAATCGCCGCTAAATAATTATTTACCCAACCTAATGTATCAATAATTTTATAGAGTGGAATAAGATTTACGACTGCCGGGAACATCATCGTTGCCATTAAAAAGACAAAGATCGCGTCTCTTCCCTTAAATTTCATTCTTGAATATCCATAACCAGCTAATGAAACGATGACTAATACTAATACTGTTTGTGATACCGATATAATAAGCGAGTTCAAAAACCATTTGGCAACTGGAGCACTCGTGTTACCAAAGAGGACATCCTGATAATTACCAATCACCCAATTAATAGGTAAAATTGTAAAAGCATTCGTTTGAATATCGGCCTCACTTTTGAAGGAAGTGATCATTGTATACAGGACAGGGACAACCCATATAAACACCATTAATAGTAAAAAGATTACAGCTACAATTTTTGATATTCTTTTTTTCACCAAGGTAAGCACCTCCTAATCACGTTGTCTTAAAAAGAAGAATTGGATAGCAGAAACAGCCATAATACATAAACCCAGGATTACAGCCAGTGCTGCCCCAATACCAGCAATGGAAATTCCAGAACCAAATGCGTTCTCTTGAATGTACATTAACAAAACTGTAGTTGAGCTTGTTGGTCCGCCTTTTGTTAACATGAGCGGTTGTCCATATACATTAAATTGCGCGATGGTTGTAATGACAACAGTATATAATATTTGAGCTCTTATGCTCGGTAATGTGATTCTAAAGAATCTTTGTATACTATTTGCCCCGTCCATTGAGGCAGCTTCATATAAATCTTTTGAAATACCGTTAAGAGCAGCCTGATAAATAATCATATTCGCACCGATTGTCCACCAAACAGTAACAGTCACTAATGTAATCCAAGCGTATGGCTGGGTAGCTATCCAGTTCGTTTCTACATTAAGATAATGGTTAAGCGGTCCAAAAGAAACACTATAAAGCATAGAGAAAATAATCATGACTGCAGAAACGGAGAACAAAGTTGGCATGTAGAATAGTGCTTGAAAAAACTTCATCCCCTTCGGTTTTGTGTTAAGACCTGAAGCTAAAAGTAAAGGAACAATAATACAAGCAGGAACCGTAAAAAGTACAAACTTAAATGTATTTCCCAATCCGGTGCGTAGTTGATCGTAAAATGTAGACTCTTGATTAAATAATATTTCTTGATAATTAGCAAATCCTACAAATTCGGGATCTCCTATTAGATCCCAGTTGGTAAATGAAATATAAATACCATATATAGTGGGAAAAAGAAAAAAAATTGCAAATAATATTAGATGTGGTCCGATGTAAAGATACGGAGAAAGATTAATCCGGTTTTTACCCGAATTTTTTTCTATTGCTGAAGACATATTTATTTCCTTGTTCACTCCAGTATTTATCATAATTTTTAACTCCTATTCTTACGTTATCGAATAGAGAGAGAAATCCTTATGCTCTTATAAGGATTTCTCTATAATTCTGCTAACACCCAATATTAACAAACTCATTTCTAGCAATTTTACTTTTTATTATTTGTGGCAATTTTATCCTCGACTGCCTTTTGAGCCGCTTTTAGTCCTTTATCAATATCCAATTTTCCATATATCGCATCACCGACCAATTTATCAATTTCTTCGGCTGCAAATCCATTATATTTATAATCAAAGATTTTAAGTGTATTTTGCATTTCAGGATTTTTCACTAAAAATGATTGTGGTAATTCTTGATATTCAGGATTCTCTAATGTCGCTAATGCTGCCGGGTTTTGGCCAGCTTTAGCCCATGGAAGTGAATTTTCTCTGACATAATCAAGGAAATCCATTATTCCCTTCGTCTTCTCTTCAGATCGATTTTTGTCCTTAAACATTACGAATTGATGTGAGGACGTCCAGTTTACAATTTTATCAGGTGAAATCTGAGGAAAGCTTGTTAAACCCCATTTTAAATTTTTCGCTTCATTTACACTATTTTGCATCCAAATACCTTCTGGGTAAAAGATTGCCTTACCGGATTTGAATAATTGACCTGGGTCTTCTCCATCCTTGTTAGCAATTTTGTCATCAACTAATCCTTTTAATAATTCTAATGCTTTCTTAGCTTCTGGCGTATTAAGAGTTGGTGTTTCACCGTCACTAGTGATATCTCCACCAAGTTGATTGTAAATCGATAAAAAGATTGGTCGCGTCCAAGTTATACCAATACCGGTGATTTTATCTTTTTTAGACAATTCTCCAGCTGCTTTTATTTCATCAAAGGTAATCACGTTATCATCGAGTGCGTTTGGTGCATATTTTTCTAGTAAATCCTTATTGTAATACATAACAAAACTGTGTACATCTAATGGAACACTATATCTACTTCCATTAAGATCACCAATGTTCCAACCTGCAGGTACATAGTTTTCAGCTTTAATTTCAGGATAATCAGCCAATTTATCGTCATAAGTTGTTAATAGGTCATTGTCAACAAACTGTTTAATTCTCTCAGCATGGACAATTGTAAGATCAGGGATACCTTTTCCAGAGTTAACGACTGTTGGAATCTTTTTATACATATCATCAGCTTGAATTGATACATTCTTTATCTGGAATTTTGGATTTGTCTTGTTATATTCATTAACGATTTGTTTCATATTTTCGCCATCAGGCCCTGTAAACGGATTCCAATAAACAATTTCATTTTTAGCTGAAGAAGAACCCCCGGAACCTGAACTAGATGAACTGCATCCTGTTAAAGCCATCATCACCACAAAAAGTATAGAGAACATTAATACTGATATTTTCCTCATTGGTTTTCCCCCTGATTTTTTTATAATAAAACTGAAACCCTACTAACAACTTGAAACCTGTACCCCCTCCCAATTAAATACAGTTTAATTAATAGCAAGTACACTTTTGAATAAATATTTTACTATATATAGCTCCAATTGGCTGAACTTTTAAAATTTTCAGCCAATGGGGATTATACTTAATGATCAATGTGGCAATTATTTGTTGTTAATTGCCCTGATTTTGTTTATGTCTACTTTGGCTGCTCGATTTTCCTTTAATAAGCCATTAATCTCTTGCTGCACATCGGTAATTTGTGTATAGCAAAATCCACTAATATATGGTGTATCTTTTATTGCTTGAGTAATAGATTCATAACGATGTAAGAACTCTTCCTCACTCTTTACCTGATTACCATAGCCCCAGCCTTTTTCAGAATTGAATGCAATGCCGCCATATTCACTAATAATGATTGGCTGACCGTTATATTTATAACCCTGTGCCATCGCATGTTTAAAATTATTAAATGCTATATCGTTTTTAACTACTTTTTCTTTATCGTTATATCGTTTTAAAAATTCATCACCATATTCTACATAATCATGTAACGAAATAATGTCTGAAACGGTATGCTCCCAGCCATCGTTTACAATAACAGGCCTCATGCTATCAATAGCTTTTGTTAGATGATAGATTCCTTCTGTGAATTTTTGCTGCTTATGGTTTGTATAAATATTTTTCACACCCCAAGATTCATTAAACGGTGTCCATGTAATGATGCATGGATGATTATAATGTTGTTTAACAACTTCTATCCATTCCTCTGTAAAATTCTGAACTGCCTCATCTGAAAACTCATAGGTTGCAGCCATTTCAGACCACACAAGTAGACCTTTTTTATCGGCCCAATAAAGATAGCGCTGATCTTCCACTTTCATATGCTTCCTTACTCCGTTAAAGCCCATCTCCATTGTCCGGTCAATATCCTCAATAATTGCTTCTTCTGAAGGCGGTGTTAAATGGGACTCTTCCCAATACCCCTGATCTAAAATTAGCTTTTGATAGAGTGGAATATTATTCAATAAAACATTCCCATTCTCGATTGAAACCTTTCTCATTCCAAAATATGACCTTACAGAATCTATGACTTCACCGTTTTTGTATAAAGTAAATTCTACATCATATAAATTGGGGGCTTGTGGACTCCAAAGGATCACTCTCCAATGGTGAAATTCACTTGCAATATTTGTCTTGATTGTTTGATATGGACGATTAACCGTTTGCTCAAATGCTCTAATTGACTCACCTTTAAATGAAATAGTGGTTTTTAAGACTAAAGATGGATCAATGTTTCCCGACACTTCATAGGCAATTTCCACTGATTCTGTATCAATATCTGGTGTGATTTTTACAGCTTGAACATGTGCTTCATTTAAAAACTCAAGCCAGACTGTTTGCCAAATTCCCGTTGTTTGAACATACCAGCATTCATAACTATCATCTAACCATCTTTGTTTTCCTCTTGGCTGGAAACAGCTTTGACTATCTTCAATTTTCACTACAATATTTAATTCATTTTTCTCATTTAAATAATCAGTTATATTAAAAGAGAAAGCGATTTGCCCACCTTTTCTTTCACCAACAAAAGTGCCGTTTACCCATAACTTTGTAATATAATCAGCTGCTTGGAAATGAAGTATTACATTCTTTTTTTCATACTCACTAGGAAGAATTACGCTTTTTTGATACCAGACAGCTGGACAAAATACTTCTTCACCAATACCACTGGCTTTTGTTTCATATGTAAAAGGGACAATAATTTTTTTATCAAAATTTGATTCCTGGAACCACTGTTCCTTTTCACCTAGGTTCTCTCTATCAAACTTAAAATTCCATTCGCCATTTAAATTCATCCAGTCTGCCCTTTCGAATTGGGGACGAGGATATTCACTTCTTGGAATGTTCTTTTCAGTCATTTTATATAACTCCTTTTTTAGCATTTATGAAAAACTTCAGTTAATTCAGTTTTTGAAAGTGTTTACATTCACATCTTATATTAAGTTTTTTACTGTTAATATACTAAACTTAGTATAAAATATACTTTTCAAGAAAAAAGGTATTTTTTCATATCTAACTCTTCCTACTTTAAAAAAGATAAAACCCAAACAAGGACAGCGGATCATGCCTACGTTTGGGTTTTATCATCTTTTATTGTATCTAAAGCTATGTTAGGATCTTTTCCAACAATTCACGCTCACTTAAAATAAGTTCAACAGGGACATACATTCTTTTCGGCTCATAAATACCTTCAAGTTGTTCTAAAAGCAAATCAACTGTTTTTTTACTACATTTTTCAATATCCTGTTTTATAAACGTAACTCCAGAAATACCTGGTGAATCAAAGGTTAGTAATTCAATTTCTCTGCCTGTCTCGCTCTTTAGAGAACTTATGGCTAAATGAGTATAAACCGCTAATTCAGCATTCATGGTAAAAATTGCTGTCATTTCAGGTTTACTGATTAGAAACTCTTTAATGAGCTTGGGAGTTTTATTCTGAGAAATATCATTGAAACTAAGTGTTAGCCAAAGATTCTTATTAATGGTTGTTCCCCGTTTTAAAAAGGCGTTTTCAAACCCCTTAGCCCTCTCGTCAGTCACTGTATTAGTAATGATTGGAGATATAAGCCCTATATGCTTATGACCTTTATTTAATAAGTATGAAACTGCTTCTAGAGTCCCAGCTTTATTTTCAGAGGTCACGCTGTACGTTAAAATATTCTCCATATATCTATCAATTAATACAAATGGAAATTTATCCAGTGAAAGCCTTAGTACAGCATCATTATATGTTTCTTTTTCTGTAGGAAAAATAATCATTCCCTTTATATCCATTTTTCTAAACATCTCAATTGCATCTGCTTCTTCAAACTGAGACTCTCTTGTTATCTTAATAATAAGATGATGACCATTCTTTGAGACGTATTTCTCAATATAATTGACAAATTCTTGTTCAATTCTTGTTTTCATACTAGGAAGAATAAGGCCTATTAACCCTTCCTGTTCATACGCTGGTCTGATTGAAGTCGTAAGGTCACTTTCACAAACAAAGGTTCCTCTCCCTTTAATTCTTTCAACTATCCCTTCTTCAGCAAGGCCGACAAGTGCATTTTTAGTAGTAATCTGACTAACATGGAATTTTTCAGTTAACTCCTTTTCCGAGGGTACACGGTCACCTACTCGCAGCTTACCCGACTGTATTTGCTCTTTGATTTTATTTTTGATTTGTTGATACAGAGGTTCATTCTTAATCCCAACTCACCCTTAGCTTATAATAATCTAACTTATATTAAGTATATTAATACTTAATATATCTTTTTACAACCTCATTAAACTAAAAAAAGCCTTCAATCCCTATTTTAGGAACGAAGGCTTTTTTATTGTTATTCATTTAAATACTAGAAATTTTTATTTCTTCGACTTAATACATTTCTGAAGTTGTCTTTGCTTGCATGTGAAGCAATAAGTAGTCTGGACCGCCTGCTTTTGAGTCAGTTCCCGACATGTTGAAACCGCCGAATGGCTGGTAACCAACGATTGCACCTGTACAAGAACGGTTAAAGTATAGGTTTCCAACATGGAAATCTTCACGAGCTTGTTCTTGGTGCGCGCGGTTTTTCGTGATGACAGCACCTGTTAAACCATACTCTGTATTGTTGGCAATTTCGATTGCTTCCGTGAAATCTTTTGCTTTTGTGAATCCAACAACTGGGCCAAAGATTTCTTCCTGCATAATACGGGCAGTTGGAGAAAGGTCAGCAATAATCGTTGGTTTGATGAAGTAGCCTTTGGAATTATCACCTTCGCCGCCTGTCATCAGTTTGCCTTCACCCTTGCCAATTTCAATGTATTCCGTAATTTTCTTAAATGCATTATTATCGTTTACTGGACCCATGAACGTACCTTGCTCAGTTGGATCACCAACCGTTAATTGATTGGTTAATTCCACCGCACGGTTCAATACTTGATCATAGACATCTTCAACAATAACAGCACGAGAGCAGGCAGAACATTTTTGACCGGAGAAGCCGAATGCACCGGCAACGATGGATTGTGCAGCCAGTTCAAGATCCGCATCACTGTCAACGACAATCGTATCTTTCCCGCCCATTTCTGCAATCAAACGCTTCATCCAAACTTGACCTTTGTTCACCTTAGAAGAACGGTCGAAAATACGAAGACCAACATCACGAGAACCGGTAAAGCTGATGAAACGAGTATCTTTATGATCAACTAAATAGTCGCCCACTTCGGCACCGCTTCCCGGTACGAAGTTTAATACGCCTTTTGGAAGACCCGCTTCTTCCATTACTTCAACAAACTTTGCAGCAATAATCGGAGTTGTGGAAGCTGGTTTTAATAGCACCGTATTTCCTGACACGATTGCTGCTACCGTTGTTCCTGCCATGATTGCAAACGGGAAGTTCCATGGTGAAATAATAATGCCCACACCCAATGGAATATAATCATAACGATTAAATTCATTTGGACGACTTTGTACTGGTACACCATCTTTAAGTGCCAGCATTTGGCGGCCATAATATTCTAGAAAGTCAATTCCTTCAGCAGTATCTGCATCTGCTTCTCTCCATGGCTTACCTGCTTCTTTTGTCATTAGAGCTGAAAATTCGTGCTTTCGGCGGCGAATGATGGCAGCCGCTTTAAATAGAACATCCGCTCTAACCTCTGGCTTTGTTTTTCTCCATGTTTTAAATGCTTCGACCGCAGCCTGCATCGCTTTTTCCGCCAGCTCCTGGTTTGCTTTGGATACTCGGCCGATTATTTCTTCTTTATTTGATGGATTATAAGAAACGATTTTATCTTCCGTTGCGATTCTTTCCCCGTCGATCACAAGGTCGTAATCCTGACCTAAATAACCTTCCACAGTTTCTAATGCCTTAAGATAGGCCTGACGATTTTCTTCAATTGTAAAATCGGTAAATGGTTCATGTTTGTAAGGTTGTATCATTTCTAAACCCCTCCTACATATGTATTAAAACGTTTACACCCAAAATCCATTCTACATGATTCACTTATTAGTATCAAATAGAAAAGACCCAGCGCACCCGCTGGATCTTATTAGTAAATATATACGAATGGTTCGTTTTCATTGGCCTTTCGCACAATCAATGCTTCCGGACCGTCAACAGAGGTAACACTTACTGAAACAGAAAGATACTTAGGAAAATGTTCCATTACTAACCCTGTCACGTATTGAGCAAACCCAATTCCCTCCGTTTTTCCATAGAATTGGATAGGAATGGTAATGTTTAAGTCCTGCAACTGATCGCCAACGTAAAAAGCTCTGCCAATGACCCCATTAAAGTTAGGAAAATATTCCTCTACGTCCTGCTTAAAGTTTAAAAAGGCGATTGTATCATCACGGTGATCATTTTGCGCTTCAGTTGACGGGAATAAGTAGTATTTTTCATCTACCTTTTCCCAGCCATTTAAACTTGAGCTCCCCTGGTCAACAGTGGTATAGGCAAAAAAATGGCCTGGTGTCACAGAGGATTTACTTTCTTGTTCAAATAAAGCAACTGTTATCGGAACATCCCTCAAAGTTTTCGTTGCACGGGCTCGTTTGACCACTTCTTCGGCTAATTTCTTTCCTTCACTTTCCATTTCAGCAAACTCAATCTTCTTCTCGAGAGTATCACCATCAGGCGTTATTTTATAATAATAGATTGAGTTCATCGCAAGACCAAACGTGACTCCGGCAAGTTTAACATTCCCTTTATCATCTTTAGTCAGATAGTCATGTTCTAAAATATGCGCTAGATAAATCGGGCTTGATGGATCCGTACCAGCGGCACTGGTATCTACTGGGTTTAGTCCGATATTATCTTCCGACTTCATATTTTTTGCCTTTACCTGTTCTTCAGTATATTGGCGGTTTAGCCACTGCCTAACGGTCTTTGCTTTAATTTCTTGACCTTCTCGGAAAAGATACTTGTCGGTATCGAAGCTATTCTGAGCAATTCGCATTAAACCCATTTCAAACTCATTTAAGTCATAACGTGTATTGATATTATTGACGACCAATCCACGTGCTTCCCCCGGCTGAAATGGCAGAATGGTCCGGTAATACTTGTCCGATATATTATATTTAGGAATAATCGCCTTCCCTTTCACTTTCTCCTTTGTTTGAACAGCTTCATTTTGCTTTTGAAAGTTTGGTGCACAGGCACTCAGCAAAAAGACAAGGGAGAGAGCGAGCAATGAGAATTTCCTCACGTCAATCCACCTCTTATTTATTTAGTTCTACTAAAAGCTTCTCCTCGTCCCACACTTCAATACCCAGCTCTTGCGCCTTCGTTAACTTGGAACCTGCGTCTTCTCCAGCAATGACGAGATGTGTTTTTTTACTTACGCTGCCGGCAACATTGCCGCCTAGCGCCTCGATTCTTTCCTTCGCTTCATTTCGCGAAAGCTGCTCAAGCTTTCCAGTAAGGACAACCGTTTTCCCGGCGAAAATGGAATTTGATTCAGCGTTGGTGACAGGTTTCGCTCCCTTATATTCCATATTTACTCCTGCAGTGACTAGTTCTTTTATAAGCGCCTTCGCTTCCTCCTGCTCAAAAAAAGCAACGATGGAGTCAGCCATCTTATCACCGATTTCATTGATCGCAATTAAATCCTCTTTCGTAGCGACAGCTAGTTTTTCCATTGTCGTAAATGCTTGAGCAAGCGTTTTTGCTGCCTTCGCACCGACATGACGAATGCCAAGACCAAATAGCAGTTTTTCAAGAGAATTTCCTTTTGAAATTTCAATCGCCTTTAATAGATTGGTGACAGACTTTTCGCCCATTCTTTCAAGGGCTAACAACTGTTCACGAGTTAGCTTATAAATATCAGCGACATCGCCGATTAATTTTTCAGCAAAAAGCTGGCTAATGACTTTTTCTCCAAGACCGTCTATGTTCATAGCATCACGTGAGACGAAATGAATCAGGCCTTCACGAATTTGCGCCGGGCATTTCGGGTTAATGCAGCGTAGTGCCACTTCCCCCTCAAGACGGACAAGCTCGCTTTCACATTCAGGACAATGTGTTGGCATGTGAAAATCTACTTCTTTACCAGTCCGTTGATCCGCGAGAACATTTACTACCTCCGGAATGATATCACCGGCTTTTTTCACCACGACTTTATCGCCAATTTTGATATCCTTTTCACGGATTAGGTCTTCATTATGCAAGGATGCACGCTGTACGGTTGTCCCGGCAACTTTTACTGGTTCAAGCAGCGCTGTTGGCGTAATGACACCTGTTCTACCAACGCTTAATTCAATATCTAATAGGGTCGTAATCACTTCTTCAGCGGGAAACTTATACGCAATCGCCCAGCGCGGGCTTTTGGCCGTTGTGCCTAGCTCTTCCTGCTGCTGCAGTGAATCCACTTTGATAACAATTCCATCAATCTCATAGGGAAGATGCGGACGCTTTTCAACCCAGCCGTTCACATACGAAATCACATCATCAATCGTTGCACATGTTTTCCGCTCTTTATTAGTTTTAAAACCGAGATGGTCTAGGTAATTAAGACCTTCACTATGGGAGATGACACCGCTCGCCCCTGTATTACCAATCCCATATAAAAATACATCTAACTTTCTTGATGCCGCAATTTTCGGGTCAAGCTGCCTGAGCGACCCTGCGGCTGCATTTCTTGGGTTGGCAAAAAGCTCCTCGCCGCGCTCTTCTCTCGCCTTATTCAACGCTTCAAATGAACGTTTTGGCATGTAGGCCTCACCGCGAACTTCTAAAGACACATTTTCCCGTAAGCGAAGCGGGATGGATTTAATCGTTTTTAAATTTGCGGTAATATCTTCGCCAATCGTTCCGTCACCGCGGGTTGCCCCTTGAACAAATAACCCCTCTTCATATCGTAAGGAAACGGCAAGTCCGTCGATTTTCAACTCACAAACATAGGAAACGGCCTCTCCTGCTGCCTGACGCACCCTGCGGTCAAAATCCCGTAAATCTTGTTCATTAAAGGCATTGCCCAAACTCAACATCGGGGTACGATGCTCCACTTTTTCAAACAGATCAAGCACCGTACCGCCAACGCGGATGGAAGGAGAATCCGGCGTTTTTAACTCTGGGAACTTTTCCTCAAGTACGAGTAGCTCCTGCATGAGCTTGTCATATTCCGCATCCGGTACAGTTGGATGGTCGAGCACATAATATTCATAGCCATATTGATTTAATAGGCTTCTGATTTCATTGATTTTCTGTTCAGCCAATTGAAGGTCCATATGTTCAGCCCTTTCATTAGGTAATCCTACATTTAGGAGAGCACTATATTACCCGTATTAACGGGCAATATAAACTCTGCCTCTGATTAACGTATCATTTTATGCCTTTTTAATTGGGGCGAATTTCGCCAGCAGACGCTTGATGCCAACAGGGCTCGGGAATGCAATATCCAGCTCGATTCCTTCCCCTTGACCTTTTACACTTACGACTGTTCCAATACCCCATTTTCCATGTTCCGCTTTATCCCCAACCTTCCAGCCAACTTCTTCGCCACCGGAGGAAGTTGAAACAGGGCGCATAACCGGTTTTCTTGGTGAAGCTGGCGTGCTGAAAGAACTTTTAGGGGAACCAAATGAGGTACCCTTTGAACCAAACGCTCTTCCGCCGCCGGAACCAAATGGCGTATTCATCCGTTTTTCCGGTTCCACTCCTTCAATTAGGTCTTCAGGTATTTCTGCAATAAACCTTGAGGCCGGGTTCATATTGGTTCTACCAAACAAGGTTCTCATTTGGGCATTCGTAATAAATAAACTTTGCTCCGCCCTTGTAATTCCAACATAGGCTAAGCGGCGTTCTTCTTCCATTTCCGCCTCTTCCATAAGCGAGCGGCTATGCGGGAAGACCCCTTCTTCCAGACCGATTAAGAAGACAACCGGAAATTCCAAGCCTTTTGCTGAGTGCAAGGTCATTAAGGTAATAGAATCGACCTTTTCCCCATCTTCATCGAGTGAATCAATGTCCGCTACAAGTGCTAAATCTGTTAAAAAGGCTACGAGGCTCTTATCTTCATTGGCTTCTTCAAAGTTTTTCGTTACCGATAAAAATTCCTCCAGGTTTTCTAAGCGGCTTTGTGCTTCAAGCGATTTTTCCGCCTTGAGCATCTCCCGATAACCCGTCTTTTCGAGAATTTCCTCTACTAATTCCGTTACGGAAAGGAAATCCTGCATATTGGTGTAATTGCGAATTAAATCATGGAATTCCCGTGCTGCCTTGGTAATTTTCGGGCTCAGTCCGATTAATTCAACCGAGTCCAACGCTTGATAGAGTGAAATATCATGCATCGCCGCAAAATTAGCGATTTTATCAACAGAGGTTGAGCCAATTCCGCGTTTCGGAACATTGATCACGCGCTGCAAGCTGATATCATCATCCGGATTGGAAATCAAACGTAAATACCCAAGCATATCCTTGATTTCTTTTCTGTCATAGAACTTAATGCCGCCAACGATGGCGTATTCAATATTTGATTTAAGTAAAACTTCCTCCATCACACGGGATTGTGCATTTGTGCGGTAAAGTATCGCAATGTCGGAAAGCTTTTTACCATCACGAGTTAATTCTTTAATTTTTCCAGCAACAAATTGTGCTTCGCCTTGCTCACTATCAGCACGATAGTAAACTAGTTTATTTCCTTCCGGGTTTTCCGTCCAAAGATTTTTCGCCTTCCGGTTCAGGTTGTTTTCGATCACCTTATTGGCCGCAAGGAGAATCCTTTTGGTGGAGCGGTAATTCTGCTCGAGGAGAATTACCTCTGCCCGCGGATAGTCTTTTTCAAACGAAAGAATATTGGCGATATCCGCTCCGCGCCACTTATAAATAGACTGATCAGAATCCCCGACAACACAAAGATTTTGAAAACGCATTGCCAGCATTTTCACAAGCATATACTGCGCTCTGTTGGTATCCTGATACTCATCCACATGTATATATTGAAATTTGCGCTGATAATATTCTAGTACATCCGGAACTCTCTGAAACAATTGAATGGTTATCATAATTAAATCATCGAAATCGAGCGCCTGGTTTTTCCGTAATCGTTTTTGGTATTCTGTGTACACTTCACTCACGGTCTGTTCAAAATACCCGCCGGACTCTTTCGCATATTCTTCCGGGTCGATTAGTTCATTTTTAGCTGAGCTGATGGATCCTAAGATTGCCCGTGGGTCAAACTTTTTCGGGTCGAGGTTTTTGTCTTTGAGTATTCCTTTCACCACCGATAGTTGGTCGGTTGTATCGAGAATCGTAAAATTCCGGTTAAAGCCCATCCGGTCAATATCGCGGCGCAAAATCCGGACGCACATCGAGTGGAAAGTGGAGATCCAAACCTCCTCCGCTGCTCCGCCCATCATTTTTCTGATCCGTTCCTTCATTTCGCGGGCGGCCTTGTTAGTAAACGTGATTGCCAAAATGTTATAGGGATTTACACGTTTTTCAACAATTAAATAAGCAATCCGATGTGTTAATACTCTTGTTTTTCCACTTCCGGCACCTGCCATTAATAAAAGCGGGCCGTCTGTCGCTTTTACAGCATTTTGCTGCTCCGGATTCAGTCCGTTTAAAAGCTTGTCTGTTAAATATTGCATTTCTTCCACCACCATTTACAAACATTTGTTCTTATTTTATTGTAACGTTCTTATCATGCTAAAAGCAAATTCTATTTAACACTTTTTACCGTTTCTAGTGCTTGTTCAAAATCTTCATAAATTGCATTTCCGACGACAATGACGTCAGCATGCTTAGCCATCTCTACCGCCTGATCCATTGTAGCGATTCCTCCGCCATAAAATAGGGTTGTTTTTTCCAACACCTTTTTCACAGCGGCCACCACCGTGGGATCTCCGTATTTACCGCTATATTCTAAATAAAAAATCGGCAGCTGAAACATTTTTTCGGCCATCATTGCATATGCCCTGACATCATCAGTCGTTAAGTTTGCATCGGCGTTCGTCAGCTGTGCTGCCTTGCAATCCTCATTTAAAATACAATAACCTTCCATGGCGAATTCTTCCCAGTCCATAATTTCACCAAATTCCTTTACGGCCTGATGATGCAGCCCCGTAATCCACTTTGGATCATTACTATTTAAAATCGTTGGGATAAAATAAAGGTCAAAACCGGGTGTCACGGTCTCAATGCTTGACACTTCAAGGACACATGGAACCGTGTAGCGGCGGACTCTTGCCATTAAATCGAGGACGTTTTCAAGTGTTACCCCGTCCGTTCCCCCTACCATTACTGCATCTGTACCGGATTCACAGATTTTTTCTAATTGACCGTCTGTTATTTCTTTATTTGGATCGAGTTTAAACACATGCCGCCACTCGCGAAAATCATACATCCAAGGCCCCCCATTCTTTTATCCATTTCACCATTATAACATTTGAAGAAACGATAAAAAAATAAAACAATAGATCTTATTATAGAAATACTATCCATTAACAAAAAGAAAAACCGAAGAGTTGTCTCTCCGGCCTTTTTATTCTTCTAATGCCTTGCTGTCTTCTTCTTTAACGCGTTCCAGCACCATTTCATAGGTATCATTTCCAAAGTTCAAACAGCGTTTCACACGGGAAATGGTCGCCGTGCTTGCTCCTGTTTCTGTTTCAATTTTATGATAGGTGTTTCCTTCCTTCAGCATTCTTGCTACGTCTAAGCGCTGGGCTAACGATTGAATTTCATTGATGGTACATAAATCATCAAAGAAACGATAACATTCTTCCAAATCCTTTAACGAAAGAACTGCTTGAAATAACTGATCGAGTTCTTTTCCCCGTAATTTATTAATTTGCATATACATACCCCTTTAATTGATTAAGATCTATTCTCCATTAAAAGAAACACTCTTTTGGAGCCCAGGATTCGTTGGCACAACATTTACCCATGTCTTTCCTTGAACAAACGGCACTTCTTCGCCATTTTTCACAGGAACAATTCTGCCATCCTTATTCGCCCACTCCACTTCGTTGACCTTACCTTTTTGCAATAAGTAACCTTTTCCACCAGACTTTAAATCAATTTTCTTATGCCCTACTTCATCGACTACTTGATGAGCTGTTTCGATAATAAAAATATTATCCAGCAAAATCGGGTCATTTGAATCTAAATCAATCGTTTGCTCGCCACCCGAAAAACGCTTGTATTTGCCAAGTGATTCATCAAACTCGTAAGCAGCATTGGAGAATGCATTCCTTGAATAGGAAATCATCACCGACTTCGCATCGGATCCTGTTACATGTTTACTTTCTTCCTCAGACATAAAGGCAAAGCTTGGCGGACTTTTTTCCATGGAATATTTCTTTTCGGCAGCACCTTTTAAAACATTTTCGTACGTAATATAGGAATTATGTGGTGCTTTTCGTGCGCTAGATCTTTTAAATAACGTGCCATCGTAGACCATTCCATTTATATTATCGACATAATTGCTCTCAAGCATTTTCCTAGCTTCCTCACTGTATCCGTGGGCAACATAGAACGCATCCAATCCCTTTGCCAGTTCAATATAATAGGCTCTCGAACTCCTTACAGGGCCAATATTGGCCGGCTTTTCACTTTGAAAAACAGCTATAAAACGCGTAACATCGCCTTCGGTCAGCAGTTCATATACGATGTCCGCTTTATGCAAACCCGATTGCGGTCTTGCCTTTGGATCATTATTAATCATGACCGCTATTGCTCTACCGTCTGTTTTTTCTTCAGATCCTATACCTGTTAATGGAAAGGAAAAAGGGTTCTCTTTCTTCTCCTCTACCTTCTCCACCACTTTGTCGACCACTTTTTCTTTCTTTTCTGTTTGCTTTACGGTTTCCTTACTGCTGCAACCCGAAAGCAATAACAGTACAGCTGCTGCGGCAACAGCCCACTTTTTCATATATATGAACACCCCAATTTCGTCCCCAAGCTTTGAATCACTTTCACGCTTTACCTCTTTACTTACTAACAGTTTAACGCATTATTGACGGAAAGAGTACTGTTTTATTCATCACATCGTACATTCCCTGCTGGGTGATACGAATGTATGGCAGATGGGTAGCAGAGAAGAAGGCAAGACTGTAAATCGGATCTGAAAATTTATAGCCCCTCTCTTCCAACTCCAATAATAATCTTTTTTCCTGCTCGATTAATTTTTCGACTGGCAGTTCGGACATTATTCCGTTTAGTTTTAACGGCACCTCACAAACGACTTCGCCATTCTCCACCATGACAATGCCCCCGCCTAACTCTTTCATTCTATTAAAAGCATGAACAATATCCTGCTTATTTTTTCCAATTAAAATAATGTCGCCTGAATTGGAATAGGAACTGGCCAATGCCGGCAAAGTAGTGGCGAATCCTTTCAATAACGTATTGATTCTCCATTTACCATTCCGATCCATCAAGGTAAAAAAGCATTCATCATGATTGGTTGGTAATTCGTCCACTGACGCATCAATGGCAATCGAATACGGCTTCGTGATAACCGAGTTTTCCATCTTGATCCCAAACGGCATTGAAAATTGTAAATCGTCTGTGGATAAATTCCAATCCAGTTCCAATGGTTTAAGCCCATATTGATCCCAAGTATTTGCCGTATAAGCACCGTCCACTTGGACACCATTACGCTTTACCCATTTTCCTTTTGCCAAAACGGAAACCGGCGTTGGATTTTCTATACTTGATAAAAAGTTAATATTCGCAACGCGTCCTGTTGCAATCGTCCCATGAATATGGTCAATATTGTAGTATTTGGCGATATTGGCCGTTGCCATATTATACGCATCAATGACAGGGACACCTTTTTCGATGGCAATCCGAATCATTTGATCGTTCATTCCCTGCTCATAAAAAGTGGAAGAAGAACCATCGGTATTAAATAGTAATCGATCATATGCCTCAATACCTAACCGCTTCATATCATCCAAAATCTGCGGTAAATCAGGGCGAATCGAAGAGTACCGTAATGACACCATATATCCTTGCATCAAACGATTGTAAACCTCTTCCCCTGTCATTGCTTCGTGATCGCAATCCGCACCTAACAACATCATTTTCGCTAATGTTTTTTCCGAAGCTCCAGGAAAATGGCCTTCAATTTTCTTGCGCATTCGTTTCGCTTCTTGAATCCAATGAAGCATCATATCATCGCCATCAAGCAGCTTCGGCCAGCCAGTCAACTCGCCGCCCTGTAGTACGGCATCATGCTCAAGCCACGATTTAATATTACTATTCGAAAAGATTTCTTCTTCATGCAAAATTTCCGTTTGTGCATCAAAACGGCACCACCAAAACATCGTCGATGGGATAGAACGAAGATCCCTTAATAATGAAAACGCTTCCCTTTTCTTTAAATGTAAAATCAGGTCCATATTGTCATTAATTAGCGTCGTTGTCCCAAATTGCGATGCATAGGCCGCCAACGTTAGGGGATTATATAATTGAAACGGATGTGCATGCGGCTCGATGTATCCCGGGACAAGAATCTCATTGGTGCAATCAATGATTTCACATGTTTCCATATTTGGAGGTAAGTTCTCACCAACATAAACAATTCGATCTTCGTAAATCCAAATATTCGCTCTCATCCATTTGCGGAATGTCTGATTTAAATACAAGGCGTTTTTCAATAAAATGGTTGGAGATGTTTTCCCATCCAAAACGGATACATGCATGCGTAAGTGTTTATTTTTCCAGCGGTAGCGTTGTTCCAGCATACCATGTCCCTCCCTATAAAAACTATCTATATAATAATAAGTTGATTTAACAACAAAGAAAGCCCTTACAAAATTTTCTTTAGATACTATAGTATCATATTTTACTATTTAAAGCAGTAAAGAGTTGATAAATATTGTAAATTTTTTGTGAAGGAGTGAACATTATGAACATCAAGCCAAATATCAGCATGTTAAACGCCTTAATTCGCATTACCTTTGGATTGACGATTCTGGCATGGAGCACCTCGAAACTTGTCAAACACCCATGGAGGGATTCCTATTTATTTGCCGCTTTTTGTGGCGCAATGAAGGTAGCTGAGGGGATCGTCCGCTATTGCCCTGTAACGGCATTGTGTGAAAGGTGTAAGGATATGATTCAGGAGCACAACCAGGCAACGGATTCCATGGATGGGATGGAAGGTTTAGATACGGATTCGATTGTTCCTTATAATCCGTCATAACGGAAGAAGAATAACTAAAATGTCCTTTAGACGTGGTCTATTGGACATTTTAGTTATTCTTCTCGGGGTTTTGTCCTTTAGACGCAGTCTATCGGACACTTTTTCGATTTTCTTCAAAGTTTTGTCCTTTAGACGCAGTCTATTGGACACTTTTTCGATTTTCTTCAAAGTTTTGTCCTTTAGACGCGGTCTATTGGACACTTTAAGTTTTGCCTCGAAAATTTGTCCTTACGAGCCAATTATACTTTAATAAACAGACACCGTTTTCTCACAAATACCTTATTTTTAAAGTAAAATGGGGTCGACCATATGGTAGACCCCCAAATCTAATTAGCCAATGACAGCATGTATCGCTTTTGCCCCAATATCTCTCCGATAAAAAACTCCATCACAATTCAACTTCTCTAGTTCACGATATACCTTTTCTTGGGCGGCAGCCAAAGTATCAGCCTTGGCGCCCACAAGCAGCACTCTGCCGCATGCCGTGATAAAATTACCTTTTTCATTTAAAACCGTTCCGGCATGAAATGTAACAACTTCATTATTAAAATCAGCTAACCCTGTCAGCACAGCACCCTTTTGATAAACCTCCGGATACCCTTTTGCGGCAACGACAACACCAACCATCGGCTGCGGATTCCACTCGAGCTCAGGGACTTTTCCATCCAACAACATTAAAATTGCTTGAACCAAATCTGATTTCAGCCTTGGCAGCACGACCTGTGTTTCCGGATCGCCAAAACGGGCGTTAAACTCGATAACTTTAGGACTATTACCCGTTTTAATCAGACCTGCATATAAAATCCCGCAAAAACTGCGTCCCTCTTGCACCATCGCTTTTGCCGCAGGAATCAGTACAGTATTAACCGCTTCTCGCACGGTTTCCACACCAATATGCGGAACAGGTGAATATGCACCCATTCCGCCGGTATTCGGCCCTTGGTCGCCATCAAATGCGCGTTTATGATCCTGGGCGATTTCCAGCGGCACGACTACTTCCCCATTCACAAATGCCATTAGCGAAAATTCTTCGCCGCTTAAAAATTCCTCTATGACTACCCGTGAGGAGGCAGCACCAAACTTCGCATCTACAAGCATTTCTTCTAAGGCTGCGAATGCTTCCTCTTTTGTAAAAGCAACTACTACACCTTTTCCAGCAGCTAATCCATCCGCTTTAATCACAATAGGCGCGCCTTTTTCATCGACATATTGACGGGCAGCTTCATACGAAGTAAACACCTCATACTCAGCCGTTGGAATTTGATATTTCTTCATCAGTTCCTTCGCAAAAGATTTACTTCCTTCGATCTCAGCCGCAGCTTTGCGTGGGCCAAATACGACTAAACCTGCTGCTTCGAATTTGTCGGCAAGCCCTTCAAGAAGCGGGACTTCCGGGCCTATAATCGTTAAGCCAACCTCTTGTTCTTTAGCAAACTCGATCAACTGCTCGTGCTGTGATTCTTCAAGCGGAACAAGTTCTGCCACATCCGTCATTCCAGCGTTTCCGGGAGCGACAAATACTTTTTCAACAAGCGTGCTCTCACTCACCTTATGGCAAAGGGCATGTTCTCTCCCACCGCGGCCAATGATTAGTACCTTCATCCTCACACCTCGTTTTAATGTTTAAAGTGTCTAACGCCTGTAAATACCATGGCAATCCCGTATTCGTCTGCTTTTTTAATTGATTCCGCATCTTTAATCGAGCCGCCTGGCTGAATAATTGCCGTAATTCCTGCTTTTGCCGCCGCTTCAACCGTATCATCCATTGGGAAGAAGGCATCTGAGGCAAGTGCCGCACCTTCTGCTTTTACACCTGCTTGCTTCAGAGCAATTTCAGCGGAACCAACACGGTTCATTTGGCCCGCACCAATCCCTAACGTCATCTCTTCGCTTGAAACCACAATCGCATTCGATTTTACATGTTTCACAACTTTCCAGCCCAATTTCAACGCTTCCCACTCTGCGTCTGTCGGCTGTCTTTTTGTTGGAATGGTAACTTCTGCATCCTCAAGTGAATAACGGTCTTGATCTTGCACAAGCAATCCGCCCTCAACCGTTGTCATTTTGCGTTCAGCCTTTTTGGCACCATCAAACGAAATCGTTAACAATCGAAGATTCTTTTTCCCTGTTAAAATGGCAAGCGCCTCTTCTGAGAAAGACGGTGCAATTACAATTTCTAAAAAGATTTCATGTAGCTTTGCTGCTGTGTCAGCATCAACTTCACGATTAAAAGCAATAATTCCGCCAAAAATGGAAACAGGATCCGCTGCAAACGCCTTAGTAAAAGCATCATACCCAGTCTTACCTGTGCCGACACCACATGGATTCATGTGCTTCACCGCCACCGCGGCCGGTTCCGAAAATTCCTTCACGATTTGCAATCCCGCATCGGCATCATTGATATTATTATAGGAAAGCTCCTTGCCATGAAGTTGCTCTGCATAGGCAATCGAAAAATGAGAGCCAAGCGGCTTCTTATAAAAAGCTGCCTGTTGATGCGGATTTTCTCCGTATCGTAACCCCTGCTTTAATTCATATGTAACCGTTAATTTTTCTGGTGTTTCTTCCTGAACGAGGTCTGTCATGTATCCCGCAATTAACGCATCATAGGCTGCCGTGTGACGGAACACCTTTGCCGCTAGCTTTCTTCTTGTTTCAAGCTTCGTGCTGCCATCCTCTGCTAATTCTGCAAGCACGGTTTGATAATCAGCCGGATCGACCACGACGGTTACATATTGATGATTTTTCGCGGAAGCACGGAGCATGGTTGGGCCGCCGATATCAATGTTTTCAATTGCATCCGCAACGGTTACATCTGGTTTTTCAATCGTTTGCTGGAATGGATAAAGATTGACACAAATAAGCTGAATAGGCTCAATCCCATGTTGGGCGAGCTGCTTTTGATGTTCTTCATCATCTTGTTTTGCAAGCAAGCCGCCATGGATCAAGGGATTTAACGTCTTCACGCGTCCCTCTAAAATTTCCGGAAATCCGGTAATATCACTCACTCCAAGCACGGCAATTCCCTGTTCCCGAAGCGTTTTTTTCGTTCCGCCGGTAGAGATAATTTCAAAGCCAAGATTCACTAATTCTTTTGCAAATTCGCTAACCCCGCTTTTGTCAGAAACACTAATAAGTGCGCGCTTTTTCGTCATTCGTAACCTCTCCTTGTGTTAACAGCATGTGTAAAATGGATGGGTATAACTTATGTTCAACCCTTTGGATTTTCTTTTGCAGGCTTTCTCTTGTTTCATTTTCCTCAATCCGTATTCGCTCTTGGACAATGATTGGGCCAGTATCCATGCCTTCATCCACAAAATGAACGGTCACTCCGGTCCATTTTGCCTTCGCGGCTAGTGCCTGACCAATGGCATCCTTTCCCGGAAAGGCGGGCAACAGTGAGGGATGGATATTGACAATTCGCCCTTCGTACTCTTTTAGCAGAGTTGACCCAATCAGACGCATATAGCCTGCAAGGACAATAATATCTATATTCAAATTCTGCAACAGCTTGGAAATTTCCTTTTCATATGCTGCTTTACTTTGGTAATCCTTTGCGCTGAATACAAATTGCGAAATCCCATTTTCTCTTGCTCTTTCAATTACGTATGCTTTCGGTTGATCACACACCAAAAGAGATATGTCCGCTGGAAGCAGCCCTGATTGAGTCACATCAACAATTGCCTGAAAGTTACTTCCGCTACCCGAGGCAAACACTGCAATTCTTTTCATCGCCGGCCACCAAAACCTTTAATCTGAATTCCTTCTTGTTCGGTAACGACGCCGATTTCATATGCCGTTTCACCTAATTCTTTGAAATGCTCCATTACATCATCCGCGGTCACCCGATCAACAGCAACCACCATCCCAATTCCCATGTTAAAAATATTATACATGTCTTGGTATGCGATTTGTCCAACCTCAGAGATCAACTTAAAAATAGAAGGAATATGCCAGTTTCTTTCGTTCAATTCGGCCCCCAACCCTGCAGGCAGCATTCGTGGAATATTTTCAATAAATCCGCCGCCCGTAATGTGGGCCATGCCTTTGATGTGGAACTTTTTCAATGCCGCTAAAATCGGCTTTACATATATTTTTGTTGGTCTCAGTAATTCTTCGCCCAAAGAGCAGCCAAGTTCATCGACAAACTCGATTAACGACCAGTTGTTAAATACTTTTCTAACCAGCGAGTAACCATTGCTGTGAATGCCGCTTGATGCTAAACCAATCAACACATCTCCAGGCTTAATGTTTTCACCGGTGATCAATTGCGGCTTTTCACAAGCGCCTACTGAAAAACCAGCTAAATCGTACTCGTCTTCACGGTAAAGTCCCGGCATTTCCGCAGTTTCGCCGCCAATTAAGGCACAGCCGGCCTGCTCACAGCCATCGGCAATCCCTTTAACGATTGCTTCGATTTTTTCGGGAATGGCTTTTCCGCAAGCAATATAATCTAAAAAGTAAAGCGGTTCTGCTCCTTGGACAACAATATCATTGACACACATCGCTACGGCATCAATTCCAATCGTATCGTGACGATCCATCATGAACGCAATCATCAGCTTCGTGCCAACACCATCGGTGCCTGACACCAAAACCGGCTCTTTTAATCCGAGCATTGAGAGGTCAAAGATTCCACCAAAGCCGCCGAGGCCGCCGATCACACCTGCTCGTGCTGTCCGCTGTACATGTTTCTTCATCCGCTCAACCGCTTCATAGCCTGCTTCGATATTTACTCCCGCTTGTGTATACGCATTTGCCATGACCGTCACCCCTTTTGATAATAATACTGTAGTGTATCTGGATAGATTTCTGTTGGGTAATTTCCGTTAAAGCAGCCAAGGCAAAAGCCATTTGTCCCTAACTGGCTAAGTGTTTTAACCATGCCATCCTCACTTAAAAAGGTTAACGAATCCGCTCCAATTAATTGGCGAATTTCCTCAACCGACTTGTCAGACGCAATCAATTCCTCTTTTGATGACGTATCAATTCCATAGAAGCATGGATTTTTGATCGGTGGTGAACTAATGACAACGTGCACCTCTGTCGCTCCGGCATCTTTCAGCATAGAAACAATTCTTCTGCTTGTCGTCCCGCGGACGATCGAGTCGTCTACCATAATCACCCGTTTCCCTTCAACAACACCGCGAACTGGGGACAGTTTCATTTTAACTCCCTGCTCTCTAAGTGACTGGGAAGGCTGGATAAAGGTTCTGCCGACATATTTGTTTTTGACTAATCCCATTTCATACGGAATCCCCATTGCTTCTGCATAGCCGATTGCCGCTGAAATACTGGAATCCGGGACCCCTGTCACCACGTCCGCATCGATTGGTGCTTCCATCGCCAGCCTTTTTCCTAAGTTTTTTCGGGCAGTATGGACATTAACTCCTTGAATATTACTGTCAGGTCTTGAAAAATAAACATACTCCATCATACAGATGGCCTTAGTCGTACTCAGCGAAAACCGCTCTGAGGTAAGCCCGTTTTCGTTGATGATTAATAGTTCACCCGGCATAATATCGCGGATATATTCAGCACCGACCACATCAAAGGCACATGTTTCCGACGCCACCACATACGCATCACCTAGACAGCCAAGTGAAAGTGGTCTTAGTCCATGTGGGTCAAGCGCCACCATTAGTTCGGTTTCCGTCATAATTAAATAGGCATATGCCCCTTTTAGCATGGTCAAAGCATTTTTCACCTGTTCCTTCATTTGGTGAAAGCCGCTTCTTCTAATTAAATGGGCTAAAACCTCCGTATCAGAACTGGTTTGAAAAATACTTCCTTGCGCTTCAAGCTGATGTTTTAAGGAATTAGCATTCACAAGGTTGCCATTATGAGCAAGGGCAAGGCTTCCAGTTTGCGAATGGAACAACAGCGGCTGGACGTTCTCATAGCCGCCGCCCCCTGCTGTCGCATAGCGGACATGACCGACCGCCGCAGACCCCGTTAATTTGGACATTGCATCTGCTGTAAAAATCTCCGTTACAAGACCTTCACCTTTAACGCCTGTAAGTTTTTTCCCATCAGAGACAACGATGCCGGTCCCCTCCTGGCCGCGGTGCTGCAGGGCATGAAGGCCGTAATAGGTTAATTGAGCAGCATCTGGATGTCCAAAGACACCAAAAATGCCGCACTCCTCATTTAATCCCTTGATTTCAGCAAGCATGGGATCGCCCCTTTCCAGGCTGTTTTTAATTCGGCAACTGTGGACACGAGAACGGTTTGACCCTCAGATAAAATTTGAAGGATTCCCGCCTTATTCACTTGACCAATTTGTTCTGCGTCTACTACCCTTTCAAACTCTGCTTGATGTTCTTTTTTAACGGATAATAGAAAACGAGATTGGGTCTCACTAAAAAGGTCAGAAACTGCATTTCCAGTGATGTGTACCTCCGCCCCCATTCCTTCGCCTGTAAAAAGACATTCTGAAAGAGCAACAGCCAATCCACCTTCTGATAGGTCATGAGCAGATTGAACCAATCCGGCACGAATCGCTGCGAGAACCTGGCTTTGTCTTTCTTTTTCTAATTCAATATTTAATTCCGGCGCTTTTCCGAAAATTTTACCGTTCAATAACTTTTGCAGCTCACTGCCGCCAAACTCAGGTTTTGTTTCCCCAACTAAATAAATAAGGTCGCCGCCTCGTTTAAAATGCTGGGTTGTAATATGATCAATGTCTGTTACAAGTCCCACCATTCCAATAACTGGTGTTGGGTAAATCGCTGTGCCGCTAGTTTCGTTATATAATGACACGTTACCGCCGATGACCGGTGTTTCGAGAACCCGGCAGGCTTCGCTGATTCCGTCAGCTGCCTTTTCAATCTGCCAGAATACCTCCGGCTTTTCAGGGTTACCGAAGTTGAGGTTATCGGTAATAGCAAGTGGTTCTGCACCAGAACATACAATATTACGTGCTGCTTCTGCGACCGCAATTTTCCCGCCTGTTTCTGGATCTAAGTAAACATAGCGTGAATTACAATCAGTGGTCATTGCCAATGCCTTCCGTGTTCCTCTAATACGGGTTACGGCAGCATCTGAGCCTGGCGACACAACCGTGTTGGTCCGCACCATGTAATCATATTGCTCGTAAACCCATTCCTTACTGGAAATGGTCGGCTGGCTTAACAATTTTACGAGTGTCTCTTTCAGGTCATCCACCTGCGGAATCTCATTCTCCATCGCCTGGAATTCAGCAAAGTAAGCTGGCTCTTTAGATGGTTTGTGATAAACCGGTGCATCCTCGGCCAATGCATCAACTGGCAGGTCAGCAACCACTTCCCCTTTATGGATTAGGCGGAATTGTTTATCATCCGTGACCTTGCCAATGGCGACAGCTTCTAAATCATATTTAGAAAAAAGATCATTAATCTCTTGTTCTCTGCCTTTTTTCACGACAATGAGCATCCGTTCCTGTGATTCAGACAGCATCATTTCATAAGCGGTCATTCCGGTTTCGCGCTGTGGTACAAGGTCTAAATTCATCTCGATGCCCATCCCGGCTTTGCTCGCCATTTCGGAAGAAGAGCTGGCAAGTCCAGCGGCACCCATATCTTGAATCCCGACAAGAGCATCCGAATGGATAAGCTCCAAGCAGGCTTCTAATAGTAGCTTTTCCATGAATGGGTCGCCGACTTGAACCGCTGGACGTTTTTCATCCGAATCCTCTGTCAGTTCCTCTGAAGCAAACGTCGCGCCGTGAATCCCGTCACGGCCAGTTTTTGCACCAACATACATGACCGTATTGCCCAGCCCATGTGCCTGACCTTTTTTAATATCCTCATGATTAATCAACCCTACACACATCGCATTGACAAGCGGATTTCCTTCATAGGATGAATCGAACTGCACCTCACCACCAACGGTTGGAATGCCGATGCAGTTGCCATATCCCGCAATACCTGCTACCACTTCTTTGAACAAATAGCGTGTCCTAGCCTTATCTAGTTCACCGAAACGAAGTGAGTTTAACATCGCGATTGGACGTGCACCCATGGAGAAGACATCACGGATGATTCCACCCACGCCTGTTGCGGCGCCCTGGTACGGTTCAATCGCGGATGGGTGGTTATGGCTTTCAATTTTAAACACAACCGCCTGGCCGTCGCCGATGTCGACAATTCCGGCACCTTCACCAGGGCCCTGGAGAACTTTTTCACCCGTTGTTGGAAATCTTTTTAGGACTGGTTTAGAATTTTTATAGCTGCAGTGCTCCGACCACATAACTGAGAAAAGACCGGTTTCAGTGTAATTCGGCGTTCTGCCTAGGATGTTTTCGACCATCGCAAACTCTTCATCGGACAAACCCATTTGCTGATAGATTTTTTCTGTTTTAATTTGCTCTGGATTTGGTTCAAGCGTTGACAACATGTGCTTCCCTCCAAGATTTTACGATTGATTTAAACAATTTCAGCCCATCAGCGCTGCCTAAAAGCTCGTCAACCGCCCGTTCAGGGTGCGGCATCATCCCGAGAACATTTCCTTTGTCATTCGTGATGCCGGCAATATCCTCGAGACTGCCATTTGGATTTTGCTGATAGGTGAATACGATTTGATTATTGGCTTTTAGCTGGTTGAGAGTTTCTTCATCACAATAGTAATTACCTTCACCATGAGCGACTGGAATCGTGATGGTTTGGCCTTGCTTATATTCAGCAGTAAACATAGATTGATTGTTTGCCACGATTAATTCGACCGGCTTGCAAATGAATGATAGACTTTCGTTTCGTCTCATCGCTCCCGGCAGTAGACCTGCCTCAAGAAGGATCTGGAATCCGTTGCACACCCCAAGTACAGGCTTGCCGGCTTCAGCAGCTTTCACTACTTCCTTCATGACGTTACTAAAACGGGCAATCGCTCCTGTGCGAAGGTAATCACCGTAAGAGAAACCGCCTGGCAATAGAATTCCATCGTACCCGTCTAAACTTTCCGTATCATGCCAAACGTACTCTACTTCTTCTCCAAGTTCATCTTTAATCGCATGGTACATGTCGACATCACAGTTCGAGCCTGGAAAAACGATAACCGCGAACTTCACTGGGCGACACACTCCTCTACTTCGTAACGGTAGTCTTCAATTACCGGATTGGCTAACAGCTTCGTACAAATCTCGTTTACTACTTCATCAAGGTCACGCTCTGATTTTTCAATCGTCAGTTCCATATATTTACCGATGCGGACATCGGCTACTTCCCGATAATTCAACGAATTTAATGATTGAGTAACAGCCTTGCCCTGCGGATCTAATACACTTTCTCTTAATGTTACGTAAACTTTTACTTTATACATGCTGATGACCTCCAAGTCTCGTTAATATATTTTCATAGGCTTGTGTTAAACTTCCTAAATCGCGGCGGAATACATCTTTATCCAGCTTTTCATTTGTTTTTTGATCCCATAAGCGGCAAGTGTCAGGAGATATTTCGTCTGCTAATTGAATTTGTCCCTGTTCGTCTTTGCCAAACTCGAGTTTAAAATCAATTAAGTTGATGCCTAGTTCTGCAAAAAAGCTCGATAAAACTGCATTTACTTCCAGCGCTTTTTCTCGTAAAATCGTAATCTCTTCGACTGCTGCCGCTTTTAGTTCAAGGATATGGTCTACTGTTACCAGCGGGTCACCGAGTGCATCATCTTTCAAATAAAACTCAACAATCGGCGTTGACAGCGGTCTACCTTCTTCGATTCCCAATCTTTTAGAAAAGCTGCCGGCAGCCACATTACGAACGACTACTTCAAGCGGAATGATGGTTACTTCCTTCACCAGCTGCTCCGTTTCGGAGATTCTTTTGATAAAGTGTGATTCAATTCCTTTTTCTTTTAACTTTAAAAATAACAAACTAGTAATCTCATTATTGAGACGGCCTTTTCCAGTTATTTCTGCCTTCTTTTCTCCGTTAAAAGCGGTGGCTGAATCTTTGTATTCGACTAATACCACATTTTCTTCATCTGTTTTGTAAATTCGCTTCGCCTTTCCTTCATAAAGCAGTTCTTTCATGGTGAATCACTCCTTATTTTGCAATATTGGGAATTTTCAAACTGGAGAAAGGGGCAAACTCCAGCTGTAGCTGCCCCAATATTTTTTTATTCTGGCTCTTGGAACACGATTGAATATCTTTTTCACTCGTTTGGTTACGTAGAACCCACCTACGTTACCTTTCAACTGTTTTTTCAATCCATCTGGTCACGTAGAACCCGTCTACGTGACCTTTCAACCCTTTTTTCCATCCATTCGGTCACGTAGAACCCGTCTACGTGACCCTTCAACCCTTTTTTCCATCTATTCGGTCACGCACAACCCACTTACCCGTTCAACCCTAACCGATCAAAAATGGTATCAACATGCTGCAGGTGGTAGTGGTAGTCAAAGCAATCCCCGATTTCATCCGCAGATAACAATGAGGTAATTTTTCCATCGGCCTCAATCAAGCCGCGGAATGGAACCTGCTGTTCCCAAGCCTCCATCGCTTTCGGCTGCACCGTATCATAGGCTTCTTCGCGCGACAGGCCTTTATCAATCAACGCCAGCAGCACGCGCTGCGAATAAATCAATCCTAGCGTACGATCCATGTTACGTCTCATATTCTCCGGATACACAGTTAGATTTTTCAAAATTCTGCCGAAGCGGTTTAGCATGTAATCTAAGGCAATCGTCGCATCCGGCAAAATAATGCGCTCCGCTGAAGAATGCGAAATATCTCGCTCATGCCAAAGCGGTACATTTTCATAAGCCGTCATCATGTAACCGCGAATCACGCGGGCCATACCGGTCATGTTCTCTGAGCCAATTGGATTCCGCTTATGCGGCATTGCCGAAGACCCTTTTTGACCTTTGGCAAAAAACTCTTCAACCTCACGCGTCTCACTCTTTTGCAGCCCGCGTACCTCAACCGCAAACTTTTCAATAGAAGTCGCTATTAATGCAATCGTGGACATGTAGTGTGCATGACGGTCACGCTGCAGTGTTTGAGTTGAAATTGGCGCTCGGCCAAGACCTAATTTTTCACAAACATACTGCTCCACAAATGGATCAATATTGGCATAGGTTCCAACTGCTCCTGAAATCTTTCCGAACTCTACACCCGCCGCTGCCTGTTTAAAACGCTCCAGGTTACGTTTCATTTCTTCATACCAAAGGGCAAGCTTTAAGCCAAAAGTAGTTGGCTCCGCATGGACTCCATGTGTCCGTCCCATCATCACGGTCATTTTATGCTCGATTGCTTTATTTTTTAAAATCTCAATAAAGTTTTCCAGGTCTTGTAATAAAATCCCATTAGCCTGTTTCAATACATAGGAAAGCGCCGTGTCGACGACATCCGTTGAAGTTAAGCCGTAATGAACCCATTTACGTTCCTCGCCTAATGTTTCCGAAACCGCACGGGTAAATGCAACCACATCATGTCTAGTCTCTTCTTCGATTTCTTTTATGCGGTCAATATTAAATGAAGCATTTTCACGAAGCTTCTTAACATCTTCTTTCGGAATATCACCTAATTCCGCCCATGCTTCACAAGCAAGGATTTCTACCTCAAGCCAGGCATTAAAGCGGTTCTCCTCTGTCCAAATGGCTCCCATTTCCGGTCTTGTATAACGATCAATCATGTTTTATCCTCCGATCATTTCTTTAGCTGTCCGCCAGATGCTGCTCTCCTCAATCTCCTTAAGAGCTTCCTCGACGTTATCCTTCAAAAGGGTAACATGCCCCATCTTCCTTTTCAATTTTGGTTCCTTTTTACCGTATAAATGAACCTTCCAGTCTTTCATAGTCGGAATTTCTTTCAATAAGCCGTCAAGATGCTCTCCTAATAGATTGACCATTACAGCCGGTTTTAATAGCTCCGTGCTTCCTAATGGCCAATTGCAAATCGCGCGGATATGCTGTTCAAACTGTGAAGTTTCGCAGGCCTCAATGGAAAAATGACCTGAATTATGCGGCCTCGGTGCCAGCTCATTTATGTATATGTCACCCTCAACGGTCACAAACATCTCGACTGCCAGCGTCCCGACTAACCCCAGCGAATCAGCAATCTGCTTCGCCTTTTGAATCGCCTTTTCCCGCAACCCTTCAGTAATCCGTGCCGGAACAATCGTTGTATGCAAAATATTTTCTTCATGAATGTTTTCCGCTACTGGAAAAAATACCGTTTCTCCATCCAGTTTTCGCGTAACAATAACAGAAATTTCCTTTTCAAACGGAATCCACTTTTCCATTACACAGCTGCCATGGTGCAACAGCGGCCCTGCTTTAGATAAATCCTGCTTAGCTTTCATCACTAGCTGACCTTTGCCATCATAGCCCCCGCGTGCCGTTTTTAATACCGCCGGGAAACCTATCGATTTTATTTTTAAAAATAGATCTTCATCATTTTCGATGACCTCATAGGGAGCCACTTCCACTTCTGCATGCTGAATGGCTGCCTTTTCCTTGACCCGATCCTGCGTAATCGTTAATAGCTTGGGACCTTGCGGAACATAGGCTTTTTCGCAAAGCCAGCTTAACGTATCAGCATCAATGTTCTCAAATTCATAGGTAATTACGTCACTCATTTCAGCTAGCCTGGCGATTGCCTCCCGATCATCATAAGCACCGATTACTTCAAAGTCCGCCACTTGTCCGCATGGGGAATCAGAAACAGGCTCTAAAACAGCGATTCGAAATCCTTGTGCTTTGGCGGCCAGAGCCATCATTCTTCCAAGCTGTCCGCCACCGATAATGCCAATTGTCGCTCCAGGTAAAATCGTTTTGTTAGTCAAGTTGATCACTACTTTCTAGAACCTCTAGTTTTATAGTTTCTCTTCTAGCTTCTACTTGATTGGCGAGTGCTTCGTCTTCCGTTGCTAAAATTTGCGTGGCCAGCAGACCTGCATTCACAGCACCGGCCTTGCCAATGGCCACTGTTGCAACAGGCACCCCGCCTGGCATTTGCACAATCGACAGCAAGGAGTCCAAACCATTTAGTGCTTTTGATTGAACAGGTACACCGATGACCGGCAAGGTTGTCTTAGCTGCGACCATTCCGGGAAGATGGGCCGCACCGCCCGCACCGGCGATAATCACCTTTAATCCTCTTTTTCTAGCTTCTTCTGCATATGTAAACATCAAATCAGGTGTGCGATGGGCAGAAACAACCTTTTTTTCATAGGGAATTTCAAATTGTTCTAAAATCTCACATGCATGCTTCATCGTTTCCCAATCTGATTTGCTTCCCATGATCACTCCGACAAGAGTTCCCATCCTTCAGCCCCCTTTTTTCAAAAATAATATATATTCGCCCCGTTTTCCACGCAAATAAAATGCCCGAACAAATAGCATCTCCATAAGAGAAAGCCATTTGTCCGGGCATAGAAAATCAAGGTCAACAAATAGGAAGCATTGGCTCCTAATTGTGCCGAACATATTGACTTTCCCTCATAGTCCAATAATTTACGGTTATTGGGTAGAAACTTATGGGCCATATTCCCATGGATATACAAGGGTAAAGGTAAATTCTTAATTAACTATCATTATCATACCAAGAATCCTATTTGAATGTCAACCAATAAATCGAACGTTATTTTTAAATACAGTAGGAATGTTCGTGTTTTACTCAACAATCGTAGCTTCAAAGACGATTTTACGGCCTATTGGCTCGTAAATGGTTTCTCCGCCTCTTTTCACTTCTTGAAAAATAGGTTTCTCTGTTCTTCGGACAGGAACATACCCCTCTTGCTTCATTCTATTCAAGCAATCCTCAATACTTTCATTTTCTTGGACCTCAAATTGCAGTTTCTTTTTACTCATGAAAATAACTTCCCTCTTTTCACTGATTTCACCCAGAAGCCGCCATGAATCGACTTGGGCTCATATGTAATGATAAATGCTTTGGGATCTAAACTTTTAATGGCATCGTATAACTTTAATTCAAATTTCCTGGGTGTAAGGATTTGAAGCGCCATCCGTTCGCCCTCAAGTCCATTTGCTTCCCAATTGGTCACGCCATATCCCTTTTCTCTTAAAATTCTAGGCAGATTTTTATCATATTCCTTGGTAATCACATTAACCGTGATATAACCTAACGCCAGCTTTTCCTCAATTTTCATGCCGACAATCACCCCAATGCCATAACCAACGGCATACGCAACAAGGTTTTGAATCTGATTAAGATTATTTAAGACAAGGCCAAGACCAAGGACATAAATGACCACTTCGATCATACTAAGCCCAGCAGCTAAATAACGCTGCCCCTTCAGCGTTAAGATCATCCTTATGGTAAAAAAAGAAACATAAACAATATTAATAACCAGGATAATCGCAACCATCATAAAACTATTTTCGAGCACATGAACTCCCCCTATTATTATGCTTTCTTCACTTTATCACAAAAGCCCTTAAAATCCTGATGAATTTTACTCATTTGCGCACAATATATATACCCATCTCTAAAGTAAAAAGAGGCGATTAAATGAAAAAAATAGTCCTACTAACTATTTTACTTGTTATTATGCCGTTTCACGTGATAACTTACGCAGCTAACGAACATAACACTTTAAAAGCCTCATTTATCCGCAATGACCATTTGTGGATAAAAATCGGAAATGAAGAAAGAAGGCTTACAAATGAGGGCTTTGTCAGGTATCCAAAATGGTCACATGATGGGGAATGGGTGGCCTACTTAAAAGGAAAGATGGAAATTGGCGATTACCTTTATCATGGCGAACTATGGATTTACAATATCCGTCTGAACAAACATATAAAAGTTAAATCTAATGTTACGAACAATTTTCAATGGTCTCCACAGCAAAATAAACTTACCTTTCTTGTAAAGACTGATTTATATATCATTGATACGGAGGAGCCGGCAAGCCCTTTCCTTGTGCATCAACTGGCAGATAAGGTTGAAAACCTTTCTTGGTATCCAAATGGGGAAGGGCTGTTGATTTCCTCTAAAGATAGCCCTAAGCTTCATACCAATATCAAGTTATCAAAACTACTAATTGGGGATAACCGGCATAAGCCAATTACTAAACCAGTTTATACAATACCAGTTGAAGAGAATGAATACTATGTAAGCACCAGCCAGTTTAAATGGTCATACGACCGTAAATGGATTAGCTTTTTATTAAATCCTACTGCTTCATTATCTGCAGACAGTAATACTCTTTGTGTGCTTTCAGAGGATGGACAGGTTTTTCAAAGGATAGATGAAATGTTAAATCATGAGGAATGGCTGCAATGGGCACCTGGCAGGAGTGTTCTTGGCTACATTAGCGGGTTTGGCAGGGAAGCTTTGAAAAATAAAAAGTTACAGCTGCTAGGCGTACCAGCCTTTCAGAAGGAACGGTTAACTCCTGAAGAATATGCCGATCGTGATTTTTCATGGAAAAATAACCATGCGCTTTTCGTTTCACGTTCTAAAGAGAGTGAATTTGTGGAGGTTAATGAACGGCCATTGCCAAGTATATTCGAGATTTCAGATAATCAAAAACAGGTAACCTTCCCTGGAAAAAATGAAGGTGATTTTGCACCGCAATTTTATCTTAATCAGCTCATTTGGATTAGGACCGATAGGGCGACTGCCAATATATTAGTATCGCCTGTTCAAAATATATCGAAAAAAGAATGGATTAAAAACATAACAATGGCAAGCTGGTACTACGAAAAATGGAATTGGGAAGAGGTTTTTAGTTTATATAGGAGTTAAGGATCTAAGATGGAATTCCTTTTTACTATCCACTTCCACATTTCAGCATAAAAAAAGAACAACCCACAGGTTGTTCTTTTTTTATGCCTGGCAACGTCCTACTC
>NZ_AJLS01000006.1 GCF_000307875.1 Neobacillus bataviensis LMG 21833
TTCGATTCCGTCCTGAGCCATTCTCAAAAAGGAAGTTTGCATTTGCGAACTTCCTTTTTTTATCCTCATTATCGTTACTTTCGTAACGCAGTTGTAATGATATTTCCTATTTTTTACAAATAATCCCCATAGTTTGTCCTGATTTGTCAAACTTAAATCTACTACTCTAGGACTATATTAATCCCTAATATAATAGGCTTTATCCCCTATCTTTCCGAAAAAATTCAGATAAAAAACACGAAGAATTGACTAGCATATTTCAGAAAAATGTAGGAAAATGTCAGCAATTATACATTTTTGTTACATTATTAAGACTATTACTCTTTTTAAATAAAACTATGTTAAAGTGAAAGAGGCTAAAATACTGGGAAACGCTTTACAAGATGAAAAGTCAAGTAGATAAGGGTTTTACCGTGGTTTAGGAGGAAAAAATGTTATTTTCAAATAAAAGATCAAAAGGGTTTTTATTCTTAAAGACAACTGTTGTTACTGCCGTGGCTGCGTCTGTAATCGCCTTTAGTAACGGACCGGTTGCATTTGCGACATCATCAAAAATGACTACCCTTTATCATGTGTATGTTAATGGTACATATATAGGCAATGTTACCGATAAGGAAGTTGTAAATAAACTCATTGCTGAGAAAGTCGATACAGCTAAGAAATCCATAAAGGATATAAATTTTAACATTGGTTCACAGGTTCAATACATACCAGAACAGGTTTTCCAAACAGCAACGACGAATCAAGAAACAGTCCAAACGATTAAAAATACATTCGAGCTTCAAGCAGAAGCTTCCGCAATCGTCATTGATGGCACACCGGCTGTTTACTTGGATCGTAAAGAAACAGCTGAAGAAGTGATGAAAAAGCTAAAGCTGCAATATGTGACTGAAGATCAATTAGCTGAACTTGAGGCAAGAAAAGCTCAAGAAAACACAGCTTTACCTGCATTACAAGAAAATGAATCTCGTATATTAGACGTTCATTTATCAAAAAATGTTTCAATTGAAGCAAAGAATATTGCTCCAGAAAAAATATTGTCTGCAGATGATGCAGTTGCCTTTTTACAAAAAGGTACATTAGAAGAAAAGAAGTATGCGGTTCAAGCAGGCGATGTGCTCGGAACCATTGCTGAAAAACATGATTTGACGAAAGCTGATCTTATAGCTTTAAACCCTGGTCTAACTGAGGATTCTCTTTTACAACTTGGCCAAGAATTGAATGTCACGGTGCTTAAACCATTTGTCGAGGTAATGGTTAATAAAGAAGTGAACCAAAAGGAAGAGATGCCTTTTGCAAATGAAATCGTTGAGGACGCATCGATGCCAAAGGGTGATATAAAGGAGAAACAAGCAGGTCAAAATGGTTCTCGTTCGGTCACATATGCAATCTCAGAGCAAAATGGTGTAACGGTTAAAAAAGAGCAAACAAACGAACAAATTCTATTGCAGCCTGTCAATCATATCGTATTGAAGGGAACAAAAGTGATACCTTCCCGTGGTGAAGGAAGCTTTGCCTGGCCGACAGTTGGCGGTTATGTGTCCAGTCAAATGGGCCAGCGCTGGGGCAAAATGCACAAGGGAATTGATATTGCCAGACCGAGCAACCTAACAATTAAGGCAGCCGATAATGGCGTCGTTGTTTCTGCGGGCTTCACTAGCGACGGCTATGGGAATAAAGTGATCATCGACCATCAAAATGGGTATCGCACACTTTACGGTCATATGTCATCACTAAATGTTAGAGTGGGGCAAACCGTAGAAAAAGGCACTGCAATTGGTGTTATGGGCGCAACTGGTGATGCAACAGGAGTACATCTTCATTTTGAAGTGTATAAAAATGGCGGTTTGGTTAACCCAATTTCTTATTTACATTAATAGTGAAAAAGTCTCTAGCATCTGCTAGGGACTTTTAATTTTAGGTTAACAAATTATACAATAAATCCCATGCCAAATGTGTTAAATGATAGTAATGGGTGAATTTAAGCGAATAAAATGGTAAAGTAAACTAGTATAGATATGACTTCTAGATGTATTTCATTGTATAGATTGTAATTGAATGAAAAGGAGCAATGGTATGGAAAAGAAAATTCTCGTAGTTGATGATGAAAAACCAATTGCTGATATTTTGCAATTTAACTTAAAAAAAGAAGGATATGTGGTCTATTGCGCCTATGATGGAAACGAAGCGCTCCGTTTGGTAGAAGAAATACAGCCTGACTTAATTCTCTTAGACATTATGCTTCCACAAAGAGACGGGATGGAAGTGTGCCGAGAAGTCCGGAAGAAATATGAAATGCCGATCATTATGCTGACCGCAAAGGACTCTGAAATTGATAAAGTGCTAGGGCTTGAACTGGGTGCCGATGATTATGTGACAAAGCCATTTAGCACTAGGGAATTAATTGCCCGAGTAAAGGCGAATTTACGCCGCCACAATCAAATTCTCACACAGGCAGATGCAGAAAATGAAACGAACGAAATTGAAGTTGGTTCGCTTGTCATTCACCCAGATGCTTATGTGGTTTCTAAACGAGGCGAAACGATTGAACTGACACACCGTGAATTTGAATTGCTCTACTATTTAGCGCAGCATATTGGTCAGGTTATGACAAGAGAGCACTTGCTGCAAACTGTATGGGGTTACGATTATTACGGGGACGTACGTACTGTAGATGTAACCGTAAGACGCTTGCGTGAAAAAATTGAGGATAGCCCGAGCCATCCAACATGGATTGTCACGCGCCGCGGGGTTGGATACTATTTACGCAATCCTGAACAGGAGTAGCTTACTTGATGAAAAAGGTTGGTTTCTTTCGTTCTATACACGTAAAATTTGTTATCATCTATGTCCTCCTTATTCTGGTAGCTATGCAGATTATTGGGGTTTATTTTGTCAAACAGCTTGAAGAAACATTACGAACAAACTTCCAAACATCGTTAAAAGAACGCGTAAATTTGCTTACCTATAATATTGTGGAGGAAATGGGAAAGGAAAGAACACCTGAGGATCCGACACTTGAAGAAGATATCAAGAAGCTCCTTCGAGACTTTGATGCAGGTGACATTTCTGAAGTCCGCGTCATTGAAAACAGATCCCTTAAAATTCTCGGAACATCAAATCAAAGTAACCAAGGCGTTGTCGGACAAAGGGCTACAGAGCTTCGAATCAAACAATCAATGGTGTTAGAAGAGGATCAAAGTGCAATCAAGATTGACCCGCAAACGGAACATCGAATTTGGCTCCTCTCTACCCCGATAAAGTCAGGGAAAAAGGTGATTGGTGCCATCGATCTTGTCGCAAAAATTGAAAATGTGTTTGAACAAATGAAAACGATCAATACGATTTTCGCAACCGGAACAGGAATAGCCTTATCAATTACAGCCGTATTAGGGATTTTGTTGGCTCAGACCATTACCCGACCCATTGCTGATATGAAGAAGCAGGCCCAAGCGATGGCAAAAGGGAACTTCTCACGGAAGGTGAAAGTATACGGTAATGATGAAATAGGCGCCTTGGCGGTTACCTTTAACAACCTGACGAAAAAACTTCAAGAAGCGCAAGCGGGAACCGAAGGGGAACGAAGAAAGCTGTCTTCGGTCCTATCGTATATGACGGATGGCGTGATTGCTACCGATAGAAAAGGAAGGGTTATCCTAATCAATGAGCCTGCAGCCGATATGCTGAATGTTTCACGTGAAACAGTCCTTTCCCAGCCAATTGTCTCGTTATTAAGTTTAGAAGATACGAATTCGTTCGAGGATCTGCTCGAGGAAAAGGATTCTTTAATATTAGACTATAGTACGAAAACGGAGCGTTATATATTAAGGGCAAACTTCTCCATCATTCAAAAAGAAACAGGCTTTGTGAACGGATTAATTTGTGTCCTTCATGATATTACGGAGCAGGAAAAAGTGGATGCGGAAAGAAGAGAATTTGTCGCAAATGTTTCCCATGAACTAAGGACGCCACTCACAACGATGCGCAGTTACTTAGAAGCACTTGCTGATGGGGCATGGCAGGACGCAGAAATTGCACCTAACTTTTTAGATGTAACGCGGACTGAAACAGAGCGCATGATCCGCCTCGTTAATGACCTGCTGCAATTATCAAAAATGGATAGTACGGATTATAAGATGAACCTGGAGTGGGTGAACTTTGTTGATTTCTACGACCGCATCATTGATCGGTTTGAGATGTCCAAAGAGCAAAATGTAATCTTCAAAAGAAAGCTGCCGAAGCAAGCCATCTTTGTCGAAATTGATGAAGACAAAATGACACAGGTATTGTACAACATTATTTCAAATGCCTTAAAATATTCACCGGAAGGCGGTCAGGTCACTTTTTCGATTAAAGAAAAGGAAGATAGGATTATAGCCAGTATATCCGACCAAGGTGTGGGAATTCCGAAAGAGAATATTGGCAGGATATTTGACCGTTTTTATCGAGTGGACAAGGCGAGGGCCAGAAAATTGGGTGGCACGGGACTTGGACTGGCGATTGCAAAGGAAATGGTCAATGCCCATGGCGGGGATATTTGGGTAACAAGTGCGGAAGGAAAAGGGACAAGGATTTCCTTTTCACTGCCATACGAGCGTTCTGAAGAGGATGAATGGTCATGAGATACGAAAATATTAAATCAGGCATTTTAACCATATTAGTCTTGGTTAGTATTCTGTTAACATGGAATCTTTGGACCTACCAGCCCAATTATGACACGATGGAGAAAAATAAATATGTAGCAGAAGTCACGGTAAGTGAAAAACAAGAGGTCCAAAAGATTGTTAAACCGGATCGAGTATTATTTCACATAAAAGGACAGCATTATGGAACGAACAATACGGCTGAACTTGAAAAAATGATTAAGGATATGGGCCGGTGGTCCATTTTTGATGTAAAAAATTACTCTGATAAGGTGGAAAATATCGAGGATTTAATCCATGGCAACGGCAATGCTGAAATTATTTTTCCAGGAGAGGTGCCGATTGAATTATATCGAAGTGTCTTACCTATTGAAGGAAAAAGGGTACCTTCCTTCAACTTCAATCGGATTATTATTAATGTTGAGGATGCAGAAAAGGAAAATGGGATTGTTTATTTTGCTTCCACTGAAAATCAACAAGTCTATATCGGCCATATTTCATCCACTAATTTAAATGAATTTAATCATGACTTTTATAAAAATGCTAACCGTTACCCACAGTATTTCGCTTATAAAGCAACTGACAAGCGCACTCTCTTTCTGCCTGAAACAGAAACAGAAATGACCACGTATAAATATTTACCTGTTACGCTTAATTCAGATGAATTTAAGGATGCACTTTTTAACGATCCAAGCTTTGTTCAAAAAAGTCCTTTGGCACATGGTGAAGAATATACAAACGACTCAAGTAAAATGAATATCAATTTCGATACCAATATCCTTAGTTATGTGAATCCAACCGCAGCTGATAATTATCTCGACAGCTCCTATGGGTTGGTTAAAAGAAGCATTGATTTTGTGAACGAACACGGCGGATGGACGGATGCCTTTCGTTTCGTTTCAAAAAGTGAATATCAACAATCTGTTACCTTCCGATTGTACAGCATGGAAGGGTATCCCGTTTTTAACGATAGAGGACTTTCTGAAATTAATGAAGTTTGGGGTAAGGATGAAATCAATAGGTATGTCCGGCCCAATATTTCATTAGATCTGCCATTAGTAACAGAAACAAAAAGGGTTACGCGCCCATCGGGACATGCAGTTGTGGAGTTTTTACAGAAGAAGAAAAACTTTAAGCCAGAGCTTCTTGATAAACTGATTTTGGGCTATCGAATGGAAAGGGATTCGGAGGAGAAAAAATTAATCCTTTTAGAACCTGCCTGGTTCTATCTTTACGATGGAAATTGGGAGCAAATTACGATGGAAAATCAGGGAGGATTGAAGTATGGATTGGAGTAAAATAAAAACTATTTTTATTATTACCTTCTTAATTCTTGATGTGTATCTCCTATTTCAATTCATGAAAGTCCGAGATGCCAATAAGTATGAAGTCGCAACAGAGGCCTCTTTTGAAGAAAAGCTGAAGGCAGATGAAATTACCTATGGGGATCTTCCTAAGACATCGATAAAAGGGCAATATCTAAGTTCAACTCCTAAGACCTTTACGAAGGGCGATTTGGCAAAGCTAAAAGGTCAGACATTTTCGTTAAAGGACGAGAATAATACGCTGCAGGTAACATTGGATAAGCCTATTCAACTAAGTGCAAAATTTGAACCTGCCGATCTTTCAGCTTTTTTTAAGGATAATATTCTTTTCGGTGAACACTATCAATTTTGGGAGAAAAATGATAAAAAAAATACGATTACCTACCTTCAACAATATGACTCATTCCCCCTATATAAAAATATAAAAGGAATGATTACATTTACGCTGAATGCCGATAATCAAATTATTTCTTACCAACAAACCTATTTAGAGGATTTTAACACGCTAACGGCTAAGGAGGAAATCCTCGCGCCATTAAAGGCGATTGAAACATTGCATCAAAAGGGTGTATTAAAACCAAAGAGTAAAATTACAAAGATTGAACTTGGTTATTCTTCCATGGTCAAATTAGCGGCTTCCCAGGTGTTAGCACCAACCTGGCGCTTTGTAGTTAATGATAAGGAAAGTCTGTTTGTCAATGCCTTTGAAGGGCAAATTATTGATTTTAATAGCGATGAAAATAGTAAAGTGGAGTGAGGCAGTATGTCGTTACGATACAGCATCCTAGCAAGCGGGAGCACGGGGAATGCCTTGTATGTAGAGTCGGATGAACATTCCTTTCTAGTGGATGCCGGGTTTAGCGGAAAGCAGATGGAGTCGCTTTTCGGACAAATAGACCGTGATATCAGCAAGCTTTCCGGGATTTTTGTCACACATGAACATAGTGACCACATTAAAGGGATTGGTGTTCTCGCCCGTAAATATCATTTACCTGTATTTGCAAATGAAAAAACATGGCGCGCCATGGAAAGTTCAGTGGGCGCGATTCCAACCGAGCAAAAGTTTGTTTTTAACATGGAAACGGTGAAGAGCTTTGGGTCGGTTGATATAGAATCGTTCGGTGTCTCCCACGATGCCGCGGAACCGATGTTTTATGTCTTCCATCATGGCGGGAAAAAGATCGTTCTGATTACCGACACCGGCTATGTGAGCGATCGGATGAAAGGGATCATTTCCAATGCTGATGTGTATATTTTTGAATCGAACCATGATGTGCAAATGCTGCGAATGGGCAGATACCCTTGGAACATCAAACGCAGGATCTTAAGTGATGTCGGCCACGTCTCCAATGAGGACGCAGCACTGGCGATGAGTGATGTGATTGGAGATCGAACCAAACGGGTCTATCTCGCTCATTTAAGTCTAGATAATAACATGAAAGACTTAGCAAAGATGGCGGTAGCGCAAACCTTAGAAAGCCGCGGCCATATGATTGGCGAGCAATTCCAGTTGTATGATACAGACCCGAAAATACCAACCGCTTTAACCGCAGTATAGAATTTTTATAAATGGAGTGCTCTTTTTTAGGGGCGCTTCATTTTTTTACATAATGGAAGGGATATAAGTTTAGGAAAGGTTCTACGTGACCAAAAGGGTTAGGAACTGGCGAAAAAGTCATGTAGGAGGAGTCTACATGACCGAATGAGTTAGAAACTTGAAAAATGGCCACGTAGGAGGGTTCTACGTGACCGAAAGGGTTGGAAACCTGGAGAAAGGTCACGTAGGGGGGTTCTACGTGACCAAAAGAGTTAGCTGGCTGATGAGGTCTTAAAGGTATTAAAAATTTGTGAACGAAGTCGTAAGTTTTCCGTAACGGGATGCAATCTTTTAGTAATTTAAGGATGAACGAGTATAATTGTTATTATAAGCCAAAATAGTAGATAGTAACCTTTTTGGGAAGAGAGGAATGGTGTTAATGGGCTATTATGATGAGAATCCACAGGGGCGATATCGGGAGCAAAAAGTAAAACGAGGCGGGTATTTTCTCACCAGTTTAATTGGAGCCATTATTGGTGCACTTTTAGTGGTCTTTTCCATTCCCACCTTGTCGAAGCAAGGTGTCCTGCCCTATACAATTAATCCTAACCAAAATACGGCAACGGAAACTAATAATACGAACCAGCAAAATGTCATTCAACAGCAGGTCTCCTATGATGTGAATACCAATGTTACAAAAGCTGTTGAAAAGACTGGCGATGCGGTTGTCGGCATCAACAACATTCAGTCGTCAAGCTTTTGGACGGATAATGCCGATGCAGAAGAGCCCACTGGCACAGGTTCAGGTGTTATTTATAAAAAGGCAGGTAATAAGGCCTTCGTTGTAACCAATCATCACGTTGTCGAGGGGGCTACTAAACTTGAAGTAACCACGGCGGATGGAACAAAGATTCCGGCGGAACTCTTAGGCAGTGATATATGGACGGATTTAGCGGTACTTACCATTGATGCTGACAAAGTAAAGAAGGTAGCGGAATTCGGTAATTCTGACAGTTTGAAAATGGGAGAACCGGTCATCGCCATTGGGAATCCGCTTGGCGCCACCTTCTCCGGCTCCGTCACACAAGGAATTATCTCGGGGTTAAAGCGAACAATTCCTACTGACATCAATCAGGATGGTCTGGTGGATTGGCAGTCAGAGGTGTTACAAACTGATGCAGCGATTAATCCCGGCAACAGCGGTGGTGCTCTAATTAATATGGGGGGGCAAGTGATTGGGATTAACTCAATGAAAATTGCCCAAAATGCTGTTGAAGGAATTGGTTTATCAATCCCGATCAATTCTGCGAAGCCAATTATTGATGATCTTGAAAAATTCGGCACAGTGAAACGCCCATATATGGGAGTTGATTTAAAATCAGTTGCGGAAATACCTGCTTATTACCAAGAGGAAGCATTGAAACTCCCTCACGATGTGAATTATGGTGTAGCATTAAGGCAGGTCGTACCGAATTCACCAGCATCACAGGCGGGATTAAAAGAGCTTGATGTCATCGTCGAGATGGATGGTCAAAAAATTAATGACGTCATCGATCTCCGAAAACATTTATATCAGAAAAAGAAGATTGGCGAGAAAATGACGATTAAATTTTACCGAGATGGCAAGCAAAAGGAAACAACGTTAACATTATCGGCGGAGAGATTACAGTAACTGCGTTGTGTAAAAGCAGGAAAGTGAATTTGTGGTTCACTTCCCTGCTTTTTATTATGGTATTATAAGTGAGGTCGTAAGTATGATGGTAGTTAGAAAAGTTCAAAATAACAATAACGATCTAGTTCGGGAGGGTGAAGAGTGTGATTTATAGTTGTGAAGAACATATAGAAATAGCATTAGATGATATTGTGGATCAATTTCAAACATATCCGGTATTATCAAAAGTTCCTGTGGATAAGTCATCAACAGGCTGTGAATATTGCGAAAAACAAGCTGTATATATGGTAGAGAACAAATGATTCCATACAAGATGTGGATAAAAATTGTGAATATGTGGATAACATTTGTGGATAACTTGTTTGTAAGATGTTTGTAATCAAATAAAGAGGGCTGTGGATTGTGAATATCTCGATCATAACCGTTGGTAAGTTAAAAGAGAAATATCTCAAACAAGGAATTGAGGAATATTTAAAAAGATTAACCGCCTATGCAAAAGTGGATGTAATTGAAGTAGCGGATGAAAAAGCACCAGAAGAATTAAGCGTGCTGGAAATGCTGCAGGTGAAGCAAAAAGAAGGCGAACGAATTCTCGCGAAAATAAGCCAGGATACATATGTAATTGCTTTAGCGATTCAAGGAAAGTTGGCATCGTCTGAGGAGTTGGCGGATTCATTAGATAAACTCGCTACATACGGAAAAAGCAAAATTGCCTTTGTGATCGGCGGATCATTGGGGTTGAGCGAGGATGTTTTGAAGCGGTCAAACGAAGAACTTTCATTTTCGCGGATGACCTTCCCCCATCAGCTCATGCGGCTGATCTTAGTTGAACAGATATATCGGGCTTTCAGGATTAATCGTGGTGAACCTTACCATAAGTAAATGAGATTTTATTTAAACCTATATAAATAATAGCTATAAGGATGATCACTAAACAATATTGGGCGTAGTAAAAATTTTTTGATAGGATGACAAGATGAAAAAAGATGTCACTTTAACAGTAAAGAGCAAGTTTGTAAATAAATATAAAAGTGGTTATCCACTCATATCAAAGGAAGCCATAATTAATTGGAACGAAGTTACTGAAGAAGGAACCATTATCCAACTTGTTGATGAAAAGAACAAGTTCATAGCTAAGGGCTATTTTGGCAAACAAAACAAAGGTTACGGGTGGGTTCTTAGTAGAAACGAGAATGAACAAATCGACCAAAGGTTTTTTGTGAATAAATTGAGGGATGCGATCAACTATAGAGAGCCGTTTTTTAATAGCCCGGATACCAATGCCTTCAGAATAGTAAATGGCGAAGGCGATGGTTTAGGCGGATTAACCATCGAGTATTTTGATGGCTACTATTTAATCAACTGGTATAGCAAAGGAGTTTACCGCTTTCGGGAGTATATTATAAATGCGCTGAAGGAATTGGTGGAGTATAAAGCCATTTATCAAAAGAAAAGATTTGATGTCAGCGGGAAATATATTGAAGAAGATGATTTCGTAGCGGGAGAAAGAGGAACCTTCCCGATTATCGTAAAAGAAAATGGAGTAAATTTCGCTATTTACTTAAATGAAGGTGCGATGGTTGGTGTATTTTTAGATCAACGAGATGTAAGGAAAAGAATCAGGGATGCTTATGCGGAAGGAAAGAACGTACTAAACACCTTTTCCTACACAGGTGCATTTTCTGTATTTGCTGCTGCAGGGGGCGCCGTTAAAACAACAAGTGTGGATTTAGCAAATAGGAGCTTAAACAAGACCCTTGAACAGTTTAGCTTAAACGGGATAGATGCAGACGCACAGGATATCATTGTTGAAGACGTGTTCAAATACTTTAAGTATGCGGTGAAAAGGCAGCTAACATTTGATATGGTTATACTGGATCCTCCAAGCTTTGCAAGGTCAAAGAAGATGGTATTCAGTGCTGAAAAGGACTACAAAAATCTTTTAAAGGAAGCTATTTCTATAACGGAAGACGATGGCATAATCGTAGCCTCCACCAATTCCAGCTCTTTTAATATGAATAAGTTTAAAAGTTTTATTGATCAAGCATTTAGAGAAACAGGCAGGAAGTATCAGTTGGTTGAGGAATTTCCCCTGCCGAAAGACTTTAAAACAATAAAGGAATTCCCAGAGGGCAGCTATCTTAAGGTTGTGTTTATAAAGAGGTTGCCATGATAAGTGACTGTTCTTTAAAAAGGAAGTATTCAAAGTCTAGCTCATTAATAAAACCGCTGAGTTTATACTCAGCGGCCTTACTATTATTTTTTAGGTTTATCCTTTGATAAGAAGTTATAAACGTTGGCTTCGCCTTTCCCGAATAGCGGATCTGCCCCAACTTTACCAAAATCAATAGAACTTTGTCTGATGGCGGCTGCCACTTGGGAAGGATTATACTCAGGGTGAGCAGCTTTAATAACTCCTGCTACACCAGCGACTTTCGGTGCTGCCATGGAAGTTCCATGTAAATAAGAATAGCCATGCCATTTTCCGTCACTGAACTGCGTAGTTGCATTCCCACCTGCGACCGGATAAGAAGGGTAAGTAGATAATGTTCGATAAGTGTAATCACGTTTATCTAAATAGTTTCCGGCTGGATTCTGACGATATAAACTATCATATAATGGGCCATTATCCCCACCAGGACCAGCCACGTCGATACCATTTCCATAATTGGAGTAGAAGGCAATATTCTTATCGGACCATTCATTTGAGGAAGATACCGTAATCACCCCTGGAATTTGGGCTGGTACGACACGAGATGGACCTTTAATATCTAGACCGTAATTTGTCTTCCAATATGCCTGCATATCATGTAAATCACTCAGGTTTTTGGAGTCATTACCGGCAGATACCACAATAGTAACTCCTTTTTGGATTGCATACTGAACAGCACGGTGATAGGCTACCATTGAAGCCGATTCACCTTTCTCATCTAAGTTATGGGCCATCCAACGCCAGCCCCCAATTGACATATTAATCACTTCTACCCCATCGTTTGCTGCTGCTACAATTGCATCGGTAATCCATGATTGTTGTGCTCCTCCGGTTGCTCCAAAAACACGGTATGCTCTGACCGTTAAATCTGGGCCTACACCTTTAACCTTCCCATTAGCTGCAATCGATCCAGCTACATGTGTACCGTGGCCATTTTGATCCCAAGCATCATTTGTGCCCGGTACGAAGGTTTTTGAACCAGCTAGATCGGCATTTTCCTTCAAGTCCGGATGGCCAAAGTCAATACCTGTATCAATAACGGCTACAACCGTTTCATGATTACCTGTATTTAACTTATAAGAATCACCTTCATGTGTTAAACGCTGCATGTCCCATTGTTTATCCCAATAGCTTTCTGCGCTTGAATCCAAAGTGACCTTTTGCCCATTTGGGGTACCAGGAGTAAAATTAACGGCGTCATCCGGGTCAGTTTCTAAGTATGCTTCAAGTTCCCTTCCAGCTGAATGAATGTTTGTATCTTGTTTCACCTTTGAAAGGAAGGTCGGTTCTGCAGATGCTACTTCAATAATCCCGATTTCAGGGATAACTCTTTCAACAGCCCCTCCTGCCTTGGAGATTGTTTCTGAGAAATTACCAGGTAATTTCCCTTTATACGCTAATACATAATGCTCCTTTTCAGGTGCTGCCTTTGTTTTATTTGTTGGCATCCCCACTAGTAAAGAAAATGATAGAGCCGAACAAATAGATAGAACTGCTAGTTTCTTCTTCATTTAATTTCCCCCTTTAATTTGTCTATTAAAAACAAGTTAATTATAAGCTATTCAATCTATTTTTTGGGGTATTTATCTGAAGATTTTAAATAATGAGACGTAATGTCTAACTATAATTTTCCATTATTCAATTTCATAGTTTTAAGTGGGCACTTTTTCTTACTACCAAAAGACTAATTAGTTGGGTGTTTATCTTAAGGGCAATTTCATCTATCAGCATGATCGTTTCATCATTGCTAAGTCCAGTGATTACCCACATAATAAATAAACTAAAAAAAACACTGCAAATCCCAATATTAATGGGTTGCAGTGTTTTTTTTAGTTTAGAATTGTAACGTTTAATTGTTTTCTTCCAAAATTGATGGCATCTTGTTTAGAAGGAATAAAGACATCAATTTTATTTCCTTTAATGGCCCCGCCCGTATCTCCGGCGATGGCTTCACCATAGCCTTCTACATATACTTTGCTTCCAAGTGGAATAACCGATGGGTCGACGGAGATGACTTTTTGATTTGGGTTTTCTAAAAGATCCATTCCAGTCGCTGTAATACCGGAACAGCCCTCACATGATGCCGTATAGGCTGTCGCTTCAACTGTAATTTTCTTTGAACTAGGTGCTGCAGCTTCCACTGCAGGTGCACTTTCAACTGGTGCTTGTGGTGCAGGTGCACTTTCCGTTGCTGCTGGAGCTGGTGCAGACGCTTCAACTGCAGGCTGCACTGGCTTATCTGATAAAGAAATTGTAGTAGTCTTTACACCCTCATAGATTACTAGATTTAATCCAGGATGAATGAGATCGCTATGTAATTGATTCCATTCTTTAAGTTGAGAAACGGTTACCTGATGGTTTATAGCTATGCCCCATAATGTGTCCCCTTGTGTAACAGTATATTGCTTTTCCGCTGCAACGGTTAGGACATCCCCAGGGTGAATGAGATCCGTAGTAAGTTGATTCAACTTTTGTATATGTTCAACAGATGTATTATTTGCGCGAGATAGGCCCCAAAGGGTGTCCCCTTTTTGTACAGTAATTGTTTCAGCGTGTACATTAGCACTTACAGTTACTGAGAGTACAGCAACTGCCAAAATTGATACCATTTTTTTAAGCATTTTTTTACCCTCCATGTTCTTAGTTGCTAATTTCTATAATCGTAACATAGGATATTCTAATAAAAAGAACAGGCAGGTGTTAATTCGTTTACATCCGTGGCATTTATATTGCGATAATATTTCTGAAATAATCTAGTAATCAGAGAGTAATATACGGAGTTAGGAGTTAGAAACCCTTTTTAAGTCTTGGTGAAAAGTATGAACGTTCACTTAAGTTGTTGACTAACAAATAAAAGGCCATTCCGCAGCAAGTGTCGTGGAATGGCCTTTTCATTTTAACGTTCGTTCTTTGTCGTAAAATCAGGTACGAGCCAATAGATGAGCAATCCAGCAATGGTGGCGTAGGCGATACCATTATGAGCATATCCAACTCCGATGATGAAGATGATTGCGACAATGACCAAATTTTTCATATTAGCCAGACTTACATTTTCCTCCAGGAGGTGACGGATCCCCATAGCGGCAATCATACCAAACAATAAGATACATATGCCGCCCATGACTGCAACTGGAATGGATTGGATAACAGCTCCAACTTTACCGAACAAGCCAAGAAGAATTGCAAGAACAGCAGCACCTTGAATGATTCTACTGGAAAACTGGCGTGTGATAGCTAGAACCCCGAGGTTTTCTGCGTAAGTTGTTTGTGCAGGTCCGCCGATGAAGCCGGAGATTAATGTTGCAATGCCATTCCCCCATAGGATGCTTGAAAATCCAGGACTCTTTGTCACATCTTTTCCTGTAATCTCATTTAGGACAAACATATGTCCAAGGTCTTCAATGATGGTAACTAGGGCAATCGGCGCCATTCCTAGGATCACGACCCACGTGAATTCTGGCATGACGACATGTGGAAGAGCAAAAATCGGTGCACTGGCGATGACATCAAAATCAACAAATCCACGCACCGCGGCATAAGCATACCCAATAGCAAGACCAATTATGAGCGGCAAGAGGCGGATCACCTTTGTACCTGCAAGCGTAGCAATGACCGCTGCAAGAAGGCTGACGATAGCAACATCCCAATGGGTAGAAGCCATATTGGTCACCGCCGTGGTTGCCAGCGAAAGACCAATTATACTTACAACCGGTCCAACGACAACTGAAGGAATGACTTTTCGGACTTTTTCAAAGCCGACAAATGAAATGATAATAGATACAATGGCATAAACAATGGAAACACTGATAAGGCCTGCAACCGCTTGACCTGGTGAATGTAGCTTCCCCACATACAACGCTAGCGGGGCAATAAAGGCAAAGGATGAACCTAGATACGTAGGAACCTTTCCGCGTGTAATAAGATGGAAAATCAAGGTTCCTAAACCACTTGCAATAAGTGCACTTCCTGGATCAAGACCGGTTAGTGCTGGCACCAAAACTGTTGCACCGAACATGGCAAACAAATGCTGTAATGATAACGGTATCGCGCTGAAAAATTTTTTCAAACGTGTCCCCCCTTTTAATAGTGCCTTCATTTATGATATATTTCTTCAATTTAATTTTAGAATAAAAATTCATAAGAATAATAATTTATATCTTTTAGTGATTACATTTTTGTGTTTTCTGTAAATGAAGATTATTACAAGAAGGGAAAACACAACTCCTCATCTGAAAGATATATTGAAAATGAACCGGATGTCATTTATTATTACAGGGAATGAACGGATAGGGAGTGATATGGTTATGCCAAAAGTGTCTGAAGAACATAAGGAGCAACGGATTCAACAAATTCTGCTAGCAGCATCTGAGGTGTTTAAAAGCAAAGGGTATGAACAAGCGACACTGAAGGATATTGTTGAAGAAGCGGGGATGAGTCGCGGATGGATCTATTTATATTTTAAGGATAAAGTAACTATTTTTCTTGCATTAATAGATTATTTAGATGCACAACTAGAGGAGCGAATAGCGGCCTTGCTAAAAGAAAATAAAGGATCTGCCCATGGTGTATTAATCAGTTATTTGCAAGAGACTAGCCAATCGATTGATCATCTTGAAGACAGTGTTGTGCCTGCCATCTATGAGTTTTGTACGACAGGGTGGAGAGAGGAGCAAGTACGTGAGTTTTTTGTGAATCGATATATTCGTGTGACAGCGATATTTATTGATGTGATTGGCAGAGGGGTTGAAGAAGGGGAATTCAAACCGACCCAATCAGTGGATGAAATCGTGAAATATATGATTTCTGGTCTAGACGGAATTATGCTGCATAGTTTGGCGTTTGGCTCACAGCAAATTAATGCGGTGCAGCAAGTGAACCAATTGACAAACCAGTTGATGGAAATGCTTTCTGTAAATTTTAATAAAATAATGGAAAAAAATTCTTGAAAATGAACCATCTGTCATTTATTATTAATGACAGGTGGTTCATTTATTTTTGAGGGTGTGTTGATATGGCAAATGACATCATTAAAGTAGAAGGCTTATGTAAAGAAATAAAGGGCAAGAAAATAGTGAAAAATGTATCATTTTCAGTAAAGGAAGGAAGTATCACAGGACTTCTCGGTCCTAACGGTTCTGGAAAAACAACCATCATCCGATTGTTAAGCGGGGTCATTGAACCTTCAAGTGGAGACATCACGGTAATGGGCCAGAATCCATTAACAAATGGCGAGGAAATAAGGAAGAATTCTGGTATTGTAACTGAAACTACTAGTTTATATGAAGAAATGACAGCTTGGGAGAATCTCATGTTTTTCTCTAAAATTTACGGCGTGCGTGATTCAAAAAGATCAGAGGAACTGCTGAAAGCCTTTGGCATGTGGGAGCATAAAGACAGTACGATAAGTACCTTTTCTACGGGAATGAAGAAACGTGTCTCCCTTGCGAAAGCGTTGCTTCAAAAACCTAGAATCCTATTTTTAGATGAACCTACAAACGGACTGGATCCCGAAGGAATTCATCTAGTTCTCGGCTATCTGAAAGCGCTGTGTGAGAAAGAAGGTGTTACAGTAATCATCTGTTCCCATGTGCTGCAGCAACTCGAGGGGATTTGCGATACGTATCTGTTTATTAAACACGGCGTATTAATGGAAGGCGGTTCGATGGAAGAAATTGAAAAGCGCCACCTCAGAAATATATCTGTAGACATAGAAACGGGGTTAACAGTGGAGGAAACAGTCTTCGCTGGTTATCCGTATCAAACCATCCGAAAGAATACATTAAGATTTGAACTGAAAAGCAAAGAGGACATATCTCCACTTCTTGCTGCATTGCTTGAAAGAACATGGGTACATGGTTGTACTCTTAAAAATAATACTTTAGAAGATTATTACTTTCTCATTGGAGGTGAAATAAATGAATAAGGATATGATCAAGGCAATCGTTCGTAAAGACATAAACATAGTAATGAAAAGCTCAAAAACATGGGTGCCAATCTTTGTCGTTACATTTTTGTTTTGTGTCCTGTTTCCTGCCATTCTTGCCTATCTTGGTTTTCGTACCGAGTTTATTTCAGGAGAAACCGATGGGGATATCAAGAAAATGACCGAAAAAGTAATGGGTATGCTGTCAGATGGGGAGATGAAGAACACGTTACTCGAGCTGGGCAGCACAGGAAAAATGCTCTCGTATTACATGTTAAATTTCACCTTTATTTCTTTATTTCTAATGGTCGCAGTCATCAATTCCACAGTGACTTCATCAAGTAGTTTTGCGACGGAGAAGGAGAGGGGGACGTTGGAAACTTTGCTGTTCTCACCAATTTCTATTCGAGATCTGTTTATCGGAAAAGCGATGGCCTCATTTATCCCCACACTTGGAATCACTTATGTGGCCTATCTCGTGTGCGTTATCACTGTCAATGCCATTACCTATCCGGCCTATTCCAAACTGATCATGTTCAATGGGATGTGGTTTGTGATGATGTTTTGGGTCACCCCAGCTCTCATTTTACTCGTCATTTTGTTTAATGTGTTGGTTTCAGCACGTTCGAAAACACTGCAAGAAGCCCAGCAGCTCGGAGGAATTATCATTCTACCCGCAGTAGGTTTCGTTATTTCTCAAACGGCCGGTCTTTTTTTACTAACGGGTTGGATTTGTTTTCTAATTGGCTTGTTTTTGTTTGGAATGGTCGTACTTTTGTTAGTCTTAACGGCTAAATACAATAATCGCAATGTCTTGTTTGAGAGTCAAATTCGATAAAAAAGGAGTATATATATGGATACTCAACGAGTAAAGTACCCAAACCAACGTATAGCCGGACTTTGGTTTATCTGGATTGGCATCATCATCATTCTTTCAGCTATTTTTAGTAACCATTTATTCATCCAGCCTGCTCTTTTTGCAGGAGGATTTGCAATCGGCTTCTTACTCCTCTATATTCTGCCATTTAGTAAGAAAAAGCTTTCCTACGGTGAACCTACAAAAGTCCAAAAAATAGCAAGTAATGCTTCTTTAGCATTAATGGTCGTATTAATAATGGCAAGTGTTCAATGGATCGGCCATTCTGATCTAAGGACATTGTGGTTAAGTATTTTCTTGGCAGTCGGTATTCACTTTGTTCCTTTTTTTGTTGTACATGGTAAATCATTATTGTTATTGGCATTACTGACGATCCTGTGTTCCATTCTTGGGCTGGTTCTTACATCAGTTCCATTTCATTATTTTGCCTATGCCGACGCTATCATCAAAATTATCTTTGGTATCTACCTATTCACTAGAAGTCCCGAAGTTGCCTGAAAAAATAAAAGCACTAATTGGAAATATCACAGATACAATTGTTAGGCTTTGGCGGAAAAAAGTAACAGCACCCTCTATTTTAATGGAGAAGTGCTGTTTTGTTATTTGAATGCCTAGATGAATATTTGTTGCATGAATGGTGACTTTTGCTGCCTCAATATTCTCCTTTAATGACAAAATATGAGCCCCGAATTGTTCCAGCTAGTTTAGACTTCTGCCTAGCAAACTTAAACTTCCCTTCTAACTCCTTTGGTACCTCCATGCCGTCAGAAAGCTTTAAACCAACTGCCCGCTTCGGCTTAGGGTCATCAACCGTATACATGACGTTAATCGAAAGTCCATCCTCATAAAAGACGTAGGCCATTTTGATATTTTCCACTTGAAAACGCGACGTTTCTAACGGTTTGGCCGCAAACTCAATATCACGTTCTTCTTTCAAAATTCGATTTACATAATCAAGGGTCTCCTGGCTCTCGCTAGCTGGTACAACCGTAAATTCATGCTTGTATTTGTTCATAAAGTAACGGGCTTCATTCGCACGTAACCCAGCAAGGGCTTCTGCTACAGGTGAAGATTCTAGTCCAACCGTAGATACATTTTTAAAATCAACAATATAGGACAATTCCATCGCTCCTTTTATTTCCTAACAACAGGAATCCACATTTCACCAAATACGGAGCCATTTCGCTGCCCCATCTCAACCGTTGTATTTGGTCCGCCGACATAGGCAACATCCTTAGCTTCTGCCAAAGCTTGACCAAAGGCAATGCCAGTAAGCATATTACTCAATTCACCAGACGTCTTCGCTTCCCCTTTAACAACCAGGTATTCCCCCTTAGGAAATTGGATGACTCTGGTTGCTTCTGGTACCGATTCCTCTGTCATGACCCCAGCATAATGCATCATTTTGTTATTCACCGCTTCGTTCACGGCAAAAATGTAGTCGTTTGTGGCTAAGGCTTTTAAAGTGTCAAGCCTTCCATCTTGTTTGACAGCCTGCCAAAAGTCTGCCTTTTCCTTGGTTATGCCGGCAAAGTCTGTGTAATCGCTCGTAAGCTCCGTTCCAATACCTAAAACGGTGAAGCTGTTTTTTTCTTCTAGAGTATAATCTGCCATATTCAAAACCATCCTTTTTTTTAAAAAGTAAATCAAATGATTTGTCTTTTCACTTGATGGGTTTATAATAACCCTAAATCATGTCAAAAAATGATACTGTTTAGGAGGACCCGATGAAAAAAGTTGAACGGATTAATATCATTATGCGGTATATCAACAACCGCGCCCACTTTACCATTTCTGAAATCATGCGAGAATTCAACATCTCTCGTTCGACAGCTATGAGAGATATCAGAGAAATTGAAGCAATGGGGATGCCGCTTGTCGCTGAAGTTGGAAGGGATGGGGGCTATTTTGTCATGAACAACTCTGTCCTGCCCACTGTCCGCTTTACCGATAATGAGATTAAAGCCCTTTTTATTGCCTTTATGGCCACAAGAAATCAACAACTCCCTTATCTAAAGAGTCGTCAGTCTTTAGCTGAAAAATTACTTGGCCTCCTCTCCGAAAACCAGCAAGAGACCCTCGTTCTTTTAAATCAAATCTTGCTTTTTGAAGGAACCAACCCCAATAATCCCGACCTGCTTGACCTGTCAGACCTCCCCCATCCAATGTTAGAAAGGCTCATCCAAATCCTCCTTTTGGATCGCTATTTATTGATTTCCATCAAAGAAGAGAAGGTAATCAAGTCCTATCCCATTTATCTCATGCACCTTTATCATGAAAAAGGACTTTGGCTGATTGAAGGCTTTGACTTAAAGGATGAAAAGAGACAGATTTACCCAGTCGACAATCTCACCAATGTCGAATCATACTCTACGAAAAATAGATTAAGTAAGAAAAAGATTTTAGAAAAACTAAGTAAGCGGGAAGAAGTAATGAACTTTGTCCTTGAACTTGGTCCAAAGGCGATTGCCCAGTTCAAAAAATACCATCCTTTAAACGTTTCAATTTCCTATACGAATCCTTACCAAACCACAGCCATTCTAAAGACTTTTATCAATGTTCATAATCCCGATGAATTGACTGAAATAACAAATTGGCTACTTTTCCTAGGTACGGATATCAAGGTCAGGGAAGTGCCAAAAGAAGTCTTAGAAGGTTTACAAGAGAGATTATGCTTATTTTGCCCATAAACAGTGCATGTTAAAACCCAAATAATTATGAGCTAGGCTAGTTGCCGGTTCCCTTTGTGTTTCCTATTCGATAGACTATTCTGAATCCATGCTATAATATTACCAAGTGGAAGATTGAATTTAATATGCAAAAGATTGTTCAAACACTTACATATGCGATTATAAGGAGTGATTGCTTTGGAATTAAATGATGTTATATTCGGACACAGGTCCATTCGAGAATACGAGGATAGGGAAGTAAGTCAAGAACTGCTAGAGCAAATACTAGATGCAGGAATTCGTGCCTCATCAAGTGGCAATATGCAAACTTATTCGATTATCGTCACAAAAGACAAAGAGCTTAGGCAAAAACTTTACACTGCACATATGGAACAATCGATGGTTGTGGATGCACCCATACTATTAACCTTTTGTGCTGATTTTAATAGAATGAGAAAATGGCTCTCGCTCAATGATGCACCTGTACATTTTGATAATTTCATGAGTTTTATGATAGGTGCTATTGATGCTTCTTTGGTAGCACAGAACTGTGCTTTAGCAGCAGAAAATGCAGGGCTAGGCATTTGTTATATGGGCTCAACGCTTGCAAATTGTGATCAAATTGGTGAACTACTAAACTTACCGCCAAATGTCGTACCAGTTGTGGGTTATTCATTAGGATATCCTGCAGAAAACCCTGCCCCGCGTGATCGATTGCCTAGGCATGGAATTGTTCACTATGACCAGTATCGTGATTATGCAGACGATGAAATTTTAGAAATCTACAAAGAAAGAAATGAAAATGGATGGAAACGCTATATGGACATTCCTAGGCTAAAGGAAATGACAGAACGCTTGGGATTAAAAAATCTAGCTCAGGTCTATTCCATTGCCAAATATTCGCAAGAATCTCACATCGAGTTTTCACAGACCGTGCTAAATTATTTGGAGAAGCAGAACTTTATGAATAATGATTGAGGTTTGACGAATAAGTATAAGGAGCATATGAGATTGGTCGGGAACTTCAGAATTATATTATTACGGGGGTGTGAAAGCATGGTTCATGCAAAAGATGTCATATCCGATCAGTTGTTAGCAAATGCTAATGATCCTAGCTGGTACGTTCCATTTTCAGATTCAGTTGAAAGCTTGTCAGAGGAACAAGCATTTTGGAAGCCCAACGAAGAAAGTAATAGTATTGCTGAAATTGTACAGCATCTATTATATTGGAATCAAACATGGCAAACGAGGTACCAAGAATCGCATGTTAATGCTGTGCCCTCAATAGGAAGTAACAATAATAGCTTTATAATTCCTGAAAAAGACACATTTACTGACTTAAAAACCCGGCTATTAAAGGTACTTTTAAAATGGCAAGATTTACTGACTGAAGAAAGAGTTGAAAGTGATGTAAATGGTTTCCCTGAACAGGTGAAATGGTGGGGGGTACTAGGAAATGTTTCAACTCATAATGCATATCATATTGGCCAAATCATTTATATTAGAAAGTTGCAAAATAGTTGGAAATTGGCTAATGGAGAAGAAGATAACAAATAAGCTGAGATTTTCCGGTTAACTAGAGAATAGAGCTCGGTTCGTGGGATATAAGCGGAGGTTTCCCGATTAAGCAAAGGAGAATTACCCATTTTCACGTTTTTTGAGTAAATTGGTCTTCTGTCAAGA
>NZ_AJLS01000007.1 GCF_000307875.1 Neobacillus bataviensis LMG 21833
AGTAGGACGTTGCCAGGCACGAAGAAGGACAGCTGAACCAGCTGTTCTTTTTTGTGTCTATTTTCTTTATGGAGATGATTCCGCTAAACTAACACTTTATTCCGCCAAACCTCGGAGTAATTCCGCCAACTTCACAAGTAATTCCGCCAACTTGAGTCATAATTCCGCCAATTTCAAATTAAATTCCGCCAAACTTCAATAACCCCCCCAATATATCCAGTTGCAAACCAATTTATAAGGAACATTAAGTAAAAAGGACAACAATCCATACATATATATCCTTCAAAAATAGTTCTATTGACCCATTAGTAAAGGAATTTAGCCCTATTAAGAAAATGGTATGATAAAGAAGTAAAATTTTAACAAAGTGATATTCTAAAATAGGCGCATTGCTCAATTTGAGATACCTAGAAATAACTTCTATTAAAATACCTATTTGATAAACTTAGATTTTTGCAAGAACTAGGGAGAGATTTTCATTGATTTTAACGTTATTTGACCGCAAAAAGGCATTTACCTTTGTTCTGCCGGAGCGGGTCACCGGACGATATATATTAACAACAGAGAACCAAGATGGCGCAAAAAGAGAGATGATGGCAATTGAGGCTGAAGAGGGGCAATGGTTTTTAAAGTCCAATAAATCTGCCTTCTTGAACAATGCTGAAGGTCATAAAGTGAGCAAGCAGCTCATTGAGCCATTTAGTACCTACACGATTAAACGAGAAAATGATACGCCATCACTGTTATATGTTGAACCCGCGGATCCAGACCAAAACATCTATACAAAGCACTACATTACCACATCTAAAGTAAAAATTGGCCGCTCGAAGGACAGTCAGATTTGTTTTGCCAATAAGTTAGTGTCTAGCTCCCATTGTGAGATTGACTATAACAACAATGGCGGTGCAATCATACGTGATCTCCAAAGTTCGAATGGCACCTACGTGAACGGGGAAAGAGTAACGGAGCGGACATTAAAAATTGGCGATGTTATCTACATAATGGGATTAAAAATTGTTTACAATGGGAAATTGTTGTCATTAAACAACCCACATCGCCTTGTATATCTTGAGCGGAATGCGTTTCAGCCGCTAACGGTTGAACAGCCGCTCCCGGAAAATGAAGACGAGCTAGAAGAGTTTCAACAAGAGGACGAGACAACCGAGCTTTTTTACCGCTCTCCTCGTTTTAAGAGAGACATTACCACAACGGAGATCAAGATTGATCCGCCGCCACAGCCGGTTAACCAGGAAGAAACACCTTTAATGCTATTGTTAGGGCCATCGCTGACAATGGGAATGGCTTCCTTGTTTATGGGGCTATTTACCCTGCAAAATGTGCTGTCGACAAATGGAAATATCATGATGGCGATACCGATATTGGTGATGTCTTTCAGCATGCTGGTCGGAACGATTCTTTGGCCGATTTTACAAAAAAGGCATGAGAAAAAGTCCCGGGCGAAGCAGGAAAAAATCAGGCAGGAAAAATATCGTGCCTACTTAGTGGAAATGGCAGCGGTCATTGAAGAAGAAAAGAAAAAGCAAAGTGAGATTTTGCATAAGAACCACGTCCCAATTGGGCATTGTGCCGCACGGATTCAAGCACGGCAGCGGAACCTGTGGGAACGGACGCTTGGCCAGGATGACTTTTTAAAGCTGCGTTTAGGTCTTGGTAATCTGCCGCTCCATGCTGATATCAAATTTCCGGAAAAACGCTTTAGCGTGGAGGATGATGAACTGCAAGAGGAGCTGCAGAAACTTGCTGCAGCCCCAAAGGTCTTACCAGATGTCCCTGTTACGATTTCTCTTATCGAAGAAAAGATAAGCGGGATTATTGGCAGCAGGGAAAAGGTAAAGAAATTTGTCGAGGGCTTGATTTTTCAATTAACGTCCTTACATAGCTATGATGAATTAAAGCTGGTGTTTGTTTACGACGGGCAAGAGCAGCACATGTGGGACTTTGTTAAATGGCTGCCGCATGTGTGGGACGATGCGAAGAGCATCCGCTACATGGCAACTGATGCCAATGAATTGAAGGAGCTGTCAGCTGTGCTGGAAAAAGAAATTTCTCAGCGGCAGACTCTTGCGGATGATGAATTAGCAAATTTAACACAGCATTATGTTATTTTTTCTATGGATCAGGATTTGGCGGCTAAGGCGGAAATGTTCACAATGATGTTACGAACGAAAAAGAACATCGGCTTTAGCTTGATTACGCTTTATGGTGAATTGAAAAATTTACCGAAGGAATGTTCTGCGGTTATTGAGCTGGATGACGAAGCGGCGAAGATCTTTGACAAGGACGATATTACTGGTCAGTTTACCGCATTCCGTCCTGATATCCATTTGCAGGATGATCCGGAAGAGCTGGCGATTCAACTAAGCAACATCAGTCTTGCTTCATTAAATAAAGCTTATACACTGCCGGAAATGCTTACCTTTTTAGAAATGTTTGGCGTTAGTAAAATTGAACATCTAAACGTGCTGACAAAATGGAAAGAAAATGATCCGGTGAAAACACTAGAAACACCAATCGGGGTGGATCAGCAAGGTGAATTATTTAAGCTTGATCTCCATGAAAAATTCCATGGCCCGCACGGCTTGATTGCCGGGATGACCGGTTCAGGGAAAAGTGAATTTATCATGACGTTTATTTTGTCACTTGCGGTGAATTACCATCCGGATGAAGTGGCGTTTATTTTAATCGACTATAAGGGTGGCGGCATGGCGAATGCGTTTGTCAATCTTCCGCATCTTGCCGGGACGATTACCAACCTCGACGGAGCTGCGGTCAAACGCTCGCTTATTTCGATTCAAAGTGAGCTGAAGCGGCGCCAGGCGATTTTTAGCGAAACAAGCAAGCGGGTTAATGAGAGCAACATTGATATATATAAATACCAGAAGCTTTACCGTGAGGGGCGTGTCACCGAGCCGCTTCAGCATTTGTTTATCATTTCCGATGAATTTGCCGAGCTGAAGACACAGCAGCCGGAATTCATGGATCAGCTTGTCAGTGCGGCACGGATTGGGAGGAGTCTTGGGATTCACTTGATCCTTGCGACCCAGAAGCCGTCAGGGGTTGTCGATGATCAAATTTGGAGTAACAGTAAATTTAGAATCAGTCTGAAGGTGCAGGAGAAGGCGGACAGTATGGAGGTTATTAAACGGCCGGATGCAGCGGAATTATCGACAACAGGACGTTTCTACCTGCAGGTTGGATTTAATGAAGTGTTTATGCTCGGGCAGTCTGCTTGGGCTGGTGCGCCGTATTATCCCGCGGAAAAATTGGAGAAGCACGTGGATGACAGCATTGTCGTAATCGACCACCTCGGACGTGTCCTTAAGAGCGCACGAATTGACAAGCGCAGTGTCTTAGGGCAGAATCCACCGAAGCAATTGGATGAAATCACGAACTATCTGGCCCATTTGGCTTCCCAAGAAGAGGTTCAGGTAAAACAGCTATGGCTTGAACCGATTCCGAGCCGAATCTTTTTGGGGAAATTGCATGAAAAATATCGCGTAACAATAGAGCAAAACTATGTATTGAATCCGGTAATCGGCGAATACGATGACCCGGCCACTCAAAGTCAGCACATCTTAAGATTGCCAATTACCACAGAAGGCAACACCGTCCTTTATGGTGTCGCAGGCAGCGGAAAAACGGCCTTCTTGGCAACGGTGATTTATTCCCTCATGAAGGAGCACACACCGGAAGAGGTCAATTTCTACTTATTGGACTTCAGCAGTGAAACCTTAAGCTGGTTCCGCGAGGCGCCGCATGTCGGTGATGTGGTTCTGTCGCATGAAAGCGAGAAAATCACTAATTTGTTTAGAATGTTAACGAATGAAATTGATCGTAGAAAGAAATTATTCGCAAACTATGGCGGTGATTTCGGCACGTATAACCGATCGGCGGATCAGCCGCTCGCTTCGATTGTTATCGTAATCCATAACTATGCTGCTTTTTCAGAGATGTACGAGGACTATGAAGAATCGATTTCCTTCTTAACACGTGAAGGACTCAAATACGGTATCTATTTTGTCGTAACCGCGGCAAATACAGGAGCCATCCGCTATCGTTTGCTGCAAAACTTCAGACAGCTGCTTGTCTTGCAATTAAATGATACGACGGAATACTCAGGTGTATTGGGAAGCGTTGATGGAGTGTATCCATCGAAACACAAAGGCAGGGGGATTTTTAAAACGGACAGTGTGTATGAATTCCAGACCGCGCTTATTACCGATGACACAACGGATATGTATCGTTTTATGACGAATTATTGTGCAGAACAAAATAAACAGTGGAAAAACGCAAGAGCAAGAAGAATTCCGATTCTGCCGGAAAAAGTCGACCTGGATTATTTCGCTGCAGGTGAACTTCAAACGTATCATCCGGGGAAAATCCCAGTTGCGGTTGAGAAAAACTCACTTGCGATTGCTTTTTTTGATTTTACCGATTCCTTTGTGAATCTTGTGCTTACGGGGAATAACGATGAGGATTGTACGGGCTTTATTCAGGGTACTGCCGAGGTACTCTCAGCAAGCGGCAGCAGTGAAGTCATTGCCATCGACCCGCATACTAGCTTCTTTACGGATACAAACCGCAGTTATCGCTATGTGACAGGCGTTCAAGCAATCGAAGAGACGGTTGTTTATCTGTTCAATACCCTTGTCTACCGTAATAACACGACAAAGGATGTGCTGGCGGAAGGCAAGACACCGCCAGTGTTTGCACCGATTTTCTGTGTAATCGATTCGTTTATAGATATCAATAACACTTTATCCTCGGATGGTAAGGATAAGCTGGCAGTATTTTTAGACAAAGGCGCCTCGCTCGCTGTCCATCTGATCATCGGTGATCAGGCCGACCGCATCAACACGATTTCGTATGAAAGCTGGTTTAAAAACCATGTATCGCAAAGTGACGGTATTTGGGTCGGCGGCGGCATTACTGATCAATTTGTATTGAAGACAAACAAGACGACAAGCGAAATGTATCAGGAAATGCCAAACGGCTTTGGTTATGTGATTAAAAAAGGAAAGCCGGTATTTGTGAAGCTCTTGTCTTCGGCGGCTGTTAGTGAGGAGGAGTTAGTGTATGGATAAGGTGTTAGTGGAAGTGTTTATCCCTGCAGCCAATCAGACATTCGATATCTTCCTCCCGCTAAAAAGCAAACTCCATGAGGTCGTCCTATTATTAGCAAATACGATGACCGAGCTGTCGCAAGGGTATTTTACCGGCACAGAACACACCGTTCTCTGCGGCAGGAGCACAGGGGAAATCTTCAATATCAACGCCACTGTGGAAGAGCTCGGTTTCAAGAACGGAACGAAACTAATGCTGCTGTAAAGCTTTCATTTGGAAAAAAAGAAGGACGGTGTCCAATGAAAATCAAAAAAAGGATTATGCTGATATTCCTACTAATCCTTGTGTTAATAGGAGGAACAGGTTGTATGAATTCAGAAGGTAAAATTGTAAATTATTTAGAAGATAAATATGGTGAAAAGTTTGTCGTTGAACATAAAAAAGAGGGAAGCTTTTTATTTCCGGAGATGTATGGAAAAGATAAATTATTTGTTCATCCTGAGAAGAAACCTGAATTGCTTTTTGAGGCAGGACAAAGTCGTTCAAAAGAGATTCATTACTATGATGGCTATATATCTGCTATTTGGGGTGATGAACTAACGAAAAGCTTAAAGGATGAATTGGAAAAGCAACTGCCAAAAGGGAGCATTTATAGGGTCTTTGTTAATTCTTCAGAGGATAACGCCCGTTTTAAGGATCAATCCTTTTATGATTATATTAAAAATGAAAATAATAGGCTCATGGTCGTTTTGGAAGTGGCGATTAGAACGGATGGCGAACCTAATGTAGATGAATATAGTGCTGGATTGTATCAGGCACTGGAAGTGATAAAAAATTTACATACAAAATACTATACACTTTCTGCAGGGTTTGTTGACAAATCTGAGGATAAAATGACCGATTATATTAGAACCTCAAATGTGAATAATCTTCCTTGGTCCAACTTAGATGCACAGGTTTATGGCTATTTATTAGTAGGTGAACGCTATAACATTCAGAATCCCGATGATTTAATGAAAAATTATAAGCCGGTCGAGGAGTAATCGTTATGTCCATTTCTAATTTAACGGATGAGGAGAAATATTTGCTGCTACAGTTTTCCTATATTGATGTTCCAGATAAAATTCCGGTTGATCCGGAACATCCCATCGACATGAAATCCCTATTAGATGGGATGCTTGATGTAAACAAAGAGTTAAAAAATGATGAACCTTTTCAAGCAATCTATAAATACGTAAACAGCTCAAAAGGCGATGATCTGGCCAATATCCAGTTAACTAAATATCAAAACAACAACCCAACATGGGATGAGATCAAACAGGGAAAAATGGATTCCGGTTTTGTCGGTTATGCCTTTAAGGATGATGAAGGCAATGCCACCGCCTTATTTAGAGGCAGTGAAAGTATGGGGAATCCGCTTCATCTCGTATCGGATTGGAAATCGAATGTCGATGCAGGTGTCGGTCAGGAAATTCAGCAGCAAAAAGAAGCAGCGCAATTCTATAAAGATTATATTTTTGGAGCAGGGGGCGACACCTATGTTATGGGCCACTCCAAAGGCGGAAATTTAGCTAGTTATGTGTTAGTCCAGTTTTTCAATCAAGACAAAAACTTGAAAGCCTATGAAGTAAATGGTGCTCCGATCAACTGGTGGATTCTCTCAAAGGATCAGCAGGAGGTTCTAAAAGGCGACCGTAATATGTTTATTGCTCATCAAGATGATGCGGTCTCACAACTTGGGCATGTTCCATATGTCGATAAAACGATTAAAACGAAGAATAAGCTAAGTGCCTTCGCCGTCATTTCTGCCGTCCTTGCCTATGGAACGCTAGCGCTAGATGCCCATGGATTAGATGTAGTCGAGTTTGACGAAAACGGGAATTTCATAGGGGCATCTGACGGTGCTTCAACGGGCCGGACGGTTGGAAACTTCATTTTCTCTGGGCTTATGTTTCCGTTATCCTTTGAAGCACTGACAAATAAGGCAATGGCATCCGTCAAACAGGCGGTGTTCCAAATGCTGATTACTGCAGGGATCAAAGCACTGGAGATGAAGCAAAAGCTTGATCAGAAGCTGATGCAAATCAAGATTGATTGCATTCGCTATATTTTTACCGTCATGAAGGTTTCACAGAAATTAAAGCAGGAGATAAACCAATTCTTCAATCAATTCATCGAAAAAACAAAGTCGTTCGCTGCACAGCTATGGGGGAAACTGACCGGCGGGCACAGCGTTGCCGTCGAGCCAATTTTGAAAGTCGATCTATCTAGGCTTGCCTACTATTCTTCAAGATTGCAGGCGGTAAAGCGGAAAACGCAGCAGGTTAACAGCATGATTGATAGTTTATATCGTGAGGCTGATTTACTAGATTTGGGGCATGTATTAAAAGCAGACCTGATCACTAACTTTCATTTTAAACTTACTGATAATATTAACTATCTTAATAGAACAATGGATTTATTGGAAAAAGGCGAAGCTGCCATACGAAGAAATGCAGAAGCGATTCGCTAGCAGGCAGGAGGGGTATCGATGGATGCACAGGTGAAAAATAAGGTTCAGACGATTATCGCTGAACTTAATGCAATAGCCAGGGAGCTTGATGAAATTTCGCAAGGTATAAATAGGGAATTTAAAGGGATTGGCGCGGTACAATGTGCCTCAAGCCTGCAAAGTGCGGCGGGGAAGTACCGAGCAGTCACCCATGAACTAAGGAAAATTTGAAAGGAGGTGAAATATATGGCTAGATCGATTATGGTGGATCCAGCGAAGCTTGAAAAAGCAGCTACAAGCATTGATCAACAGGCGGCTGATTATGAAAGACTCTATAAATCTTTGTTTACAGAAGTAGAAGCAATGGGTGCTGCGTGGCAAGGGGCTGATAATCTTGCCTACGTGAACCAAATTAAAGGCTTTACCGACGATTTCATGAAAATGAAGGCGAAAATGGATGAGTTCTCTCATTTCCTTAAAACGTCTGCAAAAACGTACCGCGATACACAAAACGAAGTCATCAGCGGTGCAAAACGACTATCGAACTAATCTTTTCTTTCATTTTATTAATAATAGGGGGTGTATACAATGACGATTGAAGGAGTTAAGATATCACTTGGAGAAGTCAGTAAGACCGCCAGCCAAATCAGAAATTTAAACAATAACTTGTATGTCAGATTACAAGATATTAAGAAAGAAATGAATGCACTATCGCAAACTTGGAATAGTGATGCTTCCAATACGATTCGTGCCAATTTCAATTCGTTTTCAGCACGATTTGATAACTATCGTGACGTGGTTGAAAGTTATTCTAAGTTTTTGGATGTCACGGTTACCAATTATGATGCCACAGAAGCAGCGATTAATAATAATGCCAGTCAATTTAAGTAATTGTTAAAACATGGGGGGAAGGGCACCATAGCGTGCTCCCTTCCATGCCAGTTGGAATTTTAAAAAAGGGGTCGGACAGCCTTGATCAAACAAATTGATTTTAATTTGGAGAATTGCCGAGAATATTTATTTTATCAGGTGAACAGCGATGAGGAAGTAGCAAGGAATGAAATTGGCTTATTGGAAAATAGCCAAGTCTTCGGTTTGTTGTCAATGGTTGTCATCGAAAAAGAGAAAGAAGTTTCATTTAGGTATGATCTATCTTCATGGGAACATATTAAGCCGTTATTCTATAAAGGGTTCTCAAAGGAACGGTTATACAAATTTCTATTACATATAGTAGAAACCCTATTTCACTCCCAAAAAATTGGGCTGCGGCTCGGCAATATTGTTGCCGATCAAAGGCATATTTATATTGACCCGTTATCGGGCAGGCCGTTATTTTTTTACTTGCCGATTAAAGATAATCGCTACGAATCCGGCACCGTAAAGGAGTTTCTATTAAGTCTGCTGTGGATGGCGCCGTATGACGAAGAGGATGATTTGAGTTTCTTTATGAAAATTCATAATTATCTTGTTCGGGCAGAAGAGATCGATCTGCTAGATTTTAAGGGAATGATCGAAGAGCTCGGAAAAGATTTGGTGGAGCCATTACCGATGCATAATGTCACCGAAGTGGTCAAAAGAAGGAGTTTTTCTTCTGAACCAGCCAGAAAAAGTATTGGTTTTTACAGCCCAGGCAATGCTGAACTTCTTCTTGAAGATCAAAATAAGGTCACAGCATCCAGCAAAAAAAGTGTGAAAGAGAATAAGCAAACAGGCCAGAAGCTTGAAATTGAGGAAGAAATTCAGTACAAACGGGTGACGAGAACAGAGCTTGGGGAAACCAACGCTGCGGCCGCGATTGCCGGAACACAAATACATATTGTTCCAGGTAATGGAAAAGGAATGGCGGCTGAAATGGATTTTCAGGATGAAGGGACAACCGTTTTAGGTGTATCGGATGCAGGAACGACCACACTTGGTGTTTCTGCCCCGATGCCGTTCTTACTTACTCTTGCCAATCGAGAGAAAATCACGGTTGCCAAGGATGTTTTTAAACTCGGCCGCGATCCAAAGAATGCCGATTATAAGTCAAGCAACAAAGCGGTTGGGCGTATCCACGCCCATATCCTCACGGAAGATGGCGAATACTTTTTACAGGACAACCGCTCGACAAATGGGAGCTTTGTGAACGATATTAAGCTTGCAAAGAGTGAAAAAGTTAAAATCAAACATGATGATCGGATAACACTAGCAAATGAAGAGTTTGTTTTTAAGTTATTTTAATACGCGATACTTCGTAAGAAAGGCGGTTTGTTGATGTCTTTTCAAATGGCCTACCATACTGACGCCGGAATCAAAAAGAAAACCAATCAGGATGCCTTGCTGCTTAAAACGGCAAAAACCCCAATGGGGCGGATTGGCCTGTTTATCGTATGTGATGGAATGGGCGGGCTCACGCAAGGGGAATTGGCGAGCGCAACCGTCATCAGAGGGATGTCGGACTGGTTCGACACGGAGCTTCCTAAGATCATCCAATCCGGCAACGAGCAGATTGAAACGGTAATCAAGCAACAATTAGCACATCGCGTGGAAGTCCTTAATCGAAAAATTTTGGATTATGGGGAAGCGGCCAATATCAAGCTGGGTACCACCATCACCTCTCTGTTGATTGTTCAATCTAAATACTTCCTATTACACGTCGGTGACAGCAGAGCCTACCAAATCCACGATGGTCTTTTTCCATTAACGAAAGATCAAACGTTAGTGGCGAGGGAAATGGAGCGGGGCAATATCACGGTGGAGCAGGCGAAGGTTGACCCGCGCCGAAATGTCTTGCTGCAATGCGTTGGCGCATCACCAGAACTAGAACTTGTCATATCAAGCGGTGAGGTGAAAGAAGGAGATTTGTTCATGCTCTGCACCGATGGCTTTTACCATGAAATCAGCGAGGATGAGATATTTTTCAGTTTAAAACCGGATCTTTTTTCCAATGAGCTGCAGATGAAAGAAACGGTTGTGGGGCTCGTCGAACTAATAAAGAAACGGAAAGAAACGGATAATATCACCGTTTTACTAACGAAAGTAACACCGAGGTGAAGCGCCTTGATTAAAATCGGCACAATAATTGATGAACGCTATGAAATATTGAAAGAAATCGGCCGCGGCGGTATGAGTATTGTCTATCTTGCGATGGATAACAGGCTCAAGAAATCGCTGGTCGTAAAGGATATCCGCAAGCGAGCCAACAAGGATGATGAACTCCTTATCAATAGCCTTGTTATTGAGGCAAATATGCTAAAAAGATTAGACCATGGCGCACTGCCGCGGATCTATGATGTCATTGACCGCCAGGGCGAAATTTATGTGGTCATGGATTATATTGAAGGCGAATCGCTGAAAGAAAAGCTGAAGCGCGAGAAAATCGCTACCGCCGATGAGGTCATTGATTGGGCGAAGCAGCTGAGCGATGTGCTCGGCTACCTTCATACACGAAAGCCGAACCCCATCATTTACCGCGATATGAAGCCCGATAATATCATGCTGACCCCTGAAGGAAAAATCAAGCTGATCGACTTTGGGATTGCCAGGGAGTTTAAAACAGAAAATACAACCGATACCACGAATCTGGGGACAAAGGGATACGCAGCGCCTGAGCAATTATCCGGTAAGCAAACGGATGCAAGAACCGATATTTATAGTTTAGGTGTGACACTCTACCATTTGGTGACGGGAAAAACTTTGAGTGACCCGCCCTATGAATTGAGGCCGATTCGTACGTGGAACCCGGCACTGCCGGAGGGGCTTGAACATATTATTGCCAAGTGTACCCATGCGGAGCCTGATCAGCGCTATCAAAGCTGTGAAGAACTGGTCTATGATTTACAGAACATTAACAAATTAACCCAGGGCTATAAACACAAGCTTTATAAAAAGTTAGCCGTATTTCTGATCCCGGCTGTTCTGTTTCTAAGCTTTTCCACCACTTCTGTCTTAGGCTATAAAGGGATGAAAAATGAGCAGCTCCAGGATTATATGAGTTTAATTAACGAGGCAAACAGCAATATTCAAAATGGCAAAAACGCCGAGGCAAGCAAAATTCTCGAACAGGCTATTAAGCTTGATAAAGGCAGGGCGATGGCCTATAACAATTTACTAGATATGTATATTCAAAAAGGGGAAGCGGACAAAGGCCTGTTGAATATTCAAAGATATATCGATGACGGGTATGGAAATATCAATCGAAATAGCGAGGTCCTTTTTAAAGTTGGAATGACGTATTTCGATGTTGAAAAAGATTATTTTCGCGCCCAGGAGTTTTTTAACAAGGTGGACCCAGAGGTTAAGCCGGAAGTGGAATATTATCGGTCATTAGCGACGACAATGGGCAGTTTAAATATCGACTATAATGAGTTTGCCAGTGACTTGGACGCCTTTGAAAAATTTACAGATAAAGCCCGTAATGATGCGAAAAAAATTGATAACTACAATTCATTAGCGAATATTTACTTATCCTATAAAGCGCAAATCCCTGATGCCAATACGAAGGCCATTAAATTAGTCAAAAAGGCCAGCGATGTCTTAGCCAAATTAGATGATGATTTCTTAACAAGCAAATATGCACAAGATTTTGAGCGGAAACTGGCGCAGGCCTACTATAGCAAAGCGATTAATTCGGAGGATAAAGCGGCTGCGGCTGGCGATTTTGAGGAAGCCATCGATCATTATACCAATCTTCTTGGTCATCCTGAGGATGTGAATCAAGAGGAGTATATGCTTAAAATTGGGACGCTTTACGAGGAATTGGGCAAGCGCGAGCAGGCTGCGGAACAATTCGAACAGACTGTCAAGGATTTCCCTTCTAGTATTAATGCCTATGTAAAACTAGGAAACTTGCTGCTCAATATCGAACAACCAAAAGAGGGATCGGCACGGAATTATTCTGCAGCGTTAAAGGTGTATGAACAGGCATCCCAATTAAAGGATGCCGCTAACGATGAGGGATTTAAGAAGCTGACAAGAAGGTACGTGAATTTGAATCTGGTGGGGCAGGGGGGATAATATGAACTTTCAAATCATGTTTTATGGCGGCATCGCCGGAGCCATCCTCTCACTCATTCTTTCAATTATTGTTTTTATAAAATTTAATATTTCAGAGGCATTTGAGGATTTAACTGGATTTAGCATTCACAAATGGGTTAAAAAACTGCAGCAGCGCAGACGTTCCCGTCAAGAACAGTTCAATAAGCCCATCACGAGGGAAATTCAGCCCCGCCGCGATGTTGAACTGGAAGCAGTCGTAACAGGTGGCGCTGATGCCACCGAGCTCCTGGCGGAGGCTGCTGCAGTTGAGACAAGTGATGCTGCTTCTACTGAACTTTTGACGGAAGCTGCAGCTTCCACCGAGCTCCTAGCTGAAGCAGCTATAGACGAAACAGAACTGCTTGCAAGCGATGCAGCGGCCACGGAGCTGCTATCCGTGGAATCGGACGAGACCGAACTGTTAAATGAAGAAGCGGAAGAAACAACCATACTATCGGAACCGGTTTTGACTAGCTACTTTATAAAAGAACGAGACGTGGTCATTGTCCATACAGATGCAACAATTTAAAAGGAGATTATTAGGATGGGAGAATTGATCAATAAAAGCTATAGGCATCATAAATGGCTGGTATGGACGAGCTTGATCACCATCACGCTCATCTTTGCCCTTATTTTTACGAATCATGTATTATCGCAAAACGATACAACCAGATTCATCAATTTCAATAATCAAACCTGGAATGTCGATAAAGCTCCTAAGCCTGAATGGTTTTCGAACCAAAAGGATGTTGTGTCGTTTACAGTCGACTTAAAAGACGATTATGACAATTATCTCAACTCTTTGGAGAAGCCAGACGAGGAAGGAGCATCAGACCCGGCGCCGCCCGCCCCTGAAGAAGTGGAGCAGCCATTTACCCTGAACGCATCCTACGATGGAAAAGCGGCGAGCAATGTTAAGGTAAGTAAAATTCTTGATGAAGGTGTTTTTCAAGGTGAATATAAGGTGGAAATCACCCTGCCTTCTAAAAGTGACAGCCATTTAGATGTTACGGTCGATTTTGCTGATAATACCTGGGGCTTTACTGCAAAACCAGCCGTATTCAGCATTGAAAGAGATACTATTAAGCCAATCATCAACCTTTTCGGGATCAATAAATCCGTCTACAGCGAAAGGGACGGGGTTGTCGTTTTAAATCTTGAGGTAGTGGAAGAGAATTTCACTCATGATCAGGTATCCGCCCTCGTAGTTGTGGATGAAGACGGGGATGGAGAACCAGCAAAGATTAATTGGGATCCGAATAATGACCGATTGGGTAGAATCGAATTCCCTTGGTCTGGTAAATACGATGTAACGGCATATCTGCGCGATCAAGCTGGAAATGAAAGTGACAAAGAAAGCGTCTCTTTTACCATCAATAAAGGTGAACCGAAAATGTCCGTCATCGACCAAGACGGATTCTATTCTAACGATGTGACCATTCGATTTGAAGATGATGGAAAAATAACCAAGGCGGAAGCCAACCTGGTAAGGACACATAACGGGGAAAGCCTTGAAAACAATGTGGATTTTACGCCAACATTATTCCAGAAAAAAAGAATCGCCTATCTTACGCTTAAAGAGGAAGGGCATTACAAGGGAACGGCAACGATTATCGATAACCAAGGAAATGAGTTCACCTATCCGTTATCATTTACCATTGATAAAAGTGCACCAGTCATCTCTGTTACAGGTGTCGAAAACAATCAAAAATATAAAGAAAAGAAAACAGTCGCAATCAACATAACCGAAGACCAACAATTAAACCCTGATGCAACTGTAATGACGATGACGAAAAAATCAATTGGCGGGCAAACGGAAGGGATCACATTACCACCAACCTTTTCCGATGTCCATAAAACGGCATCATCCCAGCAAGAGTTTGCGGATGGACTATATGAATTGACGGTTGCCACAAGCGATATTGCCGGAAATCAGGCGACTAAAAAGGTTCCATTCACGATCGACAGCCAAAAACCGGTGCTTGAAGTCTCTGTTGGCGGTAAACCTTTACAGAATCAGCAGCATGTTGATAATGGAAGTTTTGCTGTAAGGGCAAGTGATTTGACATTGGATCTAAGTAAAACAGTACTTACATTAAATCAGAAAAATATCGCCTTGAATGCAGATGAATCGGGGACGATTGCCACCTTGAAAAAGGATGAAACATTAGCCGACGGGAATTATCAGCTTTCCTTTAGCGCAATTGACGGATTGGAAAACAGCGAATCGATTGGGCCAATCGACTTTTTCGTTGACACACAGGCACCTGAAGCATCGCTTACAGGAATTGAGCCTGGTGCTTTTGTAAACAATGGCACAGTCACTCTAGAGGTAAGGGAAAAGAATTATCAGACCAACCAGGTCACCTATTTGGTGGAAAAACGGGGTGAGGATGGCGGGTATTCGGCTTTCCACGACGACCGTTTTGCTAAATGGGAAAATACAGGGGAAACGTCGACCTTAGCACTGCCATTTGGAAATAGCGAGAATACCGATGGGGAATACCGTGTCACAGCAACAGTTAAGGATGCGGCAGGCCATGAGGTAGTGAAGCAAGTAGAATTTACCATTGATGCCACTGCACCAGTCGTAAATACCGACTTAAGTGCTGATTTTAATGGCAGCCATTATGGTCAAAAGGGAACTGTCTCGATTGTTGTCAATGAACGACAGGAAAATTTTGAGACAAACGATGTGATCATTGATGTTAGAAGGAAGAATGGAGAAGGTTATGTGCCGGTGGACAATGTTACCGGAACATGGATCCAGAATCCGGAAAGCTCGGTCTATACGGTTGCTTTTGCGAAGGAAGACCAACAAAATGAAGGCGATTATCAAATTGTTATCGATGCCAAGGATAAAGCGGGAAATGTGGCGGAGCAAAAGACCATTCTGTTCACGATTGACCATACTGTTCCGGTCGTTTCCATTGACCCTGTATTCACTGAAAAGCGTTATTTTAATAAAAATACGGACTTCCAGTTTAAAACCAGCGACACAAATCTGCTGGTTTCAGGCAATGAATTATCTGTGATGAAAGATGGTTCTATTTTTTCAAAAACTGGCCAGCTGGCATTGTTGGCTGGAACGAAGGATACCGGTGTTGGCGCCTATACGTTCACAGAAGATGGTGATTATTCGATCACTCTCGCAGCCACTGATATGGCGGGTAATGTTGGTGTCCAGGAAAAAAGAGCGTTCATCATCGACAAAACGTCACCACGTTTAACGATTACGGGTGTTGATACGAATGCAGGTAATTACCACTATTACCCTGAGGGGAAACAGGTATCGATTGCCGCCGAGGATCGGAATTTTGCAGTAGAGGATCTAAAGCTTGTAGTCACAAAGGATGGGAAAGACATTTCGCTTGGTGAGTGGAAAAAGGTTTTTGAGGAAACAAAGGTGAATCCATCGCTTTTAGTCAAATCCCATGTAACGAAGTCGCTATCTGAGGATGGAAACTATACGATTTCGCTTGGACTGACGGACAAAGCCGGAAACCCTTCGGTGATTCCACCATTTGGCTTTACGATTGACCAAAACAATCCCACGATTGAGATTCAAGGTGTAGAAAATAATGCTTTTTATAATACCGACAAAAAAGTGGATGTCACCATCAAGGATAAAAACCTTAAAGAGAACACGATTAAAGTAACTAGAGATGGCAGCAGCTACGATGCAGGTGGTTTCCGCGTCAATGGTGAAACGGCCGCACTTAGTCATATTTTTAGCAAGGAAGGCAAATATGAAGTAACTGTCGAAGCCGTTGACCAAGCAGGAAACAGCTTTAGCCGCAGCGTGACATTTACGATTGATAAAACTAAGCCGGTGATTACCCCTAAATTCAAGGGTGAAAATCGCGTGATTCAAAATGGCGAGTATATTAATAAAATCTTCACGCCGCAATTTGCATTGGATCAACCCGAAGATACGATTGTATCTGTAACCTTGAATGGCGGAGCGGATATCAAAGGGCAAATTCCGACCGCGGCCACCGAAATGGATTATAGCTATCATGTTATGGCCAAGGATAAAGCCGGAAATGAAGCAACGTTAGATATTAGCTTCACTTTGGATACAACAAGGCCGAAGCTCGTGATTTCGGGTGTAGTGGATGGCTTCTTTAATAAGAATGTCACGCCGGCCGTTGAGTATTCTGATCTTCACTTAGATGAAAACAATACGTCCGTTACCCTTAATGGCAAGCCATTTAAGAAGGGGCAGAAGCTAGCGGACGAAAGAGACTATGTCTTAAAAGCGACGATTACCGATTTGGCAAAAAATGTCCATGCGCGAACGATTGTTTTTACGATTGATAAATCTGAACCAGTGATTAGCTTCAAGGAGCCGATTACCGATCAGTATTTTAATAAAAATATTATTCCTGACCTGCTCATTAAAGATATGAGTGATTATGATATCATTTCCCTGACATTAGATGGTGAGCCGTATACGATTGGAACACCGATTGAAACAGAAGGGAAACATGTTCTTTACTTTGAGGTCAAGGACATGGCTGGGAATATTAAGCAATTAAGCGTGGAATTTATCATCGATAAAACAAAGCCGGTGGTCGTGTACGAGGGAGTTAAGGAAAACAAGAAGTACAACGAAGCGGTAACCGTGGGAATCCGTCTGGAACATCCGGAAGACACGATTCAATCGGTTACGGTGAACGGCGAATCGTTTATGGGTGACGCGGTGACAAAAGATGGTACCCAAGTCATCAAAACGACGCTTAAAGACATTAAGCCGTATGTAATCGAAGTAGTCGCAACCGATAAGGCAGGGAATGAGGAGATCTCCAAAATGCCTTTCGAAATTGTCGAAAAGAGTGCACTCGTCAAATTCTACGAAAACAAACCACTCTTTGCCGGAACGATTGCTGCGGGAGTACTCCTGTTAGTAGCAGGCGGGACTGCGATTTTTAGAAGAAGAAAAGTGGAAGAAGATAAATAATGTTATAAAAAGCGATGGATTGTTAGTAGTCCATCGCTTTTATTTTACTTATTTAGTACTCATTCCGCCAAATTCGTTGGGAATTCCGCCAAACTAGTAATGAATTCCGCCAAACTCACCAATCATTCCGCCAAACTTACAAATAGGAAGGTCATCACCTGACATTTCCATTCAAAATACCATTTTTAGAATAAGGGCGCGCAAAAAAATAGAGCATCCATAATGGACGCTCTATTGATGTAGTGGGACAAATGTTTTTTTCTCTGTTGAATATTCAAAAACTAATTCCTGCTCACCTTTGGGCAGTATGAGTTTAGACCCCTTCAACTGAACATCCTGAAGGCCCTTGGCAGTATAGATTAGCTGGAGCGGATCGCCTTCTGAATTAAGATTGTCAGTTTTAAAAATCCAGACAAAGGAGTCTGATTTTTGATCACTAACCACCACTACTAGCTCAGGTGATTTATCCTCATCAAAGTCATGAAGCATCATATACGTTGAAAAATCTGCCAAGAGCATACCATTACCAGCAAAGGGTGTTCGATCTAGAATAGCCGGCAGCTTTATCGGCCACACTTTATTTTGGTCATAATGTAAAACACCATTGGGATGACGTTCTTCGAAGGTAATCGTTTCTAGCTTGCCTGCTCGATTTATTTCTACTGTTTGATCGGGATCACCCATGCTCCATTTTGTAAAAGTATCTAGGTTAATAGGATCGGCCACACTCGAGGTTCCTTTTTTAGTAGAGACGGAAGTCTTACTAGTTTTTTCAGCCCTAGGTTTATCGTTTTTACCGGTAAGATAATCAAGGCCAAACCAAACTCCCCTGCCGACTCCGCCAACAATGACCAGAGCCATTAGCAGCTTCAGTCCATTCTTTCTAAGGAATTTCACTACTGGACTGGCCGTCTCTGTTTCCACTTCATTCAGTAACCGTTTAAAGCCATTGTTTTTGATTAAGTATAATTCTTTCCTTAGAGCTTTATTTTTCCAAATGGATTTTGGATGATTTATGAAATAACTTCGTAATGACCTTCTAAACGTGTAGTCCATTTCATCCATTCGAGCCTTTTCCCTGATGAAAGCCAAAAGCGTTTTATCATCACTATATTTAATCAAGTAACCCAAAACCCCTTGATTATCCAAACCATCACCCTCTGTACCAAAGGCAACATAGAGTAACGGAAATTGCTCTAAAGAAAGCCTGTCCCGTAATAATCTTTTCAGAATCTCTCTAATCTGCTCGCGTGCATAAATCGTTAACGGTTTTAAGCTGTACGAATCAGCCCGTGAAGGGAAGCTAATTAACTGGAAAAGGGCATTGGTGACCAAATAGTTTTCCTTCACCCTCGCATCTTTCATTTCCCTTACATTCATTTCCTTTGTAAAAATCTCCCCGAATGCTTTGATATCATCTAATGTAAGATCCTGCAAGCGAATTGAACGTAATAAGGCAAACATGGCATTATCAAGCATGTCCTGCTTTAACTGGCGATGGTCGATACTAAACTTCTTCAGTGCCAGTACGGATTTGATTGGAACATTTGATGATTCAACTACAGAAGTGATTTTTTTTCTTAAAATTAGCCTAAATGGCTCAAGCTCTAGTAAATAGGGTGTATCCACCATTCTGTTAACTTCTACCAGGATATCCTCCATCTGCTTGTGTTGTTTGAACCGTTCATTCAGATATAGTTCAAAAAGTTGCTGATAATCGGAATGCTCATTCATAAACATGACAAGTGCCTCATGGGTAGGCATGTCCTGTTCAATCGTTTTCCATAACCGTCCGTAAAGCGGATCATCTTGATAATTCATAAGTGTTTCAAGGAGAAAAGAAAACACCTCATCCGACTGTACAAAGGAATTAACGGCAACTACTGCATGAAAATAATCGACGGAAGCGGTGAATTTTTCCTCCTTTATCAGGTTCAAAAACAATCCTTTTAAATCCGGCTTTTCATCACTGTTTACCTGTAAAAACGTTAACAAACTTTGCAGAAAGCCGATTTTGTTTTTTTCATAAAAAGGGGCATCAGGAAAGGTGAGCGTTAGAAAAATGGCGGTTAACTGGTAATAGCTTGTTAACTCCAACTTTTGACCTTCAGGTAACCCAGACAAGGCCATTTCAGCAAACTCAAAAAAATCATTCATCCGCGTAGATTCGGAAAATTGGTGCATGGCGAAATCCAAATACTCGTGCTGCTGACCGGAAAGATCGACCCCGGAAATCCGGCTATTCGCAAAATCAAAAATGTATTGTTTTTCGATGGCACGATCCCTGGTATTTAATGTTCCCGGCTCAAAAAACATCACATGGATATAATTTTTCGCGTCAGGTTCACTAGTAAACGTCATCGCCCCTAACTTTCGGCGATGCGCATAGGGTAAATATAGATAGATCAGTTCCAGCAGCTCCAGCGCATATTTTGTATAATCCTTTAAAGGAACAATCAGAGAAATAAACACCTTTTTCTTGCCGGCAATCGAGGACATGACGGCAAATAACAGTTGTTTGAAATGCTCCTCCGAAATCCCTAATGTCGCTAGCAATTCACTTTTTACAGCACGGGAGCCGTACTCAAGAACTTCCCGCTCAGGAAGGTTTTTTCCAAGTGCAGTAACATAGGATGTTTGAAAATCTGTTATTTGAAAAAGCTTCTCCGGCTGCTTGATCCATTCATCCTTTCGTCCGGCGGGAATGACATAGTTATGCATAAAATACGTGCTGCGCGAACCAGTAAAATCAGCGGGTACAAACACGGCTTGGCCAATGACAAGTTCCCCGGTTTCCGGCTGAAACAAGGTCACGGCCTCAGGATATAGGGAGGGGTCTTTCTCGCCGCGCTCGCTTAAGGCCTTCGGTGCATGATACAGACAAAACGGATGTAAATATTTTTTTACGAACGTTTGATCAAGACCCGAAGACATGGCAATCGTGTCGTATCCGTCGGTGGCGTGGAAAATTCCGCCACGTTCTCGTGTATACATTTGCTGCTGAATGTTACCGCTCACTGACCATTTCTCCCTTCAATATACCCTAGCTTATAAAGCAGCCATATGAACGGTTCATCGACACGGATTGGACTAATAATCCCGCTAACCTGTTGGTCGACCGGGTTACTCCCAAGCGCTGACACGGCAAAGTAGGAAGTATCCTTAAAGTAAACATCAAGGGCATTGACAAATGGTGTATCGACTTTTGCTAAAAATCTCCGAATTTCACCGTTGATATTTTCATATTCCGCTAAATTAAGGCCGCCCCGGTGTATGACATTGCGAAACACGTTACTATTTGTGCTGACGTATTCACCATCATCATCTTTCAAAGCATTTAAAAGATCACTCTTTGTCAACACTACCGCCGTCGGGATATCAGTTTTACTATTTTCCAGATGGGCAATAAAGTCCCCGAACAGAGAGATCACCACTTCACGCGGTTCATCCCCTTGGCCAACAATTTTCCCAGGATTTTCACCCATGTTGAGGATCAGCTTTTCACGTATCGCGCGGATCTGCATCGGGTCAACCAAGAACAGAATCCCGGCAGAATTTTTGATATGGGAGGCATGCAGCTTAAGATAGTCTTTGTCTGTCATTCCTTCACCAGCAACATCGAAAAATACGAGAGTCAGCGGTGCTTGGTCTTCGTCTTTAAAAATAAATTGAAAAATAAACGGCTCCTGCCGGTTCGATTTTTCGGTTGATTGTAACAGGCTTCCATTTTCAAAAAGGGGAATCTCATAGTTTACCCGGAATCGCTTACTTATCTCATTATCAAGTGGCATACAGGCGGCATCAAAGTTATTGGCGGTCACATGCTGAAGGGTGTGAATCAGCGATGTCATATATACCGATTTTCCCACTGAGGTGGCGCCAACAATCGAAACGATGTTGCTTGGGTGCTTGCCAGCCGTGATCGGCAGGTCGTTATGACACGAAGGGCAGAGGCGATTGCGTGTCACGACTGCGTATTTATCGGATACCCCCATAAGAATCCGATCCGTGTAAATCTTGTTTTCATCAGGAATCATCGAAGGATCAATAATGGCCTCTAGTTCATCTATGGGAGCAAGTCCGAATTTCCCCCGGTAATTGTTCAACAATTCATCTTCCTGCAATGCTAAGGCCTCATCATCATCGCGGTGATGGGCGGCGCGGAAGACGACATCCTCATGATGAAATTTGGAAAAACAGTACGGACAGACAATATCGTAAAATGGCAGCCGTTCCTTTGGCGGCTGTTTTTTTTCAAACATTCGTTTTAATAATGTGAACATGATCATGCCCCCTCTACTCAGGAATTAGCTCATAATGCTGAGCGGTGTTCTTTCCATTGTTAAAAAAGATTCTGATAAACTCATTTTTATCCATTTCAATTTCCGGCGAGACGGTTCTCCCGGCCGGGAAGTCGCGAACAAACGGATAGACCGTTCCATCCTCAAGCGAACTTGGCACGCCGCCGCTTTTTTTGACATAGACCAGCAGCTCTTTTTCGAGTGGAAGCTCGGTGTGGATGGCCAACTTTACTTTTTTACGAGGTTGAAAGAGTTTATTTTTATAGGATATGGAAAAATAAATCTTTGCCCTCGCCCCCGTGATAGTAATAAGATTTTTTTCGTCTTCCTGTTTGAAAACAACAAGCTTCCCGTCACGTTTCTGACAGGGGAAGATGCGATAGGCAGTCCGGCCGATTGTATCTAATTTGCTTACATACCCTTGATTGATTTTATATTCTTCACGGGTGTAAAGCTTTATATCGCGCTCATCGATTTCGCTGATCGGCTTTACGTTGTCTGAAGCGGTTTTATAAATGTAGACAAAGTCAATCTCGTTTGACCAGAACCAGTTCAAGCGAACCTCTGCATCTTGTATGGTCTGTTTTACATCCTTTATTTCCTGATTAGGGGAAGAAATAGGTTCCCAGTTCACCTGCAATCACCCACAATCTATTAAAATCCTTTGCTAAACCGATCCCGTTTGGCCGATGGATCTTTGGCGGAAAAATCAGCCCCAGTCGGCTGCCTCCCTGTTATACCGGAGAATTTTTCACGAATCGGAATGATCATTGTTCCCAGGCCGGTCAATGCCGTTAACAGGATATCGGCAATCATGCGTGAGGGGAACCCGGACAAGATGGCGGAGCCTTGTAAACCCATCTCGAGTACAAGCCCAGCCAAAATTCCTGAAATCAGCCCTGTCACCGTGTAGCTTTTTGCCAAATAACGGTTATCAAAGATCATGCCAAGCGCTAAGCCAAACAAGCCGCCGATGATGGTAATTAATACAACTCTTAGTACGGCGAGATACAGGCTGTCTTTAAACAAGCCATACCGTTCCGTCATCAGCAGCCGGTCTTGGTTCTCTAAGTAAATCTTTTCAAACACGTTTGTTAATTCATTTGCCCTTTTGATATCATGGAAGGATCCGCCAGAACGGGAGGCAAGCGATTTCAGGAGCCGGGCTCCACCGCTGTCTATTTTACTCATGCCAATGGTATTAATGATGATTTCCTGATCTTGGTAGGGCTTGACGACAGCATCAAGCTCCAGTTCACTATAGCCATCCGAAAACAAAATCACCATCGGTTTCCGGCCTTGCATGTGGTTGTCGTCCATTTCCTTCATTGCGGTCTTCAATGCACTGGCAATATCAGTGCCCCCGTCGTATTTCAATCCCTTGATTTGCTCGCGGGCATCGGTGCTCTCGTTTTTATCGCTGATGGGGAACATCGATTTCGTGACCGTTGCCCCATTGTTAAATGAAATGACGGAGGCTCGATGGCTGGGCTTCATATGGTCAATCAGTTTTGCGGCCGCCTTCAGGCTTTCGTGTTTCGGATCCGTTTTATTCATGCTGTCGGAAATATCCAGCACCATCACGATATCGTCCGGCGGTTTGACCGTTGAAAAATTAAGAGAATATAAGAATTGAAAAATAAGACCTGCAGCAAACAACATGACGAGAGTGGCAGGGGCGAGTACCTTCCACGAAAACCCCGAATATTCCAAACGCCAGCTGCGCACATTAATCACCGGGTGAATGAGCTCGGCCATTAAACAGAAGAGACCGAAAAGAAGGGCCAATTGCGCAAAATAGACACCCATTAACAGGAGATTGGGCCAAACACCATAATAGGTATTGAGCAGCCATTCACCCATAACAGCACCGATGATTCCAGCAATGATACTGCATACAAAAAAGAGAAAGCTAAATTTCCGGACAGGCATATTCAATGCTCCTTACAAGTTTATTGCTAAACGGATGTTTCCGCTTTAATGGCGTGAAATTCATACCCATTTTCGGTGTAGGCCTTATAGTATTTTTCACCGTTACGATAGTACATAAGGTCTCGCAGCCGGAACCCACCCATTAAGGTCAGTTTTTCAATCCCGCTTGATTTTTTTTCATGGGCACAGCCGACTTTATATTGTCTTGTTTCATATTCCTTTTCCAAGGCGAATTTCATGAACTTGCTATAAAAATCCCCAAAGAAGTACTTTTCTTCATAGCGATGGTCCTGTGTGTAATGAAACACCTCAATGTGTACGGAGGAATTTTCATGCAGGCGCAAATATAATTGCTTAAACAAATCCTCCTTGGAAAGAATCTCCCGGTTTTCATAGCGTGTCATGACATTGGCCCGCTCTAATAGCTCATCCTCAAAGCTGCGGTGGAACTCCTCCTGGGTCAGCACCTCCCGATTGCACACGAGCAGCAATCGTTCAAGGAGGGTCTTTGGATTGCCACTTTCCAGTAATGGCAGCAGGTTTCCAAAAAATCGCTCTTCTGAAAAGAAGTAGGGCCCTCGTTTTTCCTTCAGCTTTGCCGTGATCCGAGCAATCATACCGGCATAATATTCGGCAATATTTTTATCCAACACATCATCCGAATCATAAAGACTTTCCGCTGCCGCTTGTTTCAGCAAGGATTCTACCTGGTCAATCAACTCTATTTTCGTCCGTAAATAGCGATGATGCTCTTCCAGCACTGTTCGGTATTGCTTCAAAATCGCTTGCTTGACCTGAAGTTTTAGGATTTCATACTTTGTACCATAAACCACTTCGAAAAAGTAGCGCACAAAGCTGGTTAGATTTTTCTTGTCCGAAAACGGCAGGTAGCTCTTGTTAAAATCACAGTGATCAACCACTTGCTGATAATACTGCTCGAGGCGGGCTTCTTTATCTATCCGTTCATTTTTCGCTTCACGTTCCAATTTATCGATTTCATGCAATACACTCATTTCCGTCCCAGGTTTGTCGGAGGTCCAATGAATGGCACAAAATAACCCATATTGTTCATGGTTTATCACATTTTCGTAGAGACAGCGTTCAATATGGACTCTCAGGTTCAGTCCTTGCAGATGCTCACGGAGCGGCTCCTCAAAGTTGTTGAAAAAGAATATTTCCGTCCCGCCTTCATACAGATATTCCTCTGCCTCCCTAACCGACATTCTTTTTACCGTTTGATACGAATTCGAGACCCCCATTAATCCATTCATGTCCCAAAGCTTTTCGGCTGAGGGAAGCCCTTCATGATAGTACTTTTGAAAGGATGCCTCAGACAGCTCGAATAAATGGAGAACTTTTTCCTGTGGCTGTTGGCATGCAGCGTTCATTGCTAGTAGCAGCTCTTTGAAAAAATGGTGGGCTGCATGGAGGGCAATCGCTTTATTGGGCCGGGTCACTTTTGAAAAGCCGGCGGAAGCATACACGGGTTCCTGTGAGTTTCCTTTCATTCCTCTTCTAAAATCTTGATGATGATAGCTGTCCATTTTTTCATGATAATCGGTAATCATCTTTCGATTTTTTAACAGATTGAGGTTGCTGATCATTTCGATATTTTTCTGAAAGGCGTCACTAGAAATTAAGCCATCTTCATTTTTATCACTCAATAAATACACCATGTCAAAGAGCGGGGAAGGTGGGTGGCTCACAGGCAGCCTAAGGTAATCCTCGGTCAGCTGCAGCACCTGCTCAAACGTGTATTCATCATTTTGATAGTCATCGAGTTCTTTTAAAAAACTAATCCCGAGGGAGGTGGAGAGGGCAAAGTTCTCACCATCCTGTTTTTCCTTCATCAATCCGTATAAATCCACTTCAACGAGGCGAAAGGATTCTTGAAGAATACTTTTTAGCAGCAAAGTCACTTCTTGGATGAGGACATTGGCCGGATCATCAATTCTTGTAACCACGCAAAGGTTTATCTTCTTTAGCGAAGAATATTGCTTCCCGTATTCTGCCATCTTCGAAGATAGCTTTCTAAAAATCTTATTTAGTTCAATTAGTTTGCTTTCATCTTGATGGAAGGCCTCGTGCATACCTTTGCGATGGTACTTGCGGTCATAGTCATCCCCGGAGAGTTGGATGGACAGCACATTTTCACGGTCGGTAATCGTGTCTGCTTGATAGGCGTGAAAATATAAAACGCCGGAACTGTTTTGCCACTTATCTTCATTAATCGTCATAATGGTTCTCAGGTCATCCTTGACAAGGTCACCAAGGAATAAGAAGACAACCGGATGATTGACGCTGCGCTGTTCATTTTCCGACAAGCTGATTTGTTCTAATTGAATGGAAAAAGTGTTGGCATACTTCTGTAAAAGTCCTCGCAAAGCTGATTCCCCCTAGCTGGGTATGATAAGAGGCGGGCCACCTGCATTGTGGTGCCTGTGGCCGGAAAAGATAAACGTATAACGACAGTAACGTGCGGCTATGCGACAGTAACGTGCGGCTATGCGACAGTAACGCGTAGTTATGCGACAGTAAAGCGAGCTTGCGACAGTAAAACGCGTCCATGCGACAGTAACGCGTGGCTATGCGACAGTAAAGCGAGCTTATGCGATAGTAAAGCGTGTCCATGCGACAGTAGCGAGTGGTTATCCGCCACCCGCCACCCGCCACCCTTACGATTTCAACTGCCTTAGCATCTCCTGCACCTTCAACATCATCTCTTTATAAAAAGCGTACAATTCCTCGCCGTTGGCAAACTCCTTGTAGTCGTAATCAAGTGTTTCCTTTTCCTTTTGATAGGCTGCAGCCATTTCCTCTAATGCGAAAATAAGCTGTGCAGCACTTTCTTGATTAATTAACTCCACGCTACGGCGCTCCGATTTCTTTTCAAGCTGCGCCATTTGTTTCTGATTAAGCGACTTAAAAGCTTGATAGATTTCGTACTCCACAAATTTCGTCGTTTTCGTTAAATTCACAAACGGCTCCCATGCATCTTCCTCAAGCTCTTTATCGTACACATAGAGGGCGCCGCGTTTTTTAATGGTTCTTGTATAAACGGCTTGAATAAATTGAGTCATGGTCACTTCTTTGTCCTTTTGAGACGCTAGAACCTGCTCAATCTCAGCAATCTTTTCCTGAATGAAGCGGTATTTCCGCACCTCTGATTTCACTTTTTCAATCAGCTTAGGGGAACGGATGAGGTTTTCCCTCGCTAACTCCACATTCGTGCTGCCAAAAATATCGCTCGAACCGACCACTTCCATGCTGCCGGCAACCATGTCCTGCAACTGACGAAGCACCTGTTTCAAGTTTCCAAGATTCGCTTTCTCTAACTTCTTCGGATCCACTTCATATGCAGCAAATAACGCCCCAATATTCACGTCTTTCGTAAAATGACACTGGAACCGTGCGCTCGTATTTTGGTCGTCATTTTTCTCTTGTATGCAACCAATGCCCTGAGCCTGATCAAATAGAGTACGTACACTAGAATTGTATTGTTTAACCCTCTCGTTCTGGTACGTATCGCCCCATGATTTTTCCGGAATCGGTGAAGGGAGGTAGGCCCAGTTTTCCTTCGCGGTTTGCACCAGGTGGCGGCCGACGCCTTCTTTTTCTAAAATTGTTTTTTCATAGGATTTTTCATAGATAGACAATGGCGAGTAGGCAAACAATGGGATTCCATTCTTTGTATTCAGCCAGAATATCCGATTCTTCAGCTCACTTTCTTTGATCGTAAATCGGGAATGGCTGAGTGAATGCTTCTCGAAATTTTTAATGCCATTGAAAATATTCGGTGCCTTCACCGGCACTGACACAAAGCCCCATTGCGGGAAGTGCAGCTGGCCATTGCTGTTCGCAAGATGGAAGACAGGCAGCGCATCGCGATCCAAACGGGCGGCAATCTTGTCTTCAATAATCTTATCGATTGGCAAGTCATCGCCATATTTCAGCCGTAAAAAGTCCTCCATTGACTTAGTAATCAATTCCCCGAACTGGTCGGTCAAGAATTCTGAGACCGTGCCAACGACATCTACATCGGTTTCCTTCACCCAATAGTTTGATTTTTCAAGGAGCATTTCCGACCATTGCTGCACCAATAATTCACCGTCTTTAGAATCAAACATCCGCTGAATTTCGCGGGCGACATCAGGTACACTGACAAGATGCCAATAATAGGTGACATCGTTATCCTGTTTTACTTCCTCGCCATCAACGAGGATATCGGCATTCTTTTCAAAAATTCCGCGCAGCGTTTCTAAGATTTCTTTATAAACCACATAGATCTTGTTATTCTGGTTATTTAACAGCTGGTATAGATCCTCATAGAATTCAATCATTTCTTCGGTTCTTGCCTTTTCCGCCCGGGCATGATACTCATTCAGCTTGGCTTCAATGTAGGCATTTTTTTTACGATCCTTTGAAATAAAAGCGCTGCGGGCATCCTCGAGTTTGTTGTAGGCATACTCCTGTTCAGTAGTAATTGCTTTTGGCAGCCGCTCTAAACGGTCGCGAAGTCCTTCCACATAGACCTGCAGGGTTTTCAACAAACAGAAGCCATCATTAGAGTAAATCAGACGGGAGGCAAAGATAGGCCCTTTTTGGGGATGCAGGAAAAAGCGCTCAAGCTGGCGGCGGAATTCCTCCATGATTTCCCCAGGTAGCTGTTTTTTACATTTGCGATATTGATCCTTTGCTTTTAGTAAAAACTCGCGCTCCAATTCTTCATCCAAATTGATCACGGATGTTTTAATCACATTGTTGTATGAGAAACGGTCACTGTTTTCAAAACCAGATAATGGTTCCGGGACTCGATCATTGAAGCGCTGGTGCACGGAATCCGGGTCGATGCGCAGTTTTTCTAAAAATTGCTCTACTTCCGTTTGATCCGGGCCGGCATCAAACATCGTGTTCATTTTTTCAAACAGCTTATAACCGATGTAGGTGGTCATTTCTTCCAGCGGAATTTCCGCCATCGATGCGCCGATAATATTGTATTGATAGTTGGCGGCATAGGGCTTTGGCATTTGGGCGATATTGGTGCGGATGTTGCTGATGTAGTCGTGGATGGCAAACTCTTCTCCGGATTTCTTTTCTTCATTGGCCATAAAGTTGGTGATATTTTCAGCGGTGACATTCATGCAGTAATCATAAGCGTTCTCAAGCCACTTGCCTTCCAGGTTCGTCCCGGAGATCAAATGACAGAGATTGAACGGCGGCATGGGGGAGTTAACATCTAAGAGGCTGCCGTATTTCATTGCAAAGCGTTCGTTGCGTTCATCACAGTTCATCCAGTAGTCAAGTTCTTTAAGGGCGGCATAGCCGTTTTTCTCAATATATTCGACGGTGTGCGAGCTTAAGCCTCGTTTGGACAAATTCACATCTGGCGTGAACAGGTACCCAAGGATGCTGACCTTATCAACACCGGTGGAGCCGAATTTCCGCTCCATAATCCCGCGTGTAATATAGGCAATATCGAGGTAGCAGCCGCTGCCTGTACCACCGGAAAGACCAGTCAGGATAAAAACATATAATCGTTTGCCTGTTCCCTCAAGGACAGCTTCGATTTTTCGTTCGATCGTTTGCACAACTTGATTGATTTTTGTAAACAGCAGTAACCTGCCGGCTTGGCGAACACCCGATGCCCCGCTGATGCCATCGGTAATCAACAGCTCCGGTGACAGCCATTCCTTTATGTACGGCTCAATCGTGCTGCGGTTTTGCAGGAGGCCGCCGATTTCAGGGTTGGATAAGAGGACAAATTCTTTATTCGGGTCAAGGCCGATGCCTTTATAGTTTTTATTGCGGTCATATTCATTTGTTTCGAAAGCGAGAAATTCAATGTTATTCGGCTTTTCCTTTTTCTTTTTAGATAACGGGTCCTGCGGCAGCTTGAAGCGGCGATTCACTTGGTATTTCAAACGAAGAAGGGCATCAATCCCCGTCCCCCCAAGGCCGATGACAAGCATCGGATTATCAATTGTATCAACGCGGATTTTCTCCGAAATAATGCCCCCGCCTAACGAAACATCCAACTGCTGAATATGCTCTCTCACACTAGCTTTCATGCACAAATTCCTCCCTGGCTGTTAATATCCATATATATAAAGACGATAAATAACGTGATAAAGATTCAATTGGTGCCTGACACCCTATCCAATATACTCAACGTAAATAGTTTTATTAACTTTTTTTGGAATGATCCGCAGGCGGTCGTTCCGCTTTACTACTAACCCTTTTTTGGCGTCAATGGCTCGGCCGCCTTTTTCAATGGTGCAGTCGGAATTATTGACGAGCAGGAGCGCATCACCTGCTGCCGGTTTGAAAACGACTCCTTCCGTTTCAGCAAACTCTGGTGACAGCGACAAAAGCTGGTGCAGTCGGAATTTACCTTTAAAGCTCTTTAATTTCTTGAATTGCGGGCTGGTGCGTTCGCCAGTATCCTCATCCTTCATTTCTACGACGATTTGGCCGCTAAAGCCGCGACCCGCTTGTTTTATTTTTCCTAAAAGGAGGTAAGCAAGCGCTGCGAGCACGAGGGCACCTACCAAACCACCAAAAACATAAAGCCACGGAAAAGGTTTCTCTTCCTCGGACGATACCTTAACCGGTTTTGCCGTCACAGGCGCAGCCGCCGCATGTTGCACGGTAATCTTTTGCGGCTCGGTCTCGCGGAAAAAGCTAGAATCCTCCGCCTTCACAACTACCTCATAGCTAGAGGAATTTCCAAGCTTGAACTGACCGGTAAACCCTTGATCCCCGGAATTTAAAACGGCTTCCTCTGTTTTTCCCTTTTCAAGGTCTTTGACATAAAGAGTCGCTTTCATCGATTTATAGATTTCTTTATCGGTAATTGCGGTGCCGTTATCCTCAAAAACGGCGCCAATCTCCACCGTTTCACCCGCCTTGTAACTTTGCTTAGCAAAAGGAGCAAGCTTCAGCTGTAAATCATAATTGAACACAAGATTGATATCGATTTTGTCCTGTGGCACGCCTTTGACCTTCAGCGTCCAATCGCCCTCCACCGGTTTCCTCAGCTTCAACATCGAATAGGTCTTTGACCGTGACAGCAGCACCTGATCGGAAGGAATCGCCACCTCCCTACCGGACGGATCAATCAGCTTTACCTCGACCGGCTGGCCCGACATAAGCGAAATATTTGCTTCTAACACATTTTCGTTTGGTACCGTAATCTTGATATCCTGAAAGTCGCCATTTCCTACTAACTGGTCGACAGGAACAATTTTTAACTTTAAGTGGTTCGCAAAAATTTCACTAAGGATACCGGGAAGCCTATCTGCTGAAGTAGCTTCAAAGAATTTCCCACCAGTGCTCTCCGCTACATTGGTGAGCGCATCTTTATTTAACTTGCCATCTGCATTTAAGCCGATGGTATAAATCGGATACCCCTTCGCCCGCGCATCCGCAACTGCCTTCTTTAAATCCTCATCCGCCTCGGCAACGGTTTTCGACTTCTTCGGATTCAATTCGTTGTTCCCATCGGCAAGCAACACAATCAATGGGAAATACCCCTGCTCATGGCTCGAACCCAACACCTTTACCGCTTCCTTCACACCAGTAGATAAATCGGTATAGGTGTATTTTTCAACCGAGTCCACAAAATCCTTTAAATCCTTTTTATCCTGTTCTGAGTGGATTTTAACCAGTGCTTTTTCCCGCATTACTTCATCAGAATAGGCAATGGCACCAATTTTATCGCCGTTAAGGGAAGCCATATCAATAAACATTTTCATAGCTTCACTGCTAATATTACTCGGATCACTGCTCTTCATGGAATTACTGACATCTACGACCAGCATCCCTTCAATCCTTGAAGTGGAATGCAGGGGACTCTCTGCGCGTACACTTAAATAATTACTGTTGCAGAGTAAGAACATCATCACTATAAAGCTACTAATCCATTTTTTTATCATCTGTGTGCACCTCCACTAGCAGTTTCCTATTTCGCGCAAATATTACAAAAAAATCCTGTTATGAACCTATTTTATCATCGTTATAAATATATTCCCAAGCAATAATCCCTAGAATTTTAAAAATTTTCCTATTATAATGAAAATAAACTTAATATTCTGGAAAAGTAATGTACTTTTTATTTCAATCAAACAGGGGGAATATCATGTACAGCATCGTATTTACTAGTATTCTAGTGTTAATCCTGCTTTGGAAAACCTATAAACTTTTGAAAAATAAACGCAGCAGCGGCCATTTCAAAGATATTGATGAAGAACTAGTCATCATGTTAAACGAAGGTGATTCCATTGGCTAAACAAGCCGTTCAGTTATCGAAGAAAAAGCGAACAACCTATCGTTTTCAAAAGCTAAAAATGTGTAAAAAATGCCATCGTTATTCTGTTTTAAAGGATGAAGCATGCCCAACCTGCGGGACGAAATTTGCTGGAATTGAAAGTCTCGTAAAATCTATTATTAAAAAAAGGGTAACAACAGAAGTGATTCGACTATTAATCGTTGTCTGTCTTGGCATTCTATTCGCTCCTACGATTCACACTATGTACTATTCCTTATTCGCTGGCCTCATCTTTTGCACCTGCTATATGGCTCTAAACACTATGTTCCTGAAAAGTGAGTATTTCCATCAATTGAAAAAGCTGCTCCGGGTTGATTTTCGTAAAATTCAAGCGGGGATTCAGTTTGACAGTGACCTTGCGAAAGCAGATGTGACGGAAGCGAGACTGGCGCAGGCTGATGAAAAGCTTCGTGAAATTGGCGATTTGATTTCCACAGACCGCATAAAAATTCGTCGCGTGATGGTATTAAACAAGATTGCCCTTCGGAGTGATATGGAACTGGAGCTTGAACCCCTTATTCCATCATCATATGATAAGAATTTTGTGAAATATGCACTAGAGGTGGTAAAAATCAATCGTACCCTGATGACGAAAAAGGGGATTGCCTACTTTATCCATTATCGAGATGCGATTGTTATCGATTTCGGAATGGATTCGCTTATTGCTGCCGCCGGAACAGCCTTACGGATGAGGCTATACATTCTTGAATTTGCCCCATTTATCGAAGAATTTCTAGATTATTTTCCAAAGGAACGCGTCTTACGGCTGTGTAATATCATCCATGCCAATCCAGAAATCGATTGGGGCAGCCTTAAGGAAACTACCATTCGGTTAGTGGAGAAAAAGTATTCCTATGATCCGGATTTCAAGCGTTTTAGTATCGGAAAAGAAAGGGCCTTCAGTCATGCGTAAATCAACCGTTTATAAAAAAGTGATTAGGTCGCAGAACTTTTTCTTGCTGCTGCTCACGATCCTGCTCGTTCTCGTCGGCGGCAAAATCATCCTGGCACATGAAAAAATCGCTGATTATGAAGAAGCGGTGAGATTGTATCAGTCCGGCAATTTAGTTGGTGCTGAAAAGAAGTTCCGCGCCGCGAAGCGAAATCTATCCGTCATAGACCATAATCAAGTCATCAACCAGAAACTCGCCATTCTCTCACCGATTCGTGAAGCCATGGAAGACCTGGATAAAGAGGCAGCTGCCTACCAAAAAGATCTTGATCAACTCGTTGATACCTACAACCGCTGGCAGGAGAACAGGGAAAAATGGGTGTCAGGCACCACGATTCAACAGGACATGTATGGAGAGATGCTGACTCTGACAATGCTGGATCAGGATTTTGCAGGTTATTTTTCCGAAAGTAAGAAAACACAGCTAGATAATTTACAGAAGGGAGACGCTGAGGAGGAAGAGATTTTTGCCAGTTTAACAAAAATTCCTGCAGAGTACTACGGGGATGGGGAGTCCAAAACAAAAGAAATTCAGTCCGTGTTCCAGGACTATTACTCGGCTAAAATCAAGAGATTGATAGCGAAAAATGGTTCCATTGCTGAAACAGTAGATGAAGGAAATCGGCAATTTGCGCTGCTGACGAAGTTCACGATGGATTCCAGCTGGCTTCAGGACATCCTTGACAGCCATTTAGTAAAGGTACTTAATGCCTCAATCGGAAACAAGGATTATGCGGCATTTGCTGAGCAAGCAAACGCAATTAAAAACCTATCCTCAAATATGAAGGATGCCAAGGTATTTTCCGTTATCGAAAAAACAAAAGGGGAGTTGCTTAACAAAGCAAAGAGTCTTGTCGCCTCCAACAAATACGAGGAAGCCATCAGCCTCTATGAAGCCCTTAAACCATTAGAAAATACAGAGCAATTGATCACTAATGCCAATCTTGCCTGGGATCAACATGAGCCGGTTCGCCTCCTAAAGCGTCTCTATCCAACAAAGGAATTCACGAGCACTGTGAATGCGAAGAACAAATGGGGTGCAGACATGGTCATTGCCGCTATCTCCAAAGACGGCGGAATTTATTTTGGCAAGCGGAAGGGAGAAGAGGCGCTGACGGTTACTGAGGGAACTCTTGAAGGCGCGCCGACAGTCACTTCACTGAACTTAGAAAGCAGCTATGGCTCAGCAAATGATCCGGTAATTTCTATCGATACCAAATCTAAGGAAAGGAAACATCATTATTTGGCCTATGAAGTCCGCTTAGAAGCAATGGTGAAAATTCTTGATGTAGAAGCAGACAACGTCACCGTTGAATCCAAGCAGCTTTTATTAGTGGAAAATCCTGCAGGCCAAGGTGGGGGTGAACTTGCCTATTACGAACCGGATGCTCAGGGCGTGTATCGTTTTTCAAAAATAAAGATAGATTATGTTGATATTCAGGTAAGCGAAGTGACTAATTACGTTGGGAAAAAGGTGCGCTTCACTGCAAATGCAGCGGCGAAAGCAAACGGAGGGGCACTGGTAACACTATCAGAAACCTACAACTATACCACAAACCGCTGGGAGAAGATGTATGTATTGTTAAAGGGGCAGTCGGATTTTACCATCTATAAGAGTTATACCGTCATTGGAACCTTGAATGGGTACGAGGATATGACCGACGAAAACGGCGAGCAGATTCGCGTTCCGGTTTTCACGGTGGAGAAAGTGGAGAAATAGAAAAAGGCCAGTAACGATTACTGGCCCTTGTCAAAGCTTGATAGTGGGATAAATTGATTGAAAACCCCAATCGTCGTAACCTTGCCCAGCCCCACATCCGTAAAATCCGTTTTATAGACAGAGAAAACGAGATAATCGGACTTGGTTGTGCCAGCATCAAAGATGGATTTTCCCGCAACAGAGAGAATCCCCTTTTTAATAAGGTTGGATGACTGCTCCATGGTTTTGTGATTAATCCAATCAATATACTCGGCACGCTCAGGATTTGTAGCTGATAAAACAAAGATAATAAAAATGGACAATATGATGGATCCAAGACGCCTCATGTTTCGAACTCCTATCCTCATAAAAATACATTAACAGCTTGTACATTCATATGTTCGTTCACCGTGAAAAATCACTTCACTGTACATTAATAAGAGGAAATAATATTTTGGTGACCCTCGACTCTTGCTATGTTAAATTAGTACTATTATTATCGTTTTCTAGTTCCGCTAAACATAACCAATAAAGGTAAAGGAGACAACACTGTGACAAGAAAATGGAAGTGGGCGCTTGGCTGTGTTATTTTCCTGCTATTTTTAAATGGGTTTGGAATTCTGGCGGTTACTTTTTTCAGGTGAGTAGAGGAGAGGCAGGGGGATTAGTGGATGACAACGAACTTAACAAAACCGATTTCGAAGAGATTACTTTTTGCCATCCTCAACGTAACCATTGGGGCAGAGATTCTCCTCTATTTTATGCGATACAGCAGTATGGCAAGTACTCTATATGATGCCATGATGGTGTCGTCCCTTTTTATCGGCTTGAAACTGCATCAGCGGCTTCAACCTCCGACGGCCCAACTGAAAACGAAACGGCAGCTTACCCTTCAATTCACAGGGGCCTTCTTGATTTTCTTCCTAAGCAGCACGGTCATCAATATGTTTTCAACCTATACGTTTCAAGACTTTAACACGGATTATGATCATTATGTTCAAGACTATACCGAAATTCAGATGGCTGCCGGAGTAGGTAGCGGTGCCACTGCAGACGAAGCTGTTTGGTCACTTTTCGAAAAAATAGATACGATTGGCTATGATCTATATGCCGATACACTTGCCGGTTTAGAAGAGGTTTGGCGCCTCGCCTATATCATTCTTCTGCTTGTTATTTTTAAAAAGGTATTTCCGCGAAGGTGGGCGAGCGGCCGCAGAGACATCTTCCTGATGGGCGCGCTGTTTCTCACTTCTATCCTGTTCGGGATCGACCATACGCTAGATTCCGAGCAGCCATGGTCGGTGCGCATTGGCGCCATTGTCACCTTTGCCAACATGGGACTCATCTTTGGCTTAATACTTCTTTGGACACGAAACCTATGGGTGACCGTCCTCGTTCATGCACTATACGATATTACTGCCACATTGTCGTGGTACTATATCGATTATGCCGTTGAACTATTTGCGCTAGCTATTTTAGTTGTGCATGTCATTCTTTTTACGTTAGAAAAAGTAAATCAAAGTCGTTTGAAGCATCAGCTGGAAGTAGCTGAAATGGGGCAAGCGGTCGAATCATCCTAAAAAGGGGTTCCGTGTAGCTACGGAACCCCTTTTTAATATGTATAGACTTTACCATCTACCCAATATTGAATTGTGCCATCTTCATTTATTATGTACCTCATTTTCTCACGCTTAAAAACCTTTAGCAAACTATCCAGTGCCAGTTCTTGCTTAACATGCAATTCCATTAATTTTTTGTTTAGAGTTAGCAAGTTGCTATTTCCTGAATTGGCAAATAGGGTAAGCATTTCTTTCTGCTGTTCCATCACATCTAGCACATCTTGTTTATGGTCTTTCAAACCAGAAGGCGTTTCGAGAATAGATACTTTTTTCAAAAGTGCATCCTGGTCTGATTTTATTTGCTCGTCACCTAACGTATATTCGCTAAACAGTTTCTCGCTTTTTCGATAATACTGTTGCTCACTTGATAAATAGGAAACAATTTTTTTATGATTGGGAGTCAAAATCGACATCATAAAAAATGAGCAAATGACGATCACTGCCAAAATTCCCATGGTTATATAGACCCGCTTTTTCATCACATTCTTCCGTGCGGGTGGAAAGGGTTCGGGTTCGGAGTGGAATAGGGCGTTTGCCTGCAATTCTTCGAGTTCCCGTTTCAATTTGTGTTGAGCAGCAGTCAGCATCCACAGCCCTCCGTCCTCACGAATAGATGAAAAACTATTACTATTTTACTATAAAATGCGACAAAAAAACCAATTATTCTCCAAATTCATTAAATTCGATACCATTTTTTCATTACCATTCGACTCGAATCGAAATATACTGCCGAAAATCAGTGGTATTTCCCGAGAAATGAGGATTATTGTTGTTTTAAGCATCAGAAGCCATTTATCAAATTACCATATTATAACAGGAAGGAATTATAATATTTAATAAAAATTTCTCTTTTCGTTCACAATTCGGCAATATATAATAAGAGAGTATGAGATTCTTAGGAATTCGACACAAGTCTATTTACATTAAATTATTATTAAAGCGTTTACAAGTATGCTTTTTGTCGATCACCTAAAAAGGAGAGGATTTCTTTAAAAATTGTTGTTTCAGAAGCTGGAAAACTATGTAAAGGAAAGGTGCACATCCGAATGAAAAAAAGAACATATTTCGGCAAAATAAGCAAAATCGCAACAGCTGCTTTAATGTTTACAACCATTGCTGCTCCATTTAATACATATAAAGTAAGCGCAGAAGCCGCATCCAACACAGCCACTCTGCGTATCTTGGAAACTACAGATCTCCACTCTAATGTACTCGCTTATGATTATTATCTTGATTCTGGCAAAGACATTAAATTTGGATTATCTAAAACAGCAACATTGATTCAGCAAGCAAGATCTGAAGCAAAAAATTCCATGTTATTTGATGCCGGTGACTTGATTCAAGGAAATCCGCTTGCAGACTATGTAGCTAAAGTCAATCCGCTTAAGGCAGACGAAACACATCCGATTATCAAGGCAATGAATTACTTAGATTATGACGCAGGAATTGTTGGAAACCATGAATTCAATTATGGCTTGGACTATCTAAACCAAGTCACTAAGAAAGCTGATTTTCCAATCGTAAATGCGAATATTTATAAAGATGATGGGGACAAAAACCCTGACAATGATCAAAATTATTTCACGCCATACGAAATTCTTGATAAAGAAATCATTGATGCAAACGGCAATAAATCTACAATAAAAGTTGGGGTTGTCGGATTTGCACCGCCACAAATCTTGAATTGGGATCGCGATAATCTTTTTGGAAAAGTAATTGTCAAAGATATCGTTGATACAGCCAATAAATATGTAAAAGAAATGAAAGATAATGGCGCAGATGTCATTGTGGCGATTGCACACTCCGGTTGTGATGTTACCAATGATGGTCAAATGGAAGCTGAAAATGCCGTTTACTCACTGAGTAAAGTTGCCGGTATTGATGCCCTTCTATTTGGACATGCCCATGTGAACTTCCCTGGAGATGCTTCATTTGATGGTAAAACGGGTGTTGACAATAAAACTGGCCATCTTAACAGTACACCAGCTGTTGAAGCAGGATTCTGGGGAAATAACCTAGGGGTACTTGATCTAGCATTAGTACAAAAAGATGGAAAATGGACGGCTGATAAAGCTGCCTCGAAATCAGTCAATCGTGCTGTAGCAGCAGACACTGCTCAGGATCAAAAAATTATTGATGATGTAAAAGTGGAACACGAAGGTACTTTGGAGTATGTTCGTGGAACAATTGGAAAAACGTCCGCTCCATTGTACAGCTATTTTGCTCAAGTTCAAGACGACCCGACAATACAAATTGTGAACAATGCTCAGACTGCCTATGTAAAAAAATGGATTGCTGAAAAGAATCCTGAATTAATTGATATCCCGGTATTATCTGCAGGAGCTCCGTTTAAAGCAGGCGGGCGAAGTGGCCCTGGATATTACACAAATATTGCTACAGGCGATCTTTCTATTAAAAGTGCCAATGATTTGTACTTATACCCTAATACCCTTAAAGCGGTAGAGGTGACCGGATCTACAGTTAGAGAATGGCTGGAAATGTCTGCTGGACAATTTAAAACAGTCAATCCGAATGACGCACATCCGCAAAATATTATTGATGAGTCATTTCCATCCTATAACTTTGATGTAATTGATGGTGTCAACTATCAGGTTGATATTACAAAACCGGCTAGATATACGGCAAAAGGAGTTTTAGCCGATGCCGATTCCCACCGTATTATCAGCTTAACCATGCCTGATGGGACACCTGTTAAGGATGATCAGAAATTTATTGTAGCAACAAATAACTATCGTGCCGGTGGTGGTGGCGACTTCCCAGGACTTAAAGGCGGAATTGCAAAAGTTGTAGTCAATTCACCGGATGAAAGCCGACAAGTATTAGTCAACTATATTCAAGAACAAGGAACTGTTAACCCTAGTGCAGATAATAACTGGTCGATTGCTCCGGTTAATAAAACCGTTCAATTAACATTTAGATCGGCTCCTGAAGCAAAAGTATATGCTGACAAGTCTGATACAATTAAAACAATTGGTACAGAAAAAGACAGTGCTGGTACATGGGGTATTTATTCAATTGGAAAAGATGTCCATGTGCAATTATTAGGAATCAATGACTTCCATGGACAATTAGATTACACATCAAAAGTAAACGGGGAAGTAGTTGGGGGAATTGAATATTTGGCTGCTTACCTAAAACAAAGAGAAGCCATTAACCCAGCCAATACCTTGATGGTGCAAGCAGGGGATGCGGTTGGAGCAAGCCGCCCGGTATCTGCACTATTGCAGGACGAACCTACTATTCGTTTCCTAAATGAAATTGGCTTTGATATTGGTACGATTGGTAACCATGAATTTGATGAAGGTGTAACGGAAATGCTGCGCCTAATCAATGGCGGACCACATACAGCGACTGCTGAGAAGTATGGTTCATTTGAAGGTGCTCAATTCCCGTATGTTGCGGCCAATGTCGTGTATGAAAAAACAGGAAAGAACATCTTGAAACCATATGAAATTTTAGAAGTAGACGGACAAAAGATTGGCTTTATCGGTGTTGTTACAACAGAAACACCAAGCATTGTGACAGCAAGCGGTGTTGCCGGAGTTAAATTTACGGATGAAGTAGAGGCAATCAATAAATATACAGCAGAATTAAAGTCAAAAGGCGTAAAGGCCATTGTAGTTCTTGCTCATGATCCTGGAACATCTGCAACAGATGGCTCAAATCCAACTGGAAAAGTAGTGGATATGGCCAAAAAGGTAGACGATGAAGTCGACGTAATCTTTGGTGCCCACGACCATAAATATTTAAATTCTACAGTAAATGGAAAATTACTTGTACAATCTTATTCGTATGGCACTGCCTTCTCTGATGTGGATTTAACAATCGACCCTGTTACACATGATATCGTGTCGAAAAAAGCTGAGATTGTATCAACATTCCAAAAGGGAATTACACCAGATGCAAAAATTAAAGCAGAACTTGATGCTTACAAAGCTGACATTGCCCCAATTACGGGACAAGTTGTTGGCGAAGCTGCAGTCGAAATCACTCGTACAGCGAACGCCGCAGGTGAAACGGCACTAGGTAACCTCATTGCCGATGGTATGCGTGACGTAACTAAAACGGATTTTGCCTTTATGAATGTAGGCGGTATCCGCGATAACCTTAAAAAGGGTCAGATTACATGGGGAGATTTATTCGCCATTCAGCCGTTTGGCAATGATTTGGTTACATTGAAAATAACGGGTGAACAAGTCAGAACATTACTGAACCAACAATGGTCAACAAATGGTGCAAAGATAATGCAGATTTCCGGCCTGAAATATACTTGGTCAGAAAAATTACCAATTGGGGAAAAAGTTCTTGATATTTTCCTTCCAAATGGGAAAAAGATTGACCCTAAAGCTATATATTCAGTCGCTGTGAATAACTTTATGGCAGACGGCGGAGATGGGTTTGTCGTTCTTAAGCAAGGAAAAGAGCGTACAGTATGGATGACTGACCTAGATGCATCTATCAATTACGTAAAAGCACAAAAGGGATCAATTACAGCACAAATTGAAGGCAGAATAGCCCTTGCAGATTCAGTTACTGATCCAGAAGTTCCTACACCAGAAGTTCCTACACCAGAGGTTCCTACTCCGGAAGTGCCTGTAAATGGAACTGTGGTAATGGTAAAACCAGTGATAAATGCCGGACAAGCAACAGTGAATACAAACGAACTTACAGTAGCACTTGAAAAGGCAGCAAAGGAAAAAGGGAGTTTATCCTTTGATTTAGGTAAAGAAAAATCTATTATTCTAAAATTAACAAAAGAGCAAGTTGCTCAACTGATAGAAAAAGGGATCCCATTATCTGTGAATAATGATAATGTGAAGCTATCCATTCCTTTAAGTATTCTATCTGAGGGTAAAGATTTTGCTGTAAAATTAAATCGTATGTCAGACATGAGCAATGCAAAATCTCCAGTTTATGAATTTACGATTATAATTGATGGCAAGGAAATTCATCAGTTTGTTGAACCAATTACATTGACATTTAATGTCGATCCTAGCAAAGTTAAAAACACTAATAATCTAAAAGTTTACTATTATAATGAAACAGCGAAGGTTTGGGAACTAGTTCCTGGTGCCACTTATAGTAATGGAAAAGTGGAAGTGAAAACGAACCACTTTAGCATTTTTACTGTATTTGAAGTAGCTGGAAACCAAACACAATTATCGGCAAGCACACCAACACCTGTTAAAGGAAAAGACTTACCGAATACAGCAACGAATATGTATAACTTCCTAATTTTAGGGATATTATTTGTGGCAGCAGGCTTAACAGTTGTGATTAGAAGAAGACGTAAATTACAAGCATAATTAAAAGCAACCTTGCTCCTTATGGAGTGAGGTTGCTTTTTTTAACTACCTCTTCCTTTGGGGAGTGTTGCTGTATGCCATTGCGATAATCTTAATGATTCGAAACAGACGACGATTACAATCTTAATAGAATCGAGAAAGGGTGTTGCCATAATGATGGGGCACCTTTTCTATTGCCTAAAAAAGAAGGAATTTGGCACACCCCTAACCAATTTTGAGCCTTTTGCATATATATTAATTAAAGGAGAGGATATGTATGAATATTATTCAACGATTTATTCCTGCGTCTAATAAGGATACTCGCCCGGGCATAAAAATGACCCCTAAATACATTACCATCCATGAAACAGACAATCCGGATGCAGGAGCAAATGCAAACGCCCACGCTCGATTACAAGAGCGGGGAAATGACCGTTCCGCATCATGGCACCTTCAAATTGATGATCAGCAAGCAATTCAATCCATCCCGTTCAATGAAATAGCTTGGGCTGCTGGGGATGGCCGTAACGGATCAGGTAATAAATTGTCCATTCATATTGAAATTTGCGTTAATTCCGATGGGGATTTCCGAAAGGCGGTTCAGAACACAGCTGAAGTTACAAAGCAACTGATGGGACAATTCAATATTTCAATCTCAAATGTCGTCCAACATAATCACTGGACAGGCAAGAACTGTCCAAGAAATCTTCGAAGTGGGGAAAAGGGTATAACATGGAATGATTTCATAGGCCTTGTCAATGGATCCCAGCCTCCAGCAGCAGTTTTTTCCCAACTGTTGGGGGAAACAGTGGCCCCTTACGTACCTACTGACAATGGGATAATTGGTAAAGTAAAGGTTATTGTTGATGGATTGAATATTAGACAGGCTCCCGATCTAAGAGCAGCAGTCACAAGAAAAGCTCTTAAAGGAGAAATATTCGATGTATATGCAAATGTAAATGATTGGCATAATGTAGGCGGGGCCAACTGGATATTTGGTAATAATGGACAGTATTTATCATTGATTAGAAACTAATCAGTTCAACCCTATGCTGAAACTTTGCATAAGCATAAAAAATACAAGAATCAAGTTATGATGGATAAAAAAGGGATATAACTTAGTAGATTAAGTTATATCCCTTTTTACTATTAATTTACTTTTAAGGAGTTTTTCCTTCTAACAAATAATACAATACCACCTAGACTAATTAATAAAAGTCCAAGGGCTAATAGGTCGAAACTGTTTGTGGCAGTGTCCGGTAATGTATTCCCAGCTGTTGAAACGCTGTTGGTAGAACCAGAGTTAGTGTTTGTAGTTGTCGAAGTTTGACTTGTTGATGTGCTGCCACTAGCTGTTCCATTTGTAGATCCAGTATTGGAAGTACCGTTATTGGAAGAACCTTTATCGGTATAACCAGTATTGGAAGTATCATTGTCGGTAGAACCGGTATTCGTGGAAGAAGCGATTTGGAATACACCATATTTACTAAAGTGGGTAACTTCAGCAACAACTTCACCTGTTGTTTTATTAATGCTAATAATCTTAATTACTTCATCCTGCATGACGCCTTTATCATCAATATATTTTACTTTCACATCATCCCAGTTAGTAACCTTGGATGGATCAATGATAAATTTTAATTGTACTGGATGATCCTTAAATTCTTTTACGAATGTATTGTCATCTTTAACAATAATGAAATCATAAACTGGGCTTAAAGAATTAGCATAGTCTTTACTATCTTTCAAAATATTTAGTGCAAAGTCTTGGTCAATTGGTAACATATTTAATGGAAAGCTTACTACTAAATTCCCTTTTTTTACAATGACTTTTGCATTTGGATTTTCTTTTAAAATTTTCTCTTTTTCACTACTTGAAATAAAAGCTCCTAATGCTAGGTCTTCTGAGATATTCGAATAATCTAGTTCGAAATCTCCACTTTCATTTGTTTGATACAAATTTGCCCAGTCTTGATATACGTCACTTGTAACATCCTTTTCATCATAAACATCGCCAG
>NZ_AJLS01000008.1 GCF_000307875.1 Neobacillus bataviensis LMG 21833
TCGAGTCCCGTCCAGACCGCTTAATAGCTTTTTAAATCAAGTCGAAACAAGGTTTCGTCTTTTTTTATTTCCTTTAAAACAGACCAGGCATCTAGGGCGTTTTGAATATATTTTTATAAAGTAATCTTCAAGAACTTTATGAAGACCAAAACTCAAAGAAATCCGGCAAAAGAGGTCATCATTGCTCTTATGAAGACCAAAACTCAAGGAAATCCGGCAAAAGAGGTCATCATTGCTCTTATGAAGACCAAAACTCAAGGAAATCTGGCAAAAGAGGTCATCATTGCTCTTATGAAGACCAAGACTCCAGAAAATGTGGCCGAAATGGTCTTCAAAGTAGTTATGAAAGATAGAATTTCAGCCTTAGGAGCAATCCTAAGGTTTTTTTTACACAAAAATAAGGGTAATATGTAGATAGAGAAACATTATGTTAGGTATAAAGGTGATTAGATGACTCAATTTGAATTAAATACAGCAGATTCTAAGGAAACTTCTCAATTCGCAGCAAAGCTCGCACACTTGTTACAACCGGGTGACGTCCTAGCACTTGAGGGTGATTTAGGCGCTGGGAAAACGACCTTTACGAAAGGTCTGGCCAAAGGTTTGGATATAAAAAGAACGGTTAATAGCCCGACATTTACCATCATTAAAGAATATAAAGGCAAGCTGCCGCTGTATCATATGGATGTATATCGGCTGGCTGATGCTCCGGAAGACTTGGGATTTGATGAATACTTTGAAGGTGATGGAGTTACAGTAGTGGAATGGGCACACTTAATAGAAGAACAACTCCCATCGGAACTATTAACGATTTACTTATACCATGAAGGACAAGAGCAGCGGAAAATCGTACTAGCTCCGAAAGGAAAAAGATATGAGCAATTATGTAAGGAGATTTTCAGATGACCATACTGGCGATCGATACTTCTAATAATCCATTAGGGGTAGCGCTTTTAGATGATAATCAAGTACTTGGTGAATTTATTACGAATATAAAAAAGAATCACTCCGTTCGCGTGATGCCAGCCATTCAGACGTTAATGCAGGATTGTGAAAAGGCACCGGCTGATTTGACGAAGATTGTCGTTGCGAAGGGTCCTGGGTCGTATACTGGTGTTAGAATTGGTGTTACGATTGCCAAAACATTAGCGTGGACTTTAAACATACCGCTTGTCGGAATTTCAAGCTTAGAAATTTTAGCTGCAGGAGCGGGACGGTACTTTAACGGCTTTGTGTCACCAATTGTCGATGCCAGAAGGGGACAAGTCTATACAGGACTCTATCGCTATCAGAACGGTATGCTAACCACTGTGGAACAGGATCAATTAGTTATGATAGATGATTGGGTAGCCAAATTAACAGATTTAAATGCACCCATTCTTTTTGTTGGAAATGACCTGTCGATCCATCATGCAAAGATAATAGAAGTATTAGGGCCGCAGGCTATTATAGCAAGCCAAACGGAACACAATCCCCGCCCATCTGAACTAGCTTTATTGGGAAAAGATAAACCGGGAGAAGACATCCACTCCTTTGTTCCAAATTATATCCGTTTAGCGGAAGCGGAACAGAAGTGGTTAGAGGGAAAAGGGAAAATTTTAAATGGATAGGGATAGAGAAATATGGTAGATTCTTATGTATTTCGTTATATGAGGGAAGAGGATATTGATCAAGTGGTAGAAGTGGAACATGCTTCATTTACTACTCCGTGGAGCCGGGAAGCATTTTATAATGAATTACATACTAACAAATTTGCTGTCTATATTGTTATTGAGAATGATCATAAAATTATCGGGTATTGCGGGTCATGGGTTGTTATCGATGAAGCACATGTGACAAATGTGGCCATTTTGCCAGAATATCGAGGTAAAAAGCTGGGGGAGGCATTAATGAGCAAGTTAATGTCGGTATCGAGGGAAATGGGAGCTAGAAGTATGACACTTGAGGTGAGGGTGACGAATCATGTAGCACAGTCCCTTTACCGTAAGTTTGGGTTCCAAAACGGCGGAATACGGAAAAATTATTATTCCGATAATCAGGAAGATGCACAAATAATGTGGGTGACTTTATGAAAAAAGAATTATTAATACTAGGAATTGAAACAAGCTGTGATGAGACGGCAGTCGCTATTATTAAAAATGGCCGTGAAATTGTTGCAAATGTAGTGGCTTCGCAAATCGAAAGCCATAAACGTTTTGGCGGTGTGGTGCCTGAAATCGCTTCGCGCCATCATGTTGAACAAATAACGCTTGTAATTGAGGAAGCATTGAACCAAGCAAATGTAACCTTTTCAGAAATTGATGCTATAGCCGTTACAGAAGGGCCTGGGTTAGTAGGGGCGCTTTTAATTGGGGTAAATGCCGCGAAGGCACTTGCCTTTGCTCATAATAAGCCGCTAGTACCCGTCCATCATATTGCGGGGCATATTTATGCGAACAGGCTGATCACAGAGTTAAAATTTCCACTCTTAGCATTAGTCGTTTCAGGCGGACATACAGAGCTTGTGTATATGAAAGAGCATGGTCACTTTGAAGTGATTGGAGAAACGAGGGACGACGCGGCAGGTGAAGCCTACGATAAGGTCGCAAGGACATTGAATATGCCGTATCCGGGCGGCCCGCATATCGATCGATTAGCGCAGGAAGGAACTCCGACAATTAATTTACCAAGGGCTTGGCTTGAAGAAGGCTCCTATGATTTTAGCTTTAGCGGCTTAAAATCTGCTGTTATTAATACTGTTCATAACGCGGAGCAGCGTGGTGAGAAGATAGCACCAGAAGATCTGGCAGCCAGCTTTCAAGCAAGTGTGATTGAGGTGCTTGTGAAGAAAACAGAGAAAGCCGTAGCCGAGTATGGGGTCGAGCAGGTTTTAGTTGCAGGTGGAGTTGCCGCTAATAAAGGATTAAGGAATGCTTTAGAAAAGAGCTTTTCGGAAAAACCGGGTATTGAACTAGTCATCCCGCCATTATCGTTATGCACAGACAACGCGGCGATGATTGCTGCTGCCGGAAGTATCATGTTTGAAAAGGGAATCAGGGCAGACTTAGCTCTAAATGCCATACCGGGTCTTGATATTGAGATGTACAATTAGAAACTCTTCTGAATAAGGAGAGTTTTTTTATATTGTATTGGTTATCTGAAGGAGGATAGAGTGCTTATTTACCATATTGAAAATAAGAAAGTCCAAATGGTAAATGAAAGGGGGTTCCATTGACCGAAAAGCAAAAAGTAAGCCTAAACGGTAAATGAAAGGGGGTTCCATTGACCGAATAGCAAAAAGTAAACCTAAACGGTAAATGAACACGCTGCTCTATTAATCGAAATGCAAACAACCATAAAAAAGGGGCGATTCACCAGATAATTGTGGATAAAGTTTTTAAAAAATACAGTTAATAATCAATTAATTGTGGATAACCCTGTGTATACTGTTGATAATGTGGATAAAAACGGTGTTTACTGTGGATAATGTGGAAAAGCAGTAAAACTCCCTAGAAATAAACAACTTTAAATGTGAATAATGTTGTGGAAAAGTGGATATTTTTTAAAAATCATTGGGGATTTTGTCGATACCCGCTCATATTTTGTCGATATTTATCCTAAAACGAAGAACCGGGCGATTTCATTCGCCCGGTTCTACTTGTTATTCAGCTAACTCAGCCCATTCTTCCATCAATTGCTCAAGTTCTGCTTTAGCCTTTTCGTTATTAATATTGATTTCTAAGACCATCTCATGATTCTGAAAAACTTCAGGTTTACATAATTGCTGCTCGTATTCTTGAATTTGTTCCTCGAGCTCTTCTATACGGAGCTCAGTCTCTTCTAACTTTCTTTTACGCTGGCGCTCAAGCTTTTTGCTTTCTTTATCCTGTTGATAACTATTTTTCTCCAAAGCTTCCTTTTCAGCAGCTAATTTCCCTGAGGCAGCCAGTGCAAGTGCCGCAAGTTCTTCCTGTTCCAATTTCTTTTCTAGATAATAGTCATAATCGCCAAGAAACTCTGCACTGCCATGACGACTAAGTTCCACCACCTTTGTTGCGATCCGGTTAATGAAATATCTGTCGTGGGAAACAAACAAAATCGTCCCAGGGTAATCAATCAGGGCATTCTCGAGAACTTCCTTACTGTCTAAGTCAAGGTGGTTCGTGGGCTCGTCCAAAATTAATACGTTGGCTTTCTCCAGCATGAGCTTAGCCAGAGCCAGCCGTGCCTTTTCGCCGCCACTTAAAGTGGAAACAATTTTTAACACATCATCACCGGAAAAAAGAAAGTTCCCCAAAGCCGTGCGAATTTCTTTTTCACTTTTTAACGGATAGTCATCCCAGAGTTCATTCAAGACACGCTTATTGGAGGTTAATTCTGCCTGTTCCTGGTCATAATAGCCAATTGAAAGGTTTGTCCCATACTGGATGGTGCCGGATAGTGCAGGCAGCTTCTTAATAATTGTTTTTAGCAGTGTCGATTTGCCAATACCGTTAGGGCCGACAAGGGCAATGCTCTCCCCTTTATAGGCACGAAAGGAAATGGACTCCGAAACCTTCTCACCATCATAGCCAACAGCTAGTGAGTCTACCATTAGTACGTCATTCCCGCTTTGTTTTTCAATTCCAAACGAGAAGGTGGCGGATTTTTCATCCCCAAGCGGTCGATCCATAACTTCCATTTTTTCAAGCTTCTTCCGCCGGCTTTGCGCTCGCTTTGTTGTCGAGGCGCGCGCTAAATTCTTTTGGATAAAGTCCTGAAGGTTTGCGACTTCCTGCTGCTGTTTTTCAAAAAGCTTCATCTCACGCTCATAATTGGCCGCTTTTTGATCAAGGTAAGAACTATAATTGCCCGTAAACCTCGCGATTTGTTTTCGGGATACCTCGTAGACCTGTGTAACAACTTTATCTAAAAAATAACGGTCGTGGGAGACGATTAAAATTGCGCCATCATAGCTTTGCAAATATTGTTCGAGCCATGATAGGGTATCGATATCGAGATGGTTCGTAGGCTCGTCCAAAATTAAGATGTCGGGTCTCGTTAACAGGAGTTTCCCGAGGGCAAGCCGGGTTTTCTGCCCGCCGCTTAAACTAGAAATCATCAGAGAATTATCGCGAAAGTTTAATCCATGAAGCACAGAGCGGATATCGGCTTCATATTGATACCCACCCTGTTCCTTGAATTTCACCTGGAGAAGATCGTATTCTTTCATAATTCGCTCGTATTTCACGGTGTCATCATAAATATGAGGATCAGCCATTTGTTCTTCGAGCTTGCGAAGCGACCTTTCCATTGTGCCCAAGTGTTCAAAAACAGACAGCATTTCTTCCCAAATCGACAAATTGGACTCAAGGCCGGTATTTTGCGCTAAATAGCCGATGTTCACTTCTTTGGGCTTAATAATCTCGCCGCCATCATGTGATAAGTGCCCGGCAATAATCTTTAATAATGTCGATTTACCCGCGCCGTTACGGCCGACGAGAGCTACACGATCCCGCGTTTGTAATTCAAGCTTTATATTCGATAAAATAAGGTCAGCACCATAATATTTTTGTAGTTGATTAACCTGCAGCAAAATCATTTTTATTCACCTCTTACATATAAATAGTGTACCGTATAAAGGGAATGTCGGCAATAAAGCGCCGGATCAATAAGGGCTTATATTCTTAACTCAGATAAAAAATGTAATAATTAGTTCAAAGATTCACACACATCTAGGGAAAAATAGTGTATTATTTTTGGGTAGGAGGATTATTTTTTATGGCAGAATTTACTCATTTTAATGAAGAAGGCAGAGCAAAGATGGTCGATGTCAGTGATAAACCGGAAACGGCACGAACCGCTCTTGCACATTCCAGTATAACGGTTAGCAAAGAAATATATGATAAAATAAATAATCATGAAATGAAAAAAGGCGATGTTTTAGCGGTAGCCCAAGTGGCGGGGGTTATGGCGGCTAAAAAAACATGGGATTTGATTCCGATGTGTCACCCGATCCCATTAACAGGGGTTAATATCTCGTTTTCATGGGAAAAGACAGAGCAAGAGCAGGTTCAATTACATATTGCTGCAGCAGTTAAAACAAAAGGGAACACGGGTGTGGAGATGGAAGCGCTAACAGCCGCATCTGCTTGTGCTTTAACCGTTTACGATATGTGTAAGGCAGTCGATAAAGGAATGGTCATTGGGCCAACATACTTAGTAGAGAAAACCGGCGGAAAAAATGGTGACTTTAAACGAACAGAACAATTTAGATAATTGTTAACTAAATTTCAAAAGGGGTGTGGGAGAAATGAGTAATGAAACGATGAAAATACCACAGGCGACAGCTAAGCGGCTGCCCCTCTATTATCGATTTTTAAAAAATCTGCATAGTTCAGGCAAGCAACGGGTCTCATCAGCAGAATTAAGTGAAGCGGTTAAGGTGGACTCAGCAACGATTCGCCGCGATTTTTCTTATTTTGGCGCATTGGGTAAAAAGGGCTATGGCTACAATGTCAATTACTTATTAACGTTCTTCCGTAAAACACTTGACCAAGACGAATTAACAAAGGTTGCGTTAATTGGGGTTGGTAATCTTGGGACTGCCTTTTTAAACTATAACTTTTTAAAAAATAATAATACAAAAATATCATGTGCCTTCGATGTCGATACGTCAAAAATGGGTACAATGATTCGCGAGGTTCCCGTTTTTCATATGGATGAGTTGGAAAAGGTGTTAGTTGAGGAGGAAATTTCGGTTGCGATTCTAACCGTTCCAGCTCCAGTAGCACAGATGATCACCGACCGGCTTGTGGGTGCCAATGTAAAGGGGATTTTAAACTTTACTCCGGCAAGATTAAATGTTCCTGCTTCAATTAGGGTTCATCATATTGACCTCGCGGTGGAATTGCAATCACTGGTCTACTTTTTAAAACATTACCCGACGGGTGAAATTGAGGAAGTTGAAGAAATAGAGGCAGAATAAACTGTGTAATGGCTTTTCACTAAAAAATGGTGGAAAGTCTTTTTTTACGACTTTACAAACGTAACAGTGTTATGTTACATTATAAAATATAGAAAGGGGTTTTTTGGAAATGAGTGAGGAGTTAATATCAAAAAAGGATTTATTGGATCTGGCGGGAATATCGTACGGACAGCTATATCGCTGGAAGCGGAAGGATTTGATTCCCGAGGATTGGTTTATTCGGAAATCCACGTTTACTGGGCAGGAAACCTTTTTTCCAAAAGAAAAGATCCTAGAACGAATCGATAAGATTCAAACGATGAAAGAAAATCTTTCCTTAGATGAACTGGCTGATATGTTTTCACCTAACGTAACAGAGTTACACTTCACTAACGAAGAGCTAATGAAACGTAACATTGTTTCAACATCGGTTATGGATTTATATCTGGAAAATGAAAAAGGCGGTTCCCATTTTGATTTTTCAAGAATACTTGAAGTGTTTGTTTTAGAGAAGCTGCTTCAATCAGGAGAAATTAATCTGGATGAAGGAAAAATGCTGCTACAAGTCATGAAGGATCACAGGGGATTAATCAAACAAAAGAATGGAGAGATCGTGCTGACGAGAAAGCTCGGGGTCTCATCTTGTTTTTTATTCATAAATGCTGAGGATATAAAGTTTGATCAGGGGACGAAAATCGTTGTTCAGCTTTCGCTTGTGAAATGTATGGAAGAAATCAAGGCGAACTTACTATAAAGGAGAATGAACATGGATACGAAAAAAAGGGGAGACCTGAGTATAAATGGCTTTGGGTCAGCAAATGGCGGGGAATTTCATAAAGTAAACATCAATGGAAAAGGAACAGTTAATAACGATTTAGAGTGTGTGGAATTTGATTGTAATGGTTCAGGTACGGTCAATGGCAATGTTAAGACGAATAGTGCCAAGGTGAATGGGAACGGAAAAATTAAAGGAAATCTTGAATGCAAGACGTTAACAGTGGATGGAACTGCGAAAATTGGCGAAAACCTTTATGTGGAAAACTTCAAGGTGTCAGGAAAAACCACTGTCGGCGGAAGGGTAAAGGCAGAGGAAATCAACATTAAAGGCAGGCTTACAGTCGAAGGGGATTGTGAAGCTGAAACATTTAAGGCGGAATCGCTATTTATGATTGGCGGTCTTTTAAATGCGGATCAAGTGGATATTAAAATTTTTGGAGAGTGCAAGGCAAAGGAAATAGGTGGGCAAACGATTCGTATTAAACACAAACCTATCTTAATGGGTTTATTCAAACCGCTTATTCAAACACGGCTGGAAACGGATTTAATCGAAGGGGACAAAATTGAATTGGAAAACACGAAAGCAGCGGTTGTTCGCGGCAACCATATTACTATCGGGGCTAAATGCGAGATTGGTCTTGTTGAATATACAAATGAGCTTTCTGTCGATAAAAAGGCAACGGTGAAAGAGTCCAAAAAGGTTTAAAAGGGGGAAACGGAAATGATAAAGGGTCAAAATTTGACGATTAATGGTTCGGGCAATTACCCTGGCGGCAGTTACGATAAGGTGAGCATCCGCGGGGAAGGGACGATTGAAAATGCTGTCGATTGCTCGTCGTACCATATATATGGTACGAGTGAGGCATTGGCGGATGTGAAAGCAGGATCTGTAAAAGTGGTTGGCGAAACTGAAGTAAAGGGGAATATGGAATCTGGTGACATGCTCGTGATGGGGACGTTGTCGATTGGCGGGAAAGCTGGATTGGAAAAGGTGAAAATCCTTGGCACGCTTGAGGTAGGGGAGCGACTTTTTGGAGAAACGGCAAATATTAAGGGGAGTATTTCCGTAGGCGGAGACATCGAATATGAGAAATTTGATTTAAGCGGTGGGTTTGAAATCAAAGGTCTTCTCAATGCTGGGACGGTCAATATTGGCTTGCGTTTTGGCGAAAGTACAGCAGAAGAAATCGGAGGTGAGAAAATTACCGTTAAAAGAAAAACATCGCTGCTGCCGTTTGTGAAGGATGAGGGATCGCTAGTTGTGAAGGTGGTTGAAGGGGATGAAGTGTTTTTAGAAAATACAAAGGCGGATATCGTCAGGGGAAAGCTAGTCAAAATTGGCACGGGCTGTCAAATTGGCCGGGTGGAATATTCGACTGATTTTATCCAGGATAAAAATTCTACTGTCAAAATGGCGGAGAAGATCTAGAGCCAGGCGGTTCGCCTGGCTTATATGGTTAAACAAGTAAGTGGTTGATAAAATGGAGAAAGTGGTCGATAAAACGCTTAAAAAGGTTGATAAAGAGCAGAGCTTTTAAAAAAGAGGTCTTTCAGATAATGAAAATGGCATACTTAATCTAAAAAGGGATCCCAAGCTAGAAAACCTGGGATCCCTTTTCTTATTTTTTCAATTGGTTCTTTAATTTAAAATGAAATATCATCATTTTTAACCCGGAGCCAAAATCAAATGTTGCTAAAATGACGAGCAGATAGCTGAAAAAGCCCCAGCCGTTTGTTTGCACATCATCAATCGCAAAGTAAGTAAATACTGCGCCGAGCAGGAAGTAAATTAATCCGGAAAACAAGGGTGAACGTCTCATAAGAATCCTCCGATAAAGTTTTGAAGCGCCTCTGCCTCACGCTGCAGTCTTTCAAGATCGTCTTTATAAACAGTCTGAACTAAGACAACCAATGTATTCATCGTGACATGGGCAAAAATCGGTACCAAAATATGCTTGGTTTTGACATAGAGAAAGGCAAAAGTGAAACCCATGGCTGAATATAGTAGAATATGCTGGAATTCCATATGTGCTGCAGCAAAGATGACCGAACTAACCAGTGCTGAAATAAAAAAGTTAAAGCGCTTATGTAGTGAGCCGAAAATGATTTTTCGAAACACAATTTCTTCTAAAATTGGTCCAATGATGCTGGTCACAATAATGGCCGCCGGCATTGTTTCGATGATGCGCAGGATATTCTGCGTGTTCTCAGAACCCATTTCAACGCCCAAAAGTCTTTCAATCAAGGCGGCGAAAATTTGTGCAAAGTAAGCTAAAAAGACCCCTACAATTGCCCACATGACCGAAGAGCCGAAAGAGGAACTGCCTCTTTTTTCGAAATGGGGGGAGTTCATTTCCTTCCGCAAAATGAACAGAATGATGAGCAGGGCAATCGAGAAACTGACAATTAGCCAAACAGGTACAGCCAGACTTTGGCTGATTCCTAAAGATTTAAAGCCAAACATCATTGCGGGAAGCCCGACAAGACTGGAAAGCTGCATAGCGATGTAAACAATGATGACAATCCAATATTCCTTTTTCAAATTTTAATGTCTCCTTTTTTCATCCAACCAATATAATCTGCCGATTCATATTCTAATTATCAAGTCATTACTATTCATTTTACTCTTAAAACTGTAGCAGTTTCAATTTAGAAGAACTTTTAAAATAATAGGTATAGAAAGACAAGTTTTTCCCATACTTTATAAGGTTGTAAAAATCGAAAAAACTTTTGTAAAAATTTGTGCTTCATACTTGCAAAAAATTATCAGATTCTTTATTATAATAATTGTGTTAGCACTCATTCATAGAGAGTGCTAACAAGTCAGAATTACATATATCTTTGAGGAGGTTGTTTGATTTGTTAAGACCATTAGGTGATCGCATTGTCATTGAGCTTGTTGAATCAGAAGAAAAAACTGCAAGCGGTATCGTATTACCGGATTCAGCGAAGGAAAAGCCTCAAGAAGGAAAAGTTGTTGCCGTGGGTACTGGCCGCGTACTAGAAAGCGGAGAACGTGTAGCACTTGAAGTTGCTGTCGGCGACCGTATTATCTTCTCAAAATACGCTGGTACTGAAGTGAAGTACGAAGGCGTAGAATATTTACTTTTACGTGAAAATGATATCCTTGCTGTAATCGCATAATAAGGGAATTTTTTAAAAATAAAGATGAAAAAATACGAGGAGGTTTTTTACAATGGCTAAAGAGATTAAATTTAGTGAAGACGCGCGCCGCGCAATGCTACGTGGAGTTGATACCCTAGCAGATACAGTTAAAGTAACTCTTGGACCTAAAGGACGCAACGTGGTTCTAGAGAAAAAATTTGGTTCACCGCTTATCACAAATGATGGTGTAACAATCGCAAAAGAAATCGAATTAGAAGACGCATTCGAAAACATGGGTGCTAAACTTGTTGCTGAAGTAGCAAGCAAAACAAACGATGTTGCCGGTGACGGTACAACTACTGCAACAGTTCTTGCTCAAGCGATGATCCGCGAAGGCCTAAAGAACGTTACAGCTGGCGCTAACCCAATGGGTATCCGTAAAGGGATTGAAAAAGCAGTTGCTGTAGCAGTTGAAGAATTAAAAGCTATTTCTAAACAAATCGAAGGCAAAGAGTCTATCGCTCAAGTTGCTGCGATTTCATCTGATGACAAAGAAGTAGGCCAATTAATCGCTGAAGCAATGGAGCGCGTTGGCAACGACGGTGTTATCACAATCGAAGAATCTAAAGGCTTCACAACTGAGTTAGATGTAGTAGAAGGTATGCAGTTCGACCGTGGTTACACTTCTGCTTACATGGTTACTAACACAGATAAAATGGAAGCTGTATTAGAAAATCCATATATCTTAATTACAGACAAGAAGATTTCTAGCATTCAAGAAATTCTTCCAGTACTTGAGCAAGTAGTACAACAAAGCAAGCCATTATTATTGATCGCTGAAGATATCGAAGGTGAAGCACTTTCTACTTTAGTATTGAACAAACTTCGCGGAACATTCAATGCAGTAGCTGTTAAAGCTCCTGGCTTCGGTGACCGTCGTAAAGCAATGCTTGAAGATATCGCTGCATTAACTGGCGGTGAAGTGATCACAGAAGAACTTGGCCGTGAATTAAAAACGACTACTATCACATCTTTAGGTCGCGCTACTAAAGTAGTTGTGACAAAAGAAAACACTACAATCGTTGAAGGTGCTGGTGAGACTGCTGAAATTCAAGCACGTGTCAACCAAATCCGCGTTCAATTAGAAGATACAACTTCTGAATTCGATCGTGAAAAATTACAAGAGCGCTTAGCGAAATTAGCTGGCGGTGTAGCAGTTATCAAAGTTGGTGCTGCAACTGAAACAGAATTAAAAGAGCGCAAACTTCGCATTGAGGACGCATTAAACGCAACTCGTGCAGCTGTTGAAGAAGGTATTGTATCCGGTGGTGGTGTAGCCCTTCTTAACGTATACAGCAAAGTGGCTCAAGTTGAAGCAGAAGGTGATGTAGCAACAGGTATCAACATCGTATTACGTGCGATGGAAGAGCCAGTTCGCACCATCGCTCAAAATGCAGGCCTTGAAGGATCTGTCATCGTTGACCGCTTAAAGCGCGAAACAGTAGGCACAGGCTTCAACGCAGCATCCGGCGAATGGGTAAACATGATCGAAGCTGGAATCGTTGACCCAACTAAGGTTACACGTTCCGCACTTCAAAACGCAGCATCTGTTGCGGCTATGTTCTTAACAACTGAAGCAGTTGTAGCTGACAAACCAGAACCAGCTGGTGGCGGCATGGGAATGCCTGACATGGGCGGTATGGGTGGAATGGGCGGCATGATGTAATCTGCCCCTTAATCTCTTTATATTTTAGGGTTTGAATGTAACGTGAAAGATTTTTTAATTGAGGCTCTCATAAGTTCACCGAACTTTAGAGAAGCCTCTTTTTTCATGTCTTTCGCTAACATTGTTTATGGCATTATAAAAATGTAAGTATTATTTTTCAACTTTACTTGACGATTACAATTAACCAACATTTTAAATTGAGTGACGTTCTTGGCAGGTTTTATGGTACATGCATCAGCACAAAATGACCAAACTGATTCGATCATCCTGACGTTCGGATAGGTTCAGAATGGCATGTAGAGATTACCTTGTTGACCCAAGCAATACCATAGATTACCTCATTAGAGTACTTCAAAGATTACTTCAAATAATATGTCCCCTTCCATTTCGATTTCCATCAAGCAAAAATATTTTTTATAAGAACCTGTCCTTTTTTCGATTTTATTTCTAAATAGAAAGTGAAGGGACATAAACCAATCGGTGGGCTGCTCGTGTCTTACGGCCGAGTCTAGGTTCCTTTTTAAAACAACCATTAAAGGAGAGGTTCAGTTGAGTAGGTTATTAATCAATGAAAGACCGGTAATGATTATTCCTAGTTTGGCAGAGAAAATTGGTTTAAATGAGGCAGTTGTATTGCAGCAAATTCATTATTGGCTTGGGATCAGCAAGCATAAAATTGAGGGGAGAACTTGGGTTTATAATACATATGAAGAGTGGCAGAAGCAGCTGCCATTTTGGTCAGTAAGTACAATTAAGCGGACGATTCGTTCGTTAGAGATGATAGGATTACTTCTCTCTGAAAATTGGAATCAGATGAAAATGGATAAGACAAAATGGTACAGCATTGACTATGAAAAATTACTGGAGTTTGATGATAGCCTGCCCGAGAGCCAAGCTGCTCCTATTGTGGAAAGAGCACCTGAGGAAGCTTCGGAGAAGATGCAGGACTCCGCAGTCCATTCTTCTTCCGTGAAAAAGGTGATTCCATATGCTGAAATTATTGGCTATTTGAATGAGAAGACGGGAAAGAACTTTAAACTAAGTTCTATTAAAACGAGGGAACTGATTCATGCCAGATATGGAGAAGGATTTACGCTTGAGGATTTTACTAGAGTTATCGATTTGAAGTCAGCTGATTGGCAGCCTGATCCTGTTTGGAATAAGTTCTTGCGACCAGAGACATTGTTTGGGACAAAATTTGAATCTTATCTCAATCAGCAAGAAGGTAAGAAGAGACAAACTGAGGAGGATTTTAACCTTGATGAATAAGAAAGAGATTTATAAGTTGATGGTTCTTATACAAGTCTATTACGACAAGTTTCATTTTGATCAACAAAAGCTGGATGCCTGGCATATGGTTCTGCAAAAATATTCATATGATAAAGTACATGAGAATCTACGTAACTTTGTAGTAGATTCGCCACATCCTCCAAAGATTAGTGATTTGGTCCAGAAGTCATCTTGGGGACGCTCGATTCCTGATCATTTTGTATTCGATATAACTGCAGGGGAAGATAGGTAGGGAGATGCCGGTCCCTGTCACTCCCTTAATAGTTTTGTTCCGCGATTGTATCATCTATACTAGAAATTCAAGAGCTTTTTTCGACAATGTTTTTTTCTGGAAAACATGTTAAGGTGCATTCTAAAAGGCTTTACTGCCCTTTTAATCAAACGATTAGTTGGTACAATAACTTATTTGAAGTTGTCAGAATATATATTTTGTTAGTTTCTATTGTCAGATTTACAGATAATTCCTAACAGCCACAACTAATTTACGACAATTATTTCTCATGAAAACAATCCAAAGTTCGGTTTTTAAAAGGGCTAAGGCGGTATTTAATCAAACGATTAATTGGGTAAATCACTTTTAATTAATCGTTTGATTAGATAAGCTTTAATTGCTGTCAATCCTGTGTTTAACCCTCCTTAGTGCCAAAAATATTGTCGTAAAAAGAGTCACAATTTCACTTTTGAAATTTACCTCTTTTTGTCCCCTGATTTGTTCCTATTTGTAAGTGACATAAAAATAATACCTGTGAATCTCGGTGCCTGACCCCCGGTGCGGTAATGCTTTAATACGTTTGGTCAGGCACCTTCTCTTACATATATTTTTGAGAGCAACCAATTCTCCAACTCTGCTTCCTGTGTCCGAATCGATAAGAAACATCACGTTGTTAATCCTCTATGGGTCTTTTAGAGGATTTATTTTTTGGGAAAATCTGTTAATTTTTAGAAAGAATGCTTTTAAGACCTGGGGGGAAAGAAGTGAAGGATGATTTTATTGTAATGGCAAAAAGGGGAAGAATGATCATGTTGGCTATTTTTTGTCTCGTTTTTGTTGCGGCAGGCATATTTATTTTATCGGTCCCGTTTAATGAACCAACGTTGCCCATAGTGATAGGGATTCTTACCATTGCAGTATTCGGGCTTTGTTTTCTGTATTATATTAAAGTACTCGTCAAACCGGAGCCTGCCGTGGTTGTCACGAAAGAAGGAATTATAGACCAATCCAGTTACATCGGGGCGGGTCTCGTCAGATGGGAGGAAATTGAAGCGATCGACTTTTTAAACTTTTCGGGTCAGGTGTTTCTTGGCATTTTTACCTATGACCGTGAATTGGTCATCAGCCGGTCAAGGGGAATAAAGAAATTGTTTAACCGATTAAACAAAGGGCTGTTGTCATCACAAGTCAACATACCTGTTAAAAATTTAGCTTGTTCTGTGGATGAGCTTATGAATGCCATTGGAGAGCGTTGGGAAACGGCGATAAGGAAAGAATCTTGACTTGTTTGGATCATTCTTATAAAAGCGAACGAGTAATGAGGAGGCAACTTTTAAATATACGCGGAAGCATATGTATACATGTGTGAATGAAGATAAAATAAGAGTAAATGCTAAACACAGAGATTTTAAATGGAGGCTTCTTATAAGTTCGCTGAACTTGTGGGAGGCTTTTTTTTTATAAAATACATTGTTATGCGATGTAAGTTGTTTTACAATGGTGAAATAAAAGCTTGGGTATCAATGTTTATAAGCCTTTACAGCTTAATAGTGACCGATATTAATTAATATGATTTTTGAGAGGTCTTTCATTAAGTTGCCGAACTTATTGGAGGCCTCATTCTTTATATTTTTAGTCATGTGTGCGTAAATACCCATTATTGTATTAATATCTGAGTGTCCTAAGCATTCCTATATTTCCTTTATGTGCACTCTACAGATTTATAATAATTGAATCAATTGTGATAACGCGAATTGATCCTTCTGTTTTTGGTGTAAGCCCAATGAATATTATGGTCAATTAAGATTTGAATAAAGTCTGAAAGGCTTCTACCACAAAGTTCAGCTGCTCTTCCGAGTGTTAGTTTTCCTGTTTCTGAATGCTGGATAGATGAGGGGGACTTACCATTTTAATGGTGATGAAGAAATAAAAGTCATATTAAGAGCAGTTGATGAAATTGCGTTTATCCCGTATCTAGAATTATGGGAGAAAGTTGATTATAAAAAGGTAAGAGAAGAGATTCGGCGAACTATAAAAGTATTAAATGGAGAAATGGCGTTTGATGATTCCGTAATAAAGGAAAGAGAAGAATCTATCAATGAAGCACTAGAGGGTGTAAAGCCACATGACCTCCTTTTGAAATGTTGGATATGTGGTGAACGTTTTACCTTTTCAATAGGTGAGCAAAATTTTTACAAAAGCAAGGGCTTTAAGTATTCAAAAAGATGTAATGACTGTCGTAACGAAAGGGATGACGAATTCTTTTATAAACAATAATTGAAAGATGAATAAACAAAATGGCTAGGAAAAGGGAAGTTCCCTTTGTGTCAGGTCGTATTGAAATCTGGGCTGAAGCTAAAGAAAGTTATATATACAAGAGTTGCCATGGCATCTGATGTTGTCAGTGGTAGACCTATGCGAAGGAGATATAAAATGGCAGTAAATAAAAACGAGAATCAAATAAATAAAATCATAGGCATAGCTTCATTAAAGGAAGGGCTATCCGCATTAAAAATGTCAGAACTTCATAACATCCGAAAAAAACTGCAAATCAAAAATATAAGTTCCTTGAAAAAAGCGGAATTAATTCAATATTTGGCAGAGGCAATCCCTTTTCTTCTCAAAAATATTATCAGTCAGTTCGATGAACGACGCTTATTTCTAATAAAAAATATTATTGCTAAAAAGGGAGTCATTAGCGCAAAGAATGTAGAAATAGAGGAGATGGAGTATTTCCATAAAACTGGCTTTATGTTTACTGGTTTACGGAATGGCGATCCGATTGTCATGATTCCTTTGGAATTAGTGCCTTCTCTAGGTGAGATCGTTAAAGACGAAACAATACTTGCAGATGTTAAGCGGAATACGGAATGGATTAAGATAACCCGCGGATTACTCTATTATTATGGCACAGTGCCACATAATGAGTTAATGAATTTAGTCGAAAAATATACGCCTATTCGCCCAGATTATCTCGCCTTCAATCATGTTATTTTTGATGCAATGGAATACTACCAAGAAATTTACATTGATAGGTACGGTTATTCTTACTGGGAAGTGTTAGACCCTTTAGTTATTTTAAAGGAGCAGGCATCTAGAAAAAATATTGACTACTATCCTTTCTTGAAGAAACAGCTGCTTGAAGCAGGTGAAACGGACTATGTGGAGCATCCAAGCGGTTATTCTCAACTTATTTCGCTATTTACACAGGAGTATCGGATGCCAAAACGAGAGGCGATGGAGTTAGTTGAAGATTGTATTATGCAAGTGAAGCTTGACCATCGACCTAGTCAGCTTCTTCAATTTTTACAGACGCAACTGACATTCGAAAGCTTAGAAGCTGTGCAAAGATTGATGGATGTTCTTGTTCTTCTTATGAATAATACGAGGCAATGGTATTTAAAGGGATATACATCTGTAGAGCTATCTACGCAGGAGAAGAATGCATTACTACCCTTGCCCAATAAAAAAGGAGAGGTTATTAGTCTCCATACCCGTCAAAGGGTTGGCAGAAACGATCCATGTTCATGTGGGAGCGGGAAGAAATTTAAGAAATGTTGTGGGAAATAGTATAATCACAACTTATAAATGGAAAAGTTTGCTTAATTAAAAATATCCCTGCACCGGATCAGCAATGGAAAAGACCTGTAAAAGTGTGGATTCGTGATCTGTATGAGGAGAAGTTCCATAAGGCAAAAATAGTTACACATGTACAAAAAGAAGAATCAAACAGAAACATCGAAAGGCAAGAAAAATCGATTGTATTCAATCGCTGGATTGATGATGGTGATCTGCCATTTCAATCCAGAAAGCGATTATCGTGATTTTATTGCCCTAGTTGTACGTGAAATGGACGATTCTTTAAATTTATATTTAAGGGCAATCAGTTAGACATAGCATCTCTTTATGAGGTGCTTTTTAAAAAAATGCCTGTCACTACCCGCAATTTGTCGAAATTTCCTCGACAGAATTCGAGTGGTGACAGGCACTTTATTTTATTATGTTAAAGAGTTACCTTGAAATTTTCTAATTCTTGTAATAATATAATAGATAAATTCAAATAATTGAATAAATCAGAGTTTTACTAGGGGATCCCTTGATAAGGGCTGAGAATAAAGTAGCTACTTTTAAACCCTCATAACCTGACCAGATTAGTATCTGCGTAGGGAAGTAGCGACTGTTTGTGCTTTTGTGTATTTAGGCAAATATCAAACAAACCACTTTCCTATTTTGGAGAGTGGTTTTTTTATGGACTCAGCATGTAAATACCTTATGAAGAAGGTGCTCCAATGAAGGGGAAAAGAAAATGAAGCTGATGGCTGTAACAGATCAGTCGCATTCTGTTCGTGAACTCGCATCGAAGATCATACAAATAAAAAACAAAATTGATTTTGTCCAAATACGAGAAAAAACAAAAACCGTTAAAGAAATTATTACATTACTCCAACATTTAGAAGAGGGTGGTGTTGAAAAAGAAAAGATTTTCCTAAATGATCGATTGGATATTGCCTTACTGATGGATATTCCGAATGTTCATTTTCCAGAAAAAGGACTTCCAGTTAAAAGGGTCAAAGAACGTTTTCCTCATCTAACAGTTGGTCGGTCGGTTCATTCCTTTGAAGGAGCTAAAGAAGCCGAAGTAGAAGGAGCAGATTATCTCTTATACGGACATTGTTTTGAGACGAATAGCAAAAGGGGAAAGGCTCCAAATGGCATTGAACCCCTCATCGAGATGAAAAAGAATTTGAGTCTTCCGGTTTATGCAATCGGTGGAATTAAATTAGATAAAGTAAACGAATTGCGAGAATTAAAAGCAGATGGAATTGCAGTGATGTCAGGAATTTTTTCAGCAGAAAATCCGCTAGCTGCAGCAAGTCAATTTTATGAGGTGGCCCGTGATGAAAAATAGCTATGCAGTAGTCGTAATTGGGGGCGGTATAATTGGATGCTCGATTGCTTATTATTTAGCAAAAGGAAATATCGATGTAGCTGTGTTCGAGGAGAATCAGGTTGGGACGAAAGCTACAAGTGCTGCGGCTGGTATGCTAGGGGCACACTCTGAATGTGAGGGGGATGTTGATGTCTTTTTCCCTTTTGCAAGAAAAAGCCAGTTTGCTTATGAGAAGCTGAAAGATGAATTGTATGAATTAAGTGGAATAGACTTTGGTTACAGAAAGGGGGGCATTTTGAAGCTTGTATTATCTGAGCAAGATAAACAAGGTTTAAAGGCGATTTTAGCCCAACCTACCGTTTCATGGCTAGCAACAGAAGAAGTGAAAAAATTAGAACGAGATGTTTCACCTCATCTGTTAGGCGCAGCCTATATTGAAGATGATGTAAACGTTTTACCTATTGGAGTGTGTCAAGCGTTTGCTAAGAGTGCTCAAATCCTTGGTGCCTCTATTCTAGAATCTACGAAGGTACTTACTGTTGAAAAACAGAATAATATTTTCCTCCTTCAAACCACAAGGGGTGTTGTTGAAGCGAAGCATGTAGTTGTTGCCAGTGGAGTTTGGAGCTCGACCTTTTTTAGGCAGCTTGGGTTAGATCATCAAATGACTCCTGTAAAAGGGGAATGCATTTCGGTGATGGGTGAAAAAGCGGTTTTAAAGCATACCCTTTTTCATGATAAATATTATGTTGTCCCTAGAAACAATGGACAGCTTGTAATTGGCGCGACTATGAAGGAGAACGATTGGACTGATAAGGTTAGTCTGAATGGCATTGAAACACTTATAGCAAAGGCAAAAATGATGTTGCCTACCATAGCAGATATGAAATTGGATTCAGCTTGGTCAGGATTGCGTCCCCAAACTTTTGATCAAAATCCATTCATCGGCTACCATCCTGAAGACGAAGGAATATTATTTGCGACAGGCCATTATCGAAATGGCATCCTGCTTGCTCCTGCAACAGGACAAATGATTACGGATTTAATCCTGAAAAGAGAAGTGAAAAAAGAGTGGGTGGAGGCTTTTAGAATTGACCGTCGTAAGCCGCTGACCGTTTAAGAGGTGATCCATACATGTCTATTATCGTAAACGGAAGACAGATTGACCTTCCAGAAACCATCCAAAATGTGAAAGGATTGCTATCCCATTACAATTTGGAAAATCGCATTGTCGTGGTAGAGGTTAATAAAGATATTGTGATGAAACAAAACTATGAAACTACAGGCCTATCCAATGGCGATATAGTAGAAATTATTCATTTTGTAGGAGGATGATGAAACATGTTAAAAATAGCAGATCGAAGTTTCAATTCAAGACTTTTATTAGGAACAGGAAAATATCCATCATTTGAGGTTCAAAAAAAGGCGGTTGAAGTTTCTGAGGCAGAAATCTTAACTTTTGCTGTAAGAAGAATGAATATTTTCGCAGAGGATCAACCCAATTTTCTTGAACAACTCGATTTAAACAAATATACTTTGCTTCCAAATACAGCTGGTGCTAAAAACGCTGAAGAGGCTGTTCGAATTGCGAAATTAGCGAAAGCCTCTGGATTATGTGACATGATCAAAGTCGAGGTAATTGGCGATTATCGTACTCTTTTACCGGATCCGATCGAAACATTAAAAGCATCTGAAATGCTTTTATCTGAAGGGTTTATTGTACTTCCGTATACTTCTGATGATGTAGTATTAGCCAAGCGTCTCGAGGATCTGGGAGTTCATGCCATCATGCCAGGGGCCTCCCCGATTGGTTCTGGAAAGGGGATTGTTAATCCTCTTAACTTGAAGTTTATTATCGAACAGTCATCCATTCCAGTCATTGTGGATGCTGGGATCGGTTCACCTAAGGATGCAGCTTTTGCCATGGAGCTTGGTGCGGATGCTGTATTACTGAATACAGCCGTTTCTGGTGCAAAAGATCCTGTGAAAATGGCGGAAGCGATGAAACTAGCTTTGGAAGCAGGAAGACTAGGATTTGAAGCTGGAAGAATTGAAGAAAAAGAGTACGCAGTGGCAAGCAGCCCAACTACAGGATTGGTGACATCTTGAACAATCGCTATTCAAGACAGGAATTATTTCTGGGAAGGGCTGCGCAAGTAAAAATAAAAGAGGCAAGTGCCATCATTATTGGGGCAGGTGCATTAGGTTCTGCAAGCTCCGAAATGCTGGCGAGAGCAGGAATTGGCCGTCTAACGATTGTTGACCGGGATTATGTGGAATGGAGCAATTTACAAAGGCAGCAATTGTATACGGAAGAAGATGTAAAAAAAAAATTCCAAAAGCAATTGCTGCGAAGAAACGTCTAGAGCAAATTAATAGTGAAATTACCATTGAGGGGATCGTTGAGGATGTTCACGGGCTGAATATTGCTGAATTGATTAAAGGTCATTCGGTGGTTGTTGATGCTACGGATAATTTTGAAACAAGCTTAATCGTCAATGACGCAGTTGTTAAACTGGGGATCCCCTTTATTTTTGGTGCCTGTGTGGGAAGCTATGGACTTACCTTACCCATCATACCGGGAGAAACTCCGTGTTTACACTGTCTATTAAACCATCTGCCAATGGATGGAATGACATGTGATACCGTTGGAGTTATTAGTCCCATTGTTCAAGTCACCGCTGCATATCAAATTACACAATTGCTTAGATTGCTTTCAGGAGAGCTGCTATCACCTATTCTTCAATCCGTAGATATTTGGAAAAGTGAAAATGCAGAAATTAATGTAACGAAGTTAAAAAATATACATTGTCCAACATGTGGTGAACATCCATCTTATCCTTTTTTACAGTTTGAAAATCAAATGAAGACGGATGTTCTCTGTGGAAGAGATGCCGTACAGTTAAGACCAGGGCTGTCACAAACATACTCATTGGTGGACTTATTAAAAAATGTAAAGCATCAGGTAACAAATCCTGTCTTAAATCCATATTTGCTTTCCTGTCAATTTGAGGATTATCGAATTGTTTTCTTTAAGGATGGCAGGGCGATCATCCACGGTACAAATGAAACGAAAACAGCACGAGCAATCTATAGCAGATTCATTCAATATTATTAGGATTTATTATGGGGTTCACAATTCTGTTCGCATTTTGTTTAGTGCCAGATTTTTTTGCTGCACATTCATAAAACGGTAAATTCCCGTTAAAGATATTACAGCACAGATTTCCCAAAAGCTTGATATACCGCACTTTTCGCACACAACGTTAACCATATTACACACTCTCACATTACGGGTGGCATGATGTAATAAAGCCGTCAACGCCTTGATATAGAAGGATTTTATGTAAGCTGAAAGCAAAATGCTAACATAGAGGATATTAGTGTAGGCTTCTCATTAGTTGAGCAAACTTTTGAGAAGCCTCTTTTTTCATGACTTTCGTTCCATGAAGATATACATTTCTGGTCGTATCATCATCAGAGTGTCCTAATCTGTCCATGATCTGTTTTAATCCAACTCCCGCCTCAGCGAGTAATGATATATGGGTGTGACGATTTATAGATAATGTTGGTAAGGAATGGAAGGGGTTGTTCTTAAACTAAAGTATGCAGGTTAGGGGCCAATAAGTGTACAAATAAAGTAGCTCATTAAGCTACTTTATTAAATGATACACAAGTTGATTTATCGCTTAATAGGAAACCAACCTTCAACCTCTAAAATCCCTTATACTTTTTATCTCAAAATATGTAGATGGGGTTTCATTATTTGAAACTATTAAGATAGTAATATATATAAGCAGGTTATTTTAATGATTGGAAGCAATAAAAGAAGTGAGGGTTTTTCGGATTTCGAACAGAATAATCATGGAAAGTTTCAATAAATGAAACTTGAACTCGATAATTTGTGGATTTTACTTTTGGTCATTATGATAAGGCTAATGAATGATAGGAGGGAAAAGACATGAAATATACAACATTAAAAAATACAGAACTTAAAGTATCAGAGATTGGACTTGGCACCAATGCAGTTGGTGGGCATAATTTGTTTCAAAATGTAAATGAAGCGGATGGAGTAGACCTTGTAAGAGAAGCATTGAACAATGGGGTAAACTTAATTGATACAGCTGATATTTATGGTCTTGGACGTTCTGAAGAATTAGTAGGTGAAGTATTAAAAGAATTTAAACGAGATGACTTTGTGATTGCAACGAAGGGAGCGCAGCATTGGTTTGAAGATGGTTCTGTAAAATCAGACAATCGTCCTGAATATCTACGAGAAGCAGTTGAAAAAAGTTTACAAAGGTTACAACTAGACTATGTAGACTTGTATTATTTACACTTCCCAGACAATGAAACACCTTTTGCAGAATCAATTGGTGAATTAGCTCGTTTAAAAGAAGAAGGAAAAATTCGTGCAATTGGGATTTCAAATGTTTCAATTGAGCAATTAAAAGAGGCGAACGCTCATGGGGATATTTCCGTCTTACAATCACCATTTAATATGTTAGACGTTTCCGCCCAGGCAGAATTATTACCATATTGCGTAGAAAATAATATTTCCTTTATTCCATATGGTCCATTAGCATTTGGATTACTAGGTGGTGGTTTCACAAAAGACTCTAAGTTAAATTCACAGGATTGGAGAAATTCTCTACCTTTATTTCAAGGTGAGCAATTTCACCAAACACTTAAAGTAGTGGACAAATTGAAGGAAATTGCTACTCAAAAGGAAACGTCTCTTCCTAATTTAGCGTTAGCTTGGTTACTTGCTCAAGAAGGTGTTGATGCAGTTATTCCGGGTGGTAAAAGGAAAGAGCGCATACTTGAAAACATTCATGCCAGTGAAATTATTTTATCAAAGGAAGAATTAAATAGTATTAACGATATTCTAAGTAACAACTAATGTATTATGTTTAACTCAGGTAAAATTCCTACAAGGCGGCCACCTGAGAATGATATTTTTGTTGAAATATTGGTTGAAGTAGAGAAGGCCTTTCATCAGTTAAATGAAACTGATGGAGGCCATTTCTTTTATAATGATTTTTTGATCCACTTCTGCATTTCCTTTTAAAATAAACAAAATGCCCCAACTTGGTCCGCATTTTTAAGAGGCGTGGTGGGACTTAATAGGACAGTTACTAACTGCGTCCATGTTAGCTGCTGCTTACTCAGTTATCCGATAAGATAAGTTTGAAATAATATATAGGATTAGATATACTTGAATTGTAAGTAATTTTTATATATCTTAGATATTTCTATAAAAATTAATGTCTAAGATTTATATAATTAGAAAGGTGGAAATAAAATGAGTACGCTAGTAGCTCAAGAAAGAAAAAATTTCAAAAAATCTACTTCGAAAAAATTGAGAAACGATGGGAAAATCCCTGCAATTGTTTATGGGAACAATATTGATACGAAATCTATTTCTATAAAAAATGCAGATTTATTAAAAGTGATGAGGGATATTGGTAGAAATGGTATTTTATCTCTAAGTCTTGATGGAAAATCAAAAAATGTAATGTTAAGAGATTACCAAAATGACCCTGTAACTAGGGAGATACTTCATGTGGATTTTCTTCAAGTTGATAAGCATACTGAAATCAATGCAAAAGTTAGTGTTATTCTAAAGGGAACATCTAAAGGTGAGAAAGTCGGAGGAATTGCTAAACAATATCTTCACGAATTGGATATAACAGCAAAAGCGAATGATATTCCAAATGATATTGAAATTGACATCACTGATTCTGAAATCGGCCATGCCGTTAAAGTAGCAGATATTAAAAAAGATTATAGTAACTGTTCGATCAACCATGAGGATGATGAAACTATAGTGATGATCGACTATGTAAAATCTGAAACAGAGGAAGCTGAGGATGCGAGTAAAGTTGAAGTCTCGGGTGTTTAATCTTTTTACCTTAGTACTTTAATGTGGTAAAAAAATACTAATGAAGAAAACAACAATTCTTGTTACTACAACACTTAGTACCTTATGTTAATGCTCTACCAAGCTAAGTTACTTTTAGACTTTTAATACACTATGTCCTTTACCGTTTTTAAGTATAAACAAAACTAATAATTATTTCAATACTTTTTAAGCAAAAATTTATCTTTAATCAGTTCTATAGCGGAAGCATTTATTTGTCTTCTGCTATAGACTTTTTTTAGCTTCAGACACTTCCTATCAGGCATAGGTGCCAACTACACCTAATCTCAACCCTAACGGCTCGCCAATCGGCGAGCTTTCTTTATGTTAATCATTTGTAAAAAACATGTAAAGAAAGCGTGTTCAATTTATTGGATTTATAGTTTTTGTAAGGGTTCTGTAAAAAAGTCCCTTTTTATGTACGTGCATGATAATATGCAAGTACATAAAAATGGAGGGTAAATAATGAAGCAAATCGAGTTAATTGATATTTCAAAGTCATACGATCGACAATCCAATGTACTGGATGAAATTAATCTATCAATCGACAAAGGTGAGTTCTTTGTTTTGGTTGGTCCTTCAGGATGTGGAAAAAGTACGCTATTAAGAATGATTGCAGGATTAGAAGAAATTTCAGGAGGGGTGCTGAAGCTAAATGGTGAACCAGCCAATCACCTGCCTCCTAAACATAGAAATTTGTCCATGGTCTTTCAAAATTATGCCTTATATCCGCATTTAACAGTGGAACAGAATATTCTTTTCGGACTCGATGTTAAAAAGGTGAATAAGCAAGAGCAGCAAAGAAGGCTAAAAGAAACGGCCGAAATGATTGGTCTAAGTCATTTATTAAAAAGAAAACCGAAAGAACTATCTGGCGGGCAAAGACAAAGAGTGGCACTTGCGAGATCGGTTGTAAGTGAAGCACCGCTTTGCTTAATGGATGAACCACTATCCAATTTAGATGCTAAATTGCGGGCACATATGCGCGTTGAGATTCGTAGATTGCAAAGAAAATTGGGTCTTACGATGATTTATGTGACACATGACCAAGTTGAGGCAATGACAATGGGTGACCGAATCATGGTGTTGAATGAGGGGAAAGTACAGCAAGTCGGAAAGCCGATTACGTTATACAATGAACCGGCTAATACATTTGTCGCTTCCTTTATCGGATCTCCTAAGATGAATTTAGCTGGTGCTGAGCTGAATTTTGACAAACAAATGCTTGTTGTAGAGGGACAGCTAACATTTAACCTAAGTCCTGTGGATTTACAACACATCCCATTAATGGAAAAGCTGACGATTGGCATTCGAGCGGAACATATTTATCCAGCATTTGATCGAGAAGCCACTCATCACTTAGAAGTTGCGAGTGTAGAGCAATTAGGAAATGAAACGATGGTTGTTTTTGAAGAAATAGGCGGTCAATTATGGAATGCTAAATGGCCAGGTCAATGGGCGGTTAATCCAGGAGAAACAGTACCTGTACACCTATCTGTTCGACACTTTTGCTTCTTTGATGCAGCAACTGGTCAACTAGTGCAGGCCGCGAACAATGAACAAGTTCAAGAGGTTGTTGCGCTATGAATACAGAAACAGTCATAAAGTTTGAGTTTGACCAAGTACAGGTACAATTTGAAAAGGCAAGAATACAACAGAGGAAAAAAACCTTATTAAAAGGTCTGTTGTTTCTATCACCATCGATTTTATTATTTAGTATTTTTATCTTTTATCCAATGATACGCACCATCTATTTAAGTTTTTTTCTAACGAATCAAGCAGGGGCTACAACCGTTTTTGTAGGAATGCAAAATTACATAGATATCTTTACATCTCCCATTTTTATGAAAAGTTTATCATCGACCTTTTTATTCGTTCTTTACACTTTGCCAGGGACCATTATCATCAGTTTATTTTTAGCAGTGATTGCCAATGAAAAATTAAAAGGGATCGGCCTTTTCCGTATGATCTTTTCATCCTCTATGGGAGTTTCTGTTGCGGCTGCATCCGTATTCTGGATTTTCTTGTTTCATCCGAGTATCGGATTCTTTAATAAATTATTAGCAGAGCTGGGCTTTGATAAAATCGGCTGGTTAACCGACCCTTCGTGGGCACTTCTATCCGTTTCAGTATCTACAATCTGGATGAATATCGGTTTTACCTTTTTGATTATCCTAGGTGGTTTGCAGTCCATTGACTCTCACTTATACGAAAGTGCAGATATTGTTGGAGCGGGTTTCTTCTATAAATTACGCCGGATTACCATCCCGATGCTTTCCCCTACTTTATTTTTCGTGATTACGGTTTCGATTATTAATGCTTTTCAAACCTTTGGTCAAATCGACATGTTAACAAAAGGCGGACCAAGTAATGAAACCAATCTGATCGTTTACTCGATTTATCGTGAAGCGTTTGTTAATTATCAGTATGGTTCAGCCAGTGCACAAGCTGTTATCTTATTCATCCTTATATTAGTTATGACATTGATTCAATTTAAGTTAGGAGAAAGGAAGGTCCATTATCAATGAGGATATCTCTTTCTTACAAACTCATCATGTATACATTGCTCACGATTTCAGCAGTTGTATTATTTTTACCGATCATCTTTGCTTTTCTAATGAGTTTTATGAATAGCCAGGATGCCATGATGGGAAAAATCATTCCTTCTGTTTGGACACTTGAGAATTATGCAAAGGCATTCGAACGCCTGCCGTTACTTAAATTCTTATTCAATAGTTTAATCATTTCTTTATTAATCATGATTGGCCAGTTGGTTTTATCCAGTTTAGCTGCCTATGCATTTGTCTTTCTCGAGTTTAAAGGAAGAGATGCATTATTTTTCTTGTTTGTAGCAACGATGATGATCCCCTTTGAAGCATCCATCATCCCCAACTTTCAAACGATTAGGGGGATGAATTTAATTGATACATATCCAGGACTTGCTCTGCCATTTCTAGCAACAGCATTTGGGACATTTTTACTGAGGCAAACGTTTAAACAAATTCCTAAAGAGCTTAAAGAGGCTAGTGAAATTGCAGGAATGGGCCACTTTAAATTTTATTTGACAGTCGTATTGCCAGTTGCAAAAACAAGCTTAGTAACGTTAGGAATTTATAGTTTTTTAACGGCTTGGAATATGTATTTATGGCCGCTATTATCGACAACCAATGATTCGGTACGAACCGTGCAGATTGGATTAAAGCAGCTCCAGTCACAAGAAACAGTTAATCAATGGGGAGTAGTTATGGCAGGCGCTATGATCGTTGCGATCCCTACTTTGATTCTATTATTCTTAGGCCAAAATAAACTCCAAAAAGGTTTGGCTGAAGGCGCACTAAAATAATTTAGGGTGTTATGAACTACCAATATATAAAAATAAAAGGAGATTAATCGTTATGAAAAAGCTATTAACTATCTTAACGGCATGTATACTTTTGATTGTTGCAGGCTGCAGTTCCAGTGATGGTGCACGCAGTGCTAATGCAGAATCATCAAAAAGCGGAGAAAAAACGGTTGTAACATTTTGGCACTCAATGAGTGGAAAACCTCAGGAAGCTTTAGATAGCATCGTAAAAGAATTTAATAGCTCTCAAGATAAAATTCAAGTGAATGCGGAATTCCAAGGTACGTACGAAGAGTCATTACCGAAGTTTCATAGTGTAGGGGGAACAAAAGATGCTCCTACCATGATCCAAGTGCAAGAAATTGGGACAATGTCGATGATTAATAGCGGGAATATTGAACCTATTCAAAAATTCATTGATGCTGAAAAATATGATATGAGTGGACTTGAAGAAAACATCATTAATTATTACAAAGTGGACGATAAATTCTATTCCATGCCGTTTAATTCATCAACACCAGTTATGTACTACAATAAGGATGCTTTTAAAGCAGCAGGGTTAGATCCTGAAAAAGCACCAGAAACGTTCGAAGAAATCGAAGAAGCAAGTAAGAAAATTGTTGAAAGCAATAATAAAATGAAAGGTTTTGCTTTACAAGCATACGGATGGTTATTTGAAGAGTTAATAGCAAACCAAGGTGGATTGCTTATGAATAATGACAATGGGCGTTCTGATACACCAACAGAAGTAGCGTTTGGTAAAAATGGTAAATCTATTTTTGAATGGGTAAAGAGAATGACCAATGATAAAACATTTGCTAACTATGGAACAAATTCCGACAATATGCTTTCTGGATTCTTAGCTGGTGATGTTGCGATGTTCTTACAATCTTCAGCTTCATCAAGAGACGTAATTGATAACGCACCTTTTAAAGTAGGTGTAGCTTTCTTGCCTCACCCAAAATCTGAAGAACGTCAAGGTGTAGCAATTGGCGGAGCTAGTTTATGGATGTCAAAAGGTAAACCTGAAGCAGAACAAAAAGCAGCTTGGGAATTTATGAAATACTTACAAACTCCAGAAGTGCAAGCAAAATGGCATGTAGGAACTGGATATTTCGCCATTAACCCAGCAGCTTATGATGAAAAAGTGGTTAAAGATGCTTACAAAGAAATGCCGCAATTACAAGTTTCTGTTCAACAACTTCAAGCAACGAAGCCATCTTTTGCCACTCAAGGTGCATTAATGGATATGATTCCGAAAGAGCGTAAAATTATTGAATCAGCACTTGAATCAGTCTATAACGGTGGAGAAGTAGATAAATCATTTAATGATGCCGTTGAACAAATTAATGCAGCAATTAAGGAATCGAACGCAGCAAGAGGAAAATAAAAATCGCAGGGAAATAGAGAATAAAGCAGCATAGTTGCTTTGTTCTCTATTTCTTTTAGTACAAGGGACGTCTATAAAGAGAGGATGGGTAGCAAGGATGAAGCGTACAAAAATATATGGTCACCGTGGTAGCATGGGGACAATGCCAGAAAATACGTTAATCGGGTTCCGCGAAGCATTGAATGCAGGAGTAGATGGAATTGAACTTGATGTGCAATTGACAAAAGATGGAGAACTGGTCGTAATTCATGATGAACAAATCGACCGGACGACAGATGGACAAGGATATGTGAAGGATTATACCTTGCAGGAACTCAGGCAGTTTAGCGCAGGAATCAAGTTCTCTCATTTAGCATTATTTGATGAAAAAACGTGGAGCCGGGAGAGAATCCCTACATTAGAAGAAGTGCTAGAACTCATTATACCTTATCAAATCGAATTAAATATTGAATTAAAAACGAATGTTTTTCCTTATGAAGGAATTGAGGGCAAGCTTGTTTCACTGGTAAATAAATTTGGATATGCAGATCAAGTTGTTTATTCATCCTTTCATTTACCATCCATTTTAACATTGAAAAAGCTTGAACCGAGTGCGAAAATTGCCTGGTTATTACCTTATGATCTCAGCCGTCCCTCAGAATATGTCCAATGTTTAGAATTAGAAGGATTACATTTTTATAAAGATGTTCTATTAACAAACGATAATTATAAAAAGAACCCTGCTCCATTTAACATAAGAGTTTGGACAGTTAACCAAGAAGATGAAATGAAGCAATTGTTAAGGATGGAGACAATCGACACGATTATGACAGATTTCCCAAAAGAAGCTGCTCTTTTAAGAGATACCACTTATGCAAATGAGTCATGAATGTATAAAAAGCCTACAGCAAATAATAAATGGAAGAATGTCATTTATTTATGAATAAAATAATTTGATTAAATCTAGTCTTCAACTCTTTGATCTTCCACAATACCAACCAATTAAATCATTAGTTATTCAAGAAAAGGGCGCTATCCTTGAACAAGGATATGCGCTCATTTTTCATTTAAGGTCCATATTGTTGAATAACTAAAAAATCATCTCCTACCATTTCTAGTAAACACCCATGTGTGATGGCCCGAATTTTTCTGTAGTGTTTTTTTTGGGCAAATAACCGTTGACGAAACGGTTCCTTTGTTATATGGTTAATTACATGAGTAACTAACCAATGTGGTGGTGTGTATTATGGTTTTAAAGATGGATGACAGCCGTCCCATTTTTTTGCAAATTGCCGAGCATATCGAAGACGATATTATCGAAGGTCGGTTGCAGGAGGAATCGCAAGTGCCGTCAACGACTCAATTTGCATCATTTTTTCAAATCAATCCGGCAACGGCTGCCAAAGGCGTTAATTTGCTGGTGGACGAGAACATTTTGTACAAAAAGCGGGGGATCGGCATGTTTGTATCGACAGGCGCAAAAGCAAGGCTGCTAGAGAAACGGAAGGATAGTTTCTACGAACAGTATGTCGTTGCGATGATTCACGAGGCGGAAAAGCTGGGTATTACGAAAGACCAATTGACGGATATGATCCGGAGGGGAGAAGGAACGAAATGAAGAACATTGTTGAAGTCCAAGGGCTGACCAAAATGTATGCAGGCGTCCATGCAGTGGACGATGTCAGCTTTACCATGGAACCGGGGAAAATTTACGGATTGCTGGGCCGAAACGGCGCGGGCAAAACAACGATTATGCACATGCTGACGGCGCAGATGTTCCCGACAAACGGGAAGGTTCACGTGTTCGGAGAGACTCCTTATGAGAACAATCGAGTATTGAGCAAGGTTTGTTTTATTAAAGAAAGCCAGAAGTATCCCGACCATTTTCGTGTGAGCGACGTGCTGGAGTTGTGTTCGGTTATTTTTCCTAATTGGGATCAGCATTTTGCTGATCAATTGGTGAATGATTTCCATCTTCCACTGAAACGGGGGATAAAGAAGCTGTCGCGAGGTATGCTCTCGACCGTCGGCGTCATCATTGGTTTGGCGAGTCGCGCACCGCTGACGATGTTCGACGAGCCTTACCTGGGGCTGGACGCTGTAGCACGGGAGTTGTTCTATGATCGGCTGATCGAGGATTACGCGGAGCACCCTCGGACAATCGTTTTGTCGACACATTTAATCGACGAGGTAAGCCAGATTTTGGAGCATGTAATCGTCATTGATAGCGGCAAGATAATTCTAAATGAGGATGCGGATATCCTTCGCGGCCAAGCCTATAGCGCTTTAGGGCAGGAGGAGAAAGTAGAATCCTTCATTTCCGGGCAGGAGACGATCGACCGTAAACCATTCGGCGGCCTATTGTCGGCGACAGTGCTAGGAAGTCTGGATCTAGAAAGGCGGAAGCAGGCCG
>NZ_AJLS01000009.1 GCF_000307875.1 Neobacillus bataviensis LMG 21833
ACGTCTTCATAATAAACATCACCAGGAACCTCTTCTAGGTATATGGTATCAGTTAGATTGGAACTTTCTTCTACCGTCTCCACAGTGGGATTTGTTTCGGCAGCATATGTATTTGTTGCAAATGGAAATAAAAATAGAGCTGCAGCAGCTAAGCCGCTTAAAAAAGATAATTTTTTCTTCATTTTCTAGATTTCTACTTACTTAGAAATCTATACACCCCCGATTAAAAAATTTGATATAGGCCTTATTAACTTAATTTAAGCACTATGTTAATAATAATAAGGTCTTTTGGCATATATGTCCAGATGAAATTACATTAATTAACCAAAATTTCCAATCTACCAACCACTTTTGTGAGATCTTTGTAGTTTGGCAGATTATCGTGGAGAATTTTGCTGGATTTTTCTATTTCCCCTATTTTTTCAAATGAAATAATTTGCAACGCAATAAGGGTAAGCTTCATATTCTTATTCTTGTTATTTTTCTTTGAATACTCGATAGCTTTGCGAAAGTCTTTCTTTAAAAAGTAAGCAAGGGAAATAAAGTCTTTAGTGGCAGGAGTGATATGAAAGTCCCGACTGTTAAAGGCTTTACCTGCATTTGTTTTATTTACTTGTGCGTTCCAGTATATTTCCTTTTTGTAATCTTCTAAAGCAGAAGATATCAGTTTATCAGCTTTAGATCTATTCTGATTCTCTATATTTTTCATAGCTGTATTCACTTTTAGGGCGATACTATCTTGATAGAGTTTTGCATTAAAATGATCAACACTTAACCCCATATTATAATAGGATAAAGCATCGTCATATAGGCCTGCCTTTTCAGATAATTTTGCTGCATGAAAAAGGACAGTTGAATTGTGCGGCTCCGTCTCTACCATTCTTTTTAAAGTATCTTTTACCTGTTGTTGGATAATAAGATCCTTGCTTGCAGTAAACTTCGTCGAGTAAATCAGACTTAAATCAGTTAGATATTTTATATTTTTTGGATCGTTAGAAACTGATTTAGTCAAATAATGCTCTTTAACACTAATTGATTTTGCCGCATTTGCTTTCTCAAACATCTGCCTGGCTGTCATAAATTTATAGGATTGAATTAAACCTATCAATAGCAACAGGGCGTATACCCCGAAAGTAATTTTAATGAAGGATTTAGAACCATAATGTTTCTTAGGGCTTTCCTTGATCGTTGTGGTGTTTGATAACCCGATTGCCAATAACCAAAAGGCAATCAACCAGACTGATCCAAATGAAAAATTAAAATCGATAAAACTATGGCTAAAAAGTATGATAAGTGCAACAATGACAGCTACAGGTAATGCAGAGTCTTTTTGAATTCGGTAAGATTTTATAAGTAAATAAAAGAAATAGAGAAAGACGAATAAAAAAATCGAAAAGCCTATCCATCCCGTATCAATGATCCACTCCATATATCCATTATGAATTTTGTTTGAGATATAGGGGGAATTTTGATACTGTTTATAAACCGCTGCCCATCCTTCGCCGCCAAATCCGAAAAAGGGGGAGGATTGACTCATACTTAAGGCGTTGTCCACGAAAAGAAAACGTTCTGTAGCTGATCCCGTTTCTAAACTGATTCCAGCAAGTCTATCCTGTAATTTATCTGGTAAACTTTTATAAATAATCCCCTCATTTTTTAAATCCAACAGTCCTACTAGGGTTATCACTAAAATAATCAGAGGCAGGATCAAGTGTCTCCGTCCTTTTGTTAAGACTTCTTTTTTGAAAAATTCATAGTTTTTTGTTAACCCTTGATTGATTAATGTACATAATGTAATAGTAATGATGATCATAAGTACAAAAATTAGTAAACCGGGGTATTTCGATTGTACCGATTCCCCAAGAAGAATAGATTGGCAAATAACTAAAGAACTAATAATTGATATGAAGCTGTATGCGACATATTTTAGTTGTTTTTGCAGTGGCAGCAGGAGGAGCCCCAAAACCCAGGCAAATGGGAAGAGGAGCATCATCCCTCTTGAATAAGATTGAATGAAGCATACCATAAATGGTACTAGTAAAAATGAGTGTAAGTATAGATATTTTCCTGCTAATTTTCCTTCAGTTAGATTGATTAATGAATAGAAAAAGAATAATGCCATCAACATTCCAAACGTATTTGGATATTGAAAGACTCCCCCAAATCGTCCCACTATTATGGCACTTGGATAATCCATCCAACCATAATAGATTAACAGCATTGAAAAGGCGAGAAATGCCCCCAGTATTGAAAATACTAGCGCAAGAAAATCTTTTATTTTGGGCTTACTTGCAGTCCATAATAAGAGGACAAAAAAGCTTGTGTATAGTATCCATCTCAGTATAGAATCCCATGTTCCTTTGGGGCTTTCCGCAAAGGGAAAGGAAAAGACATAACATAATGGCAGCAATAATACTACAAGATATCGTTTTAACAGGTATGAATCGTCTTTAATAAACAGCCTCAAAATAAAGAACAAACAACTAATAGTTAAAAGAATAATTATGGGATAGGTATTATAGCTAAAATAAAGTCCCTTTTGATAAGGTGTAATCAAAAAAATAAGGGTTAGCATGACAAAGATAAACCATTTCATTTTGTAAGCCTTCTTCCTATATAAATAGAACATTATTTCAATCTTTTAATAACATTATGAAAAAGAGTGGTAGGGCCTCCACTGCCCTCGTTTAAAATTAATTTATGATCTGGATCCACTGCATCCGGGCCTATCCAAACGGCGGCCGTATATTTCTTTGTATACCCGACAAACCAGCCATCATAGGAAGTTGTTCCTGTTTTTCCTGCAACAAACTCTCCCTCTAAATCAGCTTTATTCGCAGTACCATTGGTAACTACATTTCTCAAAAGTGCATTCATTTCATCGGCAGTATGTTTTTTTATTATTCTTTTATGCTCCACATTATTTTTATAAATAAGTTTCCCTTTGTTATCTCGTATGCTATTTATCGTATGGGCAGTTACCATATTCCCGCCATTTGGAAAAATCGTATATGCTTGCGCTAATGCCAGGGGGGAAGTTCCTTTACTGGAAAAGCCAAGCGCTAATTTATACCCATCTTTCTCATCAATATCAAATAAATCGAATTTTTTGATATAGTTTAACCCTGTATCTAGTCCAATTTTGTATAAAAGCCAGACAGTTGGAACATTGTAGGAATGCGCCACGGTATCTTGTAATGACACTTCTTTTCTGTAAAGAAAGTCAAAGTTATGTGGTTTATAACCTCCAACCCGAATGGGCACATCCTTTAGTATGCTAGTTGGCTTCCAGCCTAATTCAATGGCCGGGGCATAAACAATTAGCGGTTTAAAGGTAGATGCTGGTTGTCTTGTGATTTGGCTTGCACGATTTAGAGCATTTTTTTGATATTCCCTGCCACCCATTAAACCAAGGACTTTTCCAGTATGGTGATCAAGAATCACCATTCCACTTTCTAATTGAGGATTTTCTTGTAATGGAAAATTTTCTTTATTCTCAAACTGGGTGTAAAGGGTTTGTTGTATTTTTTTGTTTAAATTCGTGTTAATTGTGTATCCGCTTCTTATTAATTCACTCTCACTTATTTCTAATGATTTTTCTGCTTCCCAAAGGGTTTGTTCAACGTAGCTTTGTGCATACGTATGGGGGCCTTTTAGAGACTGAATGAGTGAATCCATTTCGGCTGTGCTTTGTGTATACTCCTCTTTAGATAAATACCCTTTTTTTAATAAATTCTTTAAAAAGTTTTGGCTGTCCTCTTGAATATTTCCTGTCTTCTTTTGTTCCATTTTAGCTAAGAGGTAAAACTGTTCTACCTTGCTGGTTTTATCTAAACTTTTATTTAAGTAATAGGCAGAGGCAGTGGACATCCCGACAATTCCATAATCAAAGTAGACATTGTTTACAAAAATAGTTAATAATTCATTTTGGGAATAGATAGTGCTTGTTAAAAGTCCTGTTTCTACTTGTTTTAAGTAATGATTCGGAAAAAGCATGGACGGTAAGGTTTTTATCTTTTCTTCTTTGTTAATGTAAGTTGAAATCATAGACGGGATTTCTCTGGCCGATTTTATTTCTTTCTCCGTAAAAATATTTTCTCCGCTACCATCCTTAACCATAATATGATGTTTTTGCTCGATGCTCTTTTTAATAGAAAATAATTCAATAGATACAAAAATAATGAAACAACATACAAGTACACTAATAGCAATAACGCTATATTTCTTTTTAATGGTGAACGTCTTCAAAGTAAATCTCCTAACCCTTATTGTTTTATTAGATGAATAGAAGTAAAACTATAACTATTTTACTATAAAGTGCGTAAGAAAAAACAACAATAGCGGGATTTTTGATACTTCTATAAACCTAATGATGGCTTTCTGGTAAAAGGATCTGCCTACTTTAGATGTCAATATTCGTGGATGATTCAAATAATCACTAACCAATTGAGACGTTTAAGCATATATAGTATTTAAAGGAGAGGATATGAATAAATAGTATTCAACGATTTATTCCTGCTTCTAACAAAGGGACTTGTCCGGTTATAAAAATGATCCCTAAATACATCACCATCCATGAAACAGACAACCCAGGTGCAGATGAAAACGCCCACACGACTACAAGAGAGGGGAAATGACTGTGCCGCATCATGGCACCTACAAATTGATGATCATCAAGCAATCCTTTCAATTCCGTTCGACGAAATGGCCTTTGCTGCCGGTGATGGCAGTAACGGCCGGGCAATAAGAAGTCCATTCACATTGAAATTTGAGTTAATGCTGATGGGTATTTTCAAAAGAATGTTCAGAATAAAGATGTGGTAACAAAGCAACTGATGGGGCAATTTAATATTTCAATCTCAAATGTCGTCCAGCATAATCACTGCACGGGCAAAAACTGCCCAAGAAATCTTCGAAGTGGGGAAAATGGTATAAATTAAAGGTTATTGTTGATGGATTGAATATTAGATAGGCGCCCAATTTAAGAGCAGCAGTCACAAGAAATAGCTCGTAAGGGTGAAATATTTGATGCATATGCAAATGTAAATGAGTGGCATAATGTAGGCAGACCAACTGGATTATTTGTATTAATGGACAGTGGTTATCATTGATTAGAAACTAATCAGCCCAATCCTATCTGAGAACATTAATAAGGAAAGGAGCCAAAAGGGAGTTTGTAAAAATGGTTCAACATATAGTAGGTGTGACAGCGGATGGTACATTTGGTAAGGACACAGAAGTAGCCGTAAAATCATTTCAAAAACGGCACTGGTCAAGTAATGATGGAATTGTATGACCAAATACTTGGTAGCTTAAGTTTTAGTTAAGAATACTCCTCTCCTTCACTGGAAGACCACGAAGGGGACTATACATAATTAAAAGGTTTGTGGATTTTCACAATAGAATTAGCAAGTGAAAATACGTAATAATGCTAAAAAGGGCATGGAGTTATTAATGCTTTAATTTTTTTGTAATCGTCTTAAAAGCATGATCAATCCTTGGAGGATTATACATTATAGAGAAATCAATGTTAGAGTCAAATCCAAGCTATTTTTTAGGAATATAAATCAAAACCAAAAAACTCCCCCAAATATTAATCTGGAAGGAGTTTATTTTCTTTATTTTAGTTCTAATTGTGCTTTTATATCGGTTTGAATGCGCGCCTTTTCGTCATCAGGAACGATATAATAATAAATACCGCTAATTTTTGTTCCGCTACCTTTAATACTCATTTGTTGGACATTACCAGCAGCGCTTCGGTAATTTCTTTGAATCTTATTCATTTGGTCAAAAGTAAGATTGGTTCGGACATTATTACCGAGAGCCGAAAAAATACTTTGGTATTTAGTAAGCGAAGAGAGACTAGCGCCTTCGCTCAGGATACCTTGAATAATTTCACGTTGACGTAATTGTCGACCAAAGTCACCACGGGGATCCTCATATCTCATTTGGATATAAGCTAAAGCTTTATTACCATCTAAATTGACTGGGCCTTTTGGAAAATGATAACCATCCTGAGAAAAATCTAAATCATTGTTTACAGTAATTCCACCGACAGCATCGATAATTTCTTTAAATCCATCCATGTTCACTCTTACAAAGTAATCAATCGGTATATCTAAAAAGTTCTCAACTGTTTTCATTGCCATTTCTTCATTACCATAGGCATAAGCATGATTAATTTTGTCTATTTTTCCTTTACCAATAATTTCAGTGCGAGTATCACGTGGAATGCTTATCATTTTTACTGAATTTAAATTTGGATTAACAGCCAAGACAATCATAGTATCAGACCGTCCCTTATCACCACTTCGCTGATCAACTCCCAGCATAAGAACCGAGAATGGCTGCTTACTTTCCAAGGATACTTGTTCTGTGCGTTTATCTGATTTATTTCTTTCTAAAGGTTGATGCATGGTTTCAACAGCAGTAGTCAAAGATCTATATACAGAAAAGGCGTAAGCCCCAATTCCAATTAAAAGTATTAATAAAATAATGCCTGTATTACGAAGCCATTTTCTTTTTTTCTTTTGCTTTTTTTGTTCTACCCTCATAAAGATTCCTCCTATATTTATTAGTAAAAACTATATATTAGATTAGCAGATTTTGTCGAAAGAATATACATTTATTTGAACCTGTATGAAATATTATATTGACCTATAAGGAAAAATAGAAAAATAGTCCAATACTTGGAAAGTACACCAATGTATTGATATATAGGTAAGAAATATAAAATTTCGTTGTAAAGATATGTAAATGGGAGAAATAGACTAGTTATTTTCTTTGTTTTATTGTTTAATATTAAAGGTAAACAATTTCATAAAGTGCGAAGTTTTGATTATAAGTGCCATTTATCGACAAAAACTATGATATAATATTTAATGGTATTTTTTACAGAAAATTAAAGAAAATATATTATTACCTTTCGATAAAGGTAAAAAAATACTTCATTAGTACTATACTTCTTAATTCGGGGGCGTATTTAGATTGAGCTATTCTAAAAGGGTGACAATATTAATTGTTATAGACTCACTTGTAATTTTATCTTGTGTACTTGGTAGTCATATTTTGATGCATCCCGCACTAAATCTGACTTTAGCAGATACTTTTAATATTGGAACCATTTTACTTCTAATTAGTTATCTAGTATTTGCATTTTATTATCGACTTTATAATAAGGTATGGGAGTATGCAAGTACGCACGAGTTACTTGCAGTTGTTAAGGCCGTGACACTTGCGACCCTCATACAAGGATTAGGTGAATATTTTTTTAATAACTACTTTCATTTTAGAATTCAAGTAAGTTTGTGGATGCTGCTAGTTTTATCTATTGGTGGAATTCGATTCATATGGAGAATTTATCGTGATGGCTTTTTAAGTGTTTCTAGTGACTCAAAAAAAACATTGATTATTGGTGCTGGTTCTGCCGGTGTCATGGTTGCACGCCAATTAATAAAAAGTAAAAACTCCGAACTAAAACCTATTGCTTTTATTGATGATGATTCCCAAAAATATAAGATGCAAATATTAGATATTCCAGTTGTGGGTGACTCTTCGAAGATATGCGAGGTAGTTGAAAAGTTGGAAGTTGATAATATTATTATCGCTATCCCATCATTAAGTAAAAAGAGTTTAAATCGCATTTTTGAGGAATGTTCTAAAACAAGTGCCAAAACACAGATTCTTCCGATGATTGAAGATTTAATGACTGGCAAACTTTCTGTAAATGAGTTCCGTGATGTTCAAGTGGAGGATTTATTAGGAAGAGAAACGGTAGAGTTAGATATTGAGAGTATCTCAGAGTATGTAACAGGAAAAACGGTGTTAGTTACTGGTGCAGGAGGATCAATAGGTTCTGAAATTTGCAGGCAGATTTGTAAGTTTAATCCCCAAAAAATAGTATTGGTAGGGCATGGTGAAAATAGTATTTATCAGATTGATATGGAGCTTCGTAAAAACTATGCAGACCGAATAGAAATAGTTCCAGTAATAGGAGATATCCAAGACCGGATGAGAATATTTGAAATTATGGAAGAGCATCTTCCGTTTATGGTATACCATGCTGCAGCACATAAACATGTACCATTAATGGAATATAATCCGAGAGAAGCAGTGAAAAATAATATTCTTGGAACAAAAAATGTAGCAGAAGCAGCTGAAACCTATAATGTAAATACTTTTGTATTGATATCTTCGGATAAGGCAGTGAATCCTACAAATGTGATGGGAGCTACAAAACGTTTTGCTGAACTAATTATTCAGAGTTTAGCAAAAAATAGTAATACAAAATTTGTGGCGGTTCGTTTTGGTAACGTTCTAGGCAGCCGTGGTAGCGTAATTCCACTATTTAAAAGGCAAATACAGACAGGTGGCCCCCTTACGGTTACTCACCCGGAAATGACTAGGTATTTTATGACTATACCTGAGGCTTCACGGCTCGTGATTCAAGCTGGAACACTGGCAAAAGGCGGAGAAGTATTTGTACTTGATATGGGAGAGCCAGTGAAAATTGTCGACTTAGCTAAAAACTTAATAAGGTTGTCTGGCTTTTCAGTTGAAGATATAGGGATTCAGTATAGTGGACTTCGTCCAGGGGAAAAAATGTACGAAGAGCTTTTGAATGAAAATGAAATTCATGCTGAGCATGTATTCCCGAAAATTCATATTGGGAAAACTAAAGTGATCCATGCGGAGCTATTATATCGGTTAATTAATAAGTTGTTAACAATGTCTGAGGATGAAATGTGTGAAACATTAATTGCGGTAGCAAATAATAAATATGATCGTTCACCTTTGTTATCTGTAGTAACCCAGTAAATATTTAAATGTAGTCTTAAATAGACTACAAAGTTTTGACTGACTTAGAATATTAAATACCTAAACTCAATAAAGTGAGGTTAACTAGTATGATTGGGACTAAAGCAAGAAGTATACCTTTCTCTCCGCCGGACATTACTGCATTGGAGATTGAAGAGGTTATAAAAGCTATGGAGTCTGGATGGATAACAACTGGACCCAGAACTAAAGAGTTTGAAAGAAAAATCGCTGATTATGTGGGTGTAAATAAAGCTGTTTGCCTAAATTCTGCTACAGCAGCAATGGAGCTCACTCTTCGGATTTTAGGAGTAGGTCCAGGAGATGAGGTTATAACATCAGCATATACCTATACAGCAACTGCTTCCGTAATAGAGCATGTCGGAGCAAAAATTGTACTGGTTGATACTGCACCTGATTCATTTGAGATGGATTATACTAAACTTCCTGATGCGATTACAGAGCGGACGAAGGTAATTATTCCTGTTGATCTAGGCGGAAAGATATGTAATTACGATACTATATATGAAATAGTTGAAGGTAAGAATGAGCTATTTAAAGCCAACAATGAGATCCAAAAATTGTTTAATAGAATAATAGTAATGGCAGATGCAGCCCATGCATTTGGGGCTGAAATAAATGGTTTGAAATGTGGACAAGTTGCAGATTTTACTTGTTTCTCATTCCATGCAGTAAAAAATTTGACAACAGCTGAGGGTGGTGCTGTTGTATGGGGGAGCGGCCTTGGGTTAGATGATGAGTGGCTATATAATCAATTTATGCTTTATAGTTTACATGGTCAATCTAAGGATGCTTTAGCTAAGTCTCAAAAAGGTGCATGGGAATATGACATTGTTTATCCTGCTTACAAATGCAATATGACTGATATTATGGCAGGGATTGGTTTGATTCAGATAAATAGGTATGAAAATCTTTTGAAAAGACGTAAAGAAATTATCGAAATATATGATAATGCGTTTTTGCCATTAGGTATTCAAACATTGAAGCATTATGGGGATGATTTTGCTTCTTCAGGACATCTATATTTAACAAGGATTCCTGGAATTGGAGAACCAGAAAGAAATGAAATAATTATTAAGATGGCTGAGGCTGGAATTGCTTGTAACGTTCATTATAAGCCATTACCTATGTTTACAGCTTATAAAAATTTAGGGTTTGACATAAAGAATTTTCCTAATGCATTTGATGTGTATAAAAACGAGTTAACCCTTCCTCTTCATACTTTATTGAGTGATGAAGATGTGGAGTATGTTTGCACAAGTTTTAAAATGGTAATGAAAAAGGTTCTGTAAATTTTATGGAGACTTTGGTAATACAGAAAGAGGAATAGCAGAGTGATACTAAAAAAATGGGAAAAATTACCCTATCATTTAAAAAATGATAGTGTGAAAAAATATTATGATATTTTATATAAGAAAAGATTTAGTCTTTTTGCCAAGAGAATATTTGACATCGTAGCTGCTATCCTCACCTTTATTTGTCTATCACCTGTATTCATTATTATAAGTATTGCGATAAAAATTGATTCCAAAGGTTCTGTCATGTTCCGGCAAGAACGGGTTACACAATATGGAAAATTGTTCAGAATCTATAAATTTAGAACAATGGTGAATGATGCCGATAAAATTGGTACTCAAGTAACTACTAACAATGATACAAGGATAACAAAGATTGGTAAGGTTTTAAGAAAACTAAGGCTTGATGAAATTCCGCAATTATTGAATATTATTTCAGGTGATATGAGCTTTGTTGGGACAAGGCCTGAGGTGGTAAAGTATGTTACGAGTTATACAGATGAGATGATGGCTACACTACTACTTCCAGCTGGTGTTACCTCTGAAGCTAGTATTAAATATAAAGATGAAGAACGACTTTTAAGTAATGCAAAAAATGCCGATGAGGTATATGTTAATAATGTCTTACATGAAAAAATGCGATATAACTTGAAAAGCCTAGAGAACTATAGTTTTTTTAATGATTTAAAAACGATGTTTAAGACAGTTTTTGCTGTTTTAAAAAGAGATTAGAACAATGCAATACTATTAGCGATTTGAAAATGATATGAATGAGGTAATAAATTTATGGAGGATCTAATTTCAATAATAACACCAACATATAATTGTGGTAATTTTATAGCAGAAACTATAGAGTCGGTGATTAGTCAAACGTATCAGAATTGGGAAATGATTATTGTTGATGATTGTTCCACTGATAATACAAAAGATGTTGTTAAGGAATATATTAATGAAGATAGGCGAATAAAATATCATTTGCTTCAAGAAAATTCCGGTGCTGCTGTTGCTAGAACTAAGGCGATGGAGTTGGCATCAGGCGCATATATGGCATTTTTGGATAGTGACGATTTATGGAGTAAGGATAAATTAGCGAGACAGTTATCCTTTATGAAAGAGAATAAATATGCTTTTTCTTGTACAGCATATGAACAGATTGATGAGGTTGGGAAGAAATTAAATAAAACTATTAAAACCAAAACAAAAACGAATTATAACGGTGTATTATTAAGTTGTCCTGTAGGTAATTCGACTGTTATGTATGATGTAAAAAAATTGGGTAAGTTTGTTGTTCCAAATATTAGAAAGCGTAACGACGATGCACTTTGGTTACGGATGTTGAAGAAAGAGAAGTATATCCACGGTATGTCCGATGTTTTAATGCAATATAGAATTAGAAGTAATTCAATATCTAGCAATAAAATAGACTTAATTAAGTATCACTGGTACTTATATCGAAAAATAGAAAATCTATCAGTTATACGTTCTATATTTCATTTGTCTTGTTGGGGATTTATAAAGATATTTAAAATTAAATAATTCTTATGAAAAATACATTATTTGAACAATATAAATTGAATGAAAAAAATGACGAATCCGCGCTTCCCCAAATCCATTTAAAAACAAACACTAATTAAGTGCTTGTTCATAAGTTCACAAAAAAAGAGGAAGAAGTAGAAATTCGTGAGGTGTGGAGGGATTATATGCAAATTTATAAAGTTGTTTTTTTGTTTTACTCAAGTTATTTTGTTATAAGTATGATGGGAAATATATTTATCGATTATGATAAAATCAGTTTTAGGACTATAATTATTTATTTTCTTTATATGATATTATTTACTCTATCAGCTTATTTTATGAATAAAAAAACAAAATTATCAGCTTACTTTACGAATAAGGAAAATATATTTACTGCCCTTTCTAGGAAAATTAAAATATTCAATGTAATAGGTACTTCGAAAATATTAATATCACCCAATATTGTGATTATCCCTTGGTTAATATTATTAATTATTACGATTTCGTATACTTGGGGGATTCAGATCCAAAGCTATGGTGGAATCAAATTTATTATAAAAAATGCTTATACAATTAGGGAGTCATCAATTGGCTCAAAAGCCGATATCGTAAATCCTCTTATTATGTACTTTAATAATACAGGCACTGCTTTATTAACTATAATTATGTGCATGTTCATTAAAACAAATAATAAAAAGTATTTACTTTTGTCAGGTTTAGCTTTGATATTAATTGCTTTAACTGACTTATTATCGTTTGGCAGAATAAGTTTAATTTATTCAGTGTTTATCATCGTTTCATTGTTTTTAGTTTTTAATATTCGATTGAAATTAAGTCACTTTTTAATGTTATTTTCCGTTTTTGTAATAACATTTATACCTAGATTAATTAGAGGTTCATTTGATAATTTCCAAGGAACTGTTTCTAGATATGCTCCATATTTTAATTTTCATCTTCCATCTTTTTTAAACCCTGTTATATCATATTTCATTTATTACTTTAGCTCGATTTTTGCATTAGATGATTACTTAAGTGAATATTTCGAGAATATCGGGTCAAATAATTTAACATATGGAGAAAAGATGTTTACACCCGTTTTTAATATATTCTCTAGAATATTTAATTTTAATAGAGTTAATTTAATTGAACCATCGGCCCATATACCGTTTGATTACAATATCTTTTCAATTATCAAGGATATTATTGGTGATTTTGGATTGGTTGGATTGATTATATTTCCGGTAATCTTTGGTGTTATTTTTGGTTATATTTTTAAAAAACAAACATTTTTTTACAACTGTCTAAAGGTATACTTGCTAGCTTGGTTATTTTACACACCAATATATAATGCTTTTAGTTTTGGAGCCTTTTTTATTTCGTGTGGGCTACTTTTAATTTTTAGCCTTTTATTTAAAATGAGACGTATTGATGAAAAGGGTTAGTTTTCATAATTGCTAACTTAAGGAAATATTTGTTATGTTAAAGCTGATAAAAGATTGATATTATTGTTATTTTAGGATTTAAAAGTCAATGAATATTAAAAAAATAGGATGTGATATTATGAAAATTGCTGTTGCTGGTACCGGATATGTCGGCTTAGTTACTGCTGTATGTCTCGCAGAAAAGGGCCATAACGTTACATGTGTTGATATAAATCAAGATAAAATAGATTTAATGAAGCAAGGAATTTCTCCAATTTATGAACAAGGTTTACAAGACCTAATGCTTAAGAATAAAGAAAGCCTTATTTATACATCTGACTATGTTGAAGCATATAAGAATGCAGAAGTCATCTTTATAGGTGTGGGGACACCAGAGAATAAGTCTGGCTCTGCAAACCTGGAATTTGTAAATGAAGTGGCAATACAAATTGCACATACAATTGAAGAAAATTGTGTAATAGTCGTAAAGTCTACAGTTCCCGTCGGGACAAATGATAAAATAGAGCAGTTAATTATTGAGAACTTAAAAAATGATGTGAGTATTTCTGTTGTATCTAATCCTGAATTCTTATCACAAGGAACTGCAATAAAAGATACATTATATGCAAAAAGAATGGTCTTAGGTGTCGAATCGAAACATGCAGAAATGATAATGAAAAAGGTATATGATCCTTTTAATATTCCTTATGTAGTAACGGATAGAAGAAGTGCAGAAATGATTAAATATGCTTCTAACGATTTCTTGGCATTAAAGATTTCATATATTAACGAAATAGCAAACCTATGTGAAATTGTGGATGCTAATATTGAAGATGTAGTACAGGGAATGGGCATGGATCCGCGTATAGGTGGACAGTTTTTAAATGCGGGGATAGGATACGGTGGTTCATGTTTTCCAAAGGATACTAAAGCACTTCATTGGCTTGCAAACTTTAATGATTATGAAATAAAGACAATTAAGGCAACAATTGAAGTAAATGAAAATCAAAAAATAAAATTAATTAAAAAAGCTAGAAAGTATTATGATAGTTTTAATAATCTTGAAGTTGCAATATTGGGCTTAACATTTAAACCTGGAACAGATGATTTAAGAGAAGCTCCTTCATTAGTGAACATTCCTATTTTACTTGAAGATGGAGCGAATGTTCGAGTATGGGATCCTGTAGGGGCGGATAATTTCCGAAAGAATTTCTCTACTCAAGTAAGATATTGTCAGTCTATAGAGGAAGCTATTACCAATGCAGATTTATGTTTTATTTTCACTGAATGGCCCGAAGTTAAGCAGTTTGATATAAGTAATTATTCAAAGCTAATGAACTGTCCAATCGTTATAGATGGAAGAAATTGTTATAGTTTGGAGAGCGCTGAAGAAGCCGGAATTGTTTATGATTCTATCGGCAGGAAAAAGGTAAATAATATGGAATACTCTACCGGTATGAAACTCTCAGTAATGAAATAATAAAATATTGAATTCTGGAAAATTTCATGTATCAGTAATTAGGGCATATTGTTTTAGTTATTTCTAAAGTATTAAATGCAAATAAACTTATGATGAGGGATATGTGTTGAATAATAAGGCAGTAACATTCTTGAAAAATTTTTCATATACTCTATCATCTAATTTAATATCATTGATCATTTCAACAATAGTAATACTTATTGTTCCCAAGTTATTAGGTGTAGAAGATTATGGTTATTGGCAGCTATACCTATTTTATTCTTCCTATGTTGGTTTCTTGCATTTTGGCTGGAATGATGGGATATATCTTAGATACGGTGGCAAGGAATATAATGATTTAAATAAAAATCTATTCTTTTCGCAGTTTTGGATGCTAGTGATTTTCCAGATTATAATAAGTGTTTTTGTAATTTGTCTTTCAATAACCTTTAGCACAGATACTAATAGGTCATTCATACTTATAATGACTGCACTTTGCTTATTGATAGTTAACGTTAGATTTATGTTAATTTATATCCTACAAGGTACAAATAGAATTAAAGAGTATGCACAAATAACAATGATGGAAAGGGTACTATATTGCTTATTGATTCTGTTGTTCTTATTAGTGGGTGTTAGAGAGTATAAGATACTGATAGTAGCGGATTTAGCAGGAAAGTTTATTTCTTTATTTTACTCAATATATTCTTGTAAAGATATTGTATTTAAAAAAGTAACTACGTTTTATTTTGATCTTAAAGAAACTTATGAAAATATTAGAGTTGGAATAAAACTGATGTTTTCAAATATAGCTAGCATGCTGATTATAGGGATTGTTCAATTTGGGATTGAACGCACTTGGGACGTTGCAACATTTGGAAAAGTTTCGCTGACTCTTGTAATTTCTAACCTAATGATGGTATTTATCAGTGCTGTTGGAGTAATAATGTTCCCAGTATTAAGACGGACGAATCAGGAGATGCTTCCAAACATATATAAAACGATGAGAACTACATTAATGGCTCCTTTGCTTGGGTTACTCATGGTTTACTTTCCGTTAAAAGTAATATTATCTGTTTGGTTACCTCAATATGAAGTAAGCTTAATGTATATGGCTCTCCTCTTTCCAATGTGTGTATTTGAAGGGAAAATGTCGTTATTGATCAATACCTATTTAAAAACATTGCGTAAAGAGAAATGGATGCTTACCATTAATATAGTCTCAGTCCTATTTAGTTTGGTTCTAACGGCCTTTTTCACAATTGTGTTTAAAAATCTGTCATTTGCCATTGTTTCAATTGTCATACTTTTAGCGTTTCGATGTGCAATAGCTGAAGTTTATTTATCTAAGATACTTAATATCTCTGTTCAAAAAGATATAATACTTGAGCTAGTGATGACTCTAGTATTCATTTTAACAGGTTGGTTTTTGTCGCCTGGAATTGGAATAGTTTCCTATTTATTTGGGTATTTATTATATTTATTGATTAAAAGAAAAGATATTAATACAACATTTATAAATGTGAAACAATTGGCAAGGGGTTAAGAGGGCAATAAAGGTTTTAATCTGGTGATAAAATTATATTAAATACTTTAAAAGGATTTAAATGGATGGAAAAAATAATAGAATTAATTGCACTGATAGTAAATAATATTCACGACTTTATTTTGGCTCTAACTAGTTGGTTTGGATATCAATTCTCTGATAAAGACCTTCATTTCTGGGTTATTGGAATAATAGGAATCGTTATTTTCCTATTTACACAGTTTATTTTTAAAATTATTGCAAAATGGAGTATAACTGCAATTTCATTTATATATACTTTTACAGTATTATTAGTGATAGTGTTTGCAATAGAAATTGAACAGAAAATCACTGGCAGGGGTAATATGGAGTTTAAGGACATTGTTGTAGGGCTTTACGGATTTTTATTATTTTTATTCATCTATCTTGCAATTAAATTTGCTATAACTTTTCTCTATAAAAAGACAAAAAAGAAGACCCGACCGGAAAGATGGAGTCGATAAATTCTCCTTTTCTTAATCTTTTCATGGAGGGAGTATTTATAATTTGATCTGCCACAGTCCTTCAACTGTGGCATTTTTGTTGAATGGATATGAAATTTAATTATTTTTTTACAAAGTCCATAATTATCTTTAAACAACTATGTTGCTTTCCTTTATTTTCGAAAGGTAGAAAATAAATTCCAATTTCGATTTTTATCTACAAAAATTTACAAAAAGGTGTAAAATGAGTAAGAGTTAAGATAAAAATCTGACTAAAAACACCAAACTTTAACAAAATTCTATGTTATAATAGTTTTTTTTATAATGAGGATTCCTTACTAAATTGTTAAATATATTTTTTAACACATTTAACCGTATCGTTTTTTGGTAACTTTATAATAATTCCTTTTAATTTGTGCATTATACGCTTTTTGTTTATAGTTTTTGGTTTTAAAAATATAAGTTAAGGTTGGTTCGAATAATCATGGAAGTTAAAATTTCAATTATTTTGCCAGTATATAATGGAGAAAAATTTTTACCAGATTGTATTAATAGTGTACTTAATCAAACCTATAATGATTTTGAATTAATAATAGTAAATGATGGTTCTAAAGATAAGAGCGAGTTTGTTATTGAACAAATTAAATCTTCTAAAATTAAGTATTATTATAAAGAAAATGGTGGTGTAGCTTCAGCCAGGAGTTATGGAATTAATAAAAGTAATGGTGAATTTATATGCTTCATTGATCAGGATGATATGTGGGAAAATAATTACTTGAAAAATGTTGTTCAGGGACTAGAGACATCGGACTTTGTGTATACAAATGGGCATATTATTTTAAATAAAATCGTAAATGGGAAAATCTATGATAATAAACAAACGGAAATAAATAATGAGAATAATGGTTTAAAACGACTATTAGAGCAAAACTTTATTATTTCCCCTTCCCAAATAGGCATAAGAAAATCAATTGTTGATAAAATTGGATTATTTCATGAATCTTTAAGTGGCAGCGGTGCAGATGACTGGGACTATTGGATTAGAGTGTTTACAATTGAAAATATAAGAATTAAATATATAGAGGATCCTTTAATTCGATACAGACTGCATGATAGCAATAATAGTTATAACTATGACAAAATGTATCAGTGTAAGATAGAAATCATTGAAAAACATAAGGAAATTATAATCAAAAAATACAGTATTTATTTCTATAGAAGAATTAAAGCATATAACACTTTTCTTTATAGTTATTACAATCTTAAAGATAGAAAATTTAAAAGATCATTTGAACTTTTAAAAGGTTCCATAGCAGTCAATCCGCTTATTTTAGTAGATTATTGGGTTCTTAGATTGTTTGTTAAAAAAATCATAGGGTGAGGTAAATATGAAAAATATATTAATAATAGGAGCTTCTGGATTTATTGGTAAACACCTATTACCAGTTTTATATAACTTAGGTCATAATATTACAACAATAGATAGAAGTAAGAATCATTATGATGGGTTATTGGATAATGTGAATTTTAATTATGGAAACCTTCAAGACCTAGACTTGGGCGAGTTTCTATGTGAAAAGGATATTGTTATTCTTCTCGCAGGAAAGTCTGGGGCATTAGATAGTTACACAAACTACAAGAATGACCTGGATAATAATTCGCTATTAGTACTAACCCTTTTAGATGCAATTAGAAAATTAGATAAAAAACCAACTGTCATATTTCCTAGTTCAAGATTAGTTTATGGAAAGCAACAAAACGGATGTGTTTCAGAGGATGGAGATATTTTTCCTATGAGTCCTTATGCTATTCATAAGTTATCCTGTGAACATTATTTAAAGGCGTACCACAATATGTATGATATAAATTATATTAATTTTAGAATCTCAATACCATATGGTTATGATAATGTTTTTAGAAATGGTTTTGGTATTGTTAATTCATTTATAAAAAAGGCCTTTGATAATGAAGAAATAAAGCTATTTGGTGATGGTTCACAACTTAGAGATATTATTTATATCGGAGATTTGGTAGAAATACTGATACGAACTATTGATAATGTTGAAGAGGTGTGGAATGAAACATACAACCTAGGCGGGACAGAGGTTTTAAGCCTATATGAGATTGCTAGTAAAGTTGTAAAGCTTATTGGAAGCGGAAAAATAACTTTTCAACCTTGGCCTAAGGAATACTCTTTAATAGAAACCGGGGATTTATTTTTAGATTCTCAGAAAATATATAAAAAGATTAATTACATCCCCCAATTTACGCTTGAAGAAGTTTGTTATAAACTATTGATGGAAAAAAGCAGCGAAATGGATGGAATTAATAATGTATATAAATAAACACAGAGTTATTGAAACGGTATCGAGTTTTTTACCTTATAGTGCGAATTGGTTATATGAATTATTTAATATACAACTAGATAAACCTCTTTTTATTGCAGAGTATAGGGAACAAAAAGATAACTTTAAATACGATAATTTGATTTATTTGAAAGAAAAGGGAAATAAAGATATACGGTTAATAACTGAGTTGAAATATTATTATTTATTAAATCGAAAGTTTCATAATGAAAATATTATAATTCACAGCCATTTTGGTCCAAAGGGTTACTTCGATTATTTGTTCTTTAAAAAATGGAATAAGAAATCAAAGCATATTGTAAGTTTTTATGGCTATGATTTAAGTACACTCTTAACCCAAGAAAAATGGAGAAACCGATATTTAAATTTAAGCAAGGAAATTGATCTATTTTTGGTATTAGGGAAAAGTATGAAAAATAAACTTCTGAAAATTGGAATAGCCGAAGAGAAAATAAAAATTTTTCATCTAGGAGTAGACCTAACAAAGATGCCTAGGGTTATAAGAAGTATAAATCAAGAAAAAACTGTAAAATTTATTACGGTGGGAAGGTTTACTGAAAAAAAGGCAATCCCTTTAACAATTGAAGCTTTTAAAAGATATCTAAAATTTAACCCGAATGCACAATTAATAATTGTAGGTGAGTCTGATGGCTCACTAGAGCAAGAAAATGAAAAAGCGAAAATATTAAAGGAAATAACCCCGGATATTGAAGAAAAAGTAATATTTAAGGGTATTTTAAATTATGAGCGATTAATAAATACAATGGGGGAATCTGATATACTATTGCACCCAAGTGTTACTTCTAAAGATGGTGATGAGGAAGGTACACCTCTAGTAATAATTAATGCAATGGCACTAGGTATCCCAGTTATATCAACGCTTCATAGTGATATTCCTGAAATAATTACTGATGGATACAGTGGAAAGTTAGTTGAAGAAGGTAATCTTAGTAGATTAATTGATGCTATGATTATGCTGTCATCTGATAGCAAGCTTTATACTAAGATATCTGAATCAAGTAGAATAGTAATAGAAAATCAATTTAACTTAAAGAAACAATCGGCTGCATTAGTTAATATTTATGAAGAAATTACAAAACCTTAAATTAATCTACAATTTTAAGAAGACCCTTGCGATGTAAACTGTATAAAGACATCAAAATGTCACAGTTGTGACATTTTTCATATCCAGCTATTTCTAAGTTAAGAGTTACCAGGGCATTCAATGAATCATATCCTGTTCGCAATTTTAATTGAGGGTGTCCCAAAAGTAACTAGGGGGCACCCCTTTTTTTTGAATGAAAAGAGGAAAATCATTTCTTTTCTTCCTTAATCATAAAATGTTTTTTCCAGCAAATCATATTATTTGATAATATGTTCGTAGACCGAAATTATGGAGGTTATTTATTTGTTAGAAAAGCAGAATAGGATTTTTGGTCTAGATTTAGCCAGGAGCATAGCAATAATTTTTGTGGTAATTGCTCATGGATTAGACATTTTTATCTCACCAATCCTACAGGAATCGAATATCGGTGGAGAGGTTGAGAGAATTTTTAATTACCCATTAGGATTTATTGGGGTAGAAATTTTCTTTATTCTAAGCGGCTTTTTAATCGGTAACATTATTATTAGAGAAATTGTGGAGAATGGAAGTGTAGGAAGTTTAGTTAATTTTTATATTCGTAGATGGTTTAGAACATTGCCATTATATTATTTAGTAGTAATAGCACTAATTATATATCCAACAAGAGAAGGTTTCTCGTGGGCAAATTTATACTTTTTCCAAAACCATTCTTCGAAAGATCTTGCCTTTAATCCTGTATCTTGGTCTTTGTCCGTAGAAGAATGGTTTTACCTAACAATCCCATTAATTATGCTTTGTTTTTTCAAAATTAAAAAGGTAAACAGGCAAAAAGCATTCCTAATAATCTGCTTCTCGATCATTGTAGCATCATTATTTGGTCGGATTGCTTCAGTAGTGCTTTTCAATCCTACGTTTGATTTTGGGACACGAAAACAAATATTTTTTAGATTAGATAGCATAACTGTTGGTGTAATTTTAGCGGGGATAAAGTTCTATTATAGGGATATCTATAATTATCTGATAGCAAAACGCAAAGTAGTATTTATGGTCGCTTTAACCGGATTATTGTTGTGCGAACTATGGTTCGTTGCAAATAGCAGTGAAGCCCTCGATGCTTCATTTTTCAGTAGAACATTTTTCTTTAACTTGATTTCATTGTTTTGTGCAGCACTTGTCCTGTCATTAGAGACGGTAAGACTAAATACATTGCGGATTTTAGTTAAACCAATTACTTTCATAAGCGTCATTAGCTACGGTCTTTATTTGCTTCACTTCCATGTTTACTTGATTTTTAAAGACGCATTTAAACTGAATAATATTGCAACTGGTACTGCAGTCTTCTTATTGGCGACTGCGTTTACAATTGTTATAGCATATTTTATTTACAGGTACTATGAATTGCCTATGATGAAACTTAGGGATAAATTTAACTTATTAAAAAGAGAGAGTAAACAAAATGAAATTAAAAAGGTAAGCTAGGTTAAACAGAGTCGTTTCGACTTTTTCTTCTACATTTGGAAAAACCAAACCAAAAATTTGTCGAAATTAAATTGTCTAATAAATAATTGTTTGATATTATTAATCTGTATTGTTACTAAACTATTGTAGAGAGGTGAACGTCATAAAAAGCAAAGTAACAAAATATATACTACTTGCTTCCTTTTTTATTATTTTAATAATGTTTAATAATAGTAAGGTTTTTGCAAACAATGGAATCCTGATTCCTAAAGGATATATTGATACTCCATCAAATGGTGTTGCAATTAAAGGGGAAATGGTTGTAAGTGGCTGGTTCTTAGATGCTAGCGGCGTATCTAAGATTGAAGTATTAATTGATGGGAAAAGCAAGGGTGAAGCCCAATATGGAGATACTCGTAACGATGTAGCTAAAGCTTATCCGGAATATCAAAATACAAACTCGGGATACAAATTTACCCTAAATACTAAGGACCTAACCAACGGTCAGCACACCCTAACAGTTAGAGAGACCGGAAATAATGGAGCTGAAAATCTCGAAAGTGTAATGGTGAATGTTCAAAATCCACCGGTAAAGGGATATATTGATACTCCTACGAATGGTTCTATGATTAAAGGTGAAATGGAAGTAAGCGGTTGGTATTTAGATACTAGTGGAGTATCCAAGATTGAAGTATTAGTAGATGGGAAAAGCTTGGGGCAAGCACAGTATGGTGATCCTCGTAGCGATGTAGCTAAAGCATATCCAGAATATCAAAATACAAACTCAGGCTATAAATATACCCTAAATACAAGAAAACTAAACAATGGTCAGCACACTTTAACAGTTAGAGAGACCGGAAAGAACGGAGCAACGAATCTCAAAAGTGTAATGGTGAATGTTCAGAATCCACCAGCAAAAGGGTATATTGATTCTCCGAAGAATAGTTCCACGATTAAAGGCGAAATGGAAGTGCGCGGCTGGTTCTTAGATGTTAGCGGTGTATCTAAAATTGAAGTATTGATCGATGGGACAAGTATAGGTGAAGCGAAATATGGCGAACCACGTAACGATGTAGCCAAAGTTTATCCAGAATATCAAAATGCAAATTCAGGCTATAATTTTACCCTAAATACAAAAAATCTAACCAACGGGCAACATACTTTAACGGTTAGAGAGACCGGGATTAACGGTACCACAAATCTCCAAAGCATTACGGTGAATGTTCAAAATCCACCAGCTAAAGGATACATTGATACTCCAAAGAATGGTTCCACGATTAAAGGTGAAATAGATGTAAACGGCTGGTTTTTAGATGCTAGCGGTGTATCCAAGATTGAAGTATTGGTCGATGGGGAAAGCATGGGGGAAGCAAAGTACGGAGATGCTCGTAACGATGTAGCCAAAGTTTATCCAGAATATCAAAATACAAACTCAGGCTATAAGTTTACCCTAAATACAAAGAATCTTATTAACGGACAGCACACTCTAACAGTTAAAGAGACAGGAAATAATGGAGTTATGAATCTTGAAAGTGTAGTGGTGAATGTTCAAAATCCACCAGCTAAGGGGTATATTGATACTCCAAAGGTTGGTTCTGCGATTAAAGGAGAAATAGAGGTAAGTGGTTGGTACCTAGATTTAAGTGGTGTATCCAAGATTGAAGTATTGGTAGACGGAAAGAATATGGGTGTAGCTAAGTATGGGGATACTCGTACCGATGTAGCCAATGTTTATCCGGAATATCAAAATGCAAACTCGGGATATAAGTTTAACCTAAATACAAAGATGCTAACCAATGGTCAACACACTCTAACAGTAAGAGAGACTGGAAATAACGGTGCTACAAATCTCGAAAGCATAAAGGTGAATGTTCAAAATCCACCAGCAAAGGGATTTATCGATACTCCTAAGGATGGTTCTTCAAGTAAAGGTGAAATAGAAGTTAGTGGCTGGTTCTTAGATGTAACCGATGTATCAAAGATAGAAGTATTTGTAGATGGAAAGAGCATGGGGGTAGCCCAATATGGAGGGCTTCGAACCGATGTAGCGAATGTATATCCAGAATACCAAAATACTAACTCAGGATACAAGCTTACCTTTAATAGTCTACAGTTTGCTGAAGGCCAGCATACATTAGCAGTAAAAGAAACTGGAGGCAATGGAACTACTTCTACAGTCAATAGCATCATATATATCTATAATGGTAATCCCTACCTTCAAATTGATTTAAGGAAACCAGCAAATATCACAGCAAACGATATCATTAATTTCTTTAATCAAAAACGTCCGGATAGTCCTTTAAAAAATTATGCGCAAAGTTTTATTGATGCTCAGAATAAATATGGTGTTAACGCACAGTATCTCGTTGCACATGCTATATGGGAAACAGGATGGGGAGGTTCTAATCTAAAGACCTATAAAAATAATTTATATGGATATAGTGCCTACGACTCCTGTCCATTCACATGTGGATATTATTTCCCTACGGGTGGAGATAGTATAAACTTTGAGGCATTTATTGTAAGAAGAGATTACCTGGATGGAAATGGAATCTATTTTAATGGCTCAACATTGACAGGCATGAATGTAAGATATGCCACCGATCCCAATTGGGCAAATGGTATTGCAAATTTGATGCAGTCAATAAAACCATTTAATGCCGGTAGTTACTTCCAATCAGATATTTTACCTACATCATCTGTATCTGCACCAGTATTTGGAAGAAATATACCTTTAGGTCAACCATATCCCACTAGTATTATTATAAACTACAGAGAAGCAACTTATGCTAGAGTAATATCGGATGGTTTAGCATTTAGATCAATTCCGTATGTTTTAACTTCAACATTTTTGAAAGCTTTAGATTCAGGAACAACTGTAAGGGTTTTAGGATACAACACTGATGTCAGAGAGGATTCGACATACCCATACGATAATCGTTGGTATAGAGTCTTGGTTAATGGCCTGGAAGGTTGGGTGTATGGCGGAGGAATCCAATTTTAAATTAATTAAAATTGATTCTTTGACCATAATCGGAAATTCTTGATAAAAAGGATAACTCACTTAGTGGGTTATCCTTTTGTATGTCAGGTAGAAAGAATCGGAAAAGTTACCTATAAAAAGAGGGTATAAGGTGAAGAAGGTTTAAATGATTATATTCCGTTTACTGGACATAAGCCTTCATATCGTATATATATATTGATAATGTGGTTTAAGCGATGGGAGTAATTCAAATGAAAAAAGCGCAAATATTATTATCTACATATAACGGTGAAAAGTTTGTGGAACAACAATTGGATAGTTTAATGAATCAGGATCACAAAAATTTAGAAGTATTGATTCGCGATGATGGATCTAAGGATAATACGATACAAATTTTAGAGACCTATTCTAAGCAATATCCAAATATTAAGCTAATAAAAGGAGCAAACAAGGGTGTTATTGCAAGTTTTTTTGAATTGGCTTTAAATGCATCTGACACGTCAGATTTCTTTGCTTTTTGCGACCAAGATGATTATTGGAGGCCGACAAAAGTTTCTAGAGCAATTGCCTTATTGGAGAAGGAAGATGCAAATATTCCATTATTGTATTTTTCTCGATTAGATATTGTTGATGACAAGCTACAATTTATTAAGCATTCTCAAATACCTCCACAGGAGGTTGGATTAAAAAACGCCATCATTCAGAATGTTGCTACAGGTTGTACTATTGTGTTTAACAGAGCCATGCTGGAATTATTTAAGTCACATATACCGGCAAAAGAAAATATCACCATGCATGATGCTTGGTTTTACCTATTAGGTGCAGCATTTGGAAAATTAATATATGATAAGGAATCACATCTCCTATATCGTCAACATTCATCCAATGCTTTGGGAATGGCGGACAATAAAGTAAAAAGCGCAATGATTCGGTATAAAAACTTTAAGAAAGAAGGTAAAGAAAAACCTTTTACCAAACAGGTAGATGAGTTTTATCGACTATTTAAAGGAGACCTAACAAGCGACCAAAGGAAATTAATTGAGGATTTTTTACTAAAAAGAAATTCCCTCTTGAATCGATTCTCTTATATCCTGAATACACCCCTTTATCGGCAAAATCAAAGAGATACAATTATCTTTAAGATACTATATTCCTTTAATAGTTACTAATAAAAAAAACGCAAAGCACTTTGCGTTTTTTTTAATTCATTGGCCCCTTTTTACCTAAAAGGGCATCAAAAACTCCCTTAAACATGCTTCCCAATTTTTTACCTCTATCTTGTTCGAACAGAAGAATGATGATAAATTCTTTGGCAGTCGCAATAAAATCTCCTTTTATCCACTCTTTTTCAGTACGGAAATATTTTTTATATGTGTAAAGACGATTCCTTGTAATGTAATATCTGCGAATATAGTTATGGTTTGTTGCCATGACATTCGACCCCAACAACCTATGCTGTTGGGTGTTTCCAAGGTTATGAACCATATAAACCTGAGGCGATATAAATATTTTATATCCTCGAGTCCTTACACGTAAACAAAACTCATGATCGAGGAAGTCAATAAAGTAATCTTCTTCAAATAGTCCAATCTCAGTAAAGATTTTCTTCTTCACTAAACTTCCAGATGTTATTACAGTCTTTTGCTCTTGTAGTTGTGTTTTGTCAATTTGTGATGATACTTTATTGATAAGCTTTTCTTCAATCCAATTTGGTGCCAGGATAGCTACTTCTTCTTTATTTAGATGTGCCTCGTATGAAGCCAGCATTTTTGAAAAATAATCCTTGTCTACCTTACTATCCTGGTCAAATGTGGCAATCCAATCAAAATGAGGGGGTTCCGGTGATTCTAATAAGCAATTAATTCCTTGATTTAAGGCGTGACCGAGTCCCATATTTTGGGGATTATAAATTATTGTTATTTTTTCTTCGTTTTCTATGTCATGTAAAAACGCCTTAGAATTTGGAGAAGAACCGTTATCGATAATTACCAGCCGTTCACATGATTGGATGATTGATGTTGCATTGTCTACAACATCTGCTTCGGGATTATACGTGACCATAATCGATGCTACTTTATCTTTAATCGTCATGACTTATTCCTTTCCTAAACCCTTTAATTATTCCCTTCAATTTCCATACATGAATTCCCTTTTTCCATAAGAATATAGCCATTAGAAGAGTGGCGAAGGCTTCGGTTATGAGTGCATTCCAGGCAGTGCCAACTTCTTTATAAGTAGGAATAAGAAGAATCATTAGTATGATACTTAAGATACCGGCCAAAATATAAATTCGCGATAACTCTTTTTTATAATCGAAATTAATCATCGTCAGAATGCCAAGTACACTGGCCCAGCCAAGGATTAACGGCAGAGCAGCTAGGATTTGTAAAAGAGGAATAGTGGATACGTATTCTTTCCCTAAAGCAAGATCAACAATTTCCTTTGCAAAAATACCAACAAATAATGATAAAATACCCATAACAAGGGTGATTACCAAAAAGATTTTATTAATCATATTTAATGCGGCATGCTTTGACTCATGCAAAGCCTTGCTCAAAAATGGATAAACGGCCTGGATTAGCGGCCCGACTACACTTGAAATAGCTTTTACAACCTTTTCTGCACTAGAATAATATCCGACAACCGTATTGCTTGCAAAAAAGCCAAGAATAAATGTATTGCTTGTTGTGTACAAGCTTGTGACAAGATTAGATACGAATATATCCCATCCCTCTTTAAGTTGGTATTTAATATTTTCCAGTGAAGGCCTAATAAGTTTTATACGATACCGAAAGATGACCAAGTAGATTCCAATTACACCGATGGCAATATAGCCAAGAGAATTTAATACAGGAACGTATAAATAGTCAGCTTGATTCTTTACAAAAACAAAAATTCCTAATGTGAAAATTAATTTAGAAACAATATTAAGGATAGAGATAACTTTCATTTGTTCTATACCTTGGAAAAACCATACAGGGAACAGGACGTTTCCAACTACCATTCCGAAGGTTAAAAGATAAATTTGGCTATCGTTTTGGAACTTTGGGATAAATAAGATCAAAACAACCATTACTAAAAAACTAAAGACTAGGAGCAAACTTCTAACCAACATGACAGTAGAAAAAATAACCGAAAGCTTTTCCTTATTTTCACGGTTTAATGAAATTTCCTTTGTGGCAACTAAATTAAAGCCGTAATCCGTAAAAAGAATAAAATATTGAATAAGTGCTTGGGCAAAACTGATAAGTCCAAATTTTCCAGGTCCCACTACCTGTAATAAGTAAGGCAAGGTGACTAGGGGGAGAATGAAATTTAGCCCTTGCATACTTGCTAATGAAAGAAAGTTAGTTATCAATCGTTTTTTATTAGACATAACTGTGATAAGAGTCTCCTTTTCCTTAAACCTTTGGATAACTACTAATATGTATACCATAACTATGCGCTAAACAAAAAGGACCGGGCGTTTTTGCCCGGTTTTTCGAAATAATTAATCATTACTTTTAATTGAAGCTAAAGATTCTTGCGGTAAATCAAGTTGTGAGCGTAATTCATCAGAAAGACTTTGTCTAGTATCATCATCTACTATAAAATACCAAATACGATTTATCATTTGACCTTCCCCTTCAATTTCCAGCTTGTCCACTGTTTCAACCGCTGGTTTGTAGGAAGATTGGATCCCAACCATTTCATTTAAAGTAAGATTAGTTTTAATATTATTTTCTAGGGCACCAAGGATATCATCATACTTCGTCAAGGTGGATAATGATTTTCCTTTATCAATGATCTTGGAGATTACTTCGCGTTGTCGTTCCCCACGTCCTAGATCCCCACGTGGATCCTGTTTCCGCATACGGGCATAGGCTAACGCTTTTGTTCCATTTAAATGCTGTGGACCTTCTTTTAGGGTAACACCATCCAGTTCAAATTCAATTTGATTATCCACGTTAATACCACCTACAGCGTCGACGATATCTTTAAATCCCTCCATATTGACCTCAACATAATAATCAATGGGAATATTCAAGAAGTGTTCAACTGAATCAATACTCATTTCAATTCCGCCATATGCATAGGCATGGTTGATTTTATCAGTTCTGTTCTTTTTTGGATTATTGTTATTAATTAATTGTGTACGAGTATCTCGGGGAATGCTTAATATTTTTGTCGTTTTCTTTTCAGGATTGACCGTAATCACTAGCATGGAATCAGTACGTCCGCTATCTTCTTCCCGTTCATCTATCCCAACCATTAAAATAGAAATCGGATCTTTTCGATGAAATTCTACTTTTTCTTCCCGCTTTTCCGAAACTTCCCGTGAAATTGGCTTATTCATTTTAGTAACAGCACTTGCAACGTTACTATATACATTATAGAAATAAAAACCTCCGCAAATAAGTACCACTAATAAAGTAAAAAGGCTTAAGCGGAGCCACCTAATTTTCCTTCCTTTTTTACCGGATCTTGAAGAATTCATATAATATAGATCCTTTCTTAAAACATATTAATTTGATATTGGACAACTATAACCTAAATTATAATATTGACCAAGACTTAGTTCAACTGAAAATAACAAATTTCAACTGTAAAAGAACAAAATTTGACATAAACACGCAATAATTGATAGGAAATCAAATAGATTATAAGTCTATCAAATTATACTTTAGTTTTTGATGAACCAAGATTTCAATAGATGATAAATGCTATTAGGAAATATAGAGCTCCTGTAAAAGGGTGTTGAAAATTCAACACCCTTTTTTGTATGGATTTTTTAATCATCGTTCTATAAAGAATTGGTTAATATATGTTTGTGTATTCAAATGATTATTTTAATTACATGATCTGGAGAGAAGACTAGATGAAAAAAATAAAGTCGTATTTATTATTGTTGTTTTTTAGTATTTCCTTTTCATGCTATGGAAATGGAATGAACGCAGAAGAAGCTTTCGTGGCTTTGGTGAAAGGAAAAGAGAATCAGGAGTCTGTATTCACTAGTTTACCACAAGTTGTACATGGCCTTGGACATATAGAGGGGCATTATATAACAAATTCTCTTGACGCTCTTTTATTAAATTATGAACGTGGATTTCGTGTATTTGAAGTCGATCTCAACATGACTTCAGATAATCGATTAATTGCCCGCCATGATTGGACCCCCGAGCATTATCAATTTTTGGGTCAAGAATATCCACCTACTAATGGACCTATTTCCTTTGACACTTTCATGTCATTAAAAATACACGATAAGTATAATCCCCTTTCATGGGAACACATTTTAGAGGTAATGCAGAAATATCCAGATATTTATATTGTTACTGATACAAAGGAGAAAGATGAAGAAAACGTTCGAAAAACCTTCTCTTATATAGTAAATACAACGAAAAATTTTAATTCGAATTTACTAGATCGGATCATTCCACAAATTTATAATCAACCTATGCTCAGTTTTATAGAATCCTATCATGATTTTAACGATGTTATTTTTACATTGTACCATTTTAAGAATGCTGACATCCCAACTCCTGAGGAACTGGCTGACTGGTGTGCAAATAACAAAATTACCGCTATTGCGGGTTTTCCTTTCCGGATTACGGACGAACTACGAACATTATTAATTAAAAGAAATATCGCTGTCTACACCCATACCATTAATAATCCAGTGGAAGCAACCGCATATCAGGCTAAAGGAATAGGTATTTATACCGACTATCTCTTTTACGATGGGAAAAATTTTGTTGGTTTGGATCAATAAGGATATTTTACTTGTGTTGCTTGTCCTAAGCGAACGATATTTGAACTTCACCAATACATTTTGTATAATAGTGTGCGAACTCTGGTTAAAAAGAGGAAAGTTTTAAGCCAACAAAATAATATGGATAAAAATTGATTTTAACCGTAGATTTACATATCTGTTTAATTAATAGAAAGAAGGAACTTTTATGATAAAAAATGTATTAATTACTGGTGGAGCAGGATTTATCGGTAGTAGCTTAGCTTTGAAATTATTGGATAAAGGATATAAAGTAACAGTTCTAGATAATTTATCACCGCAAATTCATGGAGAAGATGGGACATCATCAGAATTGTTCTTGAAAATAAGAGATAAAGTAACATTTTATCAAGGCGACGTTATAAATAGTGATGACTGGAGAAAAGCGTTAAAAGGGCAGGATGTAGTCGTTCATTTAGCTGCTGAAACCGGTACAGGTCAATCTATGTATGAAATTAATAAATATATTGATGTAAATGTTAAAGGTACATCAAATTTATTAGATATCTTAACAAATGAAGAGCATCAAGTAAAAAAAATCGTTATTGCAGCTTCTAGGGCGATTTATGGGGAAGGAATGTATCATTGTACTAAGCACGGAACTGTATTCCCTGTAGAAAGAACAGAGGCAGATATGAGTAAAGGTGATTTTGAAGTAAAATGCCCAATTTGTAATCGTGATGCAGAAGTTATGGCAACGACAGAAGAAACGAAAATTCACCCAACCTCTATATATGGTATTACAAAACAAATGCAGGAACAAATGTGTATGGTTGTTGGAAAATCATTAAATATTCCTGTAGTTGCATACCGTTATCAAAATGTTTATGGACCAGGCCAATCATTAAAAAATCCATATACTGGCATCCTTTCGATTTTCTCAACTATTATTAAAAACAACAATAACATTAACATTTTCGAAGATGGAAGAGAATCAAGAGATTTTGTATTTATCGACGATGTAGTGGATGCGACGATTTTAGGAATCGAAAAGGATGAAGCCAATTTTGAAAGTTTTAATGTAGGGACAGGTGTGGCAACTACTGTTGTAGAAGTAGCCAATGTCTTGAAAGAAAAGTATCAGTCCGATACGGTAATTGAAATTAGTGGAAATTACCGCTTAGGTGATATTAGACATAACTATGCAGATTTGACAAAAATTCATGAAAAATTAGGTTTTACTGTAAAGGTAAGTTTTGAGGAAGGGATCAGTAAATTTGTAAATTGGGTTAATCAACAAGAGGTAGTGGAAGACAAATATCAAAAGTCAATTGATGAAATGAAGAAAAAAGGATTATATAAATAATGGAATGCCTTCTCAAAAATAAAAAGATTTTGTTTTTATGTCCTTTGTTTTTTAATTATCACAAAAAGTTAATAAATGCGATGGAATCATTGGGAGCGGAAGTAGATTTCTTTGATGAGCGCCCCTCTAATACAGTTATATCAAAGGCATTATTACGAATCAATCGCAATTTGGTTACGGTACAAATTAAAAAATATTATGAAGAAATCTTTGCAGCGATTAAAGATAAAAAATATGATTATATCTTCATTTGTCAAGCTGAAGCGACACCAAAGTCATTTTTAATAAATATCAAAATGCTGAATTCAAATGCCAAAATGGTGCTTATGCTTTGGGATTCTGTTGCAAATAAAGTGAATACAATAGAAAAATTAGAGTTATTTGATGAAGTCTTTTCCTTTGATAAAAAAGATTGTGACCAATTTGGTTTGACATTCAGACCTCTATTTTTTGATGAAGAATATGAACGGATTGCCAAAGAAAAGGCAAAGCTAGTGTATGATCTATTTTTTGTAGGAACTGTACATAGCGATCGCTATAAAATTTTAATGGACGTTAAACAACAATTTGAAAAAAATAAATTACAGGTTTTTTACTTTTTATATATCCCTAGTAAATTAATGTATTATCAAAGAAAATTATTTTCTAGTGAATTAAAAGGTAGCCAGATCAATGATATTTCATTTGTAGGTATGCCGAGCGGCCAATTGACTGATAAATTAATACAATCTAAGGCAGTAGTTGATATTCAGCACCCTAAACAAACTGGTTTGACAATGAGAACGATAGAAATGCTTGGTGCAAATAAAAAAATGATTACCACTAATACAGATATTCAATATTATGATTTTTATCATCCTAATAATATTTGTATTGTAGAGCGTGAAAATGTTGTAGTGTCGACTGAATTTATGACAACTCCATATGTAACAGTCGATGAAAAAGTAAAAGAAAGATATTCAATCACCTATTTTATTCTTAATGTATTAGGATTAACAGGAAATGAAAAGCATAATTTTTATATAGAAAAAAGTGGTGGAGGTCAAGAATGAAGATTTCTGTAGCAATGGCCACTTACAACGGGGAGAAATATCTCGAACAGCAGATTGATAGTATTCTCTCTCAATTAAATAAAGAAGATGAATTGATTATTTCAGATGATCACTCTTCCGATCGGACAGTTCCTATTATCGAAAAATACACGAGCACAGATCCTCGGGTGAAGCTGTTCATGAATGACGAATCAGGTGTGACATCCAATTTTGAGAATGCTATTAAGCGTACCAAAAATGATATTATTTTCTTAAGTGACCAAGATGATATTTGGAAACCTGAAAAAGTTACAACAGTTAAATCCTACTATGGAAAAAATCCAAATATCCAGATGATAATGTCCGATATTACGGTGGTCGATAATGAACTAACACCAACCATAGATTCATTTTATGAATTTAGAGGTAGCCGTTCTGGAGTGATAAAGAATATCATAAAGAATAGTTATATTGGCTGTGCCATGTCATTTAGAAAAGAATTGAAAGCACAAATTTTGCCGATACCAAGAAATGTACCTATGCATGACATGTGGATTGGTTTGGTTGCTGATTTAAATAAAGTGGCATTGTTGATCCCGGAAAAGTTAATTTATTATCGAAGACATGAAGCGACAGTGACTACTGTCGAAAATTCTTCTTCTTTAAAACAAAAACTTCTTTGGAGATTTCAAATTTCTGCCTTACTCATGAAAGCTTTTTTTAAGAAAAAATAACTTTTCCTATATTATGACGGTAAGCGATTCAAATTTATTAATTCAATGCGTGAGTTAGGATTTATGACTCATGCATTTTTTTTTAGAATAGTGGAAAAATGAATGTAAGTTTTTAATAATTACATCAAAGAATAAATTATGGGGTATGATTTTAAGTGAAAAACCAACTTTTTAATAAAATTTTCTATTTAACTGTAGGTAATTTGATATTTTCATGTCTATTATTATTTATTTATAAAATGTTTCGATATCACTTCGATATTGTTCCTCTCATTCAATCGATGCAGCTAGTTACAAAAAGATTTGTTTTAGAAATCTTTATTTTATTTTTGATCTTACTAGTAACATCAAAGTTACAGCTAAGAGTATTTAATCAAATTAAAATTAGTAAACCCTTGCTAGTAACTCTGCTGAAACTTACTTTTATTTTATTGGTTTCGTTGGTTGCATCGTTGATAGTAAATTATTATTTTCAATACTTTCAACATTTAAAGGATCCAATCGTTACTGTTAAATGGATCATGGACAATACAAATATTTATTTTGCAGGAGTATTATATTTATTTTTTCTATTTTTATTTTCTTTTGCCTTGATTGGAAATGTTTTTATTAGTACCATTCTCACCAGTATTGTATTTATAGGAATCGGTTTTATTCATTACAATAAATTAAACCTTCGTGCAGAACCGTTATATCCATATGATTACAAGCAGTTCTATCAAATGAAGGATGTTATTCCGATGATTTCTGAATATGTTTCCTATTCGCAAGTCATTACAGTAATTATAGTACTTTCTCTTGTTATTACGGCCATATTGTTATTTCTTCGAAATATTGGTATAGCACTCTGGCTGAGAGGATGTATATTCCTTCTTTCTTTAATAATGGTTTACTCTTACTCGAATTTTCCTAAAACATTTATGAAATCTTTTGTGGAAAATAATAAGATAACCATTGTGAAATGGGATCAAATTGACAATTATGAAGTAAATGGATTCCTATTTGGCTTTATCTCAAACCTTCAGAATGATAACTATCAAAGACCTAAAGGATATTCTAAGCAGAAGGTTCAGGATACTGCTCGAAAATATGTTAGTAGCTCGGAAAGATCAAGTAACAAAGGTTCAACTCCCAATATTATTTTTCTCATGAGTGAGTCATTTTGGGATCCAACAAGACTGAATGTTGAGTTTAGTGGAGATCCACTTCCCCATATTCGGCAACTTATTACTGAACATTCGGGAGGTAATGTTCTTTCCCCCGTATTCGGAGGAACGACAGCAAATGTCGAATTTGAAGCATTAACAGGCTTTACAACATCATTTTTAAATAGTGGGGTAATTGCCTACCAGGATATTATAGATAGAAAACCGTTCGTTCCTTCCATTGTCAGTGACCTAGAGGAAAAAGGATATAGCACACTAGCTATTCATCCTTATAAAAAGGTATTTTATAAACGAGATATTGCCTACCGCACGTTTGGTTTTAATCAGTTTTTAGACGAAGATACTATGAAGCACAACAAGAGAAAGCCTGGAGGGGTTATTTCAGATTTATCATTGACCCATGAGATACTAGACAATATTAAGGAGCAAGACAAGCCCCTTTTTATTCATGCAGTATCAATGCAAAACCATATGCCATACAATCCTGGTGCATATAAGGAAAACCAAATTAAAGTATCTGGTCTTACGCCGGAATCAACCGATACATTAGAAGTATATTCAGAAGGAATTAGAAGATCGGATGAAGCATTACAAGTGTTAGTGGAGGGATTGCAAAAATTAGATGAGCCGACAATAGTGGTATTTTGGGGGGATCATCTTCCTATCCTTGGCGCTAATATGGCCATCTATAAAGAAGCTGGATATGATGATGAAAATCCAGATATAAATGAGTATAAATATTCGGAAACACCCCTTCTGATTTATTCTAATTTTAAGATGAAAAAGGAGCAATATGAATTTATTAGCCCATTTTATTTAGGGCCGATTATATACGAATTAAGCGGAATGGAACCACCGCCGTTTTATAATTTATTGGAAAAGCTGCGAAAGGAAATGGGTATCTCAGCTCTTAAAGGCCAAATAATCATGCAAAGTGACCGTAAGTTTGTAACGAAACCAACAAAGGAATTAAAACAAGTATTAGAAGACTACCGTTTGCTTGAATATGATTTATTAAAAGGGAACCAGTATAGTTTAGATTTGTTATATCATTAATGAGTTAAATCAAAAAGCACATTGTTTTATGACCTTTCTTCCTGCTTTAATTGGGGAAAGGTCTAAAATAATGTGCTATTTTCATCAATTAGAATAATAATATGAAAAGAAAACAGGAGTATTATAAGATACAAAAATTGACTAGTTAATGCTATAATCGTCTTTGTGCAAAATAAGTAAACTCTATTATAATTGTCAATGGGGAAATTACATATAAAAGTGCATTAGGTTGAATAATCTTAATGAATAGGTGATGCTGAATGTTAAGTGGTAAAAATATAGATCAATGTATTAGTTCCCGTAGGAATAATCTGGATATAATTAGATTCTTCGCAGCTACATTGGTGCTGTTCTCACATTCCTTTCCATTAACAACTGGGAATAACGGGTCTGAACCATTTGCTGTTTTTACAAATGGGCAAATGACGTTTGGGGAACTGGCAGTTAGTATCTTTTTTATGATAAGTGGATTTTTGATTACACAAAGTTTTGATAGGTCTAAGGATCCTGTTTATTATTTCAAGGCCAGGATATTAAGAATTTTTCCAGGTCTAATAGTATGTGTATTATTGGCTGTTTTCATACTAGGGCCAATTCTTACAGAACTAAATGTATTCGACTACTTTAAGAACCGTGAAACGTATGATTATTTTAAAACGATTACTCTATACTGGCTTCAGTTTGACCTGCCTGGAGTATTTTTAACAAACGTATGGCCTGGAGCAGTAAATGGTTCTTTGTGGACTTTATGGTTCGAATTTTTCTTTTATATAGTAGTTGCCTTACTGGGTATTACAAAACTACTTGATAAGAAAGTTGTTTTATTCAGTTTTATCCTTTGTACTGGTATATATTATCTAGGAAGAGGAGGATTCTATACCGATTTATATCGTTACTTTAGTGCAGGTATGGTTTTTTATCTTTACCGAAAACAAATTACCCAAAATGGATGGCTTGCTATTTCTTCCTTAATCATATTGGCCATTACTGTCAAATATGGCTACTTTGATTATTCGATGCCAATTTTCGGAACGTATTTGATATTCTATTTAGGTTTTGAAACAAGATTAGGGCTACATAACTTTGGAAAGTACGGTGATTTTTCCTACGGAATATATATTTATGCATTTCCGATTCAGCAAATAATGGTTCATATATTTAACAATAAATTGACACCATTGGAGAATTTCTCATTATCTTTCCCGTTCACACTGTTGTGTGCTATTGGTTCGTGGTACCTTGTTGAGAAGAAAGCCTTAAAATACAAAAATAGTTCTAATAAGAGGAAGGCTGTTATGGGAAATCAACTTAACGCATAAGCTAACTTATAAAAAGAAGGTGGTCTATACTCATTTGGAAATGTGTATTGGAATAGGAGAGATTTATTTATGAATAAATTTGAAAAAATAGTACTAACGATTTTTTTCATTGAGGTATTCGTTGGCGGCGGTGGAAGGCTTATTGACTTTGGTATATTATCAATCCGCCAAGTTTTATTTTTGCTTATTATATTAATGCTCGTAATCCGGATTGTGAAAGAGAGGGCTTTTCTTGATAAAGGTATTAATACTTTTATTCGATTTAATCCGGTTACCATCGGTATTTATGCTTTATTAGTTTGGTTTGTTGCAAGTGCAGCCATCGGATTTGTAAATGGTCATCCGGTATCAATAATTGTTATGGACTTTTTTAGAGTGTCTTTCTTTTTGGTCTATTTTCCGCTGGCGTATTATATTTCTAAGGAAAGATTTCCTAAGGAACGCATTATTTCCATTTTAAAATACAGTGCTGTAGCTGTATCTATTTTTACCATTGCGATTTCTATTCTAGGAAAAACCATCTTTAGTGGAAACTTTAACTCCTTTTACGATTTTATGAATTTTATTATGAATGATGACTTGTTTTTTAGGCCAAGTAGAAGTGTCTTCTATAAAAGCCATTTCTTTGTTTTTATTGGGCTAATCATTTCCCTAAATGATGTTTTAAATAAGAAATATACCAAAGTAGATGTAGCGCTTGTTGTATTTGGCTCCATATCTATTATATGGTCTGAGACAAGGGGATTCCTTATCGCTATTATTGCGAGCTTACTCATGATTATTTTGCTGGATGCTAAATTAGTTACAGATATCTATAAAAAGTTAAGCGAAAAGTTTAAAAAACTATTCCAAACTAAATGGTTTTTGAAGAAAGCTTCAGTTTTGATATTGATTATGATTTTAGTTCCATTTCTATACAAATATATGACTTTGGAAAGATTTCAGATAGGTACCGAAAGCCATTACAGTCAGAATGAAAAACAGTCAAAAAATAATCGAGATAATAAAATCAACGATGTGAGTGTAAACTCTCGTCTTGAGTTTCTATTGGATTCGAAAGTTATTCTTTTTGATAACCCTGCTAATTTTGTTTTTGGGTCGGGATACGGTACTGAAATAGCAGGCAGACTTGATGGAATAGAAATGAGTTTTCTTGATATTTTGGTTGAGCAAGGATTAATTGGTTTAGCGACATGGCTATTCCTGTGCCTCCTCGTTTTTTATAATTATTATTCTGGGTACAAAAAGGGGCGAAAACTGGGTACATTGGAAATTTCATTTATGGCGGCATTTATAGGGCTATTATTAGTTACGAATATTAATCCATTCATTAACAATTCTATAGGAATTACCTTTTTCCTAGTGATATTAATTCTTTCACAAGAGTGGAAGGAATCGACAATGAATGGGGAAGGAATATGAAGAAAACAATTATCGTCGTTTTATATAAACAAAAGGTTGAAGAAAGTAAAACGTTTATTACTCTAAAGAAAACACTGTTTACTGATAATCAGCTATTAAAGCAAGTCGAACTCATTATTTATGATAATAGCCCCGAAGAGCAGGAAATAAACTTCCACCTATATAAAAATGTGAATTTGACGTATAAGCATGATGGCCGCAATCTCGGAATCGCAACAGCATATAACTATGCTTGGTCTATCGCAAAGAATAACGGGAGTGAATGGCTACTTCTTTTCGACCATGATACAGAAATAACAAGTGAATATTTGAACCAAGTCATCAATCACAATGAACTGGATGAAAGTATTGCAAGTGTGGTTCCGAAAATCAACAGCGAACATACGATGATTTCACCGGTTTACAGTAATACATTAAGACCGCTTCAGAGTAAAAGACCTGTTGAAGGTATTCAAATGCTACCAGTAATGGCGATTAATTCAGGTTCAATGATTCGGGTTTCCTTTTTGAATGAAGTCGGCGGATTCAATACAGATTTTCCTCTTGATTATCTCGATCATTGGTTATTTTACGAGATTTATGAAAAAGGGTATAAAGTATTTGTGCTGAATGTTTACTTAGAACATGAATTATCTGTAATGGATTACAATAGGGTTTCTTTTGATCGTTATAAGAGTATTATCGATTCGGAAATACACTTTTATCAAAATTATAAGAAAGAATTATATTCATCCTATAAGGCACAGATAGCTAAACGCTTTTTAAAACAAATTTTGACCGTGAAAAACAAGCAAATAGCGATGTATTCACTCAGAAAGTTGTTCTCAATGTAAAAACAGGTTAATCCAACTGAAAAGAACCTCCCTTTTCATAAGGAGGGAGAGGTTCCTTTAATTACAGCTTCTTCGAATAACAATTACTATAAATCATAAAAAAAGGTTACTTTGGGGATATTTTAAATAACTTAAAAATTGGATTAAATTTTTATTACATTTTATGATTATGTTTGTCATTTCCTAAGAACTTTCTTTATAATGAGGAAGGTTGTTTATGACGATTTTTGTAGAAAAATACATATAAGAGGAGTTGCTACAATGAAAGGTATTATTCTTGCAGGAGGAAGTGGCACGAGACTTTATCCTTTGACAAAGGTGGTTTCAAAACAATTATTACCTGTATATGATAAACCGATGATTTACTATCCGCTATCTGTCTTGATGTTAGCTGGAATTAAGGATATTTTGATTATTTCTACACCAGAGGATACAGAGCGTTTTGAACAGATCCTTGGCGATGGAACAGATCTGGGCATGAATTTTACATATAAAATCCAGCCACATCCAGGCGGATTAGCACAGGCATTTATTTTAGGCGATGAATTTATCGGTGATGATAATGTGGCACTAGTACTTGGAGATAATATCTTTTATGGCCACGGGTTAACCAACTTGCTTGAAAAGGCTGCTAGTCGTGACACTGGTGCGACTGTTTTTGGATATTATGTTAATGATCCTGAACGGTTCGGAGTAGTCGAGTTTGATGAATTTGGCAAAGCTGTTTCAATTGAAGAAAAACCAGAAGTGCCAAAATCAAATTATGCGGTGACAGGTCTTTATTTTTACGATAATCGCGTAATTAATATTGCAAAAAGTATACAGCCATCACCACGTGGAGAATTAGAAATTACTGATATTAATAAAGCCTACTTAGAAATGGGTGAGCTAAGTGTAGAACTACTTGGCAGAGGTTATGCATGGCTTGATACTGGAACACACGCTTCCTTGCTGGAAGCATCTCAATTCATCGAAACTGTAGAGAAAAGACAATCATTAAAAATTGCCTGTTTAGAAGAAATTGCCTACAAAAAAGGTTATATATCGAGAGAAAAAGTGTTAGAACTAGCTGAGCCACTCAAAAAAAATCAATATGGACAGTACTTAATTAAAATTGCGGGACAAGCAAAGTAATCCATAAGTGAGGTAATACTATGAATATTAGAGAGACTAAATTATCCGGTGTAAAGATTTTAGAACCAAAGGTATTTGGTGATCACCGCGGCTATTTTATGGAAAGTTATAATAAAGAGTTATTTGAACAATTAGGGTTACATTATGACTTTGTTCAGGACAACCAATCTTTATCTGCAGCTGTTGGAACACTGAGGGGCTTGCATTTCCAATTAAATCCAAAGGCGCAAACAAAGGTTGTACGCTGTGTAACAGGTGCGATCTATGATGTTGCGGTTGATATTCGGAAAGGCTCGCCGACATACGGTCAATGGGTCGGTGTGATTTTAAGTGAGTATAATAAACGTCAGTTGCTAGTTCCTAAAGGATTTGCTCATGGTTTTTGCACCTTGGTGCCTGACACCACGGTTGCGTATAAAGTGGATGAATATTACTCACCTGAGCATGATGGCGGGATTCTTTGGAATGACCCGGATTTAGGGATTGATTGGCCGACAACAAATCCAATCCTTTCAGATAAAGATACGAAACATCCAACATTAAGTGAAGCAACACAGCTTAATTTTGTGTTCGAGAAATAGGAGGAAAAACATGAAGTTATTAATTACAGGCGGTGCTGGTTTTATTGGCAGCAATTTCGTCCGCTACATGGTAAATAAATATCCAAATTACGAAATAGTTAACCTTGATTTATTAACGTATGCAGGTAATCTTGAAAATTTAAAGGATATCGAAAATGCACCAAACTATAAGTTTGTTCGCGGTGATATTGCTGACCGTGAATTTGTTCAAGGTTTATTTAAAGAAGAAAAGTTTGATTATGTAATAAATTTTGCTGCTGAATCACATGTTGACCGCAGCATCACTGATCCTGGAATCTTTGTTCAAACAAATATTCAAGGCACTCTTGCTCTTTTGGATGCAGCAAAAAACTTTGATGTCACTAAATACCTGCAAGTATCTACTGATGAAGTATATGGCACTTTAGGTGAAACGGGCTACTTTACAGAGGAAACACCATTAGCAGCCAACAGCCCATATAGCGCAAGTAAGGCGGGGGCGGACTTGCTTGTTCGTGCCTACCATGAAACATTTAATCTGCCAGTTAACATTACGCGCTGCTCAAATAATTATGGACCATACCATTTCCCTGAGAAGCTAATTCCATTGATGATTATTAATGCGCTAAATGATAAGGAACTTCCAATATACGGCGATGGCCTTAATATTCGCGACTGGCTTCATGTAGAAGATCATTGCCAGGCGATTGATCTTGTTCTTCACAAGGGCCGCAATGGGGAAGTGTACAATGTTGGCGGAAATAATGAACGGACAAATATTGAGATCGTTAAGACAATTTTAGAGCAGCTTAACAAACCTGAATCATTAATGAAATTCGTTAAAGACCGTCCAGGTCATGATCGCCGTTATGCAATTGATGCAACAAAGCTTCGTACAGAATTGGGCTGGTCACCAAAATATTATTTTGAAACAGGGATTAAGCAAACGATTAATTGGTATTTAAGCAATCAGGAGTGGTGGGAAAATATCATCTCTGGTGAATATCAAGAATATGTAAAATCACAATATGGTGATAGATTAGAGGTAGAGTAATGAGGGTAGTTGTAACGGGTGCAGCGGGTCAATTAGGACAGGATGTTATGTTGGAATTGGCTCGCAAAAATCATGAGGCAATTGGTACTGACCGAACCAAATTGGATATTACCAATGAAGCAGACGTTTTTGCCTTTATTGGTGAAGTAAAGCCTGACGTTATTCTCCATTGTGCTGCCTATACGAATGTGGATGCCGCTGAGGAAAACGAGGAACTTGCCTATCAGATCAATGCCTCTGGTACGGAGTATCTTGCTAAAGCCGCAGCACAAGTTGGTGCTAAAATTCTTTATGTTAGTACAGACTATGTTTTTGATGGGACAGCATCGGAGCCCTATGAAGTGAATCAGCAAACTAAGCCTCTAGGAGCATATGGCCGGACAAAATTAGCCGGTGAAGAGCTGCTGCAGAAAAACTTAAAGGAATTCTTTATCGTGCGGACTGCTTGGGTTTTTGGTATTCACGGAAATAATTTCGTTAAGACCATGCTTCGTCTTGGGGCTGAACGCGGAGAAGTAGGCGTTGTTCATGACCAGGTCGGGTCACCAACCTATACTGTGGATTTAGCTAGGTTTATGGTTGAATTAATGGATACTGACAAATACGGAATTTATCATGCGACAAACAGTGGTGTGTGTTCATGGTATGAATTTGCGGTTGAGATCTTTAAACAGGCTGTTATGAATGTGACGGTTAACCCATTAACGAGTGACCAATTTCCACGTCCAGCCGCACGTCCACAATATTCAGTGCTAAATAAGAATAAAATTAAGGAGAAGGGTTTAACTCCTCTTCGTGATTGGAAGGAAGCACTTGCTGCTTATTTAGATGAATCAAAAAGATGAGAACAGGTATTTATACCCGTTCTTTTTTAGTATTAGGTTCAATGGAAAAATAATGCGTAAGTTTTTGTGAATTATTTTTCATAAATGAAACCTTCCTGAGGTTTTATCGTCTATAAGATGGGAAGCATAAATCAACTTAGAAAGGGTACATAATAAAAAATATGTAATTAAGAAAAGATAGTAATTTGTAAGAGGGCTCATTGCTTGTTGTTATTATGTGAATCCATTGAACCTTTATTTATAGAACTGTCTATGCTATAATCCAATGGGGTATAGGATTCCTTAGTTTTATTAATTAATAGTCTTAAAAAATATTAACTTACAATAAAGGGTTCGTTTATTATGGAGGGCTTATGTTTTATCTAACTCTAGTAATCTGTTTTTTTTCGTCAATACTCCTCACTCCGCTAGTAAAAAAGCTGGCATTTATAATTGGGGCAACTGATAAACCAAACCATAGAAAAGTACATTCTCGCATAATGCCCAGATTAGGCGGCTTAGCTATTTTTTTAAGCTTTATCATTGGCATATTAATCTTTCACCCTGCGGATGAATACCATCTGCCAATAGTGATTGGCGGTATCATTATCTTGCTTACAGGAATGCTTGATGATGTGAGGGAAATTTCACCCAAATTGAAATTGGCTGGTCAAATTGCTGCTGCAGCAGTTGTTGTTATATATGGTGGCCTAAAGATTGAGTTCATCAATCTTCCATTTGGAGGTATCATTGATTTTGGATACTTAAGCATACCATTTACGATGATTTGGATTATTGGGATTACAAATGCGATTAACCTGATTGATGGCCTGGATGGATTAGCAGGAGGAGTTTCCTCAATAGCGCTAATTTCGATTGCTGGTATGTCATTTGTAATGGGAAATGGATATGTTACCGTAATGTCTTTAATAGTAGCTGCAAGTACAATAGGGTTTCTTTTTTATAACTTTCATCCAGCTAAGATCTTTATGGGTGATACCGGAGCGTTATTTTTAGGTTATATAATTGGGGTATTATCACTCCTTGGATATAAAAATGTAACCTTTATTTCATTGGTTATTCCAGTAATTATCCTTGGTGTACCAATTTCTGATACATTTTTCGCGATTATTCGACGATTTGTTAACAAGCAGCCATTAACAGCACCGGACAAATCACATCTACATCACTGCTTATTAAGAAATGGCTTTTCCCATCGCCAAACAGTCTTATTAATTTATGCAATGGCGGCTGTATTAGGACTTGCTGCCTTCATTTTCTCACAAGCGACCGTATGGGGGTCATTAATTATGATTTTGGTTCTGTTAATTGTTGTTGAGGTATTTGTTGAAAAGATCGGACTCATTCGTGATGACTATAAACCGCTCTTGACTTTCATGAAGGGTCTTAAGCCGATTAACATTAGGAATCGATAATAATTTATGATAAAGGTCTAAAAGACATCCGTCTTTTAGACCTTTTATTTATAGATGTTGGAATTTAGCGGTTTTATTTTTACCGTTTTTTTACTATCCTTTCTTTGTTTCATTTTGCCTATAATGGACAAACTGACTAACAAGGAGGATGTTTGATGCTGTATCTTACCTTGATAGTTTGTTTTGTTATTTCCATCCTTATTACACCGCTAATCAAAAAATTAGCATTTGTCATTGGTGCCACCGATCAACCAAATCAGCGAAAAGTACACCTGTCGATTATGCCAAGACTCGGAGGCTTATCCATATTTATTAGTTTTATGGTTGGAATTATCCTTTTGAGGCCTGATAATCAATACTTTTTTGCTATTTTAATCGGCTCCCTAATTATCATTACAACGGGGATTTGTGATGATTTATTTGAATTACCTGCAAAATATAAGCTTCTTGGTCAATTAGCTGCAGCGTTCACAATTGTTTTTGTAGGGGACTTACAAGTGGTGTTCATTAACTTGCCTTTTGGTGGCCAGCTTCAATTTGGTCTTTTAAGTATTCCCTTTACAATACTTTGGATTGTTGGGATTACCAATGCTATCAACTTAATTGATGGTCTTGACGGTTTAGCCGCTGGTGTATCTTCGATTGCATTGATTATAATTTCAGCCTTGGCACTAATTCAAGGGCAAATATTTGTTGCAGCGGTTGGTTCCATTGTGCTAGCCAGTACGCTTGGCTTTTTGATTTACAATTTCCACCCAGCAAGTATTTTTATGGGGGATACAGGAGCACTTTTTTTGGGATTTATCATTTCAGTCCTATCGCTTCTAGGTTTTAAAAATGTAACTTTTATTTCATTTGTCATACCTGTTCTTATTCTTGGAGTACCTATTTCCGATACCATTTTCGCGATTATAAGGAGAATCATTAATAAGCAACCCTTATCGGCTCCGGATAAATCTCATTTGCATCACTGTATGCTCCGTTTGGGCTATTCACACCGGCAAACTGTTTTGCTTATTTATGCGATGTCAGCGTTCTTTGGGTTAGTTGCGGTTATCTTTTCTCAGGCACGAATCGGGGGAGCTATTGTTTTAATTGGAATCATCATCCTAATCATTGAAATTATTGCTGAAAAGATTGGCTTGATGGGGCAAAACTTTCGACCGCTTTTAAATATGCTCCGCACTTTAAGAACTTCTACTGAAAAAAATCGATCATAATAAAAAGGGGCTCATTATGAGGCCCTTTGATTTTTCTATTTACAAGGCAAACGCTTTTAAGTTTCCCTCACATAATCCTCTTCAAGATAAAGGATCTCGCCCTTTTCCATGCCGCACTGCCCATTAGTAAGTTCAACCATCCAATCCATAAATGACTGGACAAGGTTTTCCGCAACATAAACTTCAACTTCAACAGTATCTAAGTAATGAATATCTTTTATTTTATACTCGGAGGCACGGATCTCTTTTTCAATTTTCCCAAGCCAGGTATAGTCAATTTTCACATGGATAATTTGCGCGAGTTTCCGTTCGACGATGCCAACTGCATCTAAACCCTCTGATGTTGCCTTCCCGTAGGCTCGAATCAGCCCGCCTGCACCTAATTTAATCCCGCCAAAGTAGCGCGTTACCACGACGACTGTATCCTTCAGCTTTCTTTTCTTCAACACCTCAAGAATGGGAACACCGGCGGTTCCGCTTGGTTCGCCGTCATCATTGGCTTTTTGAATGTGATCATGCTCACCGATGAGATAAGCAGAGCAGTTATGGGTGGCACTCCAATGCTGCTTTTTTATGGCTTGAATGAACTCCTGGGCTTCACTTTCTGTTTCGGCTCGTTTAATATGGGCAATAAAACGGGACTTTTGGATGTTGATTTCATTTTCTCCCATTTGTTTAACTGTATAGTATCGAGGCAGCATTATAAGCTCCTTCCTTTTTTTAAAAAATATAGATGTAATATACCTTTAATATGGCAGTAACGTTCGAATGATATAATAGACATGGTTCAACTATAACATTTAATTAAAAATGAAAGTTGAATTGATGATATACTACTATTATACTACCTTTCATCCAAGTTTAAGGCCACCCATGAGTGTAAGATTAGCATTTTAGTTTAGCGTAAGGTAAAATATGTTAATAGGCCTTAAGGAATAAGGGAAACTATGTCCCTCCTGGAGGAATGATATGGAAATTATGCAGATGAATGTGAAGTCAATTGATGAAATTCGTGAAGAAATGATTGAAACTGTAACATGTAGTAAAAGTGATATTTTTCAAATTGGTGAGCAATGCCGCCAAGATTATGAAAATATGACAACTGAACTTACGAATATTAAGCAAATGATGGTTAAACTGATTGAAGAAGGCGACAAGCTTGAAGATCAGGTTCAAGAAGCGCGGGCTATGTTATCGGAAGTCAGTATGAATTTTAAAAAGTATTCAGAGGAAGAGGTCAGGGAAGCCTACGAAAAAGCTCACCAGCTGCAAATGGACTTATCGATTAACTGGCAGTATAAAAAACAGCTGTTGGAAAAACGGGATGATCTCGAAAGAAGGTTAGTCGGATTAAATGATACGATTGATCGTGCCGATCAGCTCATTTCGCAGATTTCAGTGGTGATGAATTACTTGACCAGCGATTTAGAGCAAGTAGGTAAAGCATTACAAAACGCCAAGGCCAAACAAGACTTCGGCTTAAAAATTATTGAAGCACAGGAAGAAGAGCGGAAGCGACTATCAAGGGAGATTCACGATGGACCAGCGCAAATGCTGGCAAATGTGATCATGCGCTCGGATTTAATTGAGCGAGTATACCGGGATCAGGGGCCGGACGAGGCTTTTTCTGAAATCCATAACTATAAAATCATGGTTCGTTCTGCCCTTTACGAGGTCAGGCGGATAATCTATGACCTGCGGCCGATGGCATTGGACGATTTGGGGCTCGTTCCTACCCTCAGAAAATATTTGCAAACTATCGAAGAATATCATAAACAATCGAAGATCAATTTTGTGAATATGGGCCTAGAGCACCGACTTCCGGCTAAGTTTGAGGTTGCCCTGTTCCGAATCATTCAGGAGTCCGTGCAAAATGCCATCAAACATGCAAACGCCTGTGAAATTGCCGTGAAAATGGAAATAACCAAAACCGCTGTTACAGTTTTGATTAAGGACAACGGCGTTGGATTTGATCTCACGGAGCGCAAACCTGAGTCTTTTGGTATGATAGGGATGAGAGAGCGTGTAGACCTGCTTGACGGGGAAATTACCTTCCATTCAAAAATTGACAAAGGAACCGAGGTATTCATTCGTGTTCCATTACTTAACTAAAGAAAAATTCGTAACGTATGATAAAATTGAAATTGAAGAATGAGGGGGCGTAGCATTTGACTACCAAAATTGTCATTATTGATGATCACCAACTATTCAGAGAAGGCGTTAAGAGAATACTAGAATTTGAGAAAGCCTTCCAAGTCGTGGCTGAAGGTGATGACGGCAGCGAGGCGTTAGGACTTGTGCAGGAGCACCAGCCGGATGTGGTCATTATGGATATTAATATGCCGCAAATGAATGGTGTCGAGGCAACCCGTGAGCTAATTGAAAAGTTCCCGAACACAAAGATTATCATCTTATCGATTCATGACGATGAGAATTATGTGACACATGCATTAAAAACTGGTGCTTGCGGCTATCTTTTAAAAGAAATGGACGCAGATGCCTTGATTGAAGCTGTCAGGGTTGTCGCTGACGGCGGCTCGTATTTACATCCAAAGGTCACGCACAACCTGGTTAATGAATATCGAAAGCTGGCAGCGGGTGTTGCACACGGTGGCGGCTACGTTCCAACAGTCGAAATTCGCCGCCCATTGCATCTCTTAACACGCCGTGAATGTGAAGTCCTGCAAATGCTTGCTGATGGAAAAAGTAACCGCGGGATTGGCGAATCCCTTTTCATCAGTGAAAAAACTGTGAAAAATCACGTCAGCAATATTTTACAAAAAATGAACGTCAACGATCGTACACAAGCGGTAGTTGTTGCGATTAAAAATGGCTGGGTGGAAGTAAGATAAATTTTTGGGAAGGGCACGCTCATGAGGGCGTGTCCTTTTGTAACGACTAGTTAATGCAATTTATATCTTTTTCATTTAAAATAACATAGTGCAGGAATAAGACAAGGATGGTAAAACTTTATGAAAACGGCCATTGTCACGGATAGTACCGCGTACATACCGAAAGAATTACGAGAAAAGTGGAATATACATATGATTCCGTTACATGTCATTTTTGGGAATGAGGTTTATCAAGAAGAAATTGATCTTACGTGGAGTCAGTTTTATGAAGAAGTGAAAACAAAAGAGCTTCCAACGACATCACAGCCGCCGATTGGCCAATTTGTCGAACTGTTTGAGCAGCTCTCGGCAGACCATGATGCAGTCATTTGTGTACACCTTTCAAGTGGAATCAGCGGGACGTATCAGGGGGCTGTCACCGCTAGTACGATGGTAGAGGGCATCAAGGTTTACCCGTTTGATTCCGAAATCAGCTGCATGGTTCAGGGCTTTTATGCTCTAGAAGCAGCTAAAATGGCCTCTCGGGGCGAGGATGCCGATGTAATCATGAACAGGCTTGAAGGGTTGAAGCGTTCTGCTCGTGCTTATTTTATGGTCGATGACTTGTCACATCTGCAGCGCGGCGGCCGCCTCTCAAGTGCCCAAGCCTTTATCGGCAGCCTGCTGCAGGTTAAACCACTGTTACATTTCGAAAACAAGGTCATTGTTCCTTTTGAAAAAATTCGCACCCGGAAGAGAGCAATGAAACGAATGGTCGATTTGCTTGCTGAAGATGTGTCGACTGGTGAAGCCTTTCAAGCCGTCATCATTCACGCTAATCGTGAGGAAGAAGCAGTGGAGTGGCGGAAGGAGTTATCTGCCATGTATCCAAAAGTCGAATTCTCCATTGGTTACTTCGGCCCCGTCATCGGAACCCATCTAGGCGAAGGTTCAATGGGCATGGGATGGATGAAAAAATACTGAAGTTAGCTGCCATTCCGGCCTTTGGGTCGGAATGGTTTTTATATTTGGGTTGATACCTCGGTGAAAATGGAGTTTGGCGGAATTAATTCATAGTTTGGCGGGATCCATCACCGACATAAAAAAGTCACAAAATCCTCGACAAATAAGCAGGAAACTCTCCATTATTTGAAGTATTTCTTCAAAGTAAGAAATTTCATTAGAAAAAAGGAGTGACAAACCAATTGAATAAAAAGGAACTTACCCGCATGCGTTTTATCATAAAAGATGAACTTTTAATTCCAAGCAACACTGCTGAATACTCCCTCCCCATCACGAAAATCCCAACCATCCCACAGCCGCCGCTTAATCCAAACTTTGCCTACAACCCTGATCTTCAGCAGCTCCTTTCCGGAAAACAACTCCTCATTGATGATATCCCATTCAGCATCGCAGATATCCAAACACATTATCAACATGGATATGTCACTTACCGTAAAGGAATAGCATACAACGGAAAACAGCCCATCTGCGCACGATGCGGCAACAAGGATCCAATGTGGTTTGCAACCTTTCCATGCGCTCGATGCGGTGAAACCTGCCTCTATTGCCGTCAGTGTCTCATGATGGGCAGAATCAGTGAATGCACACCGCTGATTGGCTGGAATGGCCCGGTGCCTGACACCCTTTCCCCTATGAAGCCATTGGAATGGCGGGGAATGCTATCAGAGGGGCAAAGGGTGGCGTCGAGGCATGTGGTGGAGGCAATCCTTGCAAACCAGGAGCACCTTATTTGGGCGGTTTGCGGTGCTGGGAAAACTGAGGTTCTTTTCGAAGGAATCGAGGAAGCATTAACCGCCAAAAGAAGAATCTGCATCGCAACACCAAGAACAGATGTAGTTTTAGAACTCACACCTAGATTAAAAGCAGCATTCCCTAATATCCCAGTTGCCTCCCTTTATGGCGGGAGCGAGGATCGCCATCTGTACGCCCCCCTCACCATTGCCACCACCCATCAGCTACTGCGGTTTTACCAGGCCTTCGACACCGTCATTTTGGACGAGGTCGATGCCTTTCCATATACCGTGGAGAAATCGCTCCAGCATGCCGTAAAACAGGCACGCAAACCCACCTCAGCGATGATTTATCTTACTGCAACACCAAATGAAAGATGGCAAAGAGAATGCCGCAGCGGAAAAAGAGCCTTTACCACAATCCCTGCCCGATTCCATCGCCACCCGCTGCCGGTGCCCGGATTTGTTTGGTGCGGCAATTGGCAAAAGCGGCTTCAAAAAAACAAATTGCCGCCAAATGTTATCCAATGGATCCATCATCGAATTCTGGCAAATAAACAAGCCTTACTCTTTTTCCCGCGTATTCCCATGATGGAAAAAGCACTTACCATTCTTCGACAGATTTCGCCCGACATCGAAGCAGTCCATGCCGAAGACCCCGACCGAAAAAACAAGGTGCAAAAAATGCGCGCAAAAGAAATACCCATCCTGTTAACAACTACTATCCTTGAGCGCGGGGTTACCTTTCCCAATATCGATGTGGCCGTCGTCGGAGCGGAGGATACCATCTTTACCGAAAGCGCGCTTGTCCAAATCGCCGGAAGGGCAGGGCGGAGCAAGGATCATCCTGAGGGGGGCGTAACGTTTTTTCATTATGGAAAAACCGACGAAATGATCAAGGCAAGAAGACAAATTGTTTCGATGAACCAGGAAGGGATTAAAAAAGGAATGATTAATCAATAAGAAAAGGAGCCCTTAACAAAATGAATCTCTTTCAACAAAACCAATGTTTAGTCTGTAATAATGTTATCCAGCCAGACATAGGCTGGAGAGCTATCTTTTCCATAGAAAAGGGACATTTCCTTTGCGCCGCATGCGAAGGAAAGCTTGAGAAAATCGAAGGTGAAACCTGCCGGATTTGCTGTCGGCCATTTGCTCAGCTCGATGAGAAATTTCGCAAGGGGGATTTGTGCAATGATTGCTTTCGCTGGGAGGAGGATCCGGAGTGGCAAGGATTTCTTGATAGCAATCATTCACTCTTCCACTATAATGAGTTTTTAAAAGAAGTCATTGCAACATATAAGTTTCGTGGAGATTATGTACTCGCCAAGGTATTTGCGCCATTTTTTAAAGAAGAACTCACAAAAATGTGTCCGGAATTACTTGTCCCAATACCATTGAGCGATGAACGCTTGTATGAGCGCGGCTTTAATCAAGCAACAGCACTGATACATGTTTCAGGTTATACCACTGCTGATATACTCTCCCGGATTCACTCTGAAAAGCAATCGAAAAAGTCAAGATCTGAGCGGATTCATCTGCCACAAGTATTTAATCTTGCCCAAGATACTAATATACAAGGAAAAAGGGTCGTCTTGATTGATGATATTTACACAACTGGTTCCACATTGAGGCATGCTGCCAAGCTGTTAAAGTTGGCAGGAGCGGCGAGTATTCAATCGCTTACACTTGCGAGATAGGAAAGGGAGACAAGCAAATTCCGCCGCCCCCCAACTACGATCAAAGCTTCATCCGAAGTGCTTTTTGTGCATTTTCGATATCATGTCCCAGCAAGTGCCCCAAATCATATGCAGGATAATATCCGTGCTTATGCATATAATTAAAGACTCGTTCATGGCCATGGATCGCACCCATCAATTGATTGGTGAAGGTTTTTCGCAGTGCAGGTGTCGCCGTTTCCGTTATCGCTGCGGCCAAACAGCGGACTAATTCTTTTGAAAGGCCTAGCAGATCCGCGGAGAAAAAGCCCATATCCTCGCGTAAATCTTCTTCTTCTCTTGCCTGGTAGCCCTGTGCGGATGGATAAAATTTAAGCAATTCTTTCAAATTTTTTTCTAGGTCGTGAATACACATGGTGTAGAGTTCTTTTAAGTCATGGTCAGTTACCTTTTTAATGGACATTTTTAGCTTCATTAATCCCACGGATTGGAAGGCAACAATCTCGTGCAATTCTAATGTTTCATGCCAGGCAAGCAATTTACGTTCTTCGTGCTCCATATGAAGAAATCCCCCATTCATTTTTGCATCCATTTACCCTATTCTGTGAGCATAGTAGTGGCAAATTGTCCTATTTAATAATATAATAAATATGAACAACCATTCATTTTAGTAAAAATCACCTAGCGTTGTCAAAGGTGGTGCCAAACATTGTCACTATTTGCCCGATGTATTTGTCAATAAATCGACAAAATTTTTGTTCTGATTTAGCAGGATAATCATAGGGTAAAATAGAAATGTTATTACATAGCCTTAATAAAAGGAGGAGTCCACTAATGAAATATAACGTTCGTGGTGAAAACATTGAGGTAACTCCAGCAATTAGAGAGTATGTAGAAAAGAAAATTACAAAATTGGAGCGCTATTTTACTGAGGCACCAGATGCAATGGTACATGTGAATCTTAAATTCAATCAAGATAAAACGTCCAAGGTAGAGGTAACTATCCCGCTGCCGCAATTGGTTCTACGTGCTGAGGAAACAAACTTAGATATGTATGCTGGAATTGACTTGATTACTGATAAGCTAGAGCGTCAAATTCGCAAACATAAAACAAAGGTTAACCGTAAATTCCGTGAAAAAGGGGATTTTCCCGTTACATTTGCTACCACTGAAAGCTCAGAAGCGCACGATGTGGATGAAGACGATCTTGAGTTAGTTCGTACAAAGCGTTTCGATTTGAAACCAATGGACAGTGAAGAAGCTATCCTGCAGATGAACATGCTTGGTCATAGCTTCTATGTTTTCACTAATTCAGATAGTAACCGTACAAATGTTGTTTATAAGCGTAAAGACGGCCGTTACGGCTTAATTGAAGCACATTAACAAGAAGGAGAACGCCGCCCCCGCATTAACAAAGGGCGGCGTTCTTTCCTATTTATTCAGCTAAAAAAAACATTCTCAAGCAGCCGGAGTTATCCCCATGTGGATAACTCTATATTTAGTTGTTTTTCCACAAAGTGGTGGAAAATATCCACAAAGTCCAAAGAACCCGTCCTGAATATCAACAGAAATACCTCATATTTTCAAAAAGGCTTAAGCTTCTACACATAAAAAGAGCCGGCGATTAAACACTCGCCAGCCCTAAAAGCCTTTTTAAGGTGATATGAATGTATAAATTTTGACTTTGAGAATTGTCTATCGCAAGGCGCTTGCGCTTTTCTTATTTCCCCGCTCCACAGCAGTTCTTGTATTTCTTGCCGCTGCCGCAAATACATGGGTCGTTGCGTCCAACATCAATTTGCTTCACTTTCGGCTTTTTCTTAACAGGTTCGCCGTCTTCTTTCGGATTCACCGCTTGACCTTTTGCAACCTCTTCACGCTCAAGATTGCTGCGAATTTCAGCCTTCATGATGTACATAGCTGTTTCATCCTCAATCGATTGAATCATCGCCTCGAACATGGCAAAGCCTTCATGCTGGTATTCACGAAGCGGGTCAATTTGTCCGTATGCACGTAAATGGATTCCCTGGCGCAATTGATCCATAGCATCGATATGATCAATCCACTTAGAGTCAACCGCCCTTAACGTCACAACTTTTTCAAATTCGCGCATTTGCTCAGGGTAAAGGATTTGCTCCTTCTCCTCATAGCGCTCATTCACTTTTGCAAAAATAGTATCGACGATCTCCTCTGGGTCTTTGCCCTTCAGGTTATCCACAGAAATGTCACCTTCATGAAGTAAGGCGCCATGAACATATTCGACAATCGCTTGCAAATCCCAATCTTCCTCATCTTCGTGACGTGACGCATGTGCATCGACATTACGCTGAATTGCATTTTGAATCATTTTTTGAACGATCTCGCGAAGATTTTCCGATTCTAATACTTCATCACGCTGGGAGTAAATAATCTCGCGCTGCTGACGAAGAACATCATCATATTGCAATAATTGTTTACGGGCATCGAAGTTGTTGCCCTCAACGCGTTTTTGCGCAGATTCAACAGCACGTGACACCATCTTACTCTGAATGGGCTGGGTATCATCCATTCCGAGCTTTTGCATCATCGCTTTCATGTTGTCAGAACCGAAGCGGCGCATCAGCTCATCTTCCATTGATAAATAGAACTGGGTAATACCAGGATCCCCTTGACGTCCGGAACGTCCACGGAGCTGGTTATCAATCCGCCTGCTTTCGTGGCGCTCAGTACCGATAACGGCAAGCCCGCCTACCTCAATAACCCCTTCACCAAGCTTGATATCTGTACCACGACCAGCCATGTTGGTTGCAATCGTAACAGAGCCGCTATGACCAGCTTCGGCAATAATCTCTGCTTCACGTTCATGGTTTTTCGCATTCAGAACATTATGAGGAATCCGTTTTTTTGTTAGATAGTTTGAAATTAGCTCGGACGTTTCAATTGCTACTGTACCAACCAAGACTGGCTGACCCTTTTGATAACGCTCCGCAATATCTTCAACAACTGCACGAAACTTCCCGTCCATCGATGAGTAAATTAAATCGGCACGGTCATCACGGGCAATCGGTCTGTTCGTTGGAATGACAATAACATTCATATTGTAAATGTTGCGGAATTCCTCTTCTTCCGTTTTTGCAGTACCAGTCATACCGGCTAATTTTTCATACATCCGAAAGTAGTTTTGGAACGTAATCGTCGCCATAGTCATACTTTCGTTTTGAACTTCAAGACCTTCTTTTGCCTCAATCGCCTGATGCAGACCTTCACTGTAACGACGACCCTTCATTAGACGGCCGGTAAACTGGTCAACGATGACGATTTCGCCTTCCTGCACGACATAATCAACATCAAGGTGCATGCTGACATTCGCTTTTAATGCCTGGTTAATATGATGGTTCAATGTCACATGCGACATATCAAAAAGGTTTTCGATGCCAAACGCCTTTTCAGCTTTGCTGATTCCTTCTTCTGTCAGCATAACACCCTTTGTTTTTTCATCATACGTATAATCGGTTTCCTTTGTCAGCATCCGCACAAAGGCATTTGCTTGAATATAAAGGACAGCTGACTTTTGCGCTGAGCCTGAAATAATCAGCGGAGTACGCGCTTCGTCAATTAAAATCGAGTCAACCTCGTCAATGACCGCATAAAAAAGCGGACGCTGTACCTTTTGCTCTTTATAAAGCACCATGTTATCACGGAGATAGTCAAAGCCAAATTCATTGTTTGTTCCATACGTAATATCGCAGGCATATGCTGCTTGTTTTTCATCCTTATCCATGCTGTTCAAATTTAAGCCAACTGTCAGACCTAAAAATTGATACAGTTCACCCATCTCAGTGGCGTCGCGGCTTGCCAAATATTCGTTGACGGTAACAACATGAACGCCTTTGCCTGAAAGAGCATTCAGATAAACCGGCATGGTGGCTGTTAAGGTTTTACCTTCACCAGTCTTCATCTCCGAAATATTCCCTTCATGGAGAGAAATCCCCCCCATTAGCTGAACGTGGTACGGATATAAGCCAAGCACACGGCGGGCACCTTCGCGGACAACCGCAAATGCTTCAACAAGCAGGTCATCCAGGGTTTCGCCTTTTTGATAGCGCGCCTTGAACTCTTCGGTTTTTTCACGAAGCTGATCATCTGTTAACTTCTCAGTATCAGCAGCAAGGGCATCAATTTTCGTTGCAAGCTTGTCTAACCTCTTCAGCTCACGTTTGTTCAGATCAAACACTTTATTTAAAATCCCCATCATCTGATGAACGCTCCTTTTTATCGAGACTAAAGTAACTATTTTTAAAAAAATCATGTCCAAAAAATTCGATAATTTCCCTTATCATCTTACCATTTCCACAATTCAGTGACAACAATGTTGGCAGGCAAGGAAAAATTGTCATTCTACTATTATATATCTTTGGTTTTGAATGTTCGAATTTTAGTCAAATATGACAAACTTATGGCATTTTAGCTGAGAATACATGTCAATCGAAGAATATGCAAATATCATCGATTGACATATGAATAAATAGTGCTATTTTTGAATAAAAATACACCTGGGGATCCATTTGCACTACATGAATAGTAGATACCTAGCCTTTAAATAACAACGTTTCTATGTTGTTTTTAGGGAAAAGGTTGGCTTACGTTTGAATGAAAAAATATTCACAAATTGTACATTGGAATATACTCTTACAATGTTAGATACTACCTTTAGAGAGGTTAATATGGAAAATAAATAGAGAAAGAAATCCAAAATGGGAAGGGTGAGTTAAGTGGCCATTTGGGGGAAAAAGAAACCTAAAGATATAGATCCCGAAACGAGAGAAGATAGAAAAAAAGTTGGCCCGATTCGCAGGCTTTGGCAAAAATTCAGAGGAATTGACTGGAAAAACCCAGTTAACAGGTGGAAATTATTATTTATTTCACTTGTTGGTTGTATCGTTGTGTTTGGCGGTGGATACGGAGTACTTTCTTTAACCAACTCGCCTTCATTTTGCGCCAGCTGCCATGAAATGGCACCGGAGTATTCGACGTATACAGCCAGTGCCCACAACAATATTTCATGTGTTCAGTGTCATATCAAGCCTGGGTTTGTCAATATGGTAACCCACAAAATGAAATCCATGAAAGAAGTGTACTACCATGTAACCGGGGTTCCTGAGCAAATTGTTCAAACGGAAGAGGAAGCTGTTTCAAATGAAAACTGCTTACAATGTCACTCCAAAAACCGGCTTGTCACGGCATCCGGTGACTTGAAAGTTAACCATAAAGGACATATCAAAGAAGGTATTCCTTGTATTTCCTGTCACGCAGGTGTGGTTCACGCTAAAATCGTCAGCCGCGGGATCAATACAGAAGAAGTCCGCGGACATTGGACTAAGGAAAACGCTGAAAAATTAATGGAAAAGAAATACTTGAGACCTAATATGGGTTCTTGTATTGACTGTCATGACAAAGTTAACAACGGTGAAAAGCCATGGGAAGATGTGGCCTATAATGTGCCGCCAAACCCGGAAGAAATGGAGAAAAAACTCGAAGAAAAAACAAAAGAAGCATCAGGTGATGCATCTACAGCAGCAACAGCAACCGGTGAGGCAACTACAGAAGGTGAAAATAAAGAAGCAAACGCCGCTGTTCATGATGAAAAAACGCAGGCACTCATTTTACAAGCCATTGGCAAGCAGCAGAAGGACGTTAAGATTTCAATGGAATGTAAAACATGCCACAAACAAACAGAAATTCCTAAAACACATAAAAATATCGATTGGGGCAATAATCACGGAAGCACCGCTGTTAAACAGCTTGATAAATGTGTCAACTGTCACCAGGATTCAAAATGGGTAAGAGAAATACCAAAAGAAGATATTATGTCCCTGCTAAAAATGGGCAATCAAAAAGAAAAATATGTACCTAATATGACTCTTGTTAAAGAACAAGCAAGAACGAATAAATTCTGCAGTGCCTGTCACGCAGATCGGCCAGATAGTCATGGTGAAAGTAATCAATGGCTAACAGGTCACGCTGATAAGGCTAAAACTGGTGATATGAAAGCTGAATGTTTTATCTGCCATGATCGTGAAAAGCCAAAAGCTGAATCTACAGATGCAAAAGCACCAACAGATGTTTATTGCCAATATTGCCATCGAACTGGTTTCAAGGACGATGTAAAAAACTAAGAAATTGAATCTGGAGGGACGCTTTTATGGAAGAAGATCACAAACACGACCAGCAGGCCCCTCCTCGTTATCGTTATAAGTTAATTAAATTCGTGACACTAACATTATTTTTTCTAGTCATCTTCTTTTCACTGGGGATTTTTGGGCTGGAAGCAACCTCCGGCTCAAAGTTTTGCTCATCGTGTCATGAGATGAAGCCGGAGTATTATACATGGAAAGCCTCTACCCACAGTGAAGTGGATTGTGTTAATTGTCATATCGAACCAGGGGTCAAACAGATAGCGAAGGATAAAGCAGAAGGTCTTATAAAGGAATTACGAAAAGAAGAGGGTATAACGGCAGCGATCATTCGGATGCCGAAAGAAATACCCGATAGTGCATGCGAAAAATGCCACACTATTTCAACACGCGAATTTACACCATCAGGGGATATCATTATTCCCCATCAGCAGCACTCAGATAAAAAGATTACATGTACGCAATGCCACAGCAACGTTGCCCATGGGAAAATTGCCGATCGAAATATGACCTTCAAGACTGACTATGATAAATGGGACAGTAAAGTAGGGCAGGCGGCAATGGCAGATTTAAAATTCACCCGCCCAACCATGGAAACATGCATGGATTGTCATATCGCACGAAAGATTACCACTGAATGCAGTGCATGCCATACGACTGGAATGATTCCAAAGAGCCATAAAAAGGCAGATTTCAAAATCAAAAATCACGGTGTCATGGCAAAAACAGATTTACAGGACTGCAATTCATGCCATAAATATATGTCAACTGCCAAGCTGGAAGGGTATGAAGAAGCATCAACCATTGACAAGTATTTAAATACTGACAGCGGGCAATCAAACAAGGATGAGCACACCTACGCAAAAGAAAATACTTTTTGTCAAGATTGCCATAAAACGCGTCCAGCAAGTCATTCGAAAGCATTTATCGGTAATCATGGAACTGAGGCCAGTAAAAATGAACAAAAATGCTATACATGCCACGATCCTAACAAATCAAATACGGCTAGTAATAATACTGTGAATTGTTCTACGTGCCATCAGATGAAACATCTTAAAAATTGGCGAGAAGGTCACCCTATTCCTGTCGATAATGTTAAGAGACCGGAAGCAATGTGCTACACCTGCCATGTGGAAAAGAGATGCACAAGCTGTCATAAAAATTGATTCGGTTTTACGGCGCAGAGCTCTTTTTCTAAACAAAAATAGATGCACTTTGAGGAGGATACTTATGGAGGCCCAGGAACTCCCAATTATAGAAAAGCCTGAACCAAACAAGGAAACACGAACGAAAAAGCGAAATGACCGCTATACCAAATGGCAGGGGATATCGTTAATCATTGCCACATTACTAATCAGCTTGATTGGCGGTTACCTTATCTGTGAAAAATTCATTTGGACGAAAGATCAAAACAGATTAGACCAGCAAATTGCCTATTATGAGACCTTAGTAAGCAAGGAGCCTAATAAACCAGAACACCGGGTAAATTTAGGTTATTCCTACCATTTAAAAGGCGAGAGTGAGGATGCAGTAAAACAATTACAAATAGCCATCGATTTGGATAAAAAGAATGTCAGTGCCTATTTCAATTTAGGACTTGTCTATAATGATGAAAAACGCTATGACGATGCCCTTAAGCAGTCTAAACAGGCTGTTGAGTTAGCGCCGAAAGACTATAAGGGTTACTTATTAGAAGGAATGGTTTATCGAAAGCTTAAAATGTATAAAGATGCGTTGGCATCCCTTCAGGAAGCAGACAAGTTAATGCCGGTCAATAATGACATTATCTTCGAGATTGGAAGAGTAGCAGAGGACCAAGGCAATGTTAAAGATGCGGAAGAGCTCTACAAAAAGGCATTGAGCTATGACCCTCTTTATAAACCAGCATCAGAAGCATTAACTAGATTAGCAGCTAAAGATAAGACTGACAAATAAAAGGAGATGACTAGAATTGAAAAAGACCACTGTATATATATGGATGAGTGCGATGGTTGTCCTTTCTACAGCCCTATTCTCGGCCATCACTTTTTTGGATTTAGGGTCAACACTCAAGCCGATTGTGGCAGCAGCAAATCCTGTAGGAGGGGAGCCGGAGTTTAGACAATCTTTTTATGGCAGCTTTGAATCACCTCTAAATAAACCAATGGATGTATCGAAGATTGGCGAGTTCATTTATGTAACAGACACAAAGAATAATCAGGTACAGGTTTTTAATCAAGCTGGAAATAATGTATTGAAATTTGGTAAAGCAGGGTCGGAAAAAGGACAGTTTCAATTTCCATACGGAATCACCGGGGATAAAGATGAAAATATTTATGTAGCGGATTTGTATAATGCAAACATTTCAATCTTTAATTCTAAAGGGGAATTTATCAAATATTTCCCCGATCCGGAGAAAGCTATAAAGGCTCCAGGTGGAATGCGTATATATGATGAAAAATTATATGTTACAGATATTAAGGAAAACAAACTATTTGTGTTTAATTTAGCAGGAAAAAAATTAATGGAAATCGGCGGGCCGGGTCAAGATGAGGGCAGGTTTATTGCACCCAATGCGGTAGCAGTCGACAAAGATAAACAAATTTATGTCACTGATTCTGGAAATAATAGAGTTCAAGTGTTTGATAAAGAAGGTAAATTTATAAAAGTTATTAATGGTTCAAAAGATGGAAAAGGGAATTCTATATTTGTTAATCCAAGAGGAGTTGCCATTGATTCAAAAGGGACTGTTTATGTGGTAAGCAATTTATCTCATAACATCTATGCATACGACAAAGAGGGAAATGAAGCACGTGTTTTAGGAGGCATGGGGACAGATAATGGTCAGCTTTACCTGCCCAATGGCCTGTTTATCGATGATCGAGATGCAATATACGTAACGGATACCATCAATCAAAGAATATCAGTTTTTTACTAATTAGCTTAGTTCCATGGTTCAAGTTAAACCTTAACTTAAAGGGGGTGATGCAAAAAAGAACTGAGACTAGGAAAGGGTTTACGAAAAGAAAGAGAAAAACAGAGAGAGAAAGAGAGAGAAGGAAATTTGGGAGGTTTTTAGAAATGAGCAAGATAAAAATAGGCTTTTCCGCATTGCTGACGCTTATAATGTTAAGTATGTTTGCTGCCCTTGCATCTGCAGAGGGGAATTTCACACCAACACCCAGCAACCCAGCACCTGGAATTAATGTTGGTACAATTGATAACAGTGGTCAAGTAAATCAACATAAAACACATGGAAATTTCCAAAACAATACAAACTCATGTGCGAACTGCCACAGCACACATAATGGTGATGACAGCCGCTTATTGAAATTCAAAAATGCAGAATATGATATGTGTTTATCCTGTCATGACGGTACAATGGGCTTTTATAACGTCCAAACTGCTAGCGGCGCTGGTATCTTCAGCGAATCTCATGAAAGTGAATCCATGCATAATGTATCATCAGGAATCATAAATGGAAAGGCTCCTGGTGCATATCTCAATAAAGATACTAACGAATTAGAATGTTCAAGCTGTCATAATCCGCACGGATCTGTGAACGATAGATTATTAAAAGAAAATGTTATCGGTAGTGTCCCTTTTGCATATGGAACAGTGAATGGTGTTAAAGTGCCTGTACAAAACGGAGTTAAAACGATTAATCTTTCTTTATCAGATGATCCTGACTTTGCAGCAATCAATGCCTCTACAACCAATTCAGGATTAAAAATAACGAAATCAATTGGACCAAAAGATTCTCAAGATAAAATCAATTATTCTCAATTCTGTGCGGCCTGTCACGATGACTATGCTGCAAGCAGAACTGCTGGCAGACCTAGTAACGCAGGAAAAACTGCTGGAAACACGAATCATGATTTCCTTTACACGCATACTTCTAACTCTAGTTCACAAGGTAGAAACTGTGCAGCTTGTCACTATGCTCACGGTACAGATATTACGACTTTGATGGACACAGCTGGAAAAACAATTGATGATCTGAAAAAACCAGTTGCCCAAGGTGGAAAAGGGTGGTCAGATGCGGTTGCTAAAGATTACATGAAAGATGTAAGTGTTGGCGGTTCTTCTAACAAGAAGTTCACAAACATGGCAGTTTGCTGGTCTTGTCACCAAAGCACACATAAGATCGATACTCCTGTCGTACCAGGCGGAGATTATAGCGGTAAAAATAAAATCCGTTAAAAAAAGCTAACCAATAGCCCTACTATTAGTTAGCCCAGCAAAATGAATAGTAGATAAACAAGGTAGTAATATTCATTATTACTGCCTTGTTTTATTATTCCAGCGAGAAGACAAATTGTCAAAAAGATTTAACTTAACAACGATAATTCATGTTAATTCAGTTGATATAATAAATTTAAACCCCTGTTATACTATGAAAAAGTAAAGGATGAATATCATGAAAAGGACGAACTACAAACGAAAGCTAATTTCATATGTTGTTATTTGGAGCCTTTTTCTTAGTTCCTTCCTTTTATATTCTCCTAAAAACGTTGCCTTATCAGCATCAGGTGTTCCTGAAATAGCGATTATTACGCCGAATGCAGGAGCGATGTTGGATGTTTCAACGGTTGAATTTACAGGAACAATTTCCGAAGATCAAACTTCGTCTGACAAGCTGTCAATAAAGATATTTGAACAGCTGGGTGATTCACAGCAGCCTATTGAAATTACTGGTGAGGGAAAGCTATCAATAACAATGCATGATAAATATGCCGACTTCTCTTTTTTAAAAGACTTCAATGACGGGGTTCATAACTTAACATTTGTAGTCACTGACGAGAATGGGGTAAGCAATAAGATTGACCACTCTTTTACTATTACTGGAGGAGAACAGAGTAAAAATACTTCGATGGCTATTAAAAATGGACTTACCAATCAAGGGCAAACTTCTGCTGTAGAAATCACTACGAGTCAACTATCCATTGTGTCAGCTGCAGTAAATCTGCCCGCTGATGAACAAATGGGTAAAAGGCCATATATGGAAAAAATGTTTCTCATCCCAAAGGGGCTAGCTGGCGAATATGAACCAGGAAAAATTGTCCCTGAAACTTTTCTTCCTGCGGAAGATATGACTCGTGTTCCATTGAATTATGAAGTGTTAATTGATGTAAGAAGTTCGGAACCAATAACTACCACTCAACCATTGGTAACATTTTTTGGAGAAATTACAGGAAAAGAGAAAAAAATAAAGACATCGAAGCTATCGGATGAGATTAGTGCTTATATTTATACCTTTACACCGGATAAGCCATTTGATCCCCGTACAACCTATTATGTTTATTTGAATCCAAATTTCTCGAATGGGCCAGGGGAAAATATCATTCCAAGGTTTTTGAAATTCACAACGGTCAGTGCCAATCATCAAGATGTGAAAGATCTTATTCAAGATCCCGATACAAACCTTGCTGACATACCAGACCATAAACGATCGTTAGACTTCAATATACATGGGAATTTTTCAAATGTAACCAATGCATGTGCCTACTGCCACAGTGCACATAACGGTAAGAATGAAAGCCTTGAGGGCGGAATATTTGGGAATGATGAAGAAAATGTCTGTATGGCTTGCCATGATGGGACAACAGGAACGAAGATTGCGCCTAAGGTTGCAGACCATAAAGCTGAGCTTAAAACCAATCAGCATGTTCAAAGCTCTGGGAGTTCATGTACTAGCTGTCATAATCCACATATTCCAGGGACACCGGAAAATCCAAACAGTTTTAAAGCTATCTCCGATAAAGATAGTCATATTCGAACGTATAAAAAAGCTAGTACAGCAACGGGCAAGGCAGATGATTTTTCATTATGTTTGAGCTGCCATAATGGGAAAAAAGATGAAAAAAGTCAAAAAGTGATTACAGATATTAAACAATATTACAGCAGTACAACGTATATTAGTCAATCCGGACACAAAATAACAGCGGCCGCTGATAGTGGCAGTAATTTAGATGGCCAGATTCCATGCGCGGAATGTCATGAAACACATAGTTCCAATAATATAAAAATGTTAAGAGCTGAATTAGGCAATATAAAAATTACTGATGATAAGGATAAATTTATTTCATCCGGTATTGAGTGGAATGCTGAGAATGAACGAGAATTCTGCAGCAAATGTCATAATGGATCAACGCAAATTTACGGTGTAACGGGTAAAGCAATCTATGATAAGGAAACTGGTAAAGCGATTAATCCAGATAACCCTGACCATAATAAGGGCACTAAAAATGAGGAAAAAGCTTGTTCAGCATGCCATAGTAATGGCGGAGACAATGCCTTTAGGGAAGCTGCCCATGCACCTAAAAAAATTACTAACCCATAATAAAACGAGCGGGGCTTCTTCTCCGCTCGTTTTTGTTGCGATTATTTTTTACCCTTCAACCACTCCCGCAATCCATCAATCTTCCCCCACAAATGCAGATGCATATCCGCATAAACAATGGCTTCATTTTCATCACCAAAACCAAAAAATTCAGGTGGATAGGCAGGGAGCCGTTTTTGGCCGGTTAAATAGCCAATCACATGTTTGTTTTCTTTCTTTGCTGCCTTCAAAAGCATTTCGGCCTCTTTAGTAAAGCCGTTTTCATGCAGCTCGAGTAAAAGCTTGTTATACAAGCCTTGCGCCGAAGACTCTTCATATTGTTGAAGCAGATGGCCGGCTTTTTTAAACTCACCTGAATCAATATAGGCGACAAATAAAGAATAGCGCACCCCTTGATTATCCATTGGATTTAACTCGAGGAGTTCTTCGTATTGTTTTACCGCCTCATTTATTTTTCCTAAAAGGGATAGCGCCTCTGCGTAATGAAGCTTTGCCCGCATGTATGGTCTTGTTTCAATTAAGCCCCAGAAATGTCCCTTGTTTTCTTTGAAAAAGGCTTTACCCAGTTCCCTTTCCCCAGCCTGTATTCCTTTTTCATACAGGAAAAAGGCTTCTTCCAGGCTTTTTGTCTTTTCAGCAAGAATGACATAGGCATCGACACAATTGGGGTTTAGCTTTAATGCTTCTTCGGCGAATTTATAACGCTGCTTCCCGTCCGATTGATAGGCATCATAGATTAAGTTTCGTGCCCGTTCTTCGTCTCGTCTGGAAACCTTCCGTGCGGTCTTTTTATGAACAGGATTTCCACTGGTTAATGGCTGGACTAATGCCCCAGCACCATTTAACTTTTCTTCCTTCGTCGTGCCTCGGCTGTTAGGGAACTGGATGACGGGTGCTTTTCCCATTGGAGGGAGGTCAGAAGGCTGTTCACCACCATATACAAGACCCATTAATTCGGCAATCTCTTCCGCTAATTCGAATTCAAGCTCTGAAACAATGGAGGAAATACTGCCGGCAGAAACGCCGTATTCTTTCGCCAATTCCTTTTGTGTAACCATTTCTTCTATCGGAGCAATCATGGTTAGTAAATAATGCAGGGCTGCGACATAAATATTGGGATTTTGGATCCGTTTTTGCCTTTTTTGACAAAAGTTTAGCCAAAGAATAATCCCTGTGTCGACGATAGGAGGCGGGAGAACCATTTCCAGTTTTTCCTTGAATTGGTCTGCCACCTGTTTGTAAATGGGGGCTGGCCAGTCCAATTCATCCACTTCAAGCAGACCGCCAATCATCGGGAGCTCACTTAAGACCTCCATGAAAAAATCAGTCAAATACTCCTGTGGGGAGTCATAATCGCTGTCAAGGCTGCTTTCTACAATGTAGGAAAAGGCATGTTCAGGCTTGAGATCCGGTAAATCAAAGGGTGATGGGAAAAAGACATAATTTTGCTCGTAAGGGAGCAGAATGCCAATAAAGAAATCCCCTTCCTCAATCGTGATCGGCAAATTGGTTATGACGGTCTCCATTTGTTCCGATGTGAAACCATCTTCAATCGTCAGCTTGTTGTTTTCAACATTAAGCACCTTTCCCGCGATCGTTCTGGCATATGTCCATGTTTGTAAAATTTGTTTCAGTTTCGGCCGCTTAATTTTTCCGCCCTCAACCGTGATAAATTTTTCAATGATGGTTTTTCCGTCAACTAACCCTTCAAAAAGGGAAAACCAAATGGCATGAATCAGCTCATAAAATTCTCGTTCCTGCTCCTGATCGATGTCTATCACCGATTCAAGAACTTCAAAATCCTCTTGTATTTCATGTCCATAGTGGTAATAGGCAAAGTGAAGAAGCTGCTTTTGCAGTTCATCGATTTCGTTTTCAATAATCTGGGTGATCGAAACAGCTTCGTTCATTCCGCAGCACTTTTTATACTTTTTTCCACTCCCACACGGACAACGATCATTTCGGTTTATATGCTCCATTTCCCTCACTCCTTTGATCTTTCTATGTTTTATCCTCATTATTTAATGTGAAAAGTATTTATTCATTATGTATTTATGGCTGGCTTAAAAGGTTATTTTTCCACTCTATACTAACTTAATAGTACCATTTTTGACAGAATGAAATATATAAATACTAAGGAAGTTTAGTGGATTCTAGTGTAAAATTGATTGAAGTTTAAAGTGGAGGGTTTTTGTTACCTTTGAATTTTACCTAGTTATCAAGCTATAATGGAAAAGGAACTGACTAGAACAAACCGGACGTAATTTATATTTTTATAGAGGTGAAGGAAATGGAATTAGCAGAAATTCGTCATGAACTTGAAAAAACAGCTAAGACATTAGCGGACTTTAGGGGGTCTCTTTGACCTTGAAAATAAGGAAGCCCGCATCGCTGAGCTAGATGATACAATGCTCCAGCCTGATTTTTGGAATGATCAGGAGAAGGCACAACTCGTTATCAGTGAGTCCAATGGCTTAAAGGATCAGGTAAATGAGTTTACTGAATTAAGTGACTCGTATGAGAACCTGGAATTGACCTATGAGCTTGTGAAGGAAGAAAATGATGAAGAACTTCGGGCGGAGCTGGAGGAAGAACTTCAGCAGCTAACAGAGCGCCTAAGTCAATTTGAACTGCAGCTTCTCTTGAGCGAGGAGTATGATAAAAATAATGCGATATTAGAGCTTCATCCGGGTGCAGGCGGTACGGAATCGCAGGACTGGGGCTCGATGCTGTTGCGGATGTATACCCGCTGGGCTGAGAAAAAAGGTTTTAAGGTAGAGACGCTTGATTATCTTCCAGGTGATGAAGCGGGGATTAAAAGTGTGACGCTAGCTATTAAAGGACATAATGCTTACGGGTATTTAAAAGCGGAAAAAGGGGTTCACCGCTTGGTAAGGATTTCGCCGTTTGATTCTTCAGGCCGCCGTCATACATCGTTCGTTTCCTGTGAAGTCATACCTGAACTTAATGATGACATTCAAATAGAAGTTCGGACAGAGGATTTAAAAATTGATACCTATCGTGCCACTGGTGCGGGCGGACAACATATTAACACCACCGATTCGGCCATCCGGATTACCCACTTGCCAACGAATGTTGTTGTCACATGCCAAGCGGAACGTTCGCAAATTAAAAACCGCGAGGCAGCGTTGAAAATGTTAAAAGCCAAACTGTATCAGCTTGAAATTGAGCGCAAAGAACAAGAGCTACTTGAAATCCGTGGTGAGCAAAAGGAAATTGGCTGGGGCAGTCAAATTCGTTCCTACGTCTTCCATCCGTATTCGATGGTAAAGGATCACCGGACATCTACTGAAAGCGGAAATGTTCAGGCGGTTATGGACGGGGATTTAGATCAGTTTATTAATGCTTATTTGCGTTCAAGAATTTCATAATAAAAATTTGAAATAGCCTTTGTCGGCATAGAAGCGGCAAAGGCTTTTCTTTTTGGGATTTTTTTCCGTTAATGATGAACAAGCGGGGAATAGGTGGCAAATGATAAAAGATTATTCCTTATTAGTTGATGGTTTATATTCGTATGGAGGAAACTTAATTACCTCACCAATTATGCCAAGCATATTTTCATGTCGATCCAGCTTAGATCCGATATGTCGAAAATGGCTGCGATATTCCGAGGCATGATTGTTAACAGTATTCTCTAGAGAATGAATGTTTTCTTCCACTCTATCTAATCGTTGGTTCACTCCAACAAACTGTTGATCCATGCTATCAAATCGCTTGTTCATTTGTTCCATTATTTGTTTCAACAATTGCTCCATCTATTCCACCTCCTTCTCAACAGATTATACCATAATTCGGTAAAGTTTTTGCTTTCCTATTTGGGCAAATATTTGTCAAATTCGCCCCTCTTATGAAAAAGAGGTTAATAGCAAATGCTAATGTAAATTTTAGCCCTTTATCGCGTCACTTTACTGTTATTTACACTATATTTTCCCCATGCTATACTCACTTTCGGTTATTATAAAAACTTTTTTTGCAAAAGGATTTTTAGAGGAGAATACCAGTATGAATATTTTGAACAATCTGATGCAAACCTATCCAAAAACAAGGGTGGCCATTGATTACATTTTTGTTTTGATTGGTGCTGCTATTATCGCAGTTTCATTTAATGTTTTTTTACTGCCCAACCAAGTGGCTTCAGGCGGCGTCAGCGGGATTAGCACCATTCTAAAAACAGTTGTAGGGTGGGAGCCGGCTTATGTTCAATGGGCGTTTAATATTCCATTGTTTATTGCCGGTGTCATTTTTTTAGGAAAACAATTTGGGGTAAAAACGCTGGTGGGTACAATCTTTTTACCGTTTGTCGTATTTTCGACAAACAATTTGGAGCCGTGGACACACGACGCCTTGCTGGGTGCCTTGTTCGGCGGAATCGGTGTAGGACTTGGGCTCGGAATTGTGTTTCGAGGAAAAGCATCTACAGGCGGTACAGACCTTGCCGCCCAAATCATTAATAAATACACGGGCTTTACACTTGGCCGATGTGTGGTCATGATAGATGGGTTAATCGTCCTAACAGCCGCACTTGTTTTTAATATTGAAAAGGGTTTGTATGCGTTAATTGCCCTTTATGTGACAAGCAAAACGATTGACCTCGTTCAGGTTGGTTTTGGCAGATCCAAAATGGCCATGATTATTACTAGTAAACAGGAAGAAGTTCGCGCAGGAATTTTGAATAAAATTGACCGTGGTGTGACAAAACTATCAGCATATGGTGGTTTTACAGACCATGAACGACCAGTTCTTATGTGCGTGGTGGACCAAACGGAGTTCACAAAATTGAAACAATTGGTCAAAACCCTTGACCCATCTGCATTTGTGGTCGTTATGGACGCAGCAGAGGTCTTAGGTGAGGGTTTTAAACGGGCATAGTCACTGGTATAATAAAGCATTGATGGTATTTATTTCTGAAAGGGGATTCGTTATGAAGAAAAAGCTACTAACATTGTTGCTAGGGACTTCCCTAGTAATGGGACTTGCTGCATGTGGGGGCGGCAATGACACATCAAAAGAAAAGAATAACGGCGGTGGAACCGAAACGGCTTCAGCGGGCGAAGGACAAAAGATTTACGATCAAAAGTGCTCAAGCTGCCACGGTGGGGATCTTAAAGGAGCAGTTGGTCCAGACCTAACAAAGGTTGGAGCAACATATTCTAAAGATGAAATTGCAGATATTATTAAAAATGGTAAAACCGGTGATAAAGGCGTAATGCCTCCTGGTATGGCAACAGGTGACGATGTTGACAAAGTTGCCGAGTGGCTTGCAGGTAAAAAGTAAAATAACAAAACGTTCTGTGATTAAAGTGCAGAGCGTTTTTTATTTGTGGGAAAAAATGGTGAACAGGAAACGCGTGACCAAATTTATTGCAAAGATGTCGTGGTTTTGGCGAACTTTGTCAACTAATGTATCTTTTGAAAAGAAACTGTAATAATTTTACCGCTTTTTTTAGCGTTTTATGATGTTATAATAGATTTATGCGAAATTATGCACATTTCGTTTATTATTTTGGTCTATTTTGCAAATAAAATAAGATTATGTCGAATATTGAGATTCGAAATAACTTTAACTATAGGTGATAAACTATGATAGAACTACAAGAGGTATATAAAAAGTATCGGAATGGCGTTACGGCCATTAATGGCATAGACGTGCGGATAAACCAGGGCGAATTTGTTTATGTCGTTGGCCCAAGTGGTGCGGGGAAATCGACATTCATTAAAATGATGTACCGTGAAGAGGTACCATCATCTGGGACAATCTCGATGAATGGTGTCAATCTCGCCAAATTAAAAATGAGTAAGGTTCCGATTTTTAGAAGGAATCTTGGTGTCGTTTTCCAGGACTTCAAATTGCTGCCATCTAAAACCGTCTATGAAAATGTGGCATTTGCCCTTGAGGTTATTGAAGCACAGCCAAAGTTCATTAAGAAGCGTGTGATGGAAGTATTAGATCTGGTTAACCTGAAGCATAAGGCAAGAATGCTGCCGACAGAGCTTTCAGGCGGGGAGCAGCAGCGTGTATCGATTGCCCGTTCCATCGTGAACTCACCCAAAGTGGTGATTGCGGATGAGCCGACAGGAAACCTTGACCCTGAAACATCATGGGAAATCATGAACATTTTTGAAGAAATTAATACAAGAGGAACGACAATCGTGATGGCAACCCATAACAGGGAGATTGTCAATACAATAAAGCATCGCGTGATCGCCATTGAAGGCGGAAAGATTGTTCGCGATGAACAAAGAGGTGATTACGGTTATGAAAATTAGAACAATTGGCCGTCACGCCCGTGAAAGTTTAAAAAGTATTGCCCGAAATGGCTGGATGACGTTTGCATCCGTAAGTGCTGTGACCGTTACCTTGATATTAGTCGGTGTCTTTTTCGTTATTATGATGAATCTTAACAGAGTGGCACAAACCATAGAAGAAGACGTGCAAATTCGCGTTCACATCGATGTTGCTGCGAATCAAGAAGAACAGCAATCATTAAAAGGTGAGATTGAAAAGATTCCTGAGGTAAAAAGTGTCAAATTTTCTCCAAAACAGAAAGAACTTGATAATTTAGTTGACAGTCTTGGTGAGGATGGTAAGGCATTTAAGCTTTTTGAACAAGATAATCCGCTTAACGATGTATTTGTCGTAAAAACGAAAAAACCGACAGACACAATGGTTGTATCTAAAAAGCTTGAAAAGCTAAATTATGTGGCAAAAGTAAAATATGGACAGGGCAAAGTCGAGAAGTTATTTAAATTTATTAATGCGAGCCGCAATGTGGGTGTAGTTCTGATCATTGGCTTGTTCTTTACAGCAATTTTCTTAATCTCGAATACAATTAAAATTACGATTATTGCGAGACGAAGAGAAATAAAGATTATGAGATTAGTAGGCGCAACAAATACCTTTATACGCTGGCCATTTTTCTTAGAAGGTTTATGGCTCGGCATTCTTGGATCGATTTTGCCAATCATCCTTATTTCAATTGCCTATTATCGTGCCTATGATTACATTGGACCTAGGCTCGAAGGTACCTTTATCAAGGTGCTGCCATTTGAACCATTTGTTTATCAAGTTTCCGGCATTTTGCTTTTAATGGGCGCTTTAATTGGCGTTTGGGGCAGTGTCATGTCCGTTCGAAAGTTCTTAAAGGTTTAATTTTATCAGGAAGGACTAAAAAAAGGGTCCTTCCTGAATTTTTAGTTTACAAGAATAAGATTTTTATAAATCGTAGAAAAAGAGATGTACCTGTACATAGGGAGAGGGGAACCAAAAGAAATGAGAAAAAAGGTAATGATGCTCACAATTGCGGCATCCATTGGAATGGGGACAGCTTTTGGTGGACTATCGATAAAAACAGAAGCAGCCTCCATCTCCAAACTAAAAGGTGATCAAAGTAAAATTCAAGAGAAACGCTCCGATGTAAAATCCGGGTTAAATGAAGCGAACGAAAAGATTAATTCGATAAAAGACCAGCAGGCAGAAGTAAAAAGTGATATGAAACGGATTGATTTTGCAATCGGTGATACCACGACCAAAATGAATGAGAAAACGGCTAAGATAGAAGAAACAAGAGCAGAGATTGCGAAGCTCCAGGAAGAAACGAAGATTATCATGGAGCGGATTGAAAAACGTAATGTGCTGTTGAAGGACCGTGCGCGCAGTTATCAGGAAACTGGCGGGATGGTCAATTACATTGATGTGTTAATGGGTTCATCGAGCTTTAGCGATTTCATTGACCGGGCAAACGCTGTCGCAACGATCATGCAAGCGGATCAGGATATCTTAAAACAGCATGAGGCTGACAAGAAGCAGCTTGAGTTAAACAAGGCACAGGTCGAAAAAGACCTTGCGGGACTTGAAAAGATGCTCGCAGACTTAGAAAAAATGAAGCAGCAATTGGCTGCTCAAAAGGCGGAAAAAGATAAACTACTAGCGAACTTAGTCAATCAAGAGCAAGAAGAACATGAACATGCAATGGATTTGCAAGAACAAGAGCAAATCCTTGCGGCACAAGAGAATGCAATTCAAATGTCAATTAAACTAGAACAAGATCGCCAGGCTAAGGCGGCGGCAGCGGCAGCTGCTGCTGCGGCGGCTGCTAAGGCTACTAAGGCTCAAGGTAATGCATCAACTAGCGGCGGAGGTGGAGGTGCTTCAGCTGCACCTCCGGTTTCTGGCGGAAGCTTCACAAGACCGACTTCAGGTGTTATTACCTCGGGGTTTGGCGGACGCGGCGGGGCATTCCACTATGGCGTTGATATCGCCAAAGCCGGCACGGTACCAATTGTTGCGGCAGCAGATGGAGTAGTATATGTCTCACATTACTCAAGTAGTTATGGAAACGTAGTCTATATTTTGCATAATATTAATGGTCAAACCTATACAACCGTTTATGCCCATATGCAAACAAGAATGGTTGGAGAAGGTACAACAGTGAGCAAAGGACAGCAGATTGGCATTATGGGGAATACCGGTGATTCTCATGGCCAGCACTTACACTTTGAACTCTATCAAGGGCGATGGGCCTATCATTCAGCCATCAATCCAATGGGGATCGTACCACTATAAAAAATGTTGGAGAAGCTGTTGCTTCTCTTTTTTTTGTGCATATGTTTCAATCATAACTCGTCCACTCCTCACATATAAGTTAATAAGCGGGCAGGAATTTGGGCCTTTTTAGAAAAAATTGAGCTGACAGGCATTTTTAAACTTGAGGAGGATTCGGATGAATCGAAAATGGATCGCCCTGTTGATGACGGGTTCGCTGCTTACTGGCGCGGGGGGCACCTATGCTGGAATGAAATTTCTTAATCGGACGGAAGCAGCCCCTAAACTTGAAGAGAAGGCCGCCCCCAAAGAACAAGCTATTAATTCCGAAGAAAATACAGAAGACCTTGACAAAGTGGCGCAGGCCTACGATATGATCCTAAGACGCTATGTGGAAAAAGTGGATCAGGAGCAGCTGGTTGAAGGGGCGATTCAAGGGATGCTCTCCGTTCTAAAGGATCCATATTCCGTTTATATGGACAAGGAAACGGCCAGGCAATTCACGCAAACATTGGAATCGTCCTTTGAAGGCATCGGTGCCGAGGTCGGTATGGTTGATGGGAAAATTGTAATTGTCTCTCCTTTTAAAAATTCTCCAGCTGAAAAAGCAGGCATCAAACCAAATGATCAAATTTTAAAAGTAGACGGGCATAGTGTGGAGGGTCTCGACCTCAATAAGGCAACCATTAAAATTCGTGGAAAAAAAGGCACGACCGTTAATTTAGAAATTGCCAGGAAGGGTTTAAAAGATCCTTTAACCATTGATGTAAAGCGGGATGAGATTCCACTTGAGACAGTTCATGCTTCCGTTAAAAAGCATGATGGCAAGAAGGTTGGCTATATTGAGATTACCTCTTTTTCACAAGATACAGCGGCAGATTTTAAAAAGGAATTAAAAGCGTTGGAAAACGATGATATCAAAGGCTTGATTCTTGATGTGCGCGGCAATCCCGGCGGATTTTTAGATAGTGTTGGTGATATTTTAAAAGAATTTGTCCCGAAGGATAAGCCGTATGTGCAGATTGAAGGGCGTAACGGAAAAAAAGAACGGTACTTCTCTACCATTTCCGAGAAAAAGGATTATCCTGTCCTTGTGCTGGTCGACAAAGGCAGTGCTTCCGCCTCAGAAATATTAGCGGGATCCCTGAAAGAGGCGACCGGATATCAACTAGTGGGTGAAACCACGTTTGGCAAAGGAACGGTACAGCAGCCAATGCCAATGGGAGACGGCAGCAATATTAAGCTTACGTTGGCCAAGTGGCTAACTCCCGATGGGCATTGGATTCATAAAAAAGGAATCAAACCGGATGTAGCAATTAAACAGCCGGCAATCTTTGCCTCCCATCCGATTCAAGTCAAGAAGCCGCTCGTAGAGGATATGAACAATGAGCAGATTAAAAATGCCCAAGAAATTTTAGCTGGCTTAGGATTTGCGCCTGGACGGAAGGACGGATACTTTACTGCCCAAACTAAAATGGCCGTGAAGGGCTTCCAGCAGCAAAATAACCTGGAACCAACTGGAAAAATCGATGTCAAAACCGCTGCCAAGCTAGAGGAAGCCGTCGTCAAAGAAGTAAAAAAAGAGAAGAACGATTTGCAGCTGCAAATGGCATTGAAATTGATCACGAAGTAATCAAAAAGCAGAGGCTGCGGCCTCTGTTTTTATTTTGATTTCAGCAAAATGGGGGGGGGCGGAAATATTGTCTAGTTTGGCGGAATTATTGGGAATTTCCGCGGAAATAGTTTTTAAGTTGGCGGAAATAAGCCAAGCTTTCGCGGAATTTCAACAAATGTTGGCGGAATTCCCTCCTAACCACATCATCAAAACCCACATTGTTACGACATTTTAAATATTTCTAGAAACTAGCAATATGTTTTACAGTGTAAATTTGGTAAAATAATCTTTAAGGACTTTTACATGATAGATTACTAGAAATATAAATAGAGGCAGGTGACAGGAAATGGTGCAAATATGGCTTGTAGAGCTACTTAAAGGGACAGGCAAGTTATTTCTTCATCCTGTTTTATACTATCTTCTTTTCCTTTCAGCGCTTTTAGGTGTGTTGAGAGTGAAACGGGAACGGAAAAATTTCCATGTGCGGGCGCATGATGCCTATTTTGAGCTGCGGCAGTTATTCCCACTGGGAATGATCATTGGGCTTATCCTTTCATTTGTGGTAGTTGCAGCAGGGATCACCGTACCATTTGCTGCTATCCTTCTTATAGCTGGATTTACGCTGTTGTGGTCACTAACGACCAATATACGGTTAGTGTCACCGGCCTACACGGTTGGGGCTGCCTTTTTCGCGGTTATTTTAATCGCTGAAAATAACTTGTCGATTCCGCTTTTTTCAAAGTCGTTCCAATCTATAAGTGATAAGGTGTATCCTTCGATTGTTGTGGTTATGGGCTTATTGATAATAGCAGAAGGTATCCTCATTTTTAAAAATGGTGCTAAAGGAACATCGCCTAAAATTACAAAAAGTAAACGCGGCCAAAGTGTTGGTGCACATGAAGTAAAACGTTTTTGGATGATGCCGTTATTTTTACTGATCCCAGGGAATGCACTTCAGCTTCCATTTGAATGGTGGCCGGTCTTCCATTTAGGCGCAAACGAGTATTCTTTGATTCTTGTTCCCTTTGCGATAGGCTTTCAGCAGCAGGTCAAAGGAATGCTTCCGGCAAAAGCAATCCATCTGCACGGTCGGAGGGTAATGACTCTTGGTGTGTTCATCGCACTCATTTCGATCGCAAGTTATTGGTACCCACTTGTTTCCATCGTGGCCGCTGCTTTGGCAGTTATTGGCCGTGAATTCTTAGCCTTATTGGCTTATATGAAGGATGAGAGCCTGCCGCCTTATTTTTCAAGAAAAAATCAAGGGGTCATGATTATTGGCGTCATTCCTGAATCACCCGCAAGTAAAATGGGGCTTCAGGTGGGAGAATTGATTGCGAAAGCCAATGGTGTATTGGTACGTGACGAAAATACCTTCTACGAGGCACTGCAAAAAAACCGTGCCCACTGCAAGCTCGAGGTCTTCGATACCAAGGGCGAGATCCGCTTCGTCCAACGCGCCCTCTACGAAGGTGACCACCACGAACTCGGCGTTCTCTTTGTCCAGGACGCGAGAAAATATGACGAAAAGGGTGCCTGATGTAATTTTTCATTAACTGCCAAAATAGAGTCATAAATAACCGGAATGAATTTCATAATTCACTGGAATTGAGTCATATTTTAACGGAATATTCTCCATAATTTACCGGAATAATAATTAAAGTTTACAGCGAGAGATTGAATCTCTCGCTATTTTATTAGTGTAGAATATTATGTAAGTTAATCATTCTATAGATCATCTACTACCAGTACCACCACCTTTTGAATGTGAAAGTTTATCCGGTTATATACAACGTGTTGCGTTAAGTAATGGTTATTATTATGCCAATTGGATTTAGTCTCTTGGTGATATAAATAAGAATCTTAAAACAAAATTAGAAATTGAGAAAGATTTATATAAACTTGCTAATTTACTTGTGAAATACAATAAATTCACAAGCAGGGTAACGTAAAGACCCATCATCCCCCCTTTTTCAACTGAAATTTGGAAAACACCATGTAAAAAGGTAAAATAAATGACAATCATATTTCACAAGGATTTCACATTTGTGTTTTATACTCCATTCATGTACGAGGTTACTCCACAAAGGAGTGAAAATCAAAATTGATAAGGGTGGAAACGATGAAACATAAATCATTACTGATGCTATTTGTAGTATCTATCATGGTGATTGCCGCGGGATGCGGAACCAGTAAGGAAAAAGACACTAGCAGCCAAAATCAACAGCCACCGGAAATGATTGACGTTGGATTAAAAATCAATCCGGAAAATCCACAGCCAAATAAAGAGGTAACATTTAGTGCAACGGTAACCCAAGGCAAAGAGAAAGTGGACAATGCTGATGAAGTAACGTTTGAGATTTGGAAGGACGGACAGGAAGAACACGATAAGATTCAAGGGGAGCATAAAGGTGATGGCGTCTACTCCATTACAAAAAGCTTTCCGGAAGCAGGAAAGTATTTTGTGATTTCGCACGTAACAGCTCGAGATATGCACAATATGCCGCAAAAGGAATTTACCGTCGGGGATGCAAATGCTGCCGATGACCAAGCCGAGAACACCGAACATCATGAAGAAGGCCATAATTCCGATCACCACGATCACCATGACGCGGCGGGCGTATCCATGCATTTTATGGCTGCCAAAGATTTAATAGCTAATGCAAAAACAACCTTAACCTTACATCTGCAAAAGGATAATTCTGCTTTAACTAGTGCAAGAGTAAGATTTGAAGTTTGGAAGGACAATGAGGAAAAACATGAATTTATCGAAACGAAGGAAAATAAGTCAGGAGAATATACAGCAGAGACTACTTTCCCAACCACTGGAGAATACACGGTCAAAGTCCATGTAGAAAAGGGCGAGATTCATACACATGAGGAAAACACTATAACTGTCCACTAAACGTTTACGCCTGATTTCAACATCAGGCGTATTTCCCATTAATGAAAAAGCACTGATTTTTTCAACAATGAGAGGGGGATTAGATGAAAAAAGTCGGTCCATTTTTACTTATCTTATTTCTTTTAGCAGGCTGTCAAACAGAGAAACTTTCAGTCCCTCAATCAATGAAAGACATCCTTGTTATTTCTAATTTGAAAAAGCAGGAGATTTCCTTTGTTGATCTACAAACAGGCAAATTAACCGCAAACGACTTAAACTTTCGTATTACTTCAATGGAAAAAATCAATCCTAATACGATTATTCTGGCGGGGGAAAACGAAGATTCACTTTATCGACTGCAATTAAAGGAGGGGTCGCTTACTAAATCAGTACAGACCGGTAAAGGTGTTAATGAGATGTTATACCGGCCGAAGGACCACCTGCTCTATTTTTCAAATGGTTTGAAAAATACGGTTGGATTCTATGACGTTCAAAAGGGCAAAGTTACAGATGAAGTAAAAACAGGTAAATTTCCGAATTCGATGGCACTTAACGAAAATAAGAATTTATTATATGTTGTAAACGTAAAAGGTGCATCAATCTCTGTCATCGATATTAACACAAAGAAAGAACTTGCTCATTTTCCTATCGTTGAGCGGCCAGAGGGGATCTTTTTTGATGGCAAATATGTTTGGGTTGGCGGCCACGGGCCATACGGGTCTTTGAACGATAATATTTATGTGTACGATCCGGAAACGGGAAAAGAAGTAGATCGGGTCAAAGTTGGGGTAATGCCGGTTGGATTTTACGGGGACGCGTCAAATTCATATGTGTATGCGATTTGCCACGGCTCCAGCAGCGTATATAAAATAGATATTAAGAACAGGTCCACCAGCAAGCCGCTGAAGGTTGGCGCCAATCCGAATGATATTATTGGTGACAAGCACAGGATTTATGTTACAAGTTTGGATGGTGACTCGCTTTCCATTATTGACCGCACGGCTTTTATTAAAAGTAAGCAAATCCTGATAAAAAACGGACCACATATGATGGTTCTAGGTGATGAAAATGAGTAAATATAAAGTTTTAATAGCTGATGATGAAGAGCAGATGCTGATGCTGGTTGGGTCCTATTTGGAAAAAGAAGGCTACGAGACGGTTACTGCTGTGGATGGGATAGAAGTGTTGGCACAGTGGGAACAAGGGGCGTTTGATTTGGTAATTTTGGACATCATGATGCCGAAAATGGACGGCTTTACGGTGTGTGAAAAAATTCGCGAGGTCTCAAAGGTCCCGATTATCATGCTGACGGCAAAGAGCGCGGAGCTGGATCGGATTCATGGTTTAAAAATCGGTGCCGATGATTACATAGTGAAACCGTTCAGCCCAAAAGAATTAGTCGCCCGCGTAGAGGCATTGCTAAGAAGGTCTAATGATTTTAAACCAGGGCAGAACGTACTGGAACTAGGGGATCTGTCAATTGATTTGGAAGGACATACCGCCAAAGTCCAAGGAAAAAGAATAAATTTGACGCGTAAAGAATTTAGTTTACTGGAGTTTTTTTTCAATCATAATGGACAAGTTTTTTCCCGGGAGCAGTTGCTCGACCATGTGTGGGGACTGGAGAGTACAGGAACATTACGAACCGTTGATACTCATATTAAAACATTAAGAATTAAGCTTGGTTCAGCAGGTCATTTGATTAAAACGGTGTGGGGAGTGGGGTACAAATTCAAAGACTAAACCTTGGGTTAAAGCAGAAAATTTGGACGACCATTACCATCGTAGCCGTAATTGCGATTGTGTTTGGAACGGGATTAACCTACTATTTGTATGAGAAATTTTATGTAGAAAAACAAAAAGAAATCTTGATTATGCAAGGGGAAGAGCTTCGGAAATTTTATTATAAAGAGTTGAACAAGGCAGAGTTTAAAAAACGGGTACAATGGACAGATGCCAGCTCTGATGCCAAGGTGATTTTTACTGAAGACCCGATGCTGTTAAGCGCGGGGATTCCTTATGATGAATTGGCCGAAAACAATTTAATTACGTTTGATGAAAGACAGCGGCTGCTCGCGGGGAAAAAGGTTATTTTCATTCGCGAGCATCCACGATTCCATCAGGATATTTTGGCGGTTACGATTCCATTATTGAAAAAAGACCAACTAACAGGGGCACTGTTTCTTTATATGCCGCTTGCTGATATTTACGAACCGTTTAAGTCAATTCGCATTGTGCTCGCGGTTTCGTTAGTATTGCTTTTATCGCTTGTAGTCTGGATGGGGCATAAAATGACAAACAGGCTGATTAAACCATTAAAAGAGATGGAAACCATTTCGCGAAAAATGTCCCAAGGTGATTTTTCCAAAAGAATCGAGGCCCGACAAACAGATGAAGTCGGGAATCTCGCCGCCTCTTTTAATACTCTTGCCTCTTCATTGGAAGCCGTCGATCAAAAGCGGAGGGAGTTTTTGCAAAATGTTTCCCATGAATTACGGACACCGCTTAGCTATATGAAAGGATACACGGAGGCCATTCTCGACGGTGTGGCAAGGGATCGGGAGGCTTCTCTAAAATATGTTTCGATTATACATAACGAAACGGAAAGGTTGCAGCGGCTCGTTCATGATTTGCTGGATCTGGCGCAGTTGGAGGGTGACTCGTATCCGATGAAGGATGAACCGCTGCCGTTTGCCCAGCTAATTTCGGAGGTGGCCGATCGGTTTGAATTGTCTGCTCAACAAAAAGCGATTCAACTGGTGCGGAATCTGTATGATGAGATTATTGTCAATGGTGACTCTGATCGGCTTGAGCAGGTGGTCAGCAATCTGCTTGATAATGCGATACGGTATGCGCCTAAGGGTAAGCCAATCAGAATTATTTTAACGGAGGAAGGGCCCTTTGCCGTGTTGATGATTCAAGATTTTGGACCTGGCATCTCTAAGGAGGACTTGCCAAAGGTCGTAGAACGTTTCTATCGCGTCGATCGGGCCCGTTCGCGAAAAGAGGGCGGAACCGGGCTGGGCCTCGCGATTGTTTTTCAGATTGTTAAAAAACATTACGGGGAATTAAATATTGAATCTGAGGAAGGCGGCGGTACAACGGTTGTTGTGAAACTGCCTTTATTTGAATAATTCCGTAAAAGGGCAGTAAGGTTAATACTTTACTGCTATTTTGTTGTCAATTCGTTTATTGGAAACACGTTTCATGGTGTCAGGCACAAAATGGAAGAAATATTAAATAAAAATAAAAATCCTCCTAGGCGGGTGCATCGTCTAAGTGTTTATGGCATTTTGTTAATGATGTATGTAAAGGCAGTGTGATTATTAATTACTTTTAATTACTACTCAAAACAAGGTGCATAGATTCTAATATTTTCACATAATTGTTACGCTGTGGTTTTAGTATTAACGAGGAGTTAAGATGTGTACGGTTATTACCATTAATAGAATGATTCTTCTGCTTATTTTTTGTATTAGATGAAATGAACTCCAAAAAAAATTTAATAAACTTCACTCTTTTCTCACATTTAGGTGTTATAAAATAATTGTTGCCAACAAACAGGCTACAGTCTTTTAATCAATTAAAATGAAACTATTGGTGGGGGTTTAGAAGTGGGAAAAGGTAATTATAATCGATTTTGGAGATGGCATTTTTATGCAGCAATATTTATTTCACCATTGCTGATTACATTAACGTTTAGTGGAATTGGCTATTTATTCTATACTAATGTAGAAAATAATACTTACAATCATTTGTTTTTTGAAGACAGTGCCAAAACACAAAAATTAACCATTGATGAGGGAATAGAAAAAGCAGAGGTACAATACAAAGACTACTCTGTCTCGAAGGTTATATTATTGGAACATCCGTATAATACTCGCTTAACGATGAAAAATAAAGATGGCGATCAAAAATATGTCTTTTTAGATAAGAATTATCAAATAGTCGGTAGTCAAAATGCGAAATATACATTTTCTAATGTTATGCGAGAAACACATAGTTCACTTTTAATAGGTGGGACAGTTGTAAATTATTTAGTTGAACTAGCTGCATGTTGGGCCATTTTTTTAATGTTTTCTGGAATTTACATGACATTTAAGGGAAAAGCATTGAAGAAGAAGAAGAATCCAACGAAACGACAAAAAAATAAAAAATGGCATTCTTTGTTAGGGACAATTATTACACTTCCTATGATTATCATCATTTTTACCGGTTTACCTTGGTCAGCATTTATGGGCAATTTTATATACTCAGCAGCTCAAGAACATCCTTCAATTGGATATCCAACATTAACACAGCAGCCTCCTACATCGGATATGAGTGAAATTCCATGGGCTACTCGTAAAAATGAGGCACCAACATCTACTCATTGGCATGAACATCATGAAGATATGGCTACAATGCCAGGAATGTCATCTAACAGCACTATGTTAAGTGTTCAAGAATTAATGAATAAGGTTGAGAAAGAGCACATTTCGAAACCATATTCAATTATTTATCCAACAAGTGAAGACGGCGTTTTTACTGTATCTAAAGGAAGTAATACTGGTGTAACAGGCTTAGATGTTAGCCCGTATGATGAAGTAACAACATATTTTGATCTATATAGTGGGAATTTGATTTCGAAGGTAGGCTTTGAGGATTACGGCATTTTAGCAAAATGGTTTACATGGGGTATTCCATTACATGAAGGTCATTTATTTGGATGGCCCAATAAGTTAATTAACTTAGCGGTTTGTCTTGCTTTCCTATTCGTTATTTTTTGGGGATTTAAAACGTGGCTATCTCGCAAAAGAGAAAGTTCATTTTCAGTTCCACCAAAAACATCAAGCAGAATATCGATTGGATTCATTGCCTTCATGGTAATATTAGGATTGGCAATGCCATTATTTGGTCTTTCTTTGATTTTAGTAGCTATTCTTGAAGGAAGTTTTTATTTTATCAATAGACGAAAAAAGTGTCTTAATTAATAGTATAGAAAACTCGGTCAAGCCCCTAAAAAATGGAAACAGAAACAATTCGACAAAAACGGAATTTTACCGTTGATTTTTGAAAGTTGCAACCCCGCTTCGCTTGGTGGCCTTCACCTGGAAGAACAGAATTGATTCTATTCTTCCAGGTGAAGGAAAAGGTGCCAGCGCTAAAACAGTGTTCATTTGTGGTAATGAACTTAAACTTAATATTATTCTTTCCGGCAATAATGAAAATTCGATTAATAAGCTTTGATTGAGTTTTTACAATTCCGGAGAAAAATGAATAAAACAGCATACAAAAGATTGTAAAGTCAATATATCGTTCCGGAAGTTAATGAAAAATTACACCTGACACCCTTTCTAAGATCACCACTTAGTCTATATTGGCTATGTGGTTTTTTTATTTTCTCCATGGAATTAATCCTCCTTACTGCTTAAAAGATAAAATCGTTGACAGTGGGGAGGAAATGTAATATTATTATCTCGGATTAAGAATATCATAATTCATAATAGCAGAATCCGAGATTTTATCATAAGGTGGTGCAGGGCATGGGTTTTTTGGATAAATTATTTGGGAAAACAGTTGAGGAGGAAACGACAATGACAAAATTAAACATTGGTATTATTTTAGGTAGTACACGTCAAGGACGGGTAAGTCCACAAGTAGGAGAATGGGTAAAAGGGATTGCTGACAAACGTGGGGATGCAAATTACGAAATCGTTGATATTGCAGATTTCAATTTACCATTCTTAGGTACAACTGACGGTTCTGAACCAGGCATCGCAGCATGGAACCAAAAACTTGCTAACTTAGATGGTTTCGTATTCATTGTACAAGAATACAACCACAGCATTACAGGCGCATTAAAAAATGCCCTTGATTTTGCACGTGAAGTATGGAATGACAAAGCTGCTGGGATCGTAAGCTATGGTTCAACCGGCGGTGCTCGTGCTGCAGAACACTTACGAGGAATTTGTGGAGAATTGAAAATTGCCGATGTTCGCACACATCCAACATTGTCTTTATTCACAGATTTTGAAAACGGAAGTGACTTCAAACCTGCTGAATTGCATCTGACAAATGTAAATGCAATGCTTGGCGAAGTGGTTGCATGGAGCGGTGCATTAAAAACAATTAGATAATGTTATAAGAAAAGAGGGGATGAGCACTCATCCCCTCTTTTCTATAATTTCCGGTATTTTTTCAATGAAAAGATATTAAGCAGGATGAATACACCAGCGAATACGACTAATGCCAGAAGATCCCCGCCAATCTCACTAAAACTATACCCCTTATACATGACGCCCCTTAAGGCATCGCCTGCATAATACATTGGAAACACCTTTGCAATCACCTGCAGCCAATCGGCCATTCCCTCAAGTGGGAAAATCCCCGCGAAAAATACTTGCGGAATAACCGCAATCGGAATAAATTGCATCATTTGAAACTCGGAAGCGGCAAACGTCGATAACAATATTCCCAGTGATAATGCCACCAATGCTAACAGCAAATTAATCAGAAGGACATTCCATATCGAGCCAACGAGCACGATATCTAATACAGTGATCGAATAAAAAACAACAATAATCGTTTGCACCACCGCAAATAGGCCATAGCCGACCAAATAGGCGCTGACAATTTCTCCTCTTCGAATCGGGGTAGATAATAGCCGTTCTAACGTCCCGGTCGTCCGCTCGCGTAGTAAACCAATTCCAGAAATGATAAAAACAAAGAAGAAGACAAAGAAACCGACTAAAATAGGGCTTAATACATCAAAAAACACCGTGTCTTTGTTTCCATACACATAGTTTGGTTCAATCTTTTTTGGCAGCATTCCTGCTAATGCCGGATTTTGCTGGATGAGTTTGCCTTCCGCAAGGGCTGAAACCATTTGGTTGACTTTCGCTTGCAACCCCTTGGCAGAACTAGGATCGTCATTCTGAAGCGTTAATTTCATTTGGCCATTTTCCTGCTGCAGCAATCCATTAAGATCGTCGTCCACTACAGTGTTTTTCGTTACTGTGTCATATTCCTTTACCTTTATGTCCGCCTCTTTGAAGGCTTTTACAAGACTGGAATCAACCCCAACAACGCCTATGGTCGGTTTCACGGTATTGCCATTAAATAAGAAGTACATTAGGGTCAAAATTAATAAAGGAGCCACAAACATTAAGGCCAACGTACGTTTATCACGAAGCATTTGCTGTATAATCCTTTTGATTAGCGCCGATGTTCTCATGGCCGTTTCACCCCTGCTTTCAGGAATACCTCATCGAAATCGTCTGTTTCGTATAACGCCTTTAATTCACTTGGAGTGCCGCTCGTTAAGATGCGGCCGTCCCGAACCATGGCGACATAATCACATTTAACGGCCTCATCCATGACATGTGTGGTGACGATAATGGTTTTGTCTTCTTCATTTTTCAGACGTAAAAATTCCTTCCAAATCGATAATTTCAATTCCGGATCAATTCCCACTGTTGGTTCATCTAAAATTAATACCTTTGGGTCTTGGATAAGGGCAATGGCCAAGGATAAACGCCGTTTCATACCGCCTGAATAGGCTGCTACCCGCTTCTTTAGGTCATCTGTCAGGTTGACTAAGTTAGCAACGTAAGCAATCCGCTTTTTTTGTTCGCCTTTACTTAACCTGTAGAGTGAAGCAAAAAATTTCAAGTTTTCTTCCCCTGTTAACTCTACATACAAGGCATCGGATTGTGCCATATAACCAATTTCCTGAAGTAGGCCAAGATTCGGCATCCTTTCCCCTAAAACATGGATCGAGCCTGTATCGGCCTTTTCCATGCCGACAATCATTTTGACAAGCGTTGTTTTTCCAGCACCTGAAGGGCCGATTAACCCAAATAATTGGCCTTTCGGGATGGTTAAATTGACATCATTCAAAACAGGCTTCTTCCCAAAGCTTTTATTGACTTCCTCTACTCTAATGGTTGGATTCACATGAAAGCCCCCTCTAATTCACGCGGTTAATGAACAGCGTGTTGACCATCTTTCTACCCTAATAGTAAAATGGCCAGTCATAAATTACAATGAACAATTGGTGTAAAATGTAAGATGGTGCCTGACACCGATTTTTGCGGAAAATTTTTGTATATTTGGAAGGCCAACCGTTAAACATAAAGTGGAAAATTTACCATTTACGAAAGGTGGTTGAGCCATGTTGATGAGCTTGTTGCAAGGTTTTACGGTTCAAAATTTTGAAATTCTTACGATTGAAGGAGCTGCGGCCATCGTGTTCTATTTCACGGTGTATTCGTTTTTTGGCTGGCTGCTTGAAAATAGTTACAGCTTCTTCACTAAGCGGGAATTTTTCAAAGAAAATTTTCTATATGGCCCCTTTAAACCGATGTACGGCTTTGCCCCGGTACTGTTGGTTTATTTGATTTCCCCCGAAACAAATGGGCTCATGATGATCCTATTATGCTTTTTCATTCCAACACTAGTGGAATATGTAAGTGGGGCGATGCTCCAAAAATTTTTTCATAAACAATGGTGGGATTATTCGGGTACACCGATGCAGCTGCATGGCCATATTTGTCTGCCCTTCTCCATTTGCTGGGTTTTCTTGTCCCTTGCAGTTGTAAAATGGATTCATCCGGCAATTGCTTCCATGTATGGGGTCATAGAACCTTATTGGGCATGGGTTTGGTCAGCCGCCGGGCTATATTTCCTTGCCGACCTCGTTTTAGCGGTACGGAGGCATTCGCTGCAGAACTTTCTTTCAGATGAACCGACTAACCCCATTCAGTAGGATATTTAGCCCTCATGAGGGGTTCATGAGGGCTAAAATTGGGGCAGCCCGTTTGACATAATTCGCATGAACCGACATATACTTTAAAGTTAGTAAAAGGATCTTTCTCTAAAAATGCAGTATATAGCAGAGGGAGGGAAGATAGTGCATGTTCGATGATTTTTGGCTCCAAGGTCAATTGTTGTGGAACACCCCTTTATTAGCTGGTTTTATTATGGCGGGTGTGCTATACGGTTTCTTATTGGTGAACTTTACAAAAGGAAAAATTCATCCTAAACAACCTATCCTTTTTTTCCTCGGCTTGGGTTTACTCTATATAACGGTCGGCAGTCCTTTATCCACCATCAGTCATCTCTCGTTCAGTTTGCACATGATCCAAATGAGTATGCTATATTTCATCATTCCACCGCTACTTCTGTTAGGAATGCGGGACTCCTGGCTCACTAAGAGCACACGAATAAACAAAATTTTCCTCCCCCCTCCCGCTGCACTATACACCTTTGCAATCCTGTTCCTGCTGTACCATATGGGAGTCATTTTAACCTTTCTTTCGCAGCATTCGAATGTTCATAATAGCTATTTGCTCGTTCTGCTGTACACCTCCTTTAGTATGTGGCGACCCATTGTAAACGGGCAGAATGAACGCTATGCCATGTTGAGCGGGCTGTTATTGCTGCCTGCTTGTATTCTATTTATCTTTAATGCTAGCCTGGGCGAGGTGAATAACCCTCTGCTTGCGCAAATGACCGCAACACTTTGCTTTACACCCTCTGAATTTAGTTCTTTCAATCTACTTCCAGCACCGTTCAACACCAGACTTGACCAAATGATGGCGGGATTTCTCATGCTCGGAATGCATAAATTTGCGCTCATTGTGACCGTGCGCCTCGGGAAAAAAGTACAGATGCATGACTGGGGGAGGGATGGTTAACAAACCGTTCCTCCCTTTTCTGTAAATGGATTTTTGCATGATTAAAATTCGAAGCATTCCTTAGCAATTAGTTCTCAGTTAGTAACAAAATATGGGTATAGTAATAGAGAAGTGTTTACAATCTAAGGATTGGGAGGCGAAATCCCATTTATAAAAACCAAGAACGGAAACTCATTTGGCTGTCCTTTATTGTTGCTACCATACTAGGACTAGCGATTATTGGCAGGATTGTTTCAAGCTGAGAAAAGGAGGGTAGCGTATGGGAATGGAAGAATCCGTATTTTTTAGCCGTGTTTTAACAGAATTAACCTTATCCTTCCACATCATTTATGCAACCATCGGTGTTGGTATACCGCTGTTGATCATGATTGCTCACTGGGTCGGGATTAAGAAGAATGACGAACATTATATCGTACTAGCTCGTAGATGGACGCGGGGGTTTGTTATTACCGTGGCGGTCGGGGTTGTAACTGGGACCGCTATCGGCCTGCAGCTCTCGCTGTTATGGCCGAAATTTATGGAGCTGGCGGGAAATACGATTGCCCTGCCATTATTCATGGAAACCTTCGCTTTCTTTTTTGAAGCAATATTTTTAGGAATCTACATATATACGTGGGATCGATTTGAAAATCAGAAAAAGCACCTGCTGCTGCTGATTCCCGTCGCGTTGGGAGCTTCCTTTTCCGCTGTGTTTATCACCATTGTGAATGCATTTATGAATGCACCGCAAGGGTTTGACCTAGTGAAGGGTGAACTGGTGAATGTAAGCCCGCTCTTGGCGATGTTTAACCCGGCAATGCCAACAAAAGTGGCTCATGTCGTGGTAACCGCCTATATGACTTCGGCGTTTGTACTGGCCTCCATAGGTGCTTTTCGTCTGCTGAAAGGTTCGAATCAGGTATACCATCAAAAGGCGTTATTTTTAACAATGAAGCTCGGACTTATTTTTTCGATTGCAACAGCGATCCTTGGAGATTTTTCCGGAAAGTATTTAGCGGAATATCAGCCGGAAAAATTAGCCGCAGCGGAGTGGCATTTTGAAACAGAAAAAGGAGCACCGCTGATATTGTACGGTGTCTTAGATGACGGAGAAATAAAATATGCGATTAAAATCCCATTTGGTCTGAGTTTCTTAGCGCACAGCAATCCGAATGCGGAGGTCATTGGCTTAGACCAATTTAAGAAATCAGACGTGCCGCCGCTTTATATCCATTATATGTTTGATATTATGGTGACCATTGGGATGTGGATGTCTGCCCTATCATTTGTGTATGTTATCGGAACATGGCGGAAATGGCCGTTTAGTGAGACAAAATGGTTTAGATGGCTGATGGTGCTTGGCGGCCCCTTGTCAATTATCGCAATTGAAGCGGGCTGGTGGCTCGACGAGGTTGGGCGTCAGCCGTGGGTATTGCGCGGGATTTTACGGACAAAAGATGCGGCAACGACAAGTGGACAGGTGGATACAATGCTTTGGTTGTTTGCAGGATTATACCTCGTCCTTGGGATTGGCAGTGTATTCGCATTATGGCAGATGTTCCGCCGTAATCCAGTGGAACGGGAATTAGCTGACCGGGCAGCAGATAGGGCGGGTGAGATGAAATGACACTTGAAATTCTCGGTATTACCGTACTTGGTATCTTTCTATTCGGTTATATCATTGTTGCCTCGATTGACTTTGGCGCCGGGTTTTTTAATGCTTTCAGTACATTAACGGGCAAGGGTCATGTATTAACAAAGATTATTCAACGGTATTTATCTCCTGTTTGGGAAGTGACGAATGTTTTTCTTGTTTTTTTCTTCGTCGGGATTGTCGGTTTTTTTCCAAAGACAGCTTATTATTTTGGCTCAACCTTACTTGTTCCGGCAAGCATCGCCATTATATTGCTGGCGATTCGAGGTGCCTATTATGCGTTTACTACCTATGGCGGATTTAAGCAAAAACGCTACACTATACTTTACGGTTTGACTGGGTTATTTATTCCAGCCTCGTTATCCATCGTATTGGTGATTTCCGAGGGCGGCTTTGTCACCATGGAGGATTCTGGACCTGTACTCGATTATTGGACTTTGTTTACGAGTCCGTTGTCTTGGAGTATTGTTGCCCTCAGTCTGACATCTGTCTTGTACATTTCCGCCGTTTTTTTAACATGGTATGCCCAAAAAGCGAAAGACAAGCACGCGGCAAACCTGCTGCGAAAATATGCGCTTGTTTGGGCGGGGCCAGCCATCATTACCGCTGCCGGCATTATTGTGGAGATGAAGAATCATAATCCTGAACATTACGAGCGATTAGTGGATCTCTGGTGGCTTTTTGGCTTATCCTTGGTTTTGTTTGCGGGAACGGTTTATTTACTTTGGCAGCGGCTTGCCTATGGCTTTGCGTTTTGGCTATTGATTGGACAATTTACACTCGCCTTTTTGGCTTACGGAATTTCACATTATCCGTATTTAATGTATCCGTATTTAACGCTTTATGACAGCTTTACGAATCAGGCAATGGCTACCGCGCTCGTGATTGCCTTTATTGCCGGGCTTTGCCTGCTCCTGCCATCGCTTTATTTGCTGCTCAAACTGTTCTTGTTTAATAAGGCTTATGTTCAAGGTGATCGCAATGATCATGCATAAAGGAGGACTGCCGCTGTGTTTGATGAATTCCTAATGTTTTATGCACCGTTTTTGGTGCTGATCGCTTCCATTGTGGTTTCTTTCTGGGCTGCCCTGAAAGATAGTGTTTTGGAAAAATAAAATATATTCGGCAACAACCCAAAGGAGAGCACCAATTGCTCTCCTTTTACAATTAAATTTAAAAATTGACACATAAAACATAATGCAATAACATAAATTGGTGTTACGATTTAATTGGAAAGTAACACGATTAAGGTTCGGATACAGGAGAAACAGACAGTTCTCCATATTTTACCCCTTTTAAACTAAGTAATTTGTCTCGTAACGTACGGATTTCTTGAGCATTTCCACGTACGACAATCATCTCGAGGCAATTATGATGATCAAGATGAAAATGTGTCGTTGCGAGAATGGCATCATGATAGTCATGCTGAATCGTGGTCAGTTCTCCCATTAGATGGCGTTGATGATGGTCATAAAAGAGTAACAGACACCCAGCAACCTCCTGATCATCTTGCTCCCATTTTTGTTGGACTAACTTTTCACGGACTAAATCACGGACAGCTTCAGAACGGGTTTTATATCCTTTCTCTTCGATTAATTGGTCAAAGCGTTCTAGTAAGCTTTCTTCCATCGAAACGCCAAACCGGCTTAAGTTTTTTGATGTCAATGTTTTGTTCCTCCTATGCGTATTTCATAACCATATTATAAATATTTTAATAGAAAAAGGGAAAAGGAGAATTGATATGCATATTCCTGACGGGATTTTAAGTCCCACTATTTTAGCAGCAGGTGCAGTTGTATCTGTTGCAGTTCTTGCAAAAAGCGTTCAAGAATCGAAAAACAATCTTGAGCAGACGGCTGTCCCCATTATGGGCGTTATGGCTGCCTTTATCTTTGCCGCGCAAATGGTGAATTTTCCACTATTAGGAGCGGCGGCATCAGGTCATTTGATTGGCGGGGCGCTGGCAGCCTATCTTTTTGGCTTTTGGCCGACTACGCTTATTATGACGACTGTCGTCACGATTCAAGCAATCGTGTTCCAGGATGGCGGCATCAGTGTACTCGGTGTCAATATCCTGAATATGGCGATCCTTGCACCGCTAGCAGCAACGCTTGTTTATAAACTTTTAGGAAAAAGTAAAATACCTGTATCGGCACTGGTTTTTATCGCTGGCTGGGTGTCGGTTGTTGTTACATCGATAGTTGCTGCTCTTCAGCTCGGAGCGTCAGATGTTGTATCCTATCAGCTGGCACTTAAAACACTTATTCTTTGGCATGCAATCATTGGCATAGGGGAAGGCTTGATCACGGCAGCGGTCGTTCCGTTTGCGCGCCGCTCATCTTTTTTCCTTAGAAGAGGGGAGGAGCATTCATCATGAAGAAACGAATCTATCTTTGGATTATGGCAGCGGTAGTGATTGCCGGAGCAGTTTCTTTACTAGCTTCGGGACATCCGGATGGATATGAAAAGGCAGGCGAACAGCTTGGATTTATTGACAGGGCAACATCGTATCTGCATTCCCCGCTTCCAGATTACGCCATCCCAGGTATGAATTCCTGGCTGTCTTCAAGTCTTGCGGGTATCATTGGTGTCGCCTTAACATTTAGCATCTTTGTCTTGCTTGGAAAATTAGCTGGAAAACGCCGATGATCAGCTTGCCAAATCATAAGGTTAAGGTGGTGATGTCCCTATTGATGATTATTCTCGGGGTCTTGCCGAAGGAGCTTTTGATCATTGGGGGAAATCTCGTGATCGGGACACTGCTACTGCTAATTTATCGTGTACCAATTCAGGCTTTTATCAAACAGCTTAAACCAATTGCTTTTTTTATGCTGTTTACGTTTTTATTTTTTCCGTTATATGAAGGAGGACATGGCTGGATCAAAGCACTTCAATACAGCGGCCGCTTGCTGTTTGTTGCACAGGTGCTCACTTTTATGTTTTATCGCATGGGGGTTCCAGCTTTTTTACAAGTGTTAGCTGAACTGCGGCTGCCAGCTATTTTCATCGAATTAATTATGTTTACCTTACGATTTATGGACGTGTTCCGCGGAGAAGTACGACATATGCTGTTAAGTCTTCGAAGCAGGGGGTTTTATACGGGGCATTGGTTTCAAATAAAAAAGTATCGAGTACTGGGCGGGCTGCTGGGTAGCCTGCTGCTGCGATCGTTTCAACGATCCGAACGGATTTATTTAGGGATGTTAAGCAAGGGCTACAAAGGAGAACGCAAGTCCATTAGAACAGAATCCGTGCCTAAATATGAGTGGCTGCATGGTGTACTGTGGGTTGGCAGTCTTCTCAGCTTGTTTTTTGCAGGAGGAAAGCAATAATGGATATATTTCGATTTCAGCATGTATCATATGGCTATACGAAGGACAAGCCGATACTAAGAGACATCTCCTTTTCGATTTGCGAGGGCAGGAAAACAGCGATTGTCGGTGCAAACGGTGCCGGTAAGTCAACGGTTTTGTTTCATTTGAACGGTCTGTACGCCCAGCAGCAAGGGGATATCTTTTTCCATGAGCAGAAGCTTGATAAAAGGGTACGGAAAGAATTATATAAGCATGTCGGTATCGTCTTTCAAGACCCAGACGACCAGCTGATATCATTAACAGTGTCCGATGATATTGCGTTTGGACCTGTGCAGATGGATGTCACGGACGATGAAGTTCAGGAAAGAGTCGCTAAGTATAGTAAGCTAGTAGGAATTGAGCATTTACTTGCGGAAAATCCATCTGAGCTAAGCTACGGGCAAAAAAAGCACGTCACCGTTGCCGGTGTGCTTGCGATGGAGACGGACGTGTTTATTTTAGATGAGCCGATGGCCTTTCTGGATCCCTTAGGAAAAGAACGAATGGCCTCGATTTTACAGCTGTTGCAGGAACAGGGAAAGACAGTAATTGTGACCACTCATGATATGCAGTTTGTGGCCGAATGGGCGGAGGATGTGATTGTCATTCATCAAGGTCAATGTTTAGGCTTGTTTCAGGCAAGAGACCTTTTTCAGCGCCATGATCTGATGAAACAGGCGAATTTAACGCTGCCGCCGATTGTCGAGTTGATGACAGCCGTTTGGAAAGGGAATAAAGATGAAATGCCGATTCGCGTTGAAGAAGCGAAAAAATGGTTAGCATCGAAAATATAAATGGAGAGGACGAAATCGTTCTCTCTATTTTTTTGTAAAAAAAAGTAAAGCCATTGACATTCAAACCTCCATTTGAATATCATATAATCAAATGAACATTTGAATGAAGGAAGTGATCTGCATGAAAGAGCATGATGTTTGCGAGATTGCTTGTGTGGATAGTAAAAAAACCACTCGAGTTCAGCGGCACCTTGAAAAAGGGAGCCATATTCTTGAAGTTAGTAAGCTTTTTAAAGCGTTAGCGGATGAAACTCGGATGAAAATTGCCTATGCCTTGACGCTAGAAGATGAGCTTTGTGTCTGCGATGTGGCCAATATTGTTGGGGCTACAACGGCGACAGCTTCCCATCACCTAAGGCATTTAAAGGGACTAGGCCTTGCAAAATACCGCAAAGAGGGTAAACTTGCCTATTATTCACTTGATGATGATCATGTGAAACAATTAATCCATATCGCGGTGGCACATCAGAAGGAGGTGGCAGGTCGTGAGTGAATCGATTGAAAAACAAGTCTATCGTGTTCAAGGCTTTTCCTGAACGAGCTGCGCCGCAAAGTTCGAAAAGAACGTACAGCACCTGGATGGTGTTGTGGATGCAAAGGTAAACTTTGGTGCCTCCAAACTGACCGTATTCGGAAGCACCACCATAGAACAACTGCATGAAGCAGGAGCTTTTGAAAAATTAACGATTTTTCCGGAAAAAGAAAAACCACCTGTCGCACCAAAGGAACCGATTTGGAAACGGTTTGGACTGCTCGGGCTATCATTACTTTTTCTCGCTGCCGGAACTATTTTTTCCGAAAACATCCTATTTGCCGCGGCCATTTTATTTGGGGGCTATCCACTATTTAAAATCGGACTGAAAAATTTAATCCATCTTGATTTTGACATGAAAACGCTGATGACCATCGCGATTATCGGTGCGGCCATTATTGGGGAATGGAGCGAGGGGGCCGTTGTTGTCATCTTGTTCGCGATTAGCGAGGTTCTTGAACGATACTCCATGGATAAGGCAAGGAATTCGATTCGCTCGCTGATGGAAATGGCACCAACGGAAGCCGTCGTTGTCAGGAACGGCAAAGAAATTTTGCTAAAGGCAGAAGATATTGAGGTTGGCGATTTGATGCTTGTGAAACCGGGGCAAATGATTGCCATGGATGGAATCATTGTCGACGGCCATTCCTCTATCAATCAAGCGGCGATCACAGGCGAATCCGTGCCTGTTGAAAAAGCGGTCAATGATGAAGTGTTCGCGGGTACGTTAAATGAAGAAGGATTTTTAAAAATAAAGGTCAGCCGGCTCGTTGATGACACGGCTATTGCGAAAATCATTCATTTAGTGGAGGAGGCGCAGGCAGAAAAGGCGCCATCCCAGCAGTTTGTCGACCGGTTTGCGAAATACTACACACCCGTTATTATGCTAATCGCGGCACTCGTTGCTGTGGTACCGCCGCTATTATTCGCGGCTAGCTGGCAGGAATGGATTTATCAGGGTCTCGCCGTTTTAGTAGTTGGCTGTCCATGTGCGCTGGTGATTTCTACCCCAGTAGCCATCGTTACAGCAATCGGAAACGCAGCACGTAACGGGGTGCTCATTAAGGGTGGCAGCTATTTAGAGGAATTAGGTGCGGTAAAGGCAATTGCGTTTGATAAAACGGGTACGTTGACAAAAGGGTCGCCGGTTGTGACGGATTTCATCAACTATAGCGGTGATGAGAATCTGCTTGTGATTATTGCTGCACTCGAAACCAAGTCGCAGCACCCGCTCGCCAGTGCCATTATCAGAAAAGCAGCATACCTTGAAAGTAATGTTGTGGAGGTTACGGAGTTTACCTCAATTACAGGTAAGGGCATTAAAGGGGTGGTAAACGGTGTCGAGTACCGAGTTGGGAATACAAAACTGTTCGAATCAATCCCTTCGGAAATTGACGACCAAATCTCAGTTCTGCAAAATGAGGGCAAAACCGTAATGATTGTAGGAACGGCGTCTTTGGAAATCCTCGGTTTAATTGCAGTTGCTGACGAAGTCCGCGCTAGCAGCCGTGCCGTTATGGAGCGGCTCCGTCAACAGGGCATTCAGCATACGTTTATGTTGACTGGAGACAACAAGGCAACGGCCGCTTCCATTGGCCGTCATGTCGGCATTACCGCTGTGCAGGCGGAGCTGCTGCCAGAGGATAAATTGACTTTTATAAAAAAATTAAAGTCACAGTTTGGTAGTGTAGCGATGGTCGGCGATGGGGTCAATGATGCACCGGCACTCGCCACGGCGACCGTGGGGATTGCGATGGGCGGGGCTGGTACGGATACCGCTTTAGAAACAGCTGACATTGCCTTAATGAATGACGACTTAAAAAAGCTGCCGTTTACCATTAAACTAAGCCGGAAAACATTACGGATTATCAAGCAAAATATCACGTTATCACTTGTCGTAAAACTGGCGGCTCTTCTGTTGGTCGTTCCAGGCTGGCTGACCCTGTGGATTGCGATTTTTGCCGATATGGGGGTGACATTGCTAGTTACATTTAATGGTTTAAGGCTGCTGCGGGTAAAAGAATAGCCATTTTTTAAAATTCGCTGATAAAGTAGTTGAAATCGCCAATAAATGGGGAAAGTTTACTGATATAACCTCATTTTTCGCTGATAAAATAAATTTCACAGGCATACGCTTAATCAAACTTAAGTTTATTTGCGAATCTTCCGGGTTTATTTGCGAATCCGCTGGGTTTACTCGCGAATCTAGCCCGTTTATTCGCGAATTTCACCAATTTATTCGCGCATTGATTTTCCAATAAGAATGGCTTCACCATCTCCATGAATCGAAATTTCATTTTTTGAAAAAACTAGCCTTATTCGTAACAATTTCGTTTTAGAAAGAGAAATATAAAAGAGTCGCCACCATGGGGCTCTAGGGGGGATAAACATGGGTCATCACCACCATCACGGACATTCTCACGGCCACTCGCATGGTCATTCACATACAAGCAATAAAAAAGCCTTATTGAGTTCTTTCATTCTGATTGCTGCATTTATGGTCGTCGAAGTAATCGGCGGATTTTTGACAAATAGTTTAGCACTGCTTTCTGATGCCGGTCACATGCTGAGTGACGCCGCGGCACTTGGCTTGAGCTTCTTTGCCATCAAGCTCGGGGAAAGGCAAGTTTCACAGGAAAAAACCTATGGCTACAAACGATTCGAAATTATTGCGGCAGCCCTAAACGGAATAACGTTAGTTGTGATTTCATTATTTATTTTTTATGAAGCGATTCAGCGCTTTTTCGCTCCCCCAGAAGTGCAAAGTACCGGGATGCTGATCATTTCGATAACGGGATTAGTGGTAAACATCATTGCTGCCTGGATTTTAATGCAAGGTGACAAGGATGATAACTTGAATGTTAGAAGTGCCTTTTTACATGTGATTGGTGATATGCTTGGGTCAGTCGGAGCGATTATTGCGGCACTGCTCATCATGTTTTTCGGCTGGGGCATTGCCGACCCAATTGCCAGTGTTATTGTAGCAGCGTTAATTCTTGTCAGCGGATTCCGCGTTACGAAGGATTCTTTCCATATTTTAATGGAAGGGGCGCCTACGCAAATTGATATCAATCAAGTGAAGTCAGCGCTTGGCAGGATTCCGCTCGTAAAGGAAGTCCATGACCTTCATATCTGGACGATTACCTCCGGTTATCCGGTCTTAAGCTGTCACATTACCATCGCCGATAACGGAGTTCATGATGAAATTCTATCACAATCCCAGCGGATCCTTCACGACGAATTCCACATCGAACACAGCACCATCCAAGTTGAAAGAGAAACCAACGGCTGCCCAAGCCCGCACGGCACATGCAACTAACAGCACTTACCATTTGGTACCATTTTCAATTTGGTACCATTTTTAATTTGGTGTCTTTTCCTATCTGGTACCTTTTCCCATTTGGTGCCTGACACCATTACTACCCTTCCCAACTTATAAATGTTTTTTATGCTTTTTTCTTTACCTCTCTCATTAGTTTGGTAAAATGTTCATTATTCGTTCAAAATAGACTAACCATAATTTTTGAGGGGGAAACCTGTTGAAAAAAACAGTCGATTCGCTGGACAAGCGTTTTATAATCGCTCATCGCGAAGCTCTAATCGGCGTTGTCCTTGTGATTATCAATTTTATCTGGTGGTATGGGTTTGCCTACGGACTCGGTTCCGCTAAGGTTGAAAGCTATACATACATATTTGGATTACCGGCATGGTTCTTCTACAGCTGTATCGTTGGATCAATTGTCATGATTATTCTCGTTATTCTAACGGTGAAATTCCTGTTTAAAGACGTTCCCTTCGACGTGGAAGAGGGGGACATCAAGTGAATTGGCCAGTAATAACACCGTTACTCATTTTCTTACTCATTATCTTTTCAATCGGCTTATGGTCAAACAAATTTGTCCTCAAATCTAACTCATTCCTTGAAGAGTATTTTTTAGGTGAGCGGCAAATGGGCGGGTTCATCCTAGCGATGACCATGGTCGCGACATATGGCAGTGCCAGCAGCTTTATCGGCGGCCCGGGAATCGCTTATACGCAAGGGTTAGGCTGGGTGCTCCTTGCCATGGCCCAACTGGCGACCGGTTACTTTACGTTAATGGTGTTGGGAAAGAAATTTGCGATTGTCGCGCGGCAATACAAAGCAATTACGCTCATCGACTTTCTCAAAGAGCGTTATAAAAGTAAAACCGTTGTCATTGTATCGGCAGCGAGCATCATTATCTTTCTTTTTTCATCGATGACTGCGCAATGGATTGGCGGGGCGCGGTTGGTTGAATCGCTAACAGGCCTTCCATACGCAACAGCCTTATTAATCTTCGCCTTCTCGGTTCTCGTCTTTGTCATTGTCGGCGGCTTTCGAGCCGTGGCCTTGACTGATGCCGTTCAGGGCGTTGTGATGTTCATGGGGACGCTGATTCTGCTGATTGCGACCATTAAAGCTGGCGGCGGCATCCCGAAAATTATTTCCGATTTGACGGCGGAGAATCCAAATTTGATCACCCCATTTGGTGCAGAGCGGAGCCTCACTCCTGCCTATGTTTCTTCCTTTTGGATATTAGTGGGAATTGGTGTTGTCGGCCTGCCGCAAATTACCGTGCGTGCCATGTCTTATAAAAACTCGAAAGCCATGCACACCGCTATTATTATCGGAACGATTGTTGTTGGTTTTATCATGCTGGGCATGCATCTGATTGGTGTTTTCGCTAGACCAGTCCTCCCAGGGGTGAAAATCGGGGATACCGTCATGCCGCTGTTATCGATGAAGGTGCTGCCGCCGTTTGTAGCCGGAATTGTTCTCGCTGCCCCGATGGCGGCAATCATGTCAACCGTCGATGCCCTGTTGATTTTGGTCAGCTCCGCGCTTGTAAAGGATGTTTATTTAAATTACATCAAGCCTAATGCAGCGGACGACCATGTAAAAAAGGTCAGCTTTAGTGTAACAGCGATTATCGGCATTCTCGTCATTCTGCTGGCGCTGAGTCCGCCTGATTTAATTGTTTGGCTGAATTTATTCTCCTTCGGTGGTCTCGAATCCGTCTTTATTTGGCCGGTTATTTTAGGTCTGTATTGGAGTAAAGGAAATAAATACGGGGCAATCACCTCGATGATTTTAGGAATGGGCTCTTATATTCTATTAGATCGTTTTTATCCCAATCCATTCGGGCTGCATACCGTTGTCACGCCGATTGTCCTTTCCTTCCTTGGATTTGTTGTTGTTAGTTTATTATCCCAGCAAAAAGCCGAAGTTAGTTTTTCTAAAAATTAAAAAGTAGACAATTCAAACTTTTTTATTGCAATTTCATTAATAAATTTCTAGAATAAACAAACAGAAATCTTTAAATAAGGTGGGAGCCCATTGATAAGTGTTATTCAGTTTTTATCGGCAATTATTTTGCCAGGGTTACTAGTCTTACTTTTCACAAGAGTCACCTATAATCGTCTCATCGGTCTTGTATTAACCATTGCGCTCATCGCTGCGTCTGCTTATAAAGGGTACACAAACAATATTGCACTTATTATCATTGATGCTTTCTCGTTAACCGCAGGCTTCTGGCTAGCGGCAAAAATGAAACCGCGTGCGGTGAAAAATAGTTAATGCTTCCTTACAAGTCTGTCCATCGTGACAGGCTTTTTATTTTTAAAAAATAAAATCGAATACTAGTTCGCATATTAGTGGTTTGTTTTTTGCTGATTGTGGTAGAATGTTAATATGAAAATTAGAAAATACACTTTCCAGCACCATCCCGTCCAAAACTGAGTTTTTCAAGCTGTAAAGTGATTCATTTTAACGGGAGGAAACCTTTGTGAAAGACCAATTTGAATTAGTGTCGAAATATTCGCCACAAGGTGATCAGCCAGAGGCGATTCGCCAGTTGGTGGAGGGCATTCACCAAAATAAACGCCATCAAACACTGCTTGGCGCCACCGGTACGGGTAAGACATTTACCGTTTCAAACGTGATTAAAGAGATAAATAAGCCAACCCTTGTCATTGCCCATAACAAAACACTTGCCGGCCAGCTTTACAGTGAGTTCAAGGAATTCTTTCCGAACAATGCGGTCGAGTATTTTGTCAGTTACTATGATTACTATCAGCCGGAAGCGTACGTGCCACAGACCGATACATTTATTGAAAAAGATGCCAGCATCAATGATGAGATAGATAAACTGCGCCACTCTGCCACCTCTTCTTTATTTGAGCGTAAAGATGTCATTATCATTGCCAGCGTCTCCTGTATTTACGGTCTCGGTTCACCGGAAGAATACCGCGAGATGGTGCTGTCCCTTCGGACAGGGATGGAAATCGAGCGCAATCAGCTGCTGCACCGTCTCGTCGATATCCAATATGAACGAAATGATATTGATTTCAAGCGGGGAACCTTTCGTGTCCGCGGCGACGTCGTGGAAATTTTTCCGGTTTCACGCGATGAGCATTGCATGCGGGTTGAATTTTTCGGAGATGAAATCGACCGGATTCGTGAGGTCGATGCCCTTACAGGTGAAATCATGGCCGAACGCGAGCATGTGGCCATTTTCCCGGCATCCCACTTCGTCACAAGGGAAGAAAAGATGCGTGTTGCCATTGAGAATATTGAAAAAGAATTAGAGGAGCGGCTTGCCGTACTTCGATCAGAGGATAAATTGCTTGAAGCCCAGCGGATTGAGCAACGCACCCGTTATGATCTGGAAATGATGCGTGAAATGGGCTTTTGCTCAGGGATCGAAAACTACTCGCGCCATTTAACACTTAGACCAGCGGGTTCAACTCCCTACACACTTCTGGATTATTTTCCGGAAGATTTCTTAATGATTATCGACGAGTCACATGTCACCCTGCCGCAGGTTAGAGGAATGTTCAATGGCGACAAAGCACGGAAACAGGTGCTTGTTGACCATGGCTTCCGCCTGCCGTCAGCACTTGATAACCGGCCGCTTACATTTGATGAATTTGAAAAGCATGTCCACAATGCTATTTTTGTTTCAGCTACACCCGGCCCATATGAGCTTGAGCATACACCGGACATGATTCAGCAGATTATCCGCCCGACAGGACTCCTCGATCCAACCATTGAAGTCCGTCCAATTGAGGGGCAAATTGATGACCTGATTGGTGAAATTCATGAACGTGTGAAGAAAAATGAACGCGTACTTGTCACCACCCTTACGAAAAAAATGTCCGAGGACTTAACTGATTACCTAAAGGAAATCGGTATTAAAGTGCAATACTTGCATTCGGAAGTCAAAACGCTCGAGCGGATTGAAATAATCCGTGAGCTGCGCATGGGTAAATATGACGTTCTAATCGGAATTAACCTGCTTCGGGAAGGTCTAGATATCCCTGAAGTATCGCTCATAACGATCCTTGATGCCGACAAAGAAGGCTTCCTCCGTTCGGAACGTTCACTGATCCAAACGATTGGCCGGGCTGCCCGGAATGCGAATGGCCACGTCATCATGTATGCAGACCGAATGACTGATTCGATGACAAAAGCGATCAGTGAGACAAAGCGGCGCCGTGAGATCCAAGAGGAATATAATGAGAAACATGGCGTTACACCTACAACGATTCAAAAGGCAATCCGCGATGTCATTCGTGCCACCCATGCAGCTGAGGAACAGGAAGAGTATACACCTGCAGCATCGTTTGGCAAGATGAACAAGAAAGAAAGAGAAAAACTAATTGCGACAATGGAAAAAGAAATGAAGACAGAAGCCAAAGCGCTTAATTTTGAACGGGCTGCTGAGCTTCGTGACTTACTTTTGGAATTGAAAGCGGAAGGATGACGTATACAAATGGCAATGGAAAAATTGATTGTGAAAGGCGCCAGAGCCCACAATTTGAAAAATATTGATGTCACGATTCCGCGAGATAAGCTTGTTGTCGTGACGGGACTTTCCGGGTCAGGAAAGTCCTCGCTCGCGTTTGATACCATTTATGCCGAAGGCCAGCGCCGCTATGTGGAATCCCTTTCGGCCTATGCAAGGCAATTCCTTGGCCAGATGGATAAGCCTGACGTCGATGCCATTGAGGGTCTATCCCCGGCGATTTCGATTGATCAAAAGACAACGAGCCGCAACCCGCGCTCAACCGTCGGGACGGTGACAGAAATCTATGATTACTTACGGCTATTATACGCAAGGGTCGGACATCCAACCTGCCCGATTCACCATATCGAAATCTCCTCACAAACGATTGAGCAGATGGTCGACCGAATCCTTGAATATCCAGAGCGGACGAAAATGCAAATCCTTGCCCCAGTTATTTCCGGACGAAAAGGAACGCATGTGAAGGTCTTCGAGGACGTGAAGAAGCAGGGCTTTGTCCGTGTGCGTGTTGACGGAGAAATGGTGGATATCGGTGATGAGATTGAACTTGAAAAAAATAAAAAGCACTCAATTGAGGTTGTTGTCGACCGGATTGTCGTTAAGGAAGGAATCGCTGCCAGGGTGGCTGACTCACTTGAAACAGCCTTGAAACTTGGCGAAGGAAAAGTAATCGTCGACGTGATGGGAGAAGAAGAGTTGTTATTTAGCGAAAACCACGCCTGTCCGATTTGTGGTTTTTCCATCGGCGAGCTTGAACCGCGGATGTTTTCCTTTAATAGTCCTTTTGGTGCCTGCCCAGAGTGTGACGGGCTCGGCTCCAAGCTCGAAGTCGATGTCGACCTTGTCATTCCGAACAGGGACTTAACGTTAAAGCAGCATGCGATTGCCCCGTGGGAGCCGACAAGCTCGCAGTACTACCCGCAGCTCTTGGAGGCCGTTTGCAACCATTTCGGAGTCGATTTAAATACACCTGTTAAGGATATCCCGGAACATCTTTTGGAAAAAGTTCTCTATGGTTCCGGTCGTGAAAAAATATACTTCCGTTACGAGAACGATTTTGGCCAAATCCGCGAAGGAAACATCGAATTTGAAGGTGTCATCCGTAACGTCGAACGCCGCTTTAAAGAGACAAGCTCGGATTACATTCGTGAGCAAATGGAAAAATATATGGGACAGAAGCCGTGCCCAACCTGCAAAGGCTATCGTTTGAAAAAAGAAACGTTAGCTGTTTTGATTGACGGCCGCCACATTGCCAAAGTGACGGATCTTTCGATAGAAGAGGCTTATCAATTTTTCGCCGAATTACAGCTGTCGGAAAAAGAAATGCAAATCGCCAAGCTGATTTTTCGTGAAATCAAGGAGCGTCTTGGTTTCCTAATCAATGTCGGTCTTGATTACTTAACGCTTAGCCGCATGGCTGGCACGTTGTCAGGCGGGGAAGCGCAGCGGATTCGCTTAGCGACACAGATTGGTTCGCGCTTAACAGGCGTGATGTATATTTTAGATGAGCCGTCGATTGGCCTTCATCAGCGCGACAATGACCGCTTAATCGGTACATTGCAAAGCATGCGTGATATTGGCAATACCCTAATTGTCGTCGAGCACGACGAGGACACCATGCTCGCCGCTGATTATTTAATTGACATCGGCCCTGGCGCAGGTATCCATGGCGGTGAAGTGGTTTCCGCTGGAACGCCTGCCCAGGTAATGGCAGACCCGAACTCGTTGACCGGTCAATATTTATCCGGAAAGAAGTTTATCCCCTTACCATTGGAACGCCGTAAGCCAGATGGCCGCTATATTGAAATCAAGGGTGCCTCGGAAAATAATTTGAAAAATGTGAATGTGAAGTTTCCACTGGGCTTGTTTGTTGCTGTAACAGGTGTGTCTGGTTCAGGAAAAAGTACACTCATTAACGAGATTCTCCATAAATCGCTGGCGCAAAAGCTTAACCGTGCCAAAACAAAGCCTGGGGAACACAAGAGTATCAAGGGAATTGAACATTTAGAAAAAGTCATCGATATTGACCAGTCGCCAATTGGCCGGACACCGCGCTCCAATCCAGCTACCTACACCGGTGTATTCGATGATATCCGTGATGTGTTTGCTTCAACAAATGAAGCAAAGGTCCGCGGATATAAAAAAGGTCGCTTTAGCTTTAATGTCAAGGGCGGGCGCTGTGAGGCCTGCCGCGGTGACGGGATTATCAAAATTGAAATGCACTTTTTGCCTGATGTTTATGTTCCCTGTGAGGTTTGCCATGGGAAACGCTACAACCGTGAAACACTGGAAGTGAAATACAAAGGGAAAAGTATTGCCGATATTCTCGATATGACCGTCGAGGCGTCTGTTGAATTTTTTGAAAACATTCCAAAAATCAGCCGCAAGCTGCAGACGATTTTGGATGTTGGTCTTGGCTATGTTAAATTAGGTCAGCCAGCCACAACCCTTTCCGGTGGAGAAGCTCAGCGTGTAAAGCTTGCTTCGGAACTTCATCGTCGTTCGAATGGAAAGACCTTTTATATTTTGGATGAACCGACAACAGGTCTCCACGTCGATGACATTTCCCGTTTGCTGGTCGTGTTGCAACGCTTAGTAGAAAACGGCGATACTGTTTTGGTGATTGAACACAATTTAGATGTCATCAAGGCCGCCGATTACCTTGTAGACCTTGGCCCTGAAGGCGGCGACAAGGGCGGAACGATTATTGCAACAGGAACACCGGAAAAGATTGCAGAAACCCCTGCGTCATATACCGGAAAATACTTAAAGCCAGTCCTTGAGCGTGATCGTTTAAGAATGAAACAACAAATTGCTGAAAAAAGTACCGTAAAAGCATAATTTTGAAGAAGAGTCCGATGAGTTCGGCTCTTTTTTTGTTGTGTTTGGGGGACTTAACACGGTTAGAGTGAGTTTGGCGGAATCAACCGAGAAGTTGGCGGAAATTCCTTAAAGGTTTGGCGGAATTAACCGGAAGTTTGGCGGAATTCCACTTCAAACCGGCGGAATCGCTCCCAGCAGAACTTTTTTCAAAAAAAAATTCCCTGCGTTTCGAACCGATTTATAGAAACTTTTTTCAATCCAGTGCGTACATAAAGGATAGAGGTGATGTACGAAATGGAGACAAGAAAAGTTCTATCAAGTTTGTGTTATTTCAGTATTTTTTTCGCTGGGTTTATTTTTCCGCTTGCTGTTTTTATCGCGACGGGGGATGAAACTACTAAAAAGCATGCCAAGAAGTCGTTATTATCGCATTTAATTCCACTTATCCCGACACCGCTGATAATATTTGCTGTATTTCATGATTTTACCAATCTCCAAGATACGGTTCCTGCTTTTACTATTGTTAGCATCGTGGTGTTGGTCATCATTTGGATTGTTGTAGTGATTTGGAACATTATCAAAGGCGTAAAGGTGCTACTGGCTGAATAGGCTGTAAGAGAGAAAAAATTCTAAATCTGAGGTGGAAACGATGAAAGAGGAAAGAAAACGAATTCTGCAAATGGTCGAAGAAGGAAAGTTGAAGGTTGATGAGGCGCTGGCGCTTCTCGATGAACTAGAAAAAGCACAGCAAACGATGGAGCAGAAGCAGGAACAAATTGTAAACGAGCTTTCAACGGCTGTTCAGTTTGAAGAAGCAAAAAAGGACGACCCCTTCCAAGCGAAATACCAATCAACAAAGGATAAAATTTTTGATTTTGTTGATTCGGCACTGAAAAAAATTAAAGACTTCGATTTTGACTTGAACTTTGGTCAATCGGTTGATATCTCTCATATTTTCCATCAAGGAAATGTGGATGTAAAAGATATTGACATCGATGTGGCCAATGGATCCGTGAAGCTTGCCGCTTGGGAACAGCCGGACGTAAGGATTGAGTGCCAGGCGAAGGTGTATCGGGTGGACAATCAGGATCAGGCACGGCAAAATTTCCTCCGAGATGTGCTTTTTTCCGTGGATGACCAAAAGTTACGTTTTGCAACCCAGCAGAAATGGATGAAGGTGGAGGCGGTCATATATGTGCCAAAACTGCAATATGAGCGCGTACGGATCAGAATGTTTAATGGCGGCGTAACCGGTGAAGAAATGAATCTCCATGACCTTCGAGTAAAAACCGCGAATGGAAAAATTGATCTTAATCGAGTGAATGGAAAAAAAGCCGAGGTCGAAACGGCGAATGGCAGAATTAAGATTACTGGCAGCCAGCTTGATGAGGTCGAAACAGAGACGATAAACGGTGCGATTCAGCTTGAGGGTGATTTTAGAAAGGTGGAATCGCAGTCGTTTAACGGTAATATCAGTGTGAACCTGCACGGAAACCGCCCCGAATTGATTCAAGCAAAAGCAACAACCGGCGGCATTGATCTATTTGTTCCAGAGGGATTGCCGGTCAATGGCGAGCTTAAGACCAATCTTGGCGGCTTTAATGTGAACCTAACCGGCGTCCAGGTGCTGGAGGAGAAAAGCGAAATGATTCAAAAATCGCTTCGCTTCCAATCGGTCAACCATCCTGATAAAATGATGAGAATCTATGCCGATACGAAAACAGGCTCGATTACGATTCACAAATCACAAGAATCATAAATAGGGGATCTTAGAAGATGAGATGGCTGATTGGATGTTTGATTAATGCGGTTTTGTTTATGGCACTTGCGGGCTATTTTCACGAAAGCTTTCAACTGACGGGGTTTTGGGCTGCTCTCCAGGCGAGCATTTTATTATCCATCTTAAATGTGCTGGTGCGTCCGCTCCTTATTTTATTTACCTTACCGGTAACGGTTTTAACGATGGGACTTTTTCTTTTTGTCATTAACGCGATGACACTGGAACTGACCGATTATTTAATGGGTGATGCCTTTGAAATCAACGGCTTTGGCATGGCACTGTTTTTTGCGGTGCTGATGTCGCTTGTGAACATCGTTATTCAAAAAACAATACTGGAGCCATCCAGAAAAGCGAAAAAATAAGGAACTAAGGGTGCAGACCATTGATAAACGTCTGCACCTTTTTCATTTTTTGAACAACTTCCATTTGGTTCTTATTCAAAAAATGCTAAAATAAGAGGAAATGAATTTTTTAGAAAAAATCCTTTAAGGAGGAAGTTCCTTGACAAAAGTACGCACCAAAGATATTTTAGATAAATTTCATCTTGAATTGGTCAGTGGCGAGGAGGGAATTAACCGCCCCATCACCACAAGCGATATATCACGGCCGGGAATTGAAATTGCCGGTTACTTTGAATTTTATCCTGCAGAAAGAATTCAACTGTTAGGAAAAACAGAGCTGTCCTTTTTTGAGGAGTTGCCTGAAGGGGAACGCATTTCCAGGATGGAACGGTTATGCACCGATATCACTCCGGCGATTATTGTTACAAGGGATATCGAAGTTCCGGTTGAACTCATTGAAGCAGCTGAACGGGAATCTGTGCCCGTTTTACGGACAACCATGAAGACTACTCGTTTTTCCAGCCGTCTAACCAATTATTTAGAAAGCAAGCTCGCGCCAACAACGGCAGTGCACGGCGTATTGGTCGACGTTTATGGAATCGGGGTATTAATTACCGGAAAGAGCGGCGTTGGTAAAAGTGAAACAGCGCTGGAGCTCGTGAAGCGCGGCCACCGTCTTGTTGCCGATGATTGCGTGGAAATCCGTCAGGAAGACCAGGATACATTAGTCGGGACATCTCCGGATTTAATAGAACACTTATTAGAAATCCGCGGCCTCGGAATTATCAACGTGATGACACTGTTTGGTGCCGGAGCTGTTCGCAGCAACAAACGGATCACACTGATCATGGATTTAGAAATCTGGGATTCGAAAAAGCAATATGACCGCCTTGGGTTGGATGAGGAAAAAATGAAGATTATTGACACGGAGGTTACAAAACTGACCGTTCCGGTTCGCCCTGGACGGAACCTTGCTGTTATCATTGAGGTAGCCGCGATGAATTTCCGTTTAAAACGGATGGGCGTAAATGCGGCCCAGCAGTTTACCGAGCGTCTTTCAGATGTGATTGAAGACGGGGAACATGAAGATATGTAGGGGGAGAGAGAAAAATGGACGAAACGATTCAACCGCTTAACCCAATTGCCTTTTCACTCGGCCCGATTGACGTGCACTGGTATGGGATCATTATCGGCTCCGGACTGGCACTTGCGCTGTTTATAGCCATTAGAGAAGCAAATCGCCGCGGGCTGCCGAAGGACACGTTCGCTGATTTGATGCTGTGGGCGATTCCGATCGCGATCATTTCGGCGCGGATTTATTATGTGATTTTTGAATGGAAGTATTATGTCAATCATCCGGCAGACATTCCGCAAATTTGGAATGGCGGGATTGCGATTCATGGAGCATTGATTGGTTCCGTCATTACCACGATTGTTTTTGCTAAAAAGCGAGGCATTTCTTTTTGGAAAATTACCGACATTGCTGCGCCAAGTATCATTCTTGGGCAGGCGATTGGCCGCTGGGGAAATTTCATGAACCAGGAAGCCCATGGCGGTGAGGTGACAAGGTCGTTCCTTGAGAACTTGCATTTACCGGATTTTATTATCAATCAAATGTATATTAATGGAACCTACTATCATCCGACATTTTTATATGAATCCATCTGGGATATAGCCGGCTTTTTCCTATTAATTTTCCTTCGCCGGGTAAATTTTCGCCGCGGAGAATTATTCCTATCTTATGTCATTTGGTATTCGGTGGGTCGCTATTTTGTCGAAGGACTTAGGACGGATAGTTTAATGCTTGGCGGCCTGAGGATGGCGCAGACCATTTCGATTGCCTTAATTGTGGCGGCAGTGGCGATTATTCTTTATCGCCGGACTAAACAACAGTCAGTGGCACGCTATTTAGATCAAGCTAATTAAAAAGGGGTATGGGGAAATGTTCGTAAACTCTTTAAAACAGGGGTTACTGGTAGGTTTAAAGACAACATGGTCATTGGGGAAAATTATTTTTCCGGTTACCCTTATTGTGGCAGTGCTGCAATATACACCTGTATTGCCATGGGTGATGAAATTGATTTCCCCACTGATGAAGCTGATTGGTCTATCGGGGGATGCCGCAATTCCGCTTGTACTAGGGAATTTCCTTAATCTTTATGCGGCAATTGGCGCCATTTTGACGCTTGATTTTTCAGTAAAAGAAGTATTTATTTTAGCCGTGATGCTGTCCTTTTCTCATAATTTATTCATCGAATCAAGTGTGGCAATGAAAGCGGGCGTAAAGCTGTGGGTGGTTCTGGTTACAAGACCGGGGCTCGCTCTCCTTTCGGCCATCGTGATTAACCTTGTTTGGCATGGGGGCGGGGAAACCGCGAAGTATGGCTTGATTCAGCAGAGCACGGCACCGGCGGATGGTGTTGCGGGGATTTTACTCGAGGCCGTTCAAAAAGCAGGGCTAGGCATTTTCCAATTGGCCATGATTGTGATTCCGCTAATGGTGGTCATTCAAATTTTAAAAGACTTAAACTGGTTAAATAAATTTTCGAAAACAATGGCTCCGATTACGAAAACGCTTGGCATGAAGGAAAATACCTCCACGACGATGGCTGCCGGTCTATTATTCGGTCTGGCCTATGGCGCGGGGGTCATGATCCAGGCCGTAAAAGAAGATGGCGTCAGCAAAAAGGATATTACCCTGGCGTTTATTTTTCTAATGGCCTGCCATGCGGTCGTCGAAGATACGCTAATCTTTGTCCCGCTCGGTATCCCGGTGCTGCCGCTGTTTTTAATCCGGCTGGGTGTGGCGGTGGTTTTAACTTTAGTGGTCGGTATGATTTGGAAACGCTCGGGGCTAGTGAAAAGAAAGGAAGGCAACTATGAACAACAAAATTACGACAATTCTCTTTGATTTAGATGGTACATTAATTGATACGAATGAATTAATTATTTCGACCTACTTGCATACATTGGAAAAATATTATCCAAGCACTTACAGCCGCGAGGACGTGCTGCCGTTTCTCGGCCCAACCCTACATGATGTCTTTGGCGGCATGGATCCTGATCGTGTCGAGGAAATGGTCTCAGAATATCGTGCCTATAATATTGCCAATCACGACGAGCTGGTAAAAGAATTTGCTGGGGTACAGAAAACGGTTGAAACCTTGAAGAAGCGGGGCTATAAGCTTGGTATTGTGACAACCAAAAAGCTGGATGTGACAATGAAAGGGCTGCGCTTGATGAATTTAGAACAATTTTTTGAAGTGATTGTGGCCTATGATCATGTGGAAAAGGTCAAGCCTGATCCGGAGCCAATCCATAAGGCACTCGAACAGTTGAATTCGACACCATCTGAAGCGATTATGGTCGGCGATAATTTCCATGATATTTTAGCCGGAAAAAATGCCGGCACGTTGACAGCCGGTGTTGCCTGGTCTATCAAGGGAAGAGAATATGTGGCAAAATATGAACCGGATTACATGTTAGAGAACATGGCTGACCTATTAACTGTTCTCGGAGAGTGAGAAGATGAGAAATACGACCCGCCACCCTGTTGAAGGGGCGAACTCTTTATGGCACGTCTACAAGACCGTGCCGTTTTGGAAGGTTGTTAAAAATTTTATTGTGATTCAACTGGCACGTTACACGCCGTTTTTGGGGATGAAGAACTGGTTATACCGTACTTTTCTGAAAATGAAGGTCGGCGAGCAAACCTCCTTCGCCTTGATGGTCATGCTCGATGTGATGTTTCCGGAAAAAATCAGCGTCGGCTGCAACACGGTCATTGGCTACAACACCACAATCCTTGCCCACGAGTACTTGATTAAAGAATACCGGCTGGGTTTTGTCGAAATTGGCAGTGAAGTGATGATTGGCGCCAATTCTACCATCATGCCGGGCATCACGATTGGCGATGGGGCGATTGTCTCAGCTGGGACACTTGTCCATAAGGACGTTCCGCCCGGATACTTCGTTGGGGGCAACCCGATGCGGGTGATTTATACGAAAGAAGAACTAGAAAAACGACGGGCTGATGACCCGATCTATCAATAAAAAGTACAGGCTGGTCTATTTAGACTATGCCTGTTTTTATTTTTCAAAAAAAGGGGACGAAAACAGGAAATATAACACATTTCTGTTCCTTATTAAGGACGATATAATAGTAGGGCATTCATACTAAAAGATTCAGTCTCTATTCATAGAATTGCCTGCGGCAGATTTTTTAATAGCCATTATTCTATTAAAAAATTTGCCGTTTTTTGCTGAATCTTATAAAAGGGAGGGTTACTTTTCATTATTTTTTAGCCTGTATTCTTACTAGTAAGATTAATTACAAGGGATAGGTGATCGGCGGATGAGGAAAAAAAGAAGTTTTGGACAAGTAAGCAAAATAACAGCGGCAGCATTGATATTCAGTACAATGGTATCACCGGCCATTCCGTATAATGTGAAAGCAGCGGAAACAGGCAATACGGCAACCCTACGTATCTTGGAAACTACGGATCTCCATTCAAACATCATGCCATATGACTATTACCAAGATACCGATGCCGGAATTAACTATGGGCTGGCCAAAACAGCTACTTTAATAAAGCAGGCAAGGTCGGAAGTCAGCAATTCCATGCTGTTTGATGCAGGGGATTTGATTCAAGGCACCCCGCTTGCGGATTATGTTAATCGCATTAAACCGTTGGGAAAAGATGATACCCACCCGATATTAAGAGCCATGAATTATTTAGAATATGATGGGGGAATTGTCGGCAACCATGAGTTTAACTATGGTTTGGACTACTTAGACAATGTTATAGAGGAAGCAAAATTTCCAATTGTAAACGCCAACATTTATAAAGATGACAAAGATAGCAACCCTGATAACGATGTAAACTACTTTATGCCTTATCAAATTATCGATAAAACAATTAAAGATGCGGATGGCAATGAGTCAACCATTAAGGTTGGGGTCATCGGTTTTGCACCGCCGCAAATTATGCAATGGGACAAGGATAATTTAACGGGAAAAGTCATTACCAAGGATATTGTCGAACAAGCAAATAAATTCATTCCGGAAATGAAAGCTGCAGGCGCAGAAGTGATTGTTGCGATTGCTCACTCCGGATGCGATATTGCTGAAGAAGGAATAGAAGAAGCAGAAAATGCTGTTTACGATTTAACAAAGGTGTCTGGCATCGACGCGATGCTTTTTGGACATGCTCACGTGAACTTCCCTGGTGATGCTTCTTTTAATAATAAAACTGGCATTGATAATGCCAATGGAAAAATTAACGGTACGCAAGCGGTTGAAGCAGGCTTTTGGGGAAATAACTTAGGCGTCCTTGATTTAGCGCTGGTACAAGGTGCAAATGGCAAGTGGACGGTGGATAAGACAAAATCTACATCCGTAAACCGCCCGGTTACAGATGCCACCGGTTTGGATTCGACAATCGTAGAAGATGTGAAGCCTGAGCATGAAGGAACTCTTGCCTATGTGCGCGGAAAAATCGGGGAAACTACGATTCCAATGCATAGCTACTTCTCGCGGGTCATGGATGATCCATCTGTGCAAATCGTCAACAACGCTCAAGTGGATTATGTGAATAAATGGATTGACACGAAAGCTCCAGAACTTAAGGGTATTCCGGTCATCTCTGCTGCAGCACCGTTCAAAGGCGGACGCGGCGGTGTCAGCGATTTTACAAATATCACTAAGGGCGAGCTTTCGATTAAGAGTGCCAATGACTTATACCTGTTTAATAATACGTTAAAAGCAGTTAAACTAACCGGCGCTCAAGTAAAAGAATGGTTGGAAATGTCGGCAGCGCAATTTTTAACCATTGATCCAAATAAAGAAGGAAATCAAGACTTACTTGATTATGATTTCCGTCCTTACAATTACGATGTGATTGACGGTATTAAATACCAAATTGATGTTACAAAACCGGCGAGATACGACTGGGCAAAAGGTACTTTATTAAATGCTGATTCCCATCGGATTATTAATTTTACAATGATGGACGGAACGCCGATTGCTGACAACCAAGAATTCATTGTGGCTACAAATAACTACCGTGCAAGCGGCGGCGGCGGCTTTCCGCCATTAGTCGGCGGCAAGGCGCAGGTAGTGGTTGATTCACCATATGAAAATCGGCAAATATTAATGGATTATATCAGTGCTCAAGGCACCGTTAATCCTGTGGCAGATAACAACTGGAAAATTGCCCCTGTAGGCGGGAAAGCAACCTTAATCTTTAACTCTTCACCTGTGGCTAAAACCTATCTTGGTCAAACCCCAAATGTGAAGGATTTAGGTGCTTCCACAACGAAGGCAGGCTATGAAACCTATCAGCTTGATCAGTCCGTTCATGTTCAATTGCTAGGGATTAATGATTTGCATGGACAATTAGACTATAAAACTACTGTTTCTGGTCGTGAAGTGGGTGGAATTGAATATCTAGCATCTTACTTAAAACAAAGGGAAGCAACGAATCCTTCCAATACCTTAATGGTTCAGGCCGGAGATTTAGTCGGTGCCAGCCGTCCTGTTTCTGCTCTGTTACAAGATGAACCGACGATTCGTTTCATGAATGAGCTCGGTTTTGATGTTGGAACCATCGGTAATCATGAATTTGATGAAGGTGTAGCGGAAATGAAGCGTCTCATCTATGGCGGTGAACATCCAAAGACCGTTGAAAAATACGGGAAATTTGAAGGTGCGGCATTCCCGTATGTGGTGGCTAATGTTGAGGACGAAAAAACAGGTGAATTAATTTTACCTCCATATGTGGTAAAAGAAGTGGACGGCGTTAAGATTGGTTTTATCGGCGTGGTCACGACTGAAACACCAAGTATTGTGACAGCAAGCGGTGTTGCCGGCGTTAAATTTACAGATGAAACAGCAGCCATTAACAAATACGCAAAAGAGTTAAAAGGGAAGGGCGTCAAAGCCATTGTTGTCCTTGCCCATGACCCAGGAACCTCGGCTCCTAATGGAGACAATCCATCAGGTAAGGTAGTCGATATGGCCAAAGAAATCGATCCGGAAGTTGACGTTATTTATGGTGCACACGACCACAAGTATTTAAATGCAACTGTTTCTGGAAAACTGCTAGTTCAATCCTATTCCTATGGTACTGCTTTTTCCGATGTTGATTTAACCATTGACCCTCTTACACAAGATATTGTGGAGAAACGAGCTGAAGTTGCTTCAACCTTCAGAGATGCGGTTACTCCTGATGCAAAAATCAAGGCAGAGCTTGATCAGTACTTGGCAGAGATTGCACCTATCACTGGTGAAGTAGTGGGCGATGCGGCTGCACCGATATCTCGTACGGCAAATGAGGCAGGGGAAATGCCGCTAGGTAACCTGATTGCTGATGGCATGCGTGCAGCAACAGGAACTCAGTTTGCCTTTATGAATGCAGGCGGAGTTCGCGATGAAATTAAAAAGGCAGGTCCAATCACGTGGGGGGATTTATTCGCCATCCAGCCATTCGGCAATGATATCGTAACCATGAATATTACTGGTGCACAAGTAAGAACGTTATTAAACCAGCAGTTTGCAGCTGACAGAAACCGAATTATGCAAATTTCAGGTTTGAAATACACATGGACAAATAATCAGCCTTTAGGTCAAAAGGTGCTCGATATTTACCTGCCAGATGGTTCGAAAATTGATCCTAAGGGCGTTTATTCTGTGACTGTCAATAATTTCATGGCTGACGGCGGGGACGGATTTGTGGTTCTAAAAGAGGGAACAAATCGCGAAACTTGGATGTCAGATTTAGATGCTTTTGTAGACTATGTGAAATCCTTGAAAGGTCCAATTTCGGCGAAAATTGAAGATAGAATTCTCATTGATAATGTTGCACCAAACGCTCCAGATGTTGGTCAAATTATTGCCCCAGCTAAGAGTGTTACCGGAAAAGCCGAAGCCGGCTCAACCGTAAAAGTGTATGAAGGAAAAACACTCCTTGGCAGCGCCGTTGCTAGTCAAGACGGGGTATTCACGATTCCATTCAAATCCGCGCAGACGCACGGGACAGTGTTAACCTTCACGGCTACAGATGCAGCCGGAAATACAAGTAAAGTAACTTCAGTAACCCTTGTAAAAAGTAACCCGAAGTTCTGGTAGACAGTCCTACTGCACCCCTGAAAGTACCTTTTCAGGGGTGTTTTTCTATCCTAAAAAGGGCAATTTAAAAGGGTTTGGCGGAATTCATTGCAAAGTTGGCGGAATCAAGGCCCAGTTTGGCGGAATTAATCCAAACTATGGCGGAATAGTTCAAAAATTCTTTAAAAAGCACTCCACTAGTCCAATAAATAGGAGATTTTTTCGTTGACGAAATGAAATCAAAGGGGTACACTACTAATAATTATCTTTAATATACTACCAATTTAGCAGACTAAAGCAATGAAATAGAAAAGGGTGAACACATTGAGTCGCTTGTTTATGTTTGAAAAGCCTTTAGGGATGCGTGATACGCTGCCAGAGTTATATGAAAAGAAGCATCGCGTTCGGTCAAGTATGGCGGAAACGATGAAACTTTGGGGCTACCAATTTATCGAAACACCGGCACTTGAATACTACGAAACCGTTGGAGCGGCCTCAGCGATTGCTGACCAGCAGCTTTTTAAATTGCTCGACAAAGAAGGGCATACACTGGTGCTCAGGCCTGATATGACCGCACCCATCGCCCGGGTGGCGGCTTCAAAGCTATTAGACGAGGATCTTCCCGTAAGATTAGCCTACTCCGCCAATGTTTTCCGTGCCCAGCAGCGTGAGGGCGGCCGGCCGGCAGAGTTTGAGCAGATTGGCGTTGAATGCTTGAATGAAGATACTGTTTCATGCGATGGCGAGGCGATTGCCTTGCTGATTTCTTCGTTAAAAAAAGCAGGTCTCAGTGAATTCCAAGTGTCGATTGGTCATGTTGGCTTTGCCCAGGAACTGTTCGTGCAAATCCTTGGAACCAACGGACGTGCCGATGCATTGCGTAAATTTTTATATGAAAAAAATTATGTTGGCTACCGTGAACATGTGAATTCCTTGCAGCTATCATCGATTGATAAGCAAAGACTCTTACAGCTCCTCCAATTAAGAGGTGGTGAAGAGGTCATCGGTCAAGCCCTCGATATTATTGAAAATGACAAGGGGAAGCAAGCGATTATCGAGATGAAAGAGCTGTGGGATGTCATTAAGGATTACGGCGTTGAACAATTTGTAAAATTTGATTTTACCATTGTCAGCCATATGAGCTATTATTCCGGTATTCTATTCGAAGCCTATGCCGGGAATGTTGGCTTTCCGCTTGGAAATGGCGGCCGTTATAGTTTAATGGAGAAGTTTGGAAAGGCCGCTAGCGCCACAGGATTTGCTGTTCGGATTGATATGCTGCTTGAGGCGCTTGGAAGCTCACAGTTAGAAAATACAACTCACTGTATTTTTTTCAGCCAAGAGCGGCGCAAGGAAGCCTTTCTATTGGCTTCAGAAATGCATGAGCAGGGAAAAAGGGTCGTGCTTCAGGATATTACCGGTGTCAAAAATCTGGATGCTTTTACAAAAAGATTTACCGAGACTACTTATTTAATCGGGGGTAGTGCCAATGAGTAACATCCTAACGATTGCCATGCCGAAAGGCCGGATTTTTGAAGAAGCGGTTGAATTACTCCGAAAAGCGGGCTACAAGCTCCCGCCGGAATTTGATGATTCGCGCAAGTTGATTATCGATGTTGCCGAGGAGGGCTTACGGTTTATTTTATCAAAGCCGATGGACGTCGCTACATATGTGGAACACGGTGTTGCCGATGTCGGCATTGCCGGAAAGGACGTCTTGCTAGAAGAGGAGCGGGATGTATACGAACTCCTTGATCTCAAAATTAGCCACTGCTATTTGGCGGTTGCCGGACTTCCTGATACAAAAATGAACGAAGTGGCTCCAAGAGTCGCTACGAAATATCCGAATGTCGCCGAAGCCTATTTTCGCGAGCAAGGCGAACAGGTTGAGATTATCAAATTAAATGGCTCCATCGAGCTTGCCCCGTTAATCGGCTTATCTGACCGGATTGTGGATATTGTGTCAACCGGCCGGACACTAAAGGAAAACGGGCTTATCGAATATGAAAGAATTATTGACGTGACATCGCGGTTTATTGTGAACCCCGTCAGTTACCGCATCAAGGATTTGCAGATTGATGAAATGGTGGAACGACTTAGTAAAGTAGTTTAATTGGGGGTTTTTCGAATGAAAATACTTAAAGTAAATGAACTTGTTTCAATCAAACGCTCGATTGAAGCCGGCACCTCCGAGCAGCAGGCTGTTGTAAAAAAAATTATTATGGAGGTTCGTGATCGCGGAGACGAAGCGTTAAGAGAGTATACGGAAAAATTCGACCGCGTCCGCCTTGCCTCTTTTTCCGTTACTGAAAAAGAATTTAAGGAAGCATATGGTGAAGTGGAAACGGAGTTGATCACCATCATTCGTGAGGCTGCGGAAAATATTCGCACTTTTCATGAAAAGCAGCTCCGGCCATCGTGGATGAAAACGGAGGAAAATGGCACGATTCTTGGTCAAAAGATAACCCCGCTCGACTCGGTTGGTGTGTATGTCCCTGGCGGAACGGCGGCCTATCCATCATCGGTGCTGATGAATGTGATTCCGGCCAAAGTGGCTGGAGTTAAACGAATCGTGATGGTGTCACCGCCTGACAGCAATGGGAAATTACCAGCGGCAGTGCTCGTCGCGGCTAAAGAAGCGGGTGTGGAAGAAATTTATAAGATTGGCGGTGCCCAGGCGATCGCCGCGCTTGCTTACGGGACTGAGTCAATTACCGCTGTGGATAAAATTACTGGACCAGGAAATATCTTTGTTGCGCTTGCGAAACGGGAGGTATTCGGCGATGTTGATATTGACATGATTGCCGGACCGAGTGAGATTGCGATTTTAGCAGATGAAACAGCAAGGGCAGACGAGGTTGCGGCCGACTTGCTATCGCAGGCGGAGCACGACCCGCGGGCATGCAGTGTTCTGGTTACACCGTCTTTGGAGTTGGCAGAAAAGGTGTCAGTGGAAGTTGAAAAGCAAATGGCATTGCTGCCACGGCGGGAAATTGCTGCTCGTTCAATTACGGATTACGGGGTTATCTATGTAACAAATGATCTTGACGAAGCGGTTGAAACGGTGAACCAGTTAGCACCAGAACATCTTGAAATCATCACCGAAAATGCGATGGAGCAACTTGGGAAAATCCGTCATGCCGGGGCTATCTTTATTGGCCGCTATAGCTCAGAGCCCGTTGGCGATTATTTTGCCGGGCCGAACCATGTGCTGCCGACAAACGGAACAGCCCGATTCTCCAGCCCGCTGAATGTGGATGATTTTCAAAAGAAATCTAGCGTGATTGTTTATAGTGGACGGGCGTTAAAGGATAATGGCGCGAAAATCGCCGCCTTTGCCCGTGCGGAAGGGCTCGAGGCGCATGCTCGGGCGGTGGAGATTAGACTTACAAATGATCAATAGTATACAAGCAGAGTGATAATTCAAGGAGGCACCCTTCATGGAAAGAACGGCAAGTATTGAAAGAAATACAAATGAAACCAAAATTCAACTATCTTTAGCAATCGATGGAGAGGGTCAATCCCGGCTCGATACTGGGGTCCCATTCATGACGCATATGCTTGATTTATTCACGAAACATGGACAATTCAACCTCACAGTCGATGCCCAAGGCGATACAGAAGTCGATGATCACCACACAACCGAAGATATCGGTATTTGTTTAGGTCACGCACTTCGTGAAGCATTAGGCGACAAAAAGGGGATTAAACGATACGGAAATGCCTTTGTTCCAATGGATGAAGCTCTTGCGCAGGTAGTAGTCGACCTCAGCAACCGCCCGCACCTTGAAATGCGAGCCGAGTTTCCGGGACAGAAAGTAGGGACCTTTGATACCGAACTAGTACATGAATTCCTCTGGAAGCTCGCACTAGAGGCACGGATGAACCTTCATGTTATCGTTCATTACGGCAAAAATACGCACCACATGATCGAAGCCGTCTTCAAAGCATTGGGACGAGCACTCGACGAAGCCACAACCATCGACCCGCGCATCAAAGGCGTACCTTCCACTAAGGGGATGTTGTAAATGGTGCCTGACAACAATATCACGCCAAGAAAGGTGGCAACAGGGGCAATGATTGGAATTGTTGATTATGGCATGGGGAATCTTTTCAGCGTGAGTAAGGCCTTAGAGCGATTAGACGCCGACTATTTTATTTCCGCAGATAAAACGAAATTACTTCAAGCAGATGCCTTAATACTCCCGGGTGTTGGCTCTTTCCGTGATGCAATGGAACGCCTGCCTGTGGAGACGATAAAGGATTTTGCGGCTACAGGGAAACCGCTGCTAGGCATCTGCCTTGGTATGCAGCTTTTGTTTGAACAAAGTGAGGAAAATGGCCCAACCAAAGGATTGGGATTGTTACCTGGCAGTGTCCGCCGTTTTCCTGGCAAAACACAGCTTGGTGAAACCTATAAAGTCCCGCATATGGGCTGGAATAAACTGGAGTTCACAAAGCAATCACCATTACTAAAAAACCTAACCGAGGATTACGTCTATTTCGTGCATTCCTATTATGTGGATGCGGAAAATTCCGAGGTATTACTCGCAAAAACGGATTACCATGAAAAAGTTTCAGCAATTGTCGGCAAAGACAATATATATGGCATGCAATTTCATCCTGAAAAAAGCAGCAGGCTTGGGATGGCCTTGCTAAATAACTTTTTACAGACGGTGCAGGAAAGGGAGGCAGTACAATGAGCTTCACGATTTATCCGGCAATTGATATGCGTGGCGGAAACTGCGTCCGTCTCCTTCAAGGGGATTATGCGAAAGAAACCATCTATGGGGATTCACCGTTTGATATGGCGCAAAGCTTTGCAGAAGCCGGCGCCGAATGGATACATATGGTTGACCTTGACGGGGCAAAGGATGGCAAACGGATCAATGACCGCTTTGTGCTAGAAGCAGCCCAAAAGCTGCAGGCAAATATTCAAATTGGCGGCGGCATTCGTTCTGAGGAAGATATCAACCACTATCTTGAAAATGGTGTCAATCGTGTGATTATTGGCAGTATTGCCGTATCGAATCCTGACTTTGCCATCGAAATGATCAAGAAATACGGGGCAAAAATCGCAGTCGGAATTGATGCAAAAAACGGCTATGTGGCGACACACGGCTGGCTTGAAACCTCCGCTCTCAAGGCGGTTGAACTTGGAAAAAGGTTTGCGGATGCAGGAGCGGAGACGTTTATTTTTACCGATATTGCCACCGATGGCACGCTTTCAGGCCCCAATATTGCCGCTGTTTGCGAAATGTGCGAGGTGACTGGGAAAAATGTCATCGCCTCCGGCGGGGTAAGCAGTCTTGCCGATCTAAAAGTATTATCGACCGCAAAAAATATAAGCGGAGCAATTGTTGGAAAAGCCCTGTACGAAAATCGTTTTACCCTTAAGGAAGCACTGGAAGAGGTGGCATCAAGATGACACTTACAAAACGAATTATTCCCTGCCTTGATGTCAAAGACGGCCGTGTGGTGAAAGGCATTCAATTTGTCCAGCTCCGTGACGCCGGCGACCCTGTTGAACTGGCACGATTTTACGATGAACAAGGGGCTGACGAGCTCGTATTTCTAGATATCTCCGCATCAGTAGAAGGAAGAAAGACGATGATTGAAGTCGTGAAGTCCGTTGCATCTGAACTGGCAATCCCTTTTACTGTTGGCGGCGGAATTAATTCTCTGGAGGATATGAAAAAAATCCTCCGTGCCGGTGCGGACAAGGTGTCACTCAACACAGCAGCTGTTTTAAATCCGGATTTAATTCGTGAAGGCGCAGGCTACTTCGGCTCTCAGTGTATCGTTGTTGCCATCGATGCCAAATTTGACCCACAAATAGGAACATGGCGCGTTTATACCCATGGCGGACGAAAACCCACAGAAAAAACAGCTGTAGAATGGGCAATAGAGGCTGCAGACCTAGGTGCTGGCGAAATCCTATTAACCAGCATGGACAGCGATGGCGAGAAAAATGGCTTTGATCTAAAACTAACCAAAGCAATTAGTGAAGCCGTTACAATTCCGGTCATCGCTTCAGGCGGAGCCGGGAATGTTGAACATTTTGAAGAAGCATTTTTAACTGGAAAAGCCGATGCCGCCTTAGCAGCTTCGATTTTTCATTACAAAGAAACGTCAGTAGATGAAGTTAAAAGCTATTTGCGGGAAAAAGGAGTGAGCATACGATGAATGTTCGATTTGATGAAAAAGGGCTCGTACCTGCGATTATTCAGGATGCCGGAACGAAAGAAGTATTAACACTCGCCTATATGAACGAGGAATCGCTGTCGAAAACGATTGAAACAGGAGAAACCTGGTTTTACAGCCGTTCTCGTCAGGAATTGTGGCACAAAGGAGCTACCAGCGGCAATACACAGACCGTTGTCAGCATCAACTATGATTGCGACCAAGATGCGTTATTAGTGCTTGTTAATCCAAAAGGCCCTGCCTGCCATACGGGAGCAGTAAGTTGTTTTTCAGAACGCATCGTGGAAAGTTCAACGAACTTGAATGATTACCAAATCTTACAATCGCTTGAAAAAGTGATCATGGAACGAGAGCGTGAGCGCCCAGAGGGTGCCTATACGACGTACCTTTTTGAAAAAGGCGTGGATAAGATTTTGAAAAAAGTCGGTGAGGAAGCAGCCGAGGTCATTATCGCTGCCAAGAACCGTGACCATGAGGAACTTAGATGGGAAGCGGCAGATCTACTCTACCACTTGCAAGTGCTTTTAGTAGAACAAGGACTTCCCTTCACTGAGGTTTTAAGAACACTAGAAGAAAGACACAAAGACCGGTCCTAATCGCACCGGTTTTTTATTTTCGCCTAAATTTCGGGAACCTTCTCCGAACAAGCCCTAAATGTGTTATACTACATAAGTTATGTTAAAAAATGTGGAGGACTTCATGGTGAAAGACTTGACGGCAAGAATGCAAAAAGGAAAACTATTATCATTTGTTCCTACGGGGGAATATTATTTCACGAAGGGTTTAAAGGCATACCATCGACGTGATTTCAAAAAGGCAAAAAAATATCTTGGGCGGGCGATGCAGCTTGAGCCGGGCGAACCGATGATTACATGCCAGTTGGCGATTGTGTCAACCGAACTTGGCGAGTTTGAAAATTCCAACCGACTCTTGCATCTCGTCATTGAAGAACTTGACCCGGAAATGGCGGAATGCCATTACTTTTTAGCGAATAATTATGCCCATATGGGATTTTTTAAAGATGCGTATCATCACAGTAAGCTTTATTTACAGCTGGATCCTGATGGTGATTTTTCGGAAGACACGGAGGATTTGCTTGATCTGCTCACTTTGGAGTCAGATGACTTTGAGGATGAGCTGTATCAAGAGGACGATCTTATTATCAAACAAGAGCAGGCTCGCGAACTGCTAGAGTCCGGTTACTTTCCAAAGGCCATAGAGCTGTTAAAAGAGGTCGTCAAGGAATTTCCGGAATACTGGTCTGCCTATAACAATTTAGCACTTGCCTACTTTTATTTAGGGAAAGTGGAAAAAGCGGAAGCCATCCTAGAAGATGTACTGGAGCGAAATCCGGGGAATCTTCATGCCTTATGCAATAAGCTTGTTTTTGCCCATTATCAAGGGCAGACAGAAAGTGCTAGGGAATTGTTGGAACCATTGAAAAAAATCCAGCCGCTGCTCAGCGAGTATCAATTTAAGCTGGGGGCAACCTTTGCCTTGGTTGGCGAATATGAGCTTGCTTATTTATGGTTGAAAAGGTTATATAGGTATGGTTTTAATGGGGATGGCCCGTTTTATTATTGGCTCTCCTATTCGGCTTATTTCACGGGCTATGAAAATTTTGCAAAAAGCATGTGGAAAAAGGTGCTTGAAATCACCCCTGACAAAGAGGGCTTAGAACCTTGGAATGATAAAAGTCCACGGGCTAACGGGTTTGAGGACTATAAGGGATCAATTTTTCAAAAGCTTGAAAGTGACTATGTGGAAGAACGATTATTTGCTCTTTTCCTGACAACTGTTTCAAGTAAAAAGGAAGAAATCATCACCTCAAAACGGCTTTTTCAAAATCAGAAATTTACTACTTTGGAAAAAGAGTATATTTCGTTAATCCGGTCGGGGAAACCATCGGTAACCGCAGATGCACAGGAAATTGCCGAGATCTTTTATGAAAATCATCACCCTATCGGCGCAATTGAGTCAGGGTTGTATTTAATGTGGTTTTCGGTGTTTGTTGAAGTATCCAAAGCAGACGTTCGTTTGAAAAATAAACGTGCCTGGGCCGCGGCGGTCGAGTACTTGTGGCATAAACTGCGCAGCGAAAAAGTTTCACAGCAGGAAGTGGCTGAGCGCTACAGTCTATCCCCGGCAACCATCGGTAAATATGTAAAATTAGTGAATAATTATTTGCAGTAAGCAAATTCGTGGACGATAAAACATTTGTTATATACGATTAAGTAAGGGAACAATATACTTAATCGTATTTTTTTATAAGGAGTGAACTTTAATGTCTGAAGAAAAAATTTATGACGTTATTATTGCTGGGGCTGGTCCTGCGGGGATGACAGCCGCTGTTTATACATCACGCGCAAATCTTTCCACACTCATGATTGAGCGCGGAATGCCGGGCGGACAAATGGCCAATACCGAGGATGTGGAGAACTATCCAGGCTTTGAAAGTATTTTAGGGCCGGATTTATCAACAAAAATGTTTGAGCATGCCAAAAAGTTTGGTGCGGAATATGCCTATGGCGATATTAAAGAAATCGTTGATCATGGCGATTACAAAATCGTAACCGCTGGCGCGAAGCAATATAAAGCCTATTCAGTTATTATTTCAACAGGTGCTGAGTATAAGAAAATCGGTGTTCCAGGCGAAAAAGACCTTGGCGGCCGCGGCGTTTCCTATTGTGCCGTTTGTGATGGAGCATTTTTCAAAGGGAAAGAACTTTACGTCATTGGCGGCGGAGATTCCGCTGTTGAGGAAGGCGTGTATTTAACTCGCTTTGCTTCCAAAGTAACCATTGTTCATCGTCGTGACCAGCTGCGGGCACAAAAGATTCTTCAAGACCGTGCATTTGCGAACGAAAAGGTGGATTTTATCTGGAATCACACAATTAAATCAATTAATGACAAAGACGGTAAGGTTGGCAGTGTGACGCTCGTTTCAACCCAAAATGGCGAGGAGCAGACACTTCCGGCAGATGGTGTGTTCATTTATATCGGGATGCTGCCGCTGTCAAAACCATTTGAAAGCATCGGCATTACGAATGAAAATGGCTATATTGAGACGAACGAGCTCATGGAAACAAAGGTGCCTGGGATTTTCGCCGCAGGAGATATTCGTGAAAAAACGCTTCGTCAGATTGTAACGGCTACCGGTGACGGCAGTATTGCCGCACAAAGTGCCCAGCATTATGTGGAAGAGCTTAAGGAAGAAATGAAATTAAAGAAATAGCCTGGCGTTTGCAATGAGCCGTAACGGTAAAATGGCGAGCCCAAACAATTCATAAAAAAGTAACTATCCTGTAACAGTGGTGAAATAAAGATAGGGTATGATAAGAGAAATTGACCCCCTTTTAAAAATATATACCTTTCCTGCACAGGCTCAGCAGCTTGTGCTCTTTTTTTGCCCAACTTTTTCACACACAAGGTGGTGTCAGGCACCGTTACCTGCATTCGCAACATGGTAAATGTAGAATTGGTGTCAGGCACCAAATAAAATTAACAGAAATATCAATTTTGTATTCATTGTGACTGGTTTCTAAAAATAGTATAATGAAATGAATAAATTAGCAGTTTATTTTGTATTATAGCTCGAGCCCTAGTCAAGGCGCTTGCGCTTTATTAAGAGGGTGAATACATGCAGCGGGTTACGAATTGTGTTTTAATTAGAAACGATCAAATATTGTTGCTGCAGAAACCGCGACGGGGCTGGTGGGTGGCACCAGGCGGGAAAATGGAGCCGGGCGAGTCGGTCCGCGACTCTTGCATCCGGGAATTCCGCGAAGAAACGGGCATTTATTTAAAAAACCCACAATTAAAAGGTATTTTTACGATGATTATGAAAGAAAGTGATGAGCTCCTTTCCGAATGGATGATGTTTACCTTTGTTGCCACCGAATCAGATGGCATCGATGTAGATGAATCGGAAGAAGGAAAGCTGGCGTGGCATCCAATCGACCAGATTAAAGGTCTGCCAATGGCTGCGGGTGATCTACATATCATTGATTATATGGTTCATGGAAAAGGAATTATTTACGGTACTTTTACGTATACAAAAGATTTTGAACTCATTAGTTATCGATTAGATCCAAGTTAATTAAGAAAAGCGCAAGCGCCCTGGTCAGCGGCGTAGGGCGCTTGCGCTGGACAATAATAGGGGGAATTGCCATGAGTACCGGTTCGACAAATGAAATCCAAATGGTCATAATTACCGGAATGTCTGGGGCTGGAAAAACTGTAGCCATTCAAAGCTTTGAAGACTTAGGATTCTTCTGTGTTGATAACCTGCCTCCAACACTTCTTCCAAAATTCCTTGAACTAATGAAGGAATCCGGGAATAAAATGAATAAAGTTGCCCTTGTCATGGATCTAAGAGGTAGAGAATTCTTTGATCACCTCTTTAAAGCACTTGATGAGCTTGCAGAAACATCCTGGGTGACACCGCAGATTTTATTTTTAGATGCGGATGATTCTACATTAGTACGCCGGTATAAGGAGACAAGGCGGTCACATCCGCTTGCCCATTCAGGCTTACCTCTTGAGGGTATCACGCTTGAACGGGAGCTTCTTGAGGGATTAAAAGGCCGTGCACAATTGATTTACAATACTTCCCAGATGAAACCGCGTGAATTACGTGAGAAGATATTAACGGAGTTTACGGCAAATAAACAATTATTTTTTACGGTCAATGTCATGTCATTTGGCTTTAAACATGGGATCCCCATCGATGCGGATCTTGTATTTGATGTACGCTTCTTGCCAAATCCTTTTTATATCGAACACATGCGTCCATTAACAGGCTTGGATGAAGAGGTCTCAAGCTATGTACTCAAATGGAATGAGACCAATAAATTTTTGGAAAAATTGACGGACTTACTCAGCTTCATGCTTCCTCATTATAAAAGAGAAGGGAAAGCACAGCTGGTGATTGCGATTGGCTGTACCGGCGGGCAGCATCGATCCGTTACCTTAGCAGAGTACCTGGGCCGATTTTTCCAAGATGATTATAAGACATGCGTCACCCACCGTGACATTGAGAAGAGAAAGGATAAAACAACATGAGAGAGTTTGGACAGCCTCGAATCGTCGTCATTGGCGGGGGAACAGGATTACCTGTTTTATTGCGGGGATTAAAACAGTATCCTGTCGATATTACCGCCATTGTGACGGTCGCGGATGATGGCGGCAGCTCGGGGCGCTTGCGTGAGGATCTGCATATCCCTCCACCAGGTGACATTCGCAATGTACTGGCATCATTGTCAGATGTGGAACCACTGGTTGAAGAGATGTTTCAGCACCGTTTTAAAACATCGAATGAACTTTCCGGACATTCACTTGGAAATTTAATCTTAGCGGCGATGACCTCCATCACCGGAAATTTCGTTCATGCGATTCAAGAAATGAGTAAGATCCTAAATGTTCGCGGCAAAGTACTTCCAGCAGCAAACCAGAGCGTGGTTTTGCATGCGGAGATGGAAGATGGCGCCATCGTTTCGGGGGAATCAAAAATTCCTTACTCAGGTAAAAAAATCAAACGAGTGTTTTTAACTTCCAAAAAAACGATTCGTCCTTTGCCGGAGTCGATACAAGCGATTCGCCAGGCAGACTTAATCATTATTGGTCCCGGAAGCTTGTATACCAGTATCCTGCCCAATCTGCTTGTCCCGCGTTTAGGGGATGAGGTATGCCGCTCTCACGCGAAAAAGGTGTATATCTGTAACCTGATGACGCAGGCCGGGGAAACGCATGGCTTTACAGCAAGTGATCATGTGAAGGCGATCTATGACCATATGAGCTGTGCCTTTATCAATACGATTCTTGTTAATAACGAAGAAATTCCACAGCATATCCAGCTCCGTTACAATGAGGAATTGGCAGACCCAGTTTTATATGATTTGCCGCAGTTATTTGAACTTGGCCTCGAGGTCGTGCATGCCGATATTGCCTATCAGGAAAATGGTGCGTTAAGGCATGATCCGAAAAAGGTAGCAAAAATTTTATATAATTTGCTTGTAGATGAAACCAAAAAGCGTTATGAAGCGTAGATAGTAATTACATGCTAAAATAAAGTGTTTTTAAATAAAGGGGTGAGGGGATGTCTTTCGCTTCGGAGACGAAAAAGGAATTAACGAACTTGGAAGTGAAAACGTGCTGTATTCAAGCTGAATTATCAGCGTTGATACGCATGAATGGTTCCCTGTCCTTTTCAAATCGTAAGTTAGTGGTGGATATTCAAACCGAAAATGCTGCGATTGCCAGAAGAATCTATACATTGTTGAAAAAGAGCTATCAAATTCAAGTAGAGCTTTTAGTTCGAAAAAAAATGCGCCTGAAGAAAAACAATGTTTACATCGTTCGTTTATCTCAGCAGGCGAAGCAAATTCTTGAAGACATGAAAATTTTGGGTGAAGGATTTACCATTATTCATGATATCTCACCGGAACTTGTAAAGAAGAAGTGTTGTAAGCGTTCTTATTTACGCGGTGCTTTTCTTGCCGGAGGCTCTGTCAATAATCCGGAAACGTCTTCTTATCATTTGGAAATTTCTTCACTTTATAAAGAGCATAACGACTCTTTATGTGAATTGATGAATACATTTGGTTTAAACAGTAAAACGCTTGAGCGAAAAAAGGGCTTTATTACCTATTTAAAAGAAGCTGAAAAGATTACTGAGTTTCTTAATATTGTTGGTGCCCATAATGCTTTGCTCCGCTTTGAGGATGTCAGGATTGTCAGGGATATGCGGAATTCCGTTAATCGTCTGGTAAACTGTGAAACCGCCAATCTTAATAAAACCATTGGCGCTTCCATCAGGCAGGTCGAAAACATTCGCTATATCGATGCTAATGTGGGCTTACAAATTTTGCCTGATAAGCTACGAGAAATTGCTGAACTCCGTGTTCAATATCCTGACGTAACCCTGAAAGAATTAGGGGAAATGGTATCCGGCGGAACCATCAGCAAGTCAGGAATTAATCATCGCTTACGAAAAATTGATGAGATTGCAGAAAAACTGCGCGCTGGAGATATGGCGTTAAAGCATGGAAGTTTGTGAAATAGTGAATTAGTTCTAAGAACATAGAAAAAACATGAGGAGGAATTGTATAATGTTGGTGAAACAAGTAGAAGTAAAATTGAAAACGGGTCTTCAAGCACGCCCAGCCGCACTTTTTGTGCAGGAAGCAAACCGTTTTTCAGCTGATATTTTTCTAGAGAAGGATGGCAAAAAGGTTAATGCCAAAAGCATCATGGGCTTAATGAGCTTGGCAGTAGGTTCAGGAGTTGTCATTAATATTATCGCCGACGGCACCGATGAAGACAGAGCCATCAACGTATTAACGGATTTTATTGAAAAAGAACATTAATTAAGAAAGGGGTTCGGCTTCATTTTTGTGGCCGGGCCCTTTTAAATTTTTGCGTAAGAGATTTTACGTGACCGATGAAGTGGAAAGTGAGAGTGGATGGTCATGTAGAGTGAGTCTACGTAACCTTAGAAGTGGAAAATGCAGTGGTAAGTCACATTTGGTAAATGCAACGAGCTTTCATTGACCGTTAGGGATAACTTTTTACCATTTAGGTAAATGAAACGGGCTTTCATTAACCGTTTGAGCGACCTTTTTTGCCTTTTGGAAAATGAAACGGGCTTTCATTAACCGTTTGAGCAAACTTTTTTGCATTTTGGTAAATAAAAAAAGCAACCGGCCTATTAAAGCCGATTGCTCATCAAATTATTTTTTATCTTTAGTTTCTATAGGGTTACGGGTAACGATGTTATCAATCAGGCCGTATTCTTTCGCTCTCTCTGCTGTCATGAAGTTATCACGGTCTGTATCGCGTTGAATGACTTCAAGCGGCTGACCTGTGCGCTCTGAAAGGATCCCATTTAATTTTTCACGAAGGAAGAGGATGCGTTTTGCTGCAATCTCGATTTCCGTTGCTTGCCCTTGAGCACCGCCGAGTGGCTGGTGTATCATGACTTCCGCGTTAGGTAATGCATATCGCTTTCCTTTTTCACCGGCTGCAAGTAAGAATGCACCCATGGAAGCTGCCATGCCGATACATACAGTCGAAACATCTGCCTTAATATACTGCATGGTATCGTAAATAGCCATACCTGCGGTGATGCTTCCACCAGGGCTATTGATGTAAAGGGTAATATCTTTTTCAGGATTTTCCGCTTCTAAAAATAATAGTTGTGCTACAATGCTATTTGAAACATTGTCATCAATGGCGCTGCCAAGCATAATAATCCGGTCTTTTAACAGACGAGAATAAATGTCATAAGCACGTTCGCCGCGGTTTGTTTGTTCAATAACTGTAGGAATCAAATTCATTTTTCTTCCTCCTTTGAATGGAAAAGGTAATAATATTATGTATTGTTATCATACACTGATGGTCAATAAAGGTCAAACAATTCGACTTTAAAAACTTCGACAACTTTCCCTAATTCATCATATCCATTCCTGACATTTTTAAACCTACAATTCACTTGCAATGTTCACGAATCTGGCATATAATATGTAAGTCGCAACAAATTAGCGCTCGTGGTGCAACGGATAGCACGTAAGATTCCGGTTCTTAAAATGGGGGTTCGATTCCCTCCGAGCGCGTCACAAACCTCCTGTTTCCAGTAAACGGGGGGTTTTTATTTTTGCAAAAAAGAAAGCAACTCCTCAATTAAAGCAATTTCCAATACACGAATCCCACTTTATCGTGTAAAATGGAAACGAGGGGTGATATGAATGAACTTAAAGGCAGGTTTATGGCAGCAGCAGACGTTAAAATTAACGATGACACAAGAATTGTCACAGGCGATTGCATTATTGCAATATTCAGCCCAGGAATTGACTGCTTTTCTCGAAGATAAAGCGCTAGAAAATCCCCTCATGCAGATTGAAAATGGCCATGTTAAGCCGATGAATCCGCTCATTGATCGGAAACCAAAACGGCATCAAAAGGCGGAAAAGGATTGGATTGAACAAATTGCAGACAAACCTTTTTCATTGGAAGACCATTTAATCTCACAAATAAATAGCTCGAACCTATCGGCGGAGCAAGTAAGAATAATCCGTCATCTTATTCAGAATATAGATGAAAACGGTTACTTTATAGGTAACCTTAGCGAAATTGCCCAAAAACTAAAAGTAGAGGAAGAGGTAGCAGAAGATTGTTTAGCCGTGATTCAAACGCTTGAACCAGCGGGAATTGGGGCGAGGGATCTTCAAGAGTGCCTCCTGATCCAAATGTATTATCAAAATCCCAATAATGAACTGGCCCAGAGCATCCTTACCGACTTTTTCGTCCCATTCGCGGAAAAGAAATGGAAGCAGATTGCGAAAGAACTGAAAGTAACCCTAAAGGACATTCAAGATATATTTGACCAAATTCAATTACTTAATCCTAAGCCTGGCGCAATCCTCGGGAAAGAAACTACTTCGTATATTATCCCCGATGCGATTGTTGAGCAATCAGCGGAAGGCTTTACGGTGAGAATGTCTGATGATACCTTGCCAAGGATTGGTTTTAACGAAAAATATTATAAAAAATTCAATGGCCAGAATCAGCAAGTCAGTCGTTTTTTGGAGGATAAAGTTCAGGATTATCAGTGGATTTTAAAAAGCATTGAACAGCGGAAAGAGACATTAACAAAGGTTGTAATGAAAATTGTTGAAAAGCAACTGGCATTTTTTCAAAAAGGCACAAATTATTTAGTGCCAATGACCATGAAAGAAATAGCAGCGGAACTTGCTATTCATGAATCAACGGTTAGCCGAGCAGTCCGTGAAAAATATGTGCAAACACCTATTGGCACATTCGCATTAAAAACATTTTTTACAAGCACGATTCAGACCGTTTCAACGGATGAGAATACTTCGTCTACTCAAGTGAAAAATAGGATTAGTAAATTAATAGAAAAAGAAAATAAGGAAAAACCATTATCAGATCAAGAAATTGTGGAACGATTAAAGGAGACGGAGGGGATCGTTGTATCGAGGCGTACGATTGCAAAGTACCGCGATCAGTTGGGAATCCCGTCTTCATCCAAACGAAAAAGGTTCAACTAGAAAGGAAAGTAAATATGACTCAAACGACCATCACTTTATATACAAGGAATCGCTGCCCATTATGTGACAAAGCGAAAGTCACCTTAGATGAGCTGAAACAGGAATGGAATTTCAAGCTCGAAGAAGTCGATATCGAAACAAGCGATGAATTAACCGAGCGCTATGGATTGATGATTCCGGTTGTCCATCTTGACGGTGAAGAGGTCGGATTTGGTTTTGTTGACAAATTTGATATTAGTAACCGTTTGCAGGAAAAAACTAAATCAAATGAGTTGAAATAGGGTTTCACTCCTGCTACAATTAAAAACGTACAAGGGGTGATTTTTTTTAGTGTAGGCGGGACATAATATGTCTATGGTGGACATTTTAAGACCAACTACATAGAATAAAGGAGCATGCAATTCATGCAGTCATTTATCGATATTCAAAAAAGATTATTACCCGATCTCCTTCAAGTGCTGCAAAAACGATATACCATTCTAAGGCACATTGGATTGATGCAGCCGGTGGGAAGAAGAAGTCTAGCCGTGAGTCTTGGCTTCACCGAAAGGATTCTTCGTAGTGAAGTAGACTTCCTCAAAGAGCAAGATCTTATTTACGCAAATAATGTGGGAATGAGTTTAACCTCTGAAGGGAAAAATTTACTCGAGGATTTAGAAGGTTTGATGCGTGAGTTAAAGGGTATTGATGTAATGGAGTTGGAATTAAAGCATCAGCTTGGCATTAAGAAAGTCATCATTGTACCCGGAGATAGTGATGAATCACCACTGGTCAAAGGCGAATTAGGCAGGGCATGTGCGCTTTGCATGAAAAAGCTTTTGAGCGGGAAAAATATCATCGCTGTTACTGGTGGATCAACCATGGCTGCTGTTGCTGAAAGATTATCAACCAATCATCATCACGAAGAGCTGCTTTTCGTTCCGGCACGCGGCGGGGTTGGCGAGGACGTGGCCAATCAAGCAAATACGATCTGCTCGAATATGGCAAAAAACACTGATTCAAAGCATCGTGTTTTATATGTTCCAGACCAGGTCAGTTCTGAAATTTACGAGTCATTCATTAAAGAACCTGATATTCACGAGGTCTTGAACTTGATTCAATCCGCTAGCATGGTTATCCACGGAATTGGGGATGCTATTACAATGGCTGAGCGGCGAAAATCCAACCCGGAAATTAAGCAGAAGCTTGAAAGCGGGAAGGCTGTCGGCGAAGCTTTTGGCTATTATTTTAACGAAGAAGGCGAGATTGTCCACAAGGTTCTAACGATTGGACTTCAGCTTGAAGACCTTGCCCATATCCCGAACGTCATTGCCGTGGCAGGCGGGGCATCGAAGGCAAAGGCAATTAAGGCATACTTAAAAAAAGCACCGTCATCAACCATATTAATTACAGATGAAGGTGTGGCAAAACGGTTATTGAAAGGGTAAATCCTTTTAAAAAAATATAATTAATTTTTACCCACTAAAAGGAGGAATTTTATCATGGCAGTAAAAGTTGGAATTAATGGATTTGGACGTATTGGTCGTAACGTATTTCGTGCGGCTTTAAACAATAGCAATGTGGAAATCGTAGCAATTAACGACTTAACTGATGCAAACATGCTTGCACATCTTTTAAAATATGACACAGTTCACGGAACTCTTGCAGAAAACGTAACAGTTGACGGCGAATATCTAGTTGTCGGCGGGCACAAAGTAAAAGTTATTGCAGAACGTGATCCTGCACAATTAGGCTGGGGCGACCTAGGCGTTGAAGTAGTTGTTGAATCAACTGGCCGTTTCACAAAACGCGAAGATGCAGCGAAACACCTTGAAGCAGGTGCAAAAAAGGTTATTATTTCTGCACCAGCAAACAACGAAGATATCACAATCGTTATGGGTGTTAACGAAGATAAATACGATGCAAATAACCACCATGTCATTTCAAACGCTTCTTGTACAACAAACTGTTTAGCGCCGTTTGCAAAAGTATTAAATGACAGCTTCGGCATCAAACGCGGTATGATGACAACTGTTCACTCTTATACAAATGACCAACAAATTCTTGACTTGCCACACAAGGACTACCGTCGTGCTCGTGCAGCTGCTGAAAACATCATCCCAACATCTACTGGTGCTGCAAAAGCTGTTGCCCTTGTTTTACCAGAACTTAAAGGCAAATTAAACGGTATGGCAATGCGCGTTCCTACTCCTAACGTTTCTGTTGTGGACTTAGTTGCTGAATTAGAAAAAGACGTTACAGCTGAAGAAATCAATGCAGCATTAAAATCAGCTGCAGAAGGCCCATTAAAAGGCATTTTGGCTTACAGCGAACTTCCATTAGTTTCAACTGACTACAATGGTGCGACTGTTTCTTCTACAATTGATGCATTATCAACAATGGTTCTTGAAGGCAACATGGTAAAAGTACTTTCTTGGTACGACAACGAAGTTGGTTACTCAAACCGTGTAGTTGACCTTGTTGATTACATCGCTTCAAAAGGACTATAATATTGGATTGAATTTCCAATAGCAAAACATATATAATATTTATGGTATTCCAAAGGGGAGTGGGGAGGATTCCCCCTCCTTTTTTATTGTAAAAAGCCAAAATTTTATGGAGGTCCTTTACATGAACAAGAAAACACTTAAAGATATCGATGTAAAAGGGAAACGTGTATTTTGCCGGGTAGATTTTAACGTCCCGATGCAGGATGGGAAAATTACCGACGAAACACGGATTCGTGCCGCATTGCCAACCATTCAATATTTGATGGAGCAAGGTGCAAAGGTCATTTTAGCAAGCCACTTCGGTCGTCCAAAAGGAAAAGTAGTCGAAGAAATGCGCTTAACTCCAGTTGGCGTCAGACTTGCTGAGCTTCTTGGCAAAGACGTGAAAAAAGTGGATGAGGCATACGGAGATTCAGTTAAAGCGGTGATCAGCTCAATGAACGAAGGCGATGTGCTTCTTCTTGAAAACGTTCGTTTCTACCCTGGTGAAGAAAAGAATGATCCTGAACTAGCTAAAGCATTTGCAGAACTTGCTGATGTATATGTAAACGACGCATTTGGTGCTGCACACCGCGCCCATGCTTCAACAGAAGGAATTGCCCACAACCTTCCAGCTGTTTCCGGTTTCTTAATGGAAAAAGAACTGGATGTACTTGGAAAGGCACTTTCCAATCCAGAACGTCCTTTTACAGCGATTATCGGTGGTGCGAAGGTAAAGGACAAAATTGGTGTCATTGAAAATCTATTAGAACTTGTCGACAATTTGATTATTGGTGGCGGGCTTGCATACACCTTTATTAAGGCACAAGGTCATGAAATTGGAAAATCTCTGCTTGAGGCTGATAAGATTGATCTTGCGAAATCATTTATGGAAAAAGCAAAAGCGAAGGGCGTAAATTTCTACATGCCGGTCGATGCGATTGTTGCGGATGATTTTTCAGCAGATGCAAACTCTAAAGTAGTAGCAATCGAAGAAATTCCAGCTGATTGGGAAGCACTTGATATCGGTCCAAAAACAGCTGAAATCTACCGTGATGTTATTCAAAAATCAAAATTGGTTATCTGGAATGGACCAATGGGTGTGTTTGAAATCGACAAATTTGCCGGTGGCACTAAGGCTGTTGCGGAAGCACTTGCCGAAGCACAAGGTACATACTCAGTCATTGGCGGCGGCGACTCAGCAGCAGCTGCTGAAAAGTTTGGCCTAGCAGAAAAAATGAGTCATATTTCAACAGGCGGCGGCGCTTCTCTTGAGTTCATAGAGGGTAAAGCACTTCCTGGCGTCATGGCATTGAACGATAAATAATTTTTATCGACAAATAGTTACTCAATATGAACAAATTTTTCAATATATGAACATAGTTCTGTAGGATATGAACAATTTTTAAATAATATGAACAAAATTCATCAAGATATAAACAAATTACACTTTTCAAGAAAGGATGTGCCTCCCATGCGTAAACCAATTATTGCTGGTAACTGGAAAATGAACAAAACCCTTTCTGAAGCGAAAAGCTTTGCAGAAGAAGTAAAAAGTCTTGTTCCTGCTTCAGAGAAAATGGAATCTGTGATTTGTGCACCTGCATTATTTTTACAAACTCTCGTGGAAACAGCACAAGGCAGTGATGTAAAAATAGGTGCCCAAAACATGCACTTTGAAGAATCAGGAGCCTTTACAGGAGAAATCAGCCCGAAAGCACTTGCTGATCTTGGAGTTCAATATGTGATTATCGGACACTCAGAACGCCGTGAAATGTTTAATGAAACGGACGAATCTGTTAATCAAAAGACGCTTGCAGCCTTTAAATATAACTTAACACCGATCGTTTGCTGCGGAGAAACGTTAGAACAGCGCGAAAATGGGGAAACCAACCAATTAGTTGGCGACCAAGTAGCTAAAGCGTTAGCTGGATTAACTGATGACCAAGTCAAACAAACAGTCATTGCTTATGAACCAATCTGGGCAATCGGCACAGGTAAATCATCTACATCACAGGATGCAAATGATGTTTGTGCCCACATCCGCCAAGTGGTTGCTCAAGCATTCTCTCAAGATGTAGCAGATGCCGTAAGAATTCAATACGGCGGCAGCGTGAAACCAGAAAATATTAAAGAATACATGGCACAGCCGGATATTGATGGTGCATTAGTGGGCGGAGCAAGCCTTGAAGCACAATCATTTTTAAAGCTACTGGAGGCAGGTCAATATGAGTAAATCTCCAGTTGCTCTCATTATCCTCGATGGCTTTGGCTGCAGGGGAGAGACAAAAGGAAATGCAGTGGCCCATTCGAAAAAGCCCAATTTTGATCGTTTCTGGAGCACGTATCCACATTCCCATTTAATCGCTTCCGGTGAAGCAGTCGGTCTTCCTGAAGGACAAATGGGTAACTCCGAGGTTGGACATTTGAACATCGGAGCTGGCCGGATTGTCTACCAAAGCTTGACTCGTGTGAACATCGCCATTCGTGAAGGCGAATTTGAAAAAAATGAAACCTTCACAGGAGCCATGAAGCATGTGAAAAAACAGGGCACTGCGCTTCACTTATTTGGTTTACTATCAGATGGCGGGGTTCATAGTCATATTCAACACATGTTTGCACTTTTAAAGCTTGCTAAAGAAGAAGGCGTGGAAAAAGTATATGTGCACGCCTTCCTTGATGGACGTGATGTCGGTCCAAAAACAGCCACGAAATATATCCAGCAAACACTGGATAAAATGAAGGAATTAGGTGTCGGCGAATTCGCAACGGTCTCTGGTCGTTATTACTCGATGGACCGGGATAAGCGCTGGGAGCGTGTGGAAAAATCTTACCGCTCCATGGTATATGGTGAAGGACCTTCATACACCAATCCATTGGAAGTAGTAGAGGATTCCTACCAGCATGGAATTTTTGACGAATTCGTGATCCCATCTGTGATTACAAAAGAAGATGGTCAGCCGGTTGCAACTATTAAAGATAACGATGCCGTTATTTTTTATAACTTCCGTCCGGATCGCGCCATTCAGATTTCCAATACCTTTACAAACCAAGATTTTCGTGACTTTGACCGCGGGCTAAAACATCCAAAGGATCTATACTTTGTCTGCTTAACCCATTTCAGCGAGTCAGTAGATGGCTATGTAGCTTTTAAACCGACTAACCTTGACAACACGTTAGGTGAAGTCTTGTCCCAAAATAATCTTAAGCAGCTAAGAATTGCGGAAACAGAAAAATATCCGCATGTTACTTTCTTCATGAGCGGCGGTCGTGAGGCGAAGTTTCCTGGCGAAGAGCGGATTTTAATCAACTCACCAAAGGTTGCCACATACGATCTTCAACCGGAAATGAGTGCGTATGAAGTAACGGATGCATTGCTGAATGAAATTCAGAATGATAAAGTGGATGCCATTATCTTAAATTTTGCAAACCCAGATATGGTCGGACATTCAGGGAAGCTTGAGCCGACGATTAAGGCGATCGAAACAGTAGATGAATGTTTAGGTAAAGTCGTTGATTTAATCCTTGAAAAAGGCGGATCAGCCATTATAACTGCAGACCACGGAAATGCCGACGAAGTAATTACCCTTGAAGGTGAACCAATGACTGCACACACAACGAATCCTGTACCGGTTATTGTTACGAAACAAGGTGTGGAATTACGTGAAGGCGGAATTCTTGGTGATTTAGCCCCAACTATGCTAGATTTATTAAAGCTTCAGCAACCAGCCGAAATGACTGGTAAAACATTAATTAAATAATTTCTAAGGAGAGATTTGAATGCCATTTATTGCAGATGTATACGCTCGTGAAGTATTAGATTCCCGTGGAAACCCAACCGTTGAGGTAGAAGTATTTACAGAATCAGGCGCTTTCGGTCGCGCATTAGTGCCAAGCGGTGCGTCAACTGGTGAATACGAAGCAGTTGAACTTCGCGACGGCGACAAAGAACGTTACCTTGGTAAGGGTGTTCTTAAAGCGGTTGATAACGTAAACGAAATTATTGCTCCACATCTTGTTGGCGAAGAATACAGCGTACTTGACCAAGTGGCTGTTGACCAAGCATTAATCGAGCTTGACGGTACGGAAAACAAAGGTAAGCTAGGCGCTAACGCAATCCTAGGTGTTTCTATGGCGGTTGCTCATGCTGCTGCAAACTACTTAGATATTCCTTTATATCAATACCTTGGCGGTTTCAATTCTAAGCAGCTTCCAGTGCCAATGATGAACATCGTAAACGGCGGCGAACATGCTGATAACAACGTTGATATTCAAGAATTCATGATCATGCCTGTAGGTGCGCCAAGCTTTAAAGAAGCGCTTCGCATGGGTGCAGAAATTTTCCATACGTTAAAAACAGTTCTTAAAGGCAAAGGCCTTAACACGGCTGTTGGTGACGAAGGCGGCTTTGCGCCAAACTTAGGATCAAACGAAGAAGCACTTCAAACGATTGTTGAAGCAATCGAAAAAGCTGGCTACAAGCCTGGTGAAGAAGTAATGCTAGCAATGGATGCCGCCTCTTCTGAGTTCTACAACAAAGAAGACGGCAAATACCATCTTGCAGGCGAAGGTGTTGTGAAAACATCTGCAGAAATGGTTGATTGGTATGAACAGCTTGCTAATAAATACCCAATCATTTCAATCGAAGACGGCTTAGACGAAAACGACTGGGAAGGCCACAAGCTTTTAACAGAGCGTCTTGGCAAAAAAGTTCAATTAGTGGGTGATGATTTATTTGTTACCAACACTAAGAAGCTTGCTGAGGGTATCAAAAAAGGAATCGGCAACTCCATTCTAATCAAAGTTAACCAAATCGGTACATTAACTGAAACATTTGATGCAATCGAAATGGCAAAACGCGCTGGCTACACTGCAGTTATTTCCCACCGTTCTGGTGAAACAGAAGATAATACAATCGCTGATATCGCTGTTGCAACAAACGCTGGTCAAATCAAAACTGGTGCACCATCACGTACAGATCGCGTAGCGAAATACAACCAATTGCTTCGTATCGAAGATCAATTAGGTGAAACATCTCAATACAATGGTCTTAAATCTTTCTATAACTTAAGCAAATAATTTCAGAGGCACCTGACAGCTGTTGTTGGGTGCTTTTTCAGTTCCACGCCGCCATTCCCATAACCTGTCACAAACACTCTATTGTTTAAAGTTTAAGAATATGGTAAATTTAATATACTGTGATATGTTCGTCTAACAGGAGGTGGCCTTCATGCATGCATTTGTCGTAACATTATTAGTAATCGTAAGTATTGGTCTTATTGTGGTTGTATTACTTCAATCCGGTAAGAGTGCTGGTCTATCCGGTGCCATTTCGGGTGGAGCTGAAACCCTATTCGGTAAGCAAAAAGCACGAGGAATTGACTTGATTCTACATCGGATCACGGTTGTTTTATCAGTATTATTCTTCATCCTTGCTCTTGCTGTAACTTACTTTAAAATCTAATATAAGACAGTCAAAACCCGGCCAAAGCGCCGGGTTTTTTGCTGTATTGTGCGGGGGAATCCTCCGTTGGCGGAATTAGTTCTGAGTTAGGCGGAATTCCAGCTCACATTAAAGTTAGTCTAAAAAG
>NZ_AJLS01000010.1 GCF_000307875.1 Neobacillus bataviensis LMG 21833
GTAAGCGTCAAATATTACCCACCTGTAATCCCTATATAATACTATGAGATAATCTCCTCAAATCAAGTTTTGAGGAGGTTTCTATGACAAAGCGTTCTAATCCAGAAGTGCAAAAAGAATGGGAGAAAAGGATCGCTAATTTCAGATTTAGCGGACTGACACAGGATGAATGGTGCGAAGAAAATAAACTTACTTCTAATCAATTAAAATATTGGCTGAGGAAAATTGAAGGATCAAAATCAGAAAGAAAATCTAATCCAAAATGGGTTCCTATAGTATTAGACGAAACAGATGATGTATCTAACGATACATTAGAGATTAAAGTTGGAACTGTATCTATTGAAGTTAAACCGGGATTTAGCCCATCATTACTAGCTGAGGTAGTCAAGGTGTTGAAAACCACATGTTAAACGAAGTTTCAATTGATAAAGTCTACCTCGCACGAGGTAGCACGGATTTACGAAAATCTATTGACGGTTTGGCGGCTCTTGTCTCGGAAGAATTTAACCTTGATCCTTTTTCCTCAAGCCTATTTGTTTTTTGTAATCGCGGGCGGGATAAGTTGAAAATTCTTTATTGGGATCATAACGGTTTTTGGCTTTATTATCGTCGACTTGAGCGCGGTAAATTTCATTGGCCTTTAGATACTAGCTCAGGTCCTTTGAAAATAGGTCCGCGTCAATTGCGATGGCTGCTTGATGGACTATCTTTGGAGCAGAAACAAGCACACCCTGTTGTGACTGCACGAACAGTAATTTAAATAATGAAAAATTGAAGAAATGGGTCTTTTTTGTCGTATAATAAATTCATGAAAAAGACAACGAATTCAACCACCACAACTCCTACAACTGAAGAACTTCTTAAACGCTTAGAAATGCTGGAGAAGCAAAATGCAGAATTAGAGGCGAAGCTTAAAGAACAAAACGAGTTAGAGGTAAAAGTAAAATGGCTCGAAGAACAGCTTCGCCTTATGCAGTACAAGAAATTCGGTGCTTCAAGCGAAAAAACTCTCCCTGGTCAGTTGGACCTTTTTAATGAAGTAGAAAAAGAATCCAATCCTGAATTACCAGAACCTGAATTAGAATCCATCACCTATCAGCGCCGACGTAAAAAGCGCGGTCACCGTGAAGCGATGCTTGAAAACCTGCCTGTGGAAACGATTGAATATCGTTTACCCACTGAGGAACAGGTTTGTTCGTGTTGCCATGGAGCTTTACACGAAATGAGTACGGAAGTACGTCAGGAACTAATCTATATTCCTGCGGAATTAAAAGTAAAGAAACATGTCCAATATGTTTACTCATGCCGTCATTGTGAACACGAGGAGATTGAAACACCTATTATGACAGCTACCATGCCGAAGCCGGCCATCCCAGGCAGCTTAGCATCTCCTTCAATCTTGTCACATATTATGACTCAAAAGTACGTAGAGGGTTTGCCTTTATATCGCCAAGAGAAACAATTTAGTAGGATGGGCGTAAATCTATCTCGACAGACGTTTGCCAATTGGATGATAATCGGTGCAGATCGTTGGTTGAGTGTGATTTATAATCGGATGCATATTCTTCTTCAAATGCTAGATATTTTGCATGCCGATGAAACTACTCTTCAGGTTCTTCACGAACCTGGCAGACCGGCCACTTCTAAATCCTATTTATGGCTTTATCGTACGGGTAGAGTTGGGCCACATATCATTCTTTATGATTACCAAGAAACTAGGGCCGGGGAAAATCCAAAGAATTTCCTGAACGATTTCAAAGGTTATTTACAGGTTGATGGTTATGCAGGCTACCACAAGGTAGAAGATGTAACTCTTGTCGGCTGCTGGTCTCATGCACGAAGAGAATTCTCAGATGCACTAAAAGCAGTTCCAGCCACAAGCACAAAACCAGTAACGGCAAAAGAAGGTCTTCAATTCTGTAACAAGCTTTTCGCTATTGAACGAGAGTTAAAAGAATTAGACCCCAAAGATCGTTATGAGAAACGTCTAGAAAAAAGTAAACCAGTACTAGATGCGTTTTTGTCATGGCTAAATATACAAAAGATAAAGGTGTTACCAAAAAGTGCATTAGGAAAAGCGATCACATACTGTCTTAACCAATGGGACAAACTAGTGGCATTTTTAGAGGATGGAAGACTGGAGATCGATAATAATCGAAGCGAACGCTCAATTAAGTCGGTTGTAATTGGAAGGAAAAATTGGCTTTTCGCAAATACACCGCAAGGTGCAGGAGCTAGTGCCATTATTTATAGTATTGTGGAGACAGCACTAGCAAATGGATTGAATCCATATTACTACCTTCGCTATCTATTTGAGAAGCTTCCCAATATAGATTTGACAGACGAAAAGGCCTTAGATAAGTTACTTCCTTGGTCACCGTCGATCCCTGTTAACTGCGTTACCTTTAACAAGTTACCTAAATAATACTTTAAGCCCCGACCTCTTAAAAGGTGGGGGCTATTTGACGCTTAC
>NZ_AJLS01000011.1 GCF_000307875.1 Neobacillus bataviensis LMG 21833
CTTACCTATCTGTCATCAATAAGAGAGACCATTATTACTGATGGTCTTTTTCTTATGTTTCAGTGTTCAATATAATGTGCGTTTTTTGTACTTTGTATATGTGTCTAAAACGTGAACAATAGTGGGATATTTACTGAAAATGCATGTGTTTAGAACGGTGTAATTTACCCATGAATTGAAGCTGGTGCGTGGAAAGGAAAATCGGTCAGATTATTTTTCTATACAGTAATATTCAATCTATTAGCATTTCCACAACCAAATAAAAAAGAAGCGTGAACCAGTCTATTTTAAAACCAGTTCCAGCTTCATTGTTATCTTTTAATAGGAAGTTGTTGTTCATGCAATTTAACTTGAAATAGCACCCTGTAAACCTTCACACCATCTTCAATTGATACAGTATGTGATATGTACTTAGCTTGGTAAATTCTCATTTGGCTATCCACTATAAACGCTGGTTCACCCTTAACGATTAAAGGGTTTGGTTTAACTATTGATTCAAAAACTGGTGAAGATGCTTGAAGGGTGAAAATACTTAAATAGTGTAAAAGGTAATTTATCAGTTTATTCATTTTTACCAAGATTCACAAACTATATAACGGATTCACAAGCTGCCAAACATTGATTTAATGGTGTTTGTATAGAAATTGCATAAATGGTAACAAGTCAGTACATTGTGAAATGCTTATTTAATCATGTTTATGGTTCGATAAAACTGCGGAAAAATTATATTTTACGCAATTATGTTAGATTATTTATTCACCTGAATGAATGGCATACTTCTTGCTTGGTGGAAGAAATAAAGCATCTAAACCAGTAACAAGAACCTGATGCAATACAGACAAAAGAACCCTGTACCAGCTTCATTTTAAAGGGTATACCACCTGATTAATTTAAGGGTGTACCCACTACATTTAATTAGGGTGTACCATACTTATTGTGGTGTAGGTGGGTGTTGTTTGTTGTGGTGGCAAGGCATCCAATACAGTGCAATCTGAAGCACCGGATGCAGTACCTGATGCTTTTGCTGGTGGTGTGGGTGGTATCTGTATCAGCTTAAGGAACACGAATAAATAAATCATATCTTTAAGCAAGGGAACACGTAATTATATAACGGTGTAATGCTGGTTTGATGCTGATGATTGTATAAATATATTCGTGTTCCATAATGAAATAAGAACCTGAACATGATGCTGATATCATTCAGGAAACAATCAAATAAAACGAGTGAATCAAGAAGCATACAAACAGGAATCTGTCAATAAAGAGTAGTTTAGATGCAAAGTCAATAGAGAGTTTACCCACCATACGGGGGGAAGGGGTAGCTGGTGTTTGAAAGTTAGGTATTTATAAATACAGAATGTTTTTTCTGATGCTGGTAATTCACCTGAACCTTCACTGATACCAGCATAACCTTCCCTGATATGTACCTGAAATTGCACTTACCCCTTATCCAGCTTTTCCCCAACTGCAATTATCCCATTTGCTTCAGATAAATTTTAGAAAATTTTGCAGTATTAAAGATTTTACTTGTTTCAATTTCTTTATGTTGTCGCTGGTACTAAATCAAATTTTTTATACGGTGTGGAAGCAAGAAATCGAAAAAGGTGCTGATAAAGAAATTTGCACTTAATAATAACCACTGAAACAATAACCAATAACACAAGAAATATTGCTAAAGATAGTTCTGAAAAAATTGCTGAAAGTGTGGATATGTCAGAGATCAAAAAGATTTTGACAAAAAATGAAAGTGTGTTTTCTGTTGTGCTGCCGAATGTTGTTTAAGGTATGTAGCGGTTCACAATTTATACAAGTTTCATGAAAAAGTTTATAAACATTGTCGTATTTCAGGGGGATTTGTCACACCTATTAATAGGAAAAGTTGTACAAGGTTGTTTTTGATTTTAGCACTTAAACAACCACTAGTTAACACTTGATAAAATCCCTTGTGATGGTGTTGGTGATTAAGTTCATCAGCATCTTTTTATTTTACTTACCGATTCAATCTTGTTGCAGAAATGCATCTAGTAACATACCAAAAAATACAACTTCAAAAGGTGGTTTAAAGATATGAACAAGTACATGCTGAAGCAAATCAGGATTGTATTAGGTTACACACAAAAGGAACTCGCTGAAAAAGTTGGAATTGAACCAACATACATTTGTAAGCTGGAACGTGGAACTGCACCATTTTCAGCAAAGGTTTCAAGGAGAATACAAGAAGTTTATGAAGCTGAAGGAATCAATGTAAGAAAGATCGCACTGATAGAAACATTGTTCCATAACAGAATTTAACCAGAAAGAAAGGGATTGAATGAAACCATGTTACACAAGCAAGAAGAATTGAAAGGAAAAATTGAATCTATTAAACAAGCAATTGAATCAGGTGATTATCAGCATCAAGTTCCTATGATGAAGGTTCAGTTTGCTGAAATGTTTGAAGAAGTAAGAAATGATATTTGTTTCTTCCATGTTAATTATTTTCATCCTGATTATACAACCCACTTCAAAACATTTATTTCAATGGTACGTAAAGCAAAGAATGAATTACTAGCAGATTTACAAGATGTTTCAGCTTTACTTTCAGCAAGAAAGAAGCATGAAAAACAAATCCTATCAATTTTAAACAGGTTACTGGATACAGATTTACGATTCAAGCCGGTTCAAAAGAAAATTGATGGCTGGAAAGATGGAAACACAAGAAACGCAAACAAAGAACCTAAACGGAAACTATTATCAGCTAAATAGAAAGGGGATTTTGAAAGATGGCAAAAGAAGAAAAAACACTTGCTGATGTACCTGTACCATATGGTTTAGATACAAAGGCAGTATCTATTGCACAAGATTTAGTTGTATCACGTTTACAAGATGGTTTTACAGTTGCAGATTTTTGTTCAAGAAATTCAATCAGCACTAAAACCTTCTATGTTTACAAGGAAAAACAGGAATTTAATGATTATGTGGAAGCATTGAATGAAATTTTGATCCCTTCTGATGTACTTTCAGCAGTCGATAAATTCCGCTTGAAGGTGATGCAATTTGTAGAAAAAGAAACAATGTCAAAAGACGAAATGAACCAGTTTTACACAATGTTTAAATCTGTTATTGATGCATCTAACAGAATGGAAGCTGAAAGGCTTGGTTTAAATGTTTCTGCTGGTTCAACTGCAAATCAATCAGCAAAATCAGTTGAAGAAAAGAAAGCAGTTCTTCTTGCACGGCTGAAAACTTCAGCACCAGCAAAAGAAGAAATTAATGAAGATATGGGGGAAGATGAAAATGAATAACAACTATAATCCATTACTGGATATTCGTGAAGGTGTACGTTTACAAGCTGAAGAACGTGAACTGAAATTAAGGGAAAAACAAGCTGAAATTCAGAACCAGCGAGAAAAAGAAGAACTGGAAAAGGAAACTAAAGCCAACCCTGAACCAGTGAAAAAAATGAGTGCTGAAGAAATGCAAGAAACGATTACCTTACTTTCAAAAGCCATAATGGAACTCACTGAAAAAATGAATGGAAAAGGGGAATAAAATTATGTCCAAGAAGCTTAATATCATTAACAAATTATTTAACCGTTATGAAGAAGATGAAGCTGGATATGAAAAGGCACTTGAAACAAAGCAACAAAAATTGCTTTTACTTGAAGCTGATTACAGTGAAAAGCGTGAAATGGTTCAGATGATGCATAAAGACGTTATCAAGGGCTTGGTTGATGATGATGCTTATAAGCGTGAAAAAGCCTTTGTTGAAGAATTGGGTGGTGCTATTCAGGAACTGAAGAAAGAAATGCAACTTATTCAGGAATATAAAAATGCGGATGCACTAGCAGTTGTAAATGAATTGGATGAAGCAAGAAAGCAATATTCAGCAGAACAAAACGCTGAAATAAATAAGATAGGTTTAAACCTGATGGAAGCAAAATTTAATTATATTCAATCCATGGTTCAAGCACGTGAAGATTACAATAAACTCGTTTCCCCATCAAGAAAAATTGACAGATTAATGATTGCACTAGGAATCAAGAAAAACAGTTATCAAAGCGATAGTTTTGAAGCACTTCATCAATACAGTGTTGTTGGTGCTGGTTATGAAGTTACAACTGTCCAAATTAATGAAGTGGATTCAGCTTTGCGTTATGGAAAGTTACCACACCAGTTAAATAAGATTGTACAGGAAGCACGTGAAAAAGGGGTTATTTAAAATAATGATCCTGATTTTTGTTTGTTTGGTCGCTGGTTGTTTTGTGTCGATAAAAATGGCTGAAGAAGATGCTGAATCTTATTTAAATAAAGTGGGTTCTGTTGAATATTAATAATCAAAAAATGTTATGGTGTTGGACTATTTCAGCACCTGTAAAGGTCTTACCTTCCAGTGCTGGCACAATCTTTATTTAATTAAATAAAACAAATCCCCTTTATTATTCCAGCTTGGAACGGTGAAGGAGGTTCTTTTTTTATGCCTTTATTCGGTTTCAAATGCAACTTCACCTATTCTGAAATCAATTGCCATAGGTAAACAATAAGGGTAATTTATACCATTTTATATAATCTGAATATGAAATTTATGGTAAAATGGTCTTAAAGAAAATTTATAAAGGGGTGTTTACGTGGCGATTAAAGATAAACTTAATGCTGAAGATATTGAAGCTTTACTATCAGAAAATAGTAAACAGGTTATTGAAAATTTCTTAACATATTATGGTGATAGTTCTAAGGCAAATATGAGAAGTAGCGTTTATAGGCTTCTATATCATGAATTGGTGAAAGATGATGTATCAAAGGTAAACTTTGAAGATTATTTAAAGATTTTCCCAAATGGCGGAAAAAACTTATCCACACAAAAAATTTATAGACACAGTTTTTTTAAATTCCTTTATGCATTTGACCATATGAAGATGCCATTCGGTTTTGAAACAATATGGATTAAAGAACATGAAAATAAGCAGTTCATTCAGTTGAAAGAACGTAAAGAAAAAGTGACAAAAGAAAAACCTAGAAAAACATTAACTATTGAAGAATTGACTAAAATTCAAAAGGTGATTGAAACAGAATCTACAAAACTAGAAACCTTAAAGATTCAATTCTGCTGGTATTGTATTTTTGAACTTGGTATAGATGTTGACGAATTAAAGTTAAATATTACAAGTGATAATTTTTCAGATGGGATATTAATAGCAAAAGAAGGTTCAATTAAACTCCCTGAAAAATTCCATTATATGTTTGAAATGTTAAAAGAACGGGATGAAAGAAACGGTTTTGCAACTCTAAATGATTTGTTTGAAAATCTGGGTCAATATGCAAAGTTAGAAAGAAAGCTTTTACCTGTTATGGTGAAGCTTACACGAAAAGATTATATGGTCACATGTGGTAACTGCGGAAAAAAATATACCAATCTTTCACACAATTGGCGTTCTGTAAACAATCGTATTGTATGTTTGGATTGTGCTGAATCGTTAAAAAAAAAACTGAATTTTGAAGTTGAAGTTGTTGATATTGAAAACACAAACCTTAATGACAGTGATAATAATGAATTGTCATTTCTTTACGCTTATGCTGATTTAAAACGAAAGATACAATCGAAACCAATTGACTTCTTAAAACTTCATGAATTACAAATTGAAATTGGAGAACTTGGTGAAAAATATGTATATGAACGTGAATGTAAAAATCTAATGGGAACTAAATACATAAACATGGTTGATGATTCCATTGCCGGTAATCCTAAAAACGGATACGATATCCTTTCATATACACGTGATGGGAAACCATTACATATAGAAGTGAAAACAACTTCAGGTTCAGAAGATAAATTTTTTCTTTCAAATAATGAATTACAGACTGCTAAAAAGATGAAAGATGAAGGTTTAATTTATGTTGTTTACTTTGTTAAAAGGATACTATCAGACAACCCTGAACTAAATATTATTGGAGATATATCCATGAACAAAGAATATGTATTAGAAGAATTAAGAAGCTGGAAAGTAACAAAAGTCCATTAAAACAGTGATGCTGATTAATTCCTACATCATTTTTGTCTGAAATCAATATAAACGGTGATAAGGTGGTGAATGTGGTAATGTAATCACAAGTTCCACTTTTCCCCTAATCCCCTTTTTAAATGGCTGGTGCATAAAGCACTGGCTTTTTTTTATACTGATATTGAAGCTGGAATGAAGCGAACGCTTGGGGTTGTTCAGCTAAAATGATAATGCAATAAAATGCACTTCAGCAACATGTGATAATAATTTTTAGGATCACTAGTCTGATTATCCAGTAAGATTGTTAAAGGCTTGTAAACAACAATCTTAAAAGGGTGGGGAATATATTGGATTATTTATCTCAAAGAATGGAACTATCTGATAAATACGGTGAACTACAAAAACTAGCAGATAACCTTACTGATAGAAGGGTAATAATGAAACAGTACCTTTCAGCATCCATTAATTTAGCACTGGAACATGGAAGGAAAGAACATGCTGCCGAACTTCAAGAAGTGCTGGATGATACTATCAGGATGGAAAAACAATCACTTGCAATTGAACTGAAGCTGAAGGAAGTAGAACGTGAATTCAATAAGCTGATGCTGATGCAAAAGGGGATGGCAGTGCAATAAATCAACAGTATTTTTCAGGGTAAATTATGGTTGCAATATGGGCTGAAAATTACTATAATGGTATTTGTACACTAATAGTATGAAGCATTTTAGAAGCAACTCTATTTACTGTTGAATAAACGTGAATATCTCGGTATCTCACATATAAATAACTGTATGGAACACTGAAGAATCAAACTCAAAATCGTGTTCCGTGAGGAGTGTCGGTTCGACCCCGACCATCGGTATCAATTTTAACTAATACCCGCTTTTTTCTGCGGTATAACAGGGATTGTGAGTTTAGTCTTTATGACTGAACACGCAATCCTTTTTATTTTGGTCATGTCTTATAATCGTGTGTCTAATAATAAAAGCAATCAATCTATTTTTTTAACAAATAGTAGAATGATTTCCTATAAATGAAAAAACCATATGTTATTATATTAATGGTGTAACGTAATGAAGTAGAAGAATGAAGGATAATTCAAATTAATGTACATCATAGAGGAGCGTATTTTTTTAATGAATCAGGAATTTCTTTATATTATTATCATCATTACCTTAGGCTACCTATTAAAACGATTACATATTTTACAAGAAAAAGATGGAGAAGTCATTTCGAAAATTATTTTTAAAATTACCCTTCCTGCCTTAGTTCTTGTAACATTCGATTCTGTTAAAATAGAAACTTCTTTAATTTTGTTACCAGTTATTGTACTCGTTTATGGAATCATAACAGCATTTCTAGGTTTCTTAGTTTTTAAAAATGTGGAAAGAGAACTGAAAGGTTCTTTTCTGATGCTTTCTTCCGGATTTAATGTTGGCTTATTTGCCTTTCCATTAGTTTATGCGATATGGGGGATGGATGGATTAACCTATTTTAGTATGTTTGATGTCGGAACATCATTTGTCGTCTTTGGAATTGCCTTTATTTTAGGAAGTTATTTTTCAGAAGAAGGTCTTAGTCTTAAACCAATAGAAATTCTAAAAAAACTTGGGAAGTCTATTCCGTTAATGACATATCTTATTGCTAGTATTTTAAATTTTAGCCATATCCAATTACCTGATACGATTATTCATGTTGCAAAGACAATCTCTGGGGCAAATATGCCGTTATCATTATTATTATTAGGGATTTATTTAAATTTTAAATTTGAAAAACAATTTATTAAACCTATGGTGAAATTTTTAACTTTCCGATATGGTTTAGGCCTATTATTTGGATTTGCTTTATACCTTTTCCTTCCTTACAACCAGATGTTTCGATTTACAATCTTGATTGGCATGTTACTGCCTGTTGCAGCATCTGCTTTAACCTTTGCAGTTGAATTTAAATATAGCACCAGCAGCACACGTTTAATTGCCACGATATCAAATATCACAATTTTAATTAGTATTGTCATTTTATATATTTTTGCAAACTTTATTTTATAAAGCGTTGAATAGATATCTTTAATTCGAGATATAATTATTGCGTTTTCATCAATTGAGGTGTAAAGTGATATCCACAACAGGGTGGCTTTTAAAGGAGAGAAATAGAAGTGAATAGCAAAATCATGAAAATACAAAAATTAGGATTTCCTTGGGAGACAGAAGATCCATTTCTTATGACAGTACATCATAAAGATGCGTATCCTGCAGGAAATGACGAGCAGGGTCCTAACGTTTCATTAGAAGGCAGAAATCTTGGCGAGGATTTTACGTTGCGTGATGGTTTTAGAATGTATCATGGCAAAACGGTTCCGGGATTTCCTGTACATCCACACAGAGGTTTTGAAACGGTAACAGTTGTCCTTGAAGGTTTAATTGATCATTTTGATTCATATGGATCCGCAGGACGATTTGGGGATGGGGATGTTCAATGGATGACAGCAGGAAAGGGCTGCCAGCATACTGAAATGTTTCCTCTCGTCCATCAGGACAAAGGCAATCCACTTGAATTCTTTCAGATTTGGCTGAATCTACCTGCAAAAGATAAATTCGCTGATCCTGAATATAAAATGTTATGGGCTGAGGATATACCGGAAGTTGAATCGGCAGCTGCTAATGGACAGAAAACGACCGTAAGAATGATTGCCGGATGTGTGATGGGCAAGTCTAGTTTAGAACCAAACTCTGCTTCTTGGGCAAACGATAAAAGTCATCATGTGGGGATCAACCTTATTCATATGGAGCCGGAAGCAGTCTTCACCCTGCCGTCAGTTTCAGCGACAATGACGAGAAACATATACTATTATCAGGGAGATAAACTAAATATAGACGAAACAGCCATTGAAACGAACCATCGTGTAAAGCTTACTGGTGATCAGGAAATCACGATTACAAATGGATCATCTGAGAGTTATATGCTGCTCCTAGAAGGTGAGCCGATACAAGAACCTGTCGTATCCTATGGACCGTTTGTCATGAATACTGAGCAGGAAATTCACGATGCCTTCAGAGATTATCAAAATACACAATTTGGAGGCTGGCCGTGGGACCGTCCAGATCCTGTAAATAAGCGTGAGTCAGGAAGATTCGCACGTCATGCGGATGGTAGAGTTGAAAAAAGGTGATCACTATTCATTGCATGGATCTGGGTCAATATTTTGGAAACAAAAAAGAATGAAATACTACCTAAATTATAAAAAGCGCCTTCAAAAATCACTTTTGAAGGTGTTTTTTTGATGTTTCGCCCTTAAAATGCCCTCAAAAGTGAAAAATGGTGATTCGCTTTACCCTGCCAATCTCGATATCGTAGAGGAACTAAGACACGGGCTTTTACATAAAGCCCTCGCAAAGGGCAAGGTGATAAAGAGTGTCATAAAATAATCATATTTTTTTGAAAAACATATGACCATTTTCTACATTTATTTATATATAAAGTAGGAAGGAATTTTATTAAATGAAGGGCAGTGGTTGACGATGGCAAAATACCGAATGGTGCGCACTGATTTTTGGAAGAATCCGGTTGTTTCTGAAGAGATGACGCCGGAAGATAAATACTTTTACCTTTATCTGCTGACGAATCCACATTCAACTCAAATTGGAATCTATAAAATTACGAAAAAACAAATGGCTTTTGATTTGGGCTATTCGATTGAGACTGTTCATTCGTTAATGGAACGATTCATAGAGCACCACAAGTTGATTCGTTACAATCCTGAAACAAGGGAACTCGCGATTAAAAACTGGGGGAAAGAAAACCTCCAAAAGGGCGGGAAGCCGGTCATGGATTGTATTTTTTCCGAATTAAAAGAGGTCGAGGATCACTCGCTTATAAAATATGTTTTGGAATCCATACCTAAACAAGAGATTCGTTCCTTATATGAATCTTTTTGTACACAAGAAGAGATCATTCCTGGCACAGAATACATAGAACAAGATGAAAATGAACCATATCCAACGGAATCTAAAGAATTTGACGATACGTTTGTGCATCGTACTACGATACGTGGGCAAAAAGAAAAAGAAAATGAAAAAGAAAAACAACAACAAAAAAGTGCTTTAAAACCATATATCGAGAATAATCCAGGTATAGTGAGAATTCCAAATACGGATGATGTGAAAGAAATTATTGAGTTTTGGGATGCGAATGGATTTGGTTTTTCGAACCTAAATGGGAAACAGCAGCTGTTAGCTTGGTTAGATGATTCTAGCTTTTTTCAACCGAAAGAAATGATTTTAAAAGCCATGAATATTGCGTGTGCCAATAACAAGCGAACGCTGAGCTATATCGTGGGGATTCTGAAAAACTGGGAAAATGAATCCTTACTAACCGTTGAAGAAATTGATGCGCATGCTGTGGAACAAAAGCCTGTATGGAAAAATCGGCAATCAACTGATTCGTTACCTGCTTGAAGAGCGATTCCAAGAGGGGTTGAACTCGACCTAACGGCGGGTGAAGATCGATTAGTATGGTGGAAAAAGCGTTCTTAGGGAGCTTGATGAAGGCGGATTACTTGCTGAAGGAAACGGTGATTCAACCAGAACAGCTAGAAGGTATACGGCATAAAGAATAGCGGGATTGGCCGAACAGGCGGTATGCACAGTATTGATTTTTACTCAGAGCTTTCTAATATTACGATTAAGCTCTAAGAAGGGAATAAGTTCTAGTCTCATATAAAGTATAATAATTTGCGGCAGAAATGAAAAAAATGGTGAAACAAATAAATTTAGGTTTTGGAGGATAGCTCTTGGAAATACAACAATTACGGTATTTTATCACTGTTGCCAAACAACTGAATTATTTAATAAAAAAAAATGGAAAAACGAACAGTGAAATATACTGTTCGTCAACTAGTTGTTGCCTATTTAATTATGAATTTTTGCTTTACCTGTCCCTGCCACTTTCATTGCTTCTTGAATATATTGTGCTGATTGATGCAACCATTCAAGTTCCTGTTCATCGAGAGCAATTTCTAATTGTTTTTCTACGCCATTTCTCCCGATGATGCAAGGCATGCTTAAGGCAACATCTCCATCATACCCATATTGTCCATGTAACGTTGTGGACACAGGATAAACACTGCGTTCATCTAACAGAATCGCTTTTGCCAGGGTAACGGCAGCCTGGGCAACACCGGCATTAGTCCAGCCTTTTCCATTTAAAACATCAAAGGCCGCGTGCACAACTTTTTGTTTAATACCTTCCCGGCTCATTGGTTCTTTTCCTTGAAAAACTTGATCTAATTCTTTTTCACCAAATCCTTGCACATTTAGACGACTTAATACTGGGAAAGCTGTGTGCCCGTGCTCGCCCATCATATAACCTGTGACACTTTTTGGATCGATATCATAATTAATGGCAATGATTTTGCGAAGACGCGCAGAGTCAAGCATGGTTCCGGTTCCAAATACACGTCCTTTTGGATAGCCAAATTCATTTTCTGCTATGTACAACATAGTATCTAAAGGGTTGGTTATCAAAATAACGATTGCATCTTTCGTATATTTTGTAATTCCAGTCATGACTTCACGGATTATTTCTGAATTGACAGAAGCTAACTTTGCTCGATCAGGCATAGCATCTTCCTCGCTTTTAAGCATGCTTGGACCAGCAGCACAGATAATCACATCGGCATCCGCACATTCGGAATAATCTCCGGCACGGACTGTTGTATTTGACATATAGGTGAGAGCGGTTGCGTGTGCTTGGTCGAGAGCTTCGCCAAAAGCAACATTCTTATCGATATCAATGACAGATATTTCAGCAAAAAGGTCTAATTTCATGGCATCTGCCAGAACATATGAACCAACATGGCCCACTCCAACAATCACTAACTTATTTCTTTTCATACTCTTACCTCCTCGTATGTTTATATTTTAACACAATAAAGAATTTTGGTGTTTTGAACAACTGTTTCTACTATCATCAAAAATTCCAAAAATGTAACACCAAGACGAATTTTTATTAATCCGCTAAATTCAGAGATTTTATTAAAATACCAATGACAACATTGCCTAATCGTTCGGTAGTTGGCAAATGTTTGAAAGATACTATTGCCAGAGAATGATTTTCTGTGGTAAAATCCGAATATTAAAACTTTTTTAAATGTTTGTAAGAATAAGGGGGAAATATGAAAAAGAGTTTAACATTATTATTATGTGGATTGATTATGCTCCTTACAGCATGCAGTGGTGGGAGTAAGCAAACGTCTGGCGAAGAGGAAAAAGAAAAAGTAGTTAAAATTGGGATTTCACAGCTTGTCGAGCATCCGTCTCTTGATGCAGCGCGTGAAGGGTTTATCGTAGCACTGAAAGATGCTGGCTACGTAGAAGGCAAGAATTTGAAGATTGATTATCAAAATGCACAGGGAGACGTGAACACGAATACGTCTATCGCCCAAAAACTGGTTGGAGAAAAGAATGACCTTATTTTGGCCATTGCTACTTCCAGTGCTCAGGCCGTGGTCAAATCGACAAAAGATATTCCAGTATTATTTACTGCCATTACGGATCCAGTTGGGGCTCAACTTGTAAAAAGTTTGGACAAGCCAGGCGGGAATGTAACAGGAACATCTGATACACATCCTGAAGCAATAAAGAAAACGATCGCAGCCATTAAAACCTTTGTTCCGGGTGCCAAGAAGGTGGGAATTATCTATAACAGCGGGGAACCCAACGCCGTTGTTAATGTGAAAAATGCTAAGATTGCTTTAAAGGCAGAAGGCCTTGAACCAGTTGAAACTTCTATTACTACAAGTTCTGAGGTAAAACAGGCTGCAGAGTCGATGGCGGGTCGGGTGGATGCCTTATATATTCCTAAGGATAACACCGTCGTTTCTGCATTAGAGTCGGTTATAGGGGTTGTTAATAGTCGGAAAATTCCAACCTTTGTAGGTGAAGGAGATTCTGTAAAACGCGGAACCTTTGCCTCCTATGGATTAGACTATCACGATCTTGGCTATTCAACCGGTAAGATGGCGGTGGAAATCCTAAAAGGGAAAAAACCAAGTGATATTCCTGTTGGCTTTCCGGAAAACCTTCAACTGTTTATCAACAAAAAAGCAGCTCAGCAAGAAGGAATTACTTTGAAAGAGGATTTACTAAAGGGCGCCAAGATCGTGGGAGAGTAAAATTGGCCCAAAATTGCTTTTAAGTTAGTGCTTGTCAATACCTGTCATTCTCCCAATCACGTAGTGTATCGAAATTAGAATATGAGAATAGAAGATTTAAATTACAAAACCATCCACATGGAGAGTTTGAGTTTATTCGGTGGGTATAAAATAAATATGGTTATGTGTCTTAGAACTGTATGGTGTTTCCTCACCTGCAGTCTTTTTATTAAGAATGAAGGCATAAAAAGCTTTCCTAAATGTTACAAATTTGTGATTATGCCGGTTATTTTTTCATTTTTTAGTAATAGCTTAGTAGAATATAAATAGAATAGTTATTATCATCCAGTTTGTTTTCCTACCACCAGAAGAATAATTATTAGTTTCTTAATTTACAAAGAGAGGGGAAAAAGTATGGACGTTAAAAACAATGCTAATTCAGACGGGTGCCCGTTTCATCACGGAGGTGCTACTAGTAACAAAGCTAGCGGTACGTCAAATCGAGACTGGTGGCCAAACCAGTTGAACTTGAACATTCTCCATCAGCATGACAGAAAATCTAACCCTATGGGAGAAGACTTTGATTATGCAGAAGAATTTAAAAAACTAGACTACTATGCTCTTAAGCAGGATATTCAGGATCTAATGACAAACAGTCAAGATTGGTGGCCTGCTGACTATGGACATTATGGTCCATTCTTTATCCGTATGGCTTGGCACTCCGCTGGTACATATCGTACGGGTGACGGCCGTGGTGGTGGTGGAACTGGCAACCAGCGTTTTGCTCCACTTAACAGCTGGGCTGACAACGTAAACCTTGATAAAGCTCGCAGGCTGCTATGGCCTATTAAGCAGAAGTATGGCAACAAGATCTCTTGGGCTGACTTATTTATTCTAACAGGTAATGTCGCGATTGAATCAATGGGCGGCAAGACATTTGGTTTTGCAGGCGGCCGCGAAGACATTTGGCATCCGGAAGAAGACATCTACTGGGGTTCAGAAACTGAAATGCTAGGTGATAACCGTTATACCGGCGATCGTGATCTTGAGAATCCGCTTGCTGCCGTTCAAATGGGTCTAATCTATGTTAACCCGGAAGGTCCAAACGGTAAACCAGATCCGGTTGCAAGTGCTCGCGACATTCGCGAAACCTTTGCACGTATGGCCATGAACGATGAAGAAACAGTAGCACTAATTGCTGGCGGCCATACTTTTGGTAAGTCGCACGGTGCAGGAGATGCACGTCATGTTGGGCCAGAGCCAGAGGCTGCTCCTATGGAAGCACAAGGTTTAGGTTGGTATAGCGCACATGGCAGCGGTAAAGGCCATGACACCATCGGCAGCGGTATTGAAGGTGCTTGGACTGCTAATCCAACACAGTGGGATAATGGTTACTTTGATCTATTGTTTGGATATCAATGGTGGCTTACAAAGAGTCCTGCAGGTGCCTATCAGTGGCTTGCGGTAAATCCTGATGAGAAGGATCTTGCACCGGATGCAGAAGATCCATCCGTTCGTGTTCCGACTATGATGACTACCGCGGATATGGCATTACGTTATGATCCGGAATACGAAAAGATATCTCGTCGTTTCCATCAGAATCCGGAAGAGTTTGCTGATGTATTTGCTCGTGCATGGTTTAAACTAACACATCGTGACATGGGGCCAAAAGCAAGATACCTAGGCCCAGAGGTTCCTGAAGAAGACCTTATTTGGCAAGATACTGTACCAACTGTTGATTATGAATTAACAGATGCGGAAGTAGTAGAGCTTAAAGCAAAAATCATAGAGTCAGGACTTACAGTCAGTGAATTAGTTACAACTGCTTGGGCATCCGCGAGTACCTACCGTGTCTCAGATATGCGTGGCGGCTCTAATGGTGGCCGCATTCGTCTTGCTCCACAGAAGGATTGGGAAGTGAATCAGCCGCTGCAGCTTGCAAAAGTGCTTCGTGTACTGGAAGACATTCAAAGTAAATTAAATAAGCGAGTTAGCCTTGCTGATTTGATTGTTCTAGGTGGTAGTGCTGCGGTAGAAAAGGCAGCATGTGATGCAGGCTTTGATGTAACAGTTCCTTTTGTTCCAGGACGCGGCGATGCAACAGTAGAACAAACTGATTCTGAAAGCTTTGCTGTGCTAGAGCCTATCGCTGATGGTTTCCGTAACTATCAGAAGGGACAGTATAGTGTAAGTCCTGAGGAGCTCTTAGTAGACAAGGCACAACTCTTAAATCTTACTGCACCTGAAATGACTGTCCTTGTTGGCGGTATGCGTGTTCTAGGTGCAAACCATGGTGGCACAGAACACGGTGTATTCACGGAGCGTTTAGGCACACTCACTAACGATTTCTTTGTTAACTTGCTTGACATGGGAGTAGAGTGGAAACCTGTGGAAGGAAACATTTATGTAGGCCGTGATCGCAAAACAGGTAAAGTAGTACGTACAGCAACTAGAGTCGACCTCGTGTTCGGATCAAACTCCGTTCTACGTGCGCTATCAGAAGTTTATGCTCAAGAAGATAACAAAGAAAAGTTTGTACATGACTTTATTGCTGCTTGGGTCAAGGTAATGAATGCAGATCGCTTTGACCTTAAGTTGAACAAAGCGAAAATAGTAAGCATTTAAACTTACAAAACCTGAGACTTCACAAAAAATAATGATGTGCCTGGTCATAACCCGCAAATTGTTGAGTTCTCATCGACAAGATACGGGTGGAGCCAGGCACTTTTATTTTGACATTAAGTTGAACAAAGCTCAGATAGTAAGCATTTAAACTTACAAAATCTGAGACTTCACAAAAAAATTGATGTGCCTGGTCACAACCTGCAAATTGTTGAGTTCTCATCGACAAGATACGGGTGGAGCCAGGCACTTTTATAATAAAGCGTTGAATGAAAATTGCCTCACAAAAATAGTGTTTGTCTTTGGGTTTCTCTTCTGGGTTATAGTAGAATAATCACTGTAACACTGATCACTTAAGAGTGCGAGAGCCCTGGTGAGATAAAGCATTAACGTACTGGGGCTCAGACTCCATATTTCCGATTTTTATTTATGGGCATAAAAAAAGATGACACAATAAAGGTCATCTTTCCAGTAAATATTATTCAACTTTTAAATTAATTTCTTTACCTGTCATACCGCCACGAGCTTTTAATAAAAATCCTTTTGCATCTGCTGGAACATCAAATACAACTTTTCCTGTCAATGTTAATCCAGGATTTAAAGATTTTAAGAAGAAGTCTGTATTACCTTCATTTTCACCAATATCGTATGCAATTTGAGCATCTGATGAATAAGTGAATTCTCTTCCGTGATCGTCAACTAATTTGAAGCTATTTGCATCAACCGTGATTGCATCCTTTTGGTTGTTTGTAATAGATACTTCTAAAACCTTAAAAACGCCTTGTGCTTGCTTTTTAGTATATTCATTGCCTACTTCTTGTTTATTTTCAACTGCTCCCACTTTAATTGTTACATCAGAAGAAACACCTTCGTTAGATAAAGGTTTATCTTCTTTCTTTGCTTCTTGTTTATTATCTCCGGTTTTTGCTGTTGTGTTTGCTGGTGTACTGTCATCTCCACCGCCTTGGCTTGCAATAATACTAATAACAATTAGAGCTGCAATACCAATAAGTGCCTTCGTAAAAAAGCCCATTTTAAGCTTTTGCCCGCAATGAGGACATTTCCTTGCGGATTTTGCAACCTCTTTACCGCAAGTTTTACAGTTTTTTAACTTTGCCATCTTTTCTAGTTCCCCCTAATTATGTATAAGTAGTTATTTAGTACCATTTCTATTATACTATAAATTTCAAAATTTGAAAGATGATAGTTAGAATATTTCGATACAAGAGTAAGTATATAGCTATAATTATTTTTTGATATTTCTCAAATTCCTTTATTACTATTTCCTGCTTATGGTTACGTGTATTCGTATAAAAACCTTTATTCTATTATAGTGGGGGGGAGGTCTATATTATACAATTTTCTGGGAATTTAATTTCTTGTTTAAAGGTTTGCTGTTAAAAGGATATTATTGTTTAATATATAAAATGGGTCTAAAGAACTATATCGTGTGTATTTTGAAAATTATAGGTAATAACTTGGACACTGTAGATGTAAGGTGGGGGTCTTTGTTTTAAGAATACAAGAAAATCTAAATAAATTATGTGAATTTTGGGGTCAGTCCCCAGCAAACTAAAGCATTAATGCGCCGGGGGACTGACCCTAATTTTAACAGCAAAACTAGCTACTTGTTCACTTCCAACCAGTTTTGTGACCATTTTTCTATTTCTCTCATAAGAGGTTCTAGTGCTAAACCTTTGTCTGTCAATGAATATTCTATTCGAACTGGAGTTTCTGGAAAAACTTCTCGCTTAACAATTCCTCCGTTCTCCAATTCCTTTAACCTCTCCGAAAGCACTCTGCCACTAACACCCATTGAGGATTCAATGCTACAAAAACGCTGAGGACCATGTAGAAGTTGGTAAATAATCATTCCAGTCCACCGTTGGCTCAATAATCCCATGGCTTTTTCAAATCTAGGACAAATCGACATTTCCAATTAAATCAACTCCTTACTTATATTATAATCATATCTAAAAAAAATTAAATTACTTTTTATAAAAAACTTACTTGACGATATTTAATTGCAATAATATACTTACTTACATAAAGTAACTAACTAACAATTACGTTTTCAATACGATTTAGACAACGTACTGTTTCAATCTAAGAAGTTTTAATTAATTGGAAGGGGATAACTAAAATGAATTTTCATCGTGAACCTATTACATTCGTAGGCCAAGTAAACCTAAAAGTACAAAATTTGGAACGTTCTATTGCCTTTTATCAAGAAGTAATCGGGTTTAAAGTATTGGAACAAACTGAAAGATCCGCCAACCTGACTGCGGATGGAAAGACAGTATTATTATCAATTGAACAACCAAGTAATGTTATTCCTAAGCAAGGAAGAACTACCGGTTTATATCACTTCGCACTTCTTATGCCAAAACGCTCGGATTTAGCGAAAATAGTGCAACATTTTATGGAAATTGGTTTGCGGATTGGTTCTTCGGATCATCTTGTAAGCGAAGCTCTTTATTTATCAGACCCGGATGGAAATGGAATTGAAATCTATATAGACCGTGAACCTTCCGAATGGAATTGGAAAAACGGTGAAGTGGATATGGCAGTTGATCCATTGAATTTTGCAGACCTACTATCAGGAGGAAAACAGCAATCATGGGAAGGCCTTCCTGCTGGCACTGTTATGGGACATATCCATTTACATGTTTCCGAATTAAAAAAGACAGAAGAATTTTATATCAAAGGACTCGGATTCGATGTAGTAAACAGATATGGCACTCAGGCACTTTTTATTTCGGATGGTAAATACCATCACCATATTGGTTTAAATACTTGGAATGGCGTAGGTGCACCTACACCTTCTCCTAATAGTGTTGGACTTGAATCATTTACATTGAGGATTTCTAATGAGGAAAAGAGAAATAAAATGATTGCTCAATTGAAGAATATTGGTGCACCTGTCACGGAAGAAAACGGTTCTTACGTTACCTCAGATCCTTCTGGTAATCGTATATTCTTGCAAATCTAATTCTATACTATGTTTAACCTTACATCTAAGCTGGAGGATCATACTGCAATGCAAAAAGAAGAGGAATTTAAAAATACAGGAATAGAAATCGGTCTTTATACACTTGGAGATAGGGGTTCGGATCCTTATACTGGCAAAACCATTTCTGCGCAGCAAAGAATGAAGGAAATAATTGAAGCAGCCAAACTTGCTGACGAAGCAGGACTTGATGTGTTTGGCGTTGGTGAACATCACCGATTAGACTATGCCACGTCAGCCGTTCCGGTTGTTTTGGCTGCCATTGCTCAAATAACCAATCGAATTAAATTAACAAGTGCAACTACTGTGTTAAGCACTATTGATCCTGTTCGCCTGTTCGAAGACTTTGCAACACTGGATTTGCTTTCGGATGGGCGGGCGGAAATAATTGCAGGTCGTGGTGCGTTCGTGGAATCATTCCCTCTTTTCGGGTATGACACAAATGACTATGACGCCCTGTTCTCAGAAAATATCGAGTTGTTTTTAAAGCTTAACGAAAACGAGAGAATTACATGGGATGGTCATTTTCGCCCGTCATTAAGGAATGCTGAAATTGCCCCTAGACCATTACAGAATGAGCTGCCAATATGGGTTGGCGTTGGAGGAACCCCAGATAGTGCAGCCCGTGCTGGTAGGTTAGGTGTTGGGATGGCGTTAGCTATTCTAGGCGGTGATCCCTTGAGATTTAAGCCGCTAGTTGATTTATACCATAAAGCTGGCATCGAAGCCGGACATAATTTGAAGGATCTCAAGGTTGGTGTAACTGGACATGGATATTTTTCAAAGACAAGTCAACAAGCCAAGGATGAATTTTATCCTTATTATTCAAATTATTGGTCATATGTAAACCTTCAGCGGGGAATGACTAATAGAAGAATGTCTAGAGCAGACTTTGAACAGTTAACAAGTCAGGAAACAGCCTTGTTTGTGGGTAGCCCACAACAGATCATTGAGAAAATCCTTCGGCAGTACGAACTCTTTGGACATCAGCGTTTCATGGCGCAGATAGATATAGGTGGTCTACCATTTAGGAAGGTAGCCCAGGGCATTGAGCTATTAGCCACAGAAATAGCTCCTATTGTTCGAAAAGAAACAAGTAAATAAAAATAAGTATCGAGGTGTGAATAATGGGCTTTTTAGACAAACTATTTGGGAAACCAATCAAGGAGGAAGAATCTATGACAACTGAAAAATTAAATATTGGAATCATTTTAGGCAGCACACGCCAAGGTCGCGTTAGTCCACAAGTAGGAGAATGGGTAAAAGGAATTGCTGACAAACGTGGAGATGCCAATTATGAAATTGTAGACATTGCTGAGTTCAATCTTCCGTTTTTAGGAACAACCGATGGAACAGAACCAGGAATTGCTAATTGGAATGGGAAACTTGCGAGCTTAGATGGATTTGTATTCATTGTTCAAGAATACAATCACAGCATAACTGGTGCATTGAAAAACGCAATAGATTTCGCCCGTGAAGCCTGGTACAACAAAGCAGCTGGAATCGTGAGCTATGGATCAACTGGCGGAGCTCGTGCAGCTGAACATTTACGTGGAATTCTTGCAGAACAAAAAGTAGCAGATGTTCGTACACATCCAACATTGAGTTTATTTACAGACTTTGTCAATGGGTCAGAATTCAAACCACAAGATTTGCACCTTGATAATGTAAATGCCATGCTTGGTGAAGTTATAGCTTGGAGCGGTGCTTTAAAAACTTTAAGATAAAACTAAAAATGAAAAAACAGGTTCTTATACCATTAGAAAAACCATGAAAAACAGATGCTACCTTTTTTAAGGTAGTTTTTTTGTGCTTAGTATAAAAATAGCTCTTGTCTAGAACATTTCATACTTATTGGCTGTTTTCTATGTTATAAAGTAATAAAACAATAAGACAATAAAGTTCTACTAGGGGGGAAGAAAGATGAAGGAAGTAGTAATACGAGATATAAAAGAACAGGATATAAAGTACGTACAAGAAATTTACAATCAAGGAATTGAGGATCGAATTGCCACATTAGAGACGGAAACAAAAGATATTTCCTACATGAAGGATTGGTCTGAAAAACATAATGGCCGTTTTAAGGCAATTGTAGCGGAACAGGAAGGACAGGTTGTTGGCTGGGCCTCCTTAAACCAGTACAATAATCGCTGTGCATACGATGGGGTTGCTGATCTTTCTGTATATATTTCAAGGGAGTTCCGTGGGAAGGGAATAGGAAAGATACTTTTGGTTGAGCTTGAATCCCTTGCCAAAGAAAATGGTTTTCATAAAATGGTGCTATTTACGTTTCCATTTAATCAGTTAGGACAGGGTTTATATAATAAAGTGGGTTTTCGTGAAGTTGGTGTATTTAAAAATCAGGGGATTCTAGATGGTCAATATGTTGATGTTATGGCAATGGAAAAATTATTATAATCGAAAAGTATTAGATTGATAGCCACAGTTATCAATCTTTTTCTTTACATTAACTTTACTTTCATCTTCTTGAAGTTTATATATAAGTGATTTATTATATAAGTGAATGATTATATGTAAATGCAATTGTTGGGTATGGTAGGAATTTGTAGCTAGGAGGCGTAAACCATGTCAGAATCAACTGTTGAATTAGAAAGCACAGCTAACATCCTAAAATTGTTAGGCGATAAAACCCGTTTAACGATGATCAAGATTCTTGATTCCCATGATGCGTGTGTATGTGAATTCGTTGCCATTTTTAAAATAAGTCAGCCTGCCATTAGCCAGCATATTCGTAAGTTAAAAGATGCTGGGTTAGTCAGGGAAACAAGAAGAGGGCAGTGGATTATTTACTCTTTGAGTAAAGACAGTCCTTATTATCCGTTGGTTCAAGATTTACTACAACATCTTCCAGCTCAAGATTTTAGATTAAAGGAACTGGAAGAACAAGGACTTAGAATTTCATGTGAATAATTGGAGGTTTTAACATTGGTATCAACCATACTTGCATCATTGATCTTTGTCATTACACTTATTCTGGTTATTTGGCAGCCCAAAAATTTATCGATTGGCTGGTCAGCCTGTGGGGGCGCGATTCTTGCACTTTTAGTAGGGGTAGTTGACTTCCACGATGTCATAGAAGTAACCAAAATTGTATGGAACGCTACATTTTCTTTCGTTGCAATCATTATTATTTCGTTAATTCTCGATGAAATTGGTTTCTTTGAATGGGCTGCGTTGCACATGGCACGAGCAGCCAAGGGGAACGGAATCAAAATGTTTGTTTATGTAAGCATTCTGGGTGCTTTGGTCGCAGCATTTTTCGCCAATGATGGGGCAGCTCTTATTCTTACACCGATCGTTTTAGCGATGGTTCGGAATTTAAAGTTGGAAGACAAAATGATTTTTCCATTTATCATTGCCAGCGGATTTATTGCCGATACCACTTCCTTGCCACTTGTGGTGAGCAACTTAGTAAATATCGTTTCTGCTGACTTTTTTGGAATTGGGTTTGTTCATTTTGCATCAAGAATGATTATTCCAAATTTATTTTCTTTAGTCGCCAGTATTTTAGTGCTATTTCTGTACTTTAGAAGGAGTATTCCGAAACAATATGATTTATCCAAACTAAAGAAACCAGTAGAAGCGATTCGTGACGAAAAAATGTTTCGTTTGTCATGGGTTGTGTTAGCGATTTTATTAGCAGGTTACTTTATTAGTCAATTCCTTCACATTCCTGTATCGATTATTGCAGGTATCGTTGCCATCTTCTTCTTATTTATGGGTAGAAGAAGCCAAGCAATCGAAACAAAAAAGGTCATAAAAGGGGCACCTTGGGCAATTGTATTTTTCTCGATAGGAATGTATGTGGTGGTTTATGGCTTACGAAATGCTGGATTAACTGGTGTACTTGCGGATGTGATTCAAGCATGTGCCAATCATGGATTATTTATCGGAACTTTCTCCATGGGCTTCATTGCAGCGATACTTTCTTCCATTATGAATAATATGCCGACTGTGATGATTGATGCACTTGCCATTGCAGATACACATACAGTAGGCGTGATCAAAGAAGGACTCATTTATGCGAATGTTATTGGCTCAGATTTAGGTCCAAAAATAACCCCAATTGGTTCACTTGCCACATTATTATGGCTGCATGTGTTGAAAACAAAAGGAGTTACCATCTCGTGGGGAACCTATTTTAAAACAGGTATTGTCTTAACTATTCCAGTATTGTTTATTACTTTATTAGGGTTATATCTATGGTTGTTAATAGTCTAACAAACATCAACAGAAAAAGGAGAAAAACTATTATGTCAAAAAAATCGATCTATTTTCTTTGCACGGGTAACTCTTGTCGAAGCCAAATGGCAGAAGGTTGGGCTAAAAAACATTTAGGTGATGAGTGGGAAGTGAAAAGTGCAGGAATTGAAGCACATGGACTTAATCCCAATGCCGTAAAAGCGATGAATGAAACTGGAATTGATATTTCTAACCAAACATCAGATATTATTGACCCTGAAATTTTAAACAATGCCGATTTAGTGGTAACTTTATGTGGTGACGCTGCTGACAAATGCCCTGTTACTCCACCAAAAGTAAAACGAGTTCACTGGGGATTTGATGATCCAGCCAAAGCGCAAGGTACAGACGAAGAAAAATGGGCATTTTTCCAACGTGTCCGGGATGAAATCGGAGACCGCATTAAGCGTTTTGCCCAAACGGGCGAGTAAGTAATAAACAGGCTGGCTTTCTAATTTTTTGATAAATTTGTCCCTAAAAAGAAGTTGAAAATAAATGCATTTAATACAAGATAAAAATGTTATGATGATTGGATTGTATGGAAAAATTATTAATATCCTTTTAACCGAAGAATTGAACGAGTAAAGGAGAGAGTGCATTATGAAACATATAAAAATCGTCGTACCCGTTATGGTTCTTGTAGCGGTTATAGCGATATGGATGCTAGGAAAGTATCATGCAGACGTACAACTTCCAGTACGCATACTGATATCAATTGGAGGGGCACTCCTATCAGGAATAGTGACCTTTATCATGTTGAAGCTGGATGTTGATCGAGTCGATACAAAAACAACTAAATGAAATAAAAAAATAGATAAGAGTGTAGCCATATTATACAATTGGCTACTTTTTGGTTGCTGCTACAAAAGTAGCCTATAATATGCCAAGATATTCAGCATACAAAAAAGTTTCTTACAAGGTCATCTCTTTTCTTCTTTTCATTATCATGATTGTCGGTATAGTACTGGTATTTACCTTCATTGGTGTCCATCAAATTGTCGTTGTCACCGCACTCGTGACACAAATGGATGCAGGTATGATTGGTACACGGCCAGAGGTGCTGGCATTATTGTTAATTATGTCCTGGTCCATGTCAGCTGTGATTAGCCCGGTCAATCCAATAAACCTACTAGTCAGCGGTTTATTGGAAAAGTCAGGTATTTCAGTAGGACTTCGCTGGAATGGTGTATTTTTTTACTTGTTATGCTGATCGTAAATTCAACATTTGTCTACCTACTACATTAAAGGATTAAAACAAAAAAAGAACTCACTATTACGGTAAAGGGTTCCGTTTTCGGGTGCTTTCTTATTTAAGAACACAAGAATTGACGTATGAATTGGCATACGTCTTTTTCTTTGTTTATCAAGGTTTCTACGAAGTTCTATTAACTTTGACATAGCAATTGACATCATTATTATGATGGACAATAAGTATTGTACAATTAAAAAAGAAGGTCAAAATTTCTGTCATTTACAGCGCCGTTTTAAGTACCAATTTTATTGATTTTTAAAAGCTGCTGACTCCCGCCTCTAGGTCAGGAAGGTCCGCACTTATCGGTTGGGGGATCAGGTTAAGCATCCGAGCTGATAAATAGACGGAGGGATTCCGCCTATTGGCTCGAAAAATTCAAAAATGGATGATTTTGCTTT
>NZ_AJLS01000012.1 GCF_000307875.1 Neobacillus bataviensis LMG 21833
TAGATGGAAATGTCCAATAGGAGGGTTCAAAAGGACAAAACTCCAAAAATATAGATGGAAATGTCCAATAGAAGGATTCTAAAGAAAAAAGACACCAAGAATCTCGATAGAAAATATTTAATTGGGCGGAGGAGAAAGAATGGATCGTGATCAAGCCAAATTATTGATTGAAAAAAAACTGAAGGCAACGGTTGATTCCAACCCAAAGCTTTTAAATGCCTATTTGCTGATTCATTCAGATAAACTCAATATCCATTGGAATTTTGCCCACGGAAAAACCGATAATATGCCAGCAAACCCCGAGCAGCCCTACCATACAGCAAGTATCGGAAAAACGTTTACTGCTATGATTATTGCGAGGCTAGCTGAAGAAGGGAAGCTGAGCTTTAGCGATCCGATTGCCAACTATTTACCAGAGGATATGATCAAGGATTTGCATATTTTTAAAGGTAAAGACTACTCATCAGAAATACGTATTGAACATTTATTAACCAATACATCGGGTCTGCCAGATTATTATGAAGAAAAACCAAAAAAGGGCAAAGCATTTTTGGAAATGCTGCTGGAAGAACCTTCGCGAGAATGGACTCCCCAAGATACCATCCAATGGTCAAAGCAGTATTTAAGCCCCCGTTTTTCACCAGGGAAAGGTTGCCGCTATACTAACACGGGTTTTAACCTTTTAGGATTAATAATCGAAAAGATTACCTCAAAGCCCTATCATGAAGTGCTCCATGAATGCATTTTTCAACGTCTCCAAATGAATCATTCCTATTTATCCCAGTACTCGGAACCTGTAGTAAAAAGTAGTTTTCCAACAGCGAATGTGTATGCATTGGACAAACAAATCAAGGTGGAAGATCAACTTAGTTTTAAGAGTTTGTATGCTGCAGGGCAAACGATTAGCACATCTGAGGATCTGCTTTTATTTATAAGAGCTTTGACTGAAGGGAAGTTGATTCGCCCTGAATTCCTATTGAGTATGAAAGAATGGAGGAAAATGTGGATAGGCGTGGATTATGGATATGGACTGATGAGGGTTCGGATGCTGCCGGTAATTCAGAAGTATAACGTCTGGGGCCATTTAGGGTCGATTGGATCATTCATGCTTTATAATCCTACTTTGGATATTTATATCATAGGAAATTTCAATAATACAACGTATTTAGCAAAAAGTATTCGCTATGTATTTAGTATTCTAAGAACCTTAGCCAAATGTGAAGGGTAATAATTTATATTTCATAGTGCACAGGAATAAAAAAGAAATAGCGATGCTTCATGTGAAGCATCGCCTTGGATAATGGGAAAAGTTACTTTAGCCTAGCCTTACTTTATCGGTAACCAAATTTCGGAGTAGTAATCAGAGCCCCATGGATCTCCTTCGAAATAGACTTCTAATTCGGGAGTACCGGCAGGCTTATATTGATTGGATGGAAACCATTCAGAGTAGATTTGTTTCCAAACCTTCTGGATTGCATCTGGCATTGGGCCGTGAACTTCAAAAACTACCCACTTTGATGCCGGGATTTCAAGCCGCATTAAACCTTCAGGTGTTTCCCCACTATATTCTGCAGCTATCCAATAATCAATGAGCGGCCCAGATTGATTACTGCTTTTATCCACACAAACACCAACGACCCCTTTTATGTTCCCATTATTTAACTTAAATAAAAGGTCATTTGTACCATCTGCATGCACAACATCCCACATTTTGGGGATTCCAATCAAATTTTCGCCATTTATGCAGGAAAATTCTCGCTTGATGCCAACTACTTGGAAACCTTCTTTTTCAACAATTTTGTAATTCACCCGAATCTGCCCCTTTCGGTCTAATTATAACAGTAGTCGGGGTAGAGTGGCGCACACCTCATATTTGAATAAGCACCCCGTTAAATGGAAGGAAAATTACTCAATCTCTTTCTCTTGCCCTCTGCGCATCTCTTATATTCTTTTGAACCGTTATGGCTGCAAATAAACTAAGAACAAAGGACATACCATAAAATCCCTTTTCACTTAAATCAATACTTCCTGCATTGAATAAACCGATACCCATTAATGAAATAGATACAATAAGCGCAAACCAACTAATACCATAATAAATATTGGTAACAGGTATTCCTTCATCTTTATCTCTTACTGCTTTTTGTAAAGATACTGCTGCATAAAGTCCGAATACTAAAACTGCAAAGTAATATCCTTTTTCGTTCAATTGCATCGATGCGTTAAATAGACCGATGAGATATGCCGCAACACCTACTAATAGTGCTGCCCATGAAGCCCCGATGAAAGCTGGAGTCGGTTCTCCCTCTTTCCTTGCAACTTTCATTTTTGGATCCTTTTGTTTTCCTTTATCTAACAAAACCTCATTATCATTAGACATTGAATGGTTCGCCTCCCTCATTTTTTTGAATAAAAATGGAGCACTGTAGACTGTAGTGCTCCTACCTAAATCTATTATATAGAATTTTCTTACAAATAATAGATAATTTTTTCTTAATTTCCATTTAGGATTACTGTATTCACGACTTGTATGTTCAACGTTAAGCATTTACTGTAGTAACTATTTCGGGATGCTAAACGTTCTTTCTTTTAAATTTTGTGGTAAAGTAAGGGAGAAATTATAATTTTGGATTTTAATGGGAGACGATTCACATGCAAGGCTGGAAACGTAATTTATGGGTATTATGGATTGGCGTCTTTTTTACATCGGCAAGCTTTTCGATGGTTATTCCTTTTTTGCCCATCTTTCTTCCGCAAATCGGCGTCCATGAACATATTGAAATGTGGGCGGGATTGTTGTTTAGCGCCGCTTTTTTTGCTGGAGCGATTGCTTCACCGTTCTGGGGGAGTGTAGCCGATAAATATGGACGAAAGCCGATGATTATCCGGGCGGGATTTTGTCTTTTTATCATCTATAGTTTAACTGCATTTGTGACCAATCCCTATCAATTATTAGCCTTACGGATTTCGCAGGGGCTGTTAACCGGATTTATTCCGGGTTCGATTGCCTTGATTGGGACGAATACGCCTGGTAATAAAGTAGGATACGCCCTGTCGATGATTTCGACTGCATCTGCCTCGGGGGGGATTCTTGGGCCGCTGCTTGGCGGGGGAATTGCGCATTTAGTCGGAAACCGCTGGGCTTTTGGCAGCGCAGGAATATTTACGTTAATTTCGACAATTTTGGTCATTTTTTGGGTGACGGAGGAGAACTTTACTCCAAGCAAAAAGCGTGGTTCTGTAAAAAATGACATAAAAGAAGCGTGGAGAAATCGACCATTTATGCTGGTGCTGATCTTAACGGTCGTCACAGCAGGTTCGATCATGACGATTGAACCGGTTCTACCCTTGTATATAGTAAAATTAGGCGGTTCAGTTGATAAAGCATCACTGTTAGCCGGTATTGTGTTTTCACTTCCGGGGATTGCTAGTGCTTTATTTGCACCCATCTGGGGTAAATGGGCCGATAAAGTTGGGTTTCATCGGGTTCTTGTGGTCGGGTTACTTGGCGGCGGCCTCGGCACGCTGGCACAAATTCTTTTCAGTGAAATTATTGGATTTTCAATTATCCGTTTTGTATTTGGTGTCTTTTTCTGTGCGGTCTATCCGGCATTAAATGGCCTTGTTGTGAAGTCTACAGAAGAGGATTTCCGTGGTCGGGCATTCGGATTAAGCCAAACGGCCAACCAAATCGGCGGGATGATTGGCCCGATGATCGGCGGCTTTATTGGTGGAATTTTTCCGGTACAAATGGTTTTTGTCGTAACAGGTATTTTACTGATAGTGGCAATGGGAGCGGCACTATGGAAAGGCAAAGGTCTTAACCGCTTGTCGATTCGGAAAAGCAACGCGTAGTACGAGAGTTTTGATTGAAAACTAGAAAGAAATGTCCTTCATATGTGTATGAAGGGCATTTTTTGAGAAGACCAGAGAGAAATGTCCTTCATAAGGTGAATGAAGGACATTTCGGGTGAAAACCAGCTGAATAGGGACGGGTTACTCCCGAATAAATTAATATGAAGCATATTTTTTGTAGTGGGGAAAATCCGGGTGAAAGGGAGGAGATTGGTTGAAAATGGACTCTAATCAGGGGAATACTTATCTTGATGCCATTGACGCTGCTTTAGAGAAAGGGATGGCAGCGAAGGAAGTTGTTTGCTCAATTACGACCGGTTTTCGAGTAATTGCTTCGCTGCGAAATGCACCGGGTCTAAACCCTTACCATGCATCTGTGGCTGATGTGGGCTATGGTTTTGATGCGGTTAGGGGAACGATTGGGCGACTCCGTAAGGGTGAAGCGATTACTCTTGGAAAAGAAATGCTTGTCCTTGACCTTGACACCCTTCGAATTAGTGAAAAACAATTAGGACCCAATTTTGATCTAGTAGCGAAAGAGGCAACAGCAGATACTTATTATTTAATTGAGCAAAGCCAGTATCTCAACCATCAAATTGCTGAAAAAATTAACGAAGCCATCCGATACGGAAAAGCCCTTTTAGGAGCAGAATGGGATGAGATTTTAAAACGGGTCCAAAACGTTCAGTCCATTCCACGTTTGTAGAAGAAAAATAAAAGGGGGTGTTCATCGGAATGGCTCAAAAAATGAGTGAAGAGGAACAGCAGCGCCTAATGGAATGGTGGAATGCAACGGAAAAAGGCTCAATTGTGGTGAAACAGCTAGTTTCACTTATTACTGAACTGAGGCTGAATCCTGAATCAAGCCGTGCGGATGGGATGATCCTGCTTTACCGCGCCGCATCAGAGGTTTCCTATGGATATGCAGGAATGAGAGGGTGTATCCGTCGAGCTTTTTCTAATGAATATTCGGAATTTCTACGCAATAATATCGTCAGGTGCGGCAGCTTTGCCCGTAGATTTTCTGTTGATACAAAGGTTCTTCTTGAACGGGTTGCCAAACAAACCAATGGGGAAAGCACATTGGTGATTGTAGACCGCATCCGGGAAACACTTCGTGAAAATGATTCAATCCTAACCGAAATAGAGAAAAAAGCAAATGCTTTTTTTGGAAAGGAAAACTTTCAGGTTTTACAAAGCAACTTTAAGCAATCAATTACTTTACCTCCTTCCGAGTAACCATCACCACATTAGAACAAAGGGGAATGAAGTTATCCCTCTTTAATAAATTTGACTGAAACAAAAGTGCCTTCGAAATTGGCGGTACTTTTGTTTCAGTGGCGGTTTTGCAATTTTAAAAGGACGCTTATTGACACGGGTACATTTATGTTATACAATTATCTCGAATTCAAGATAAATGACTTCAAAGTAATATCCTGGTATAGAGATTCTTATTAAGGGATGAACCGTTTGCTTAAATTTTTTGAAATGGACAAAATAAGGTCAATTGAATTATATAAACTTCTATTAATTAACCTTTGAAGTAGTAGAAGCCGCAGCCAAATGGTATACAAAAATTCTTGTTAAGGAGTGATTAGGAGATGGAACTCTTAGGATTACATCATATATCGATATTGACAGGGAAAGCGGAAAGGAATTATGAATTTTATACAAAAACTTTAGGAATGAGATTGGTCAAGAAAACGGTGAATCAAGATAATACAGAATCCTATCATCTTTTCTATGCCGACGCGGAAGGAACACCCGGGACTGACGTGACGTTCTTTGACATTCCCGGTCTTGGACAATCATACAGGGGAACTTCAGATATTTCCTTCGTATCATTGAGAGTGAAAAATTCAGATTCATTGTTATTTTGGAAAGAACGTTTTCAACAATATGGGGTAGAACATGATGAAATTCAAAAACGGGCCAATCGTGATACATTGGCCTTCAGAGATCTTGAGGGAACTCGTTTAATCCTTGTAGCCGATAACGGTGAAAAGGGTGTTAGAGCAGGTGTTCCTTGGCAAAGGGAAGACATTCCGCTAGAACACGCCATTATTGGTTTAGGTCCTGTAACACTTACGGTTGGAATTTCCGAACCAACCATCGGCGTTTTAACAGAGGTGATGGGTTTTCGCTTGGTCGGTTCCTATCCATCACCAGAGGGGAATTATCCTGATATATTGGTTTATGCAACTGGTGGAGGCGGCAGTGGTGCGGAAGTTCATATTGAAACAAGACCCGATTTGCCCAAAGCCCGCCTAGGTCGCGGCGGTGTTCACCATGTTGCCTTCCGTGTTCCTAATGAAGAAGAGTATGATCAATGGGCCATGCGGTTAAAGGAATACCGGTTACCGAATTCAGGGAAAGTGGAACGGTATTACTTTAAGGCATTATACTTCAGAGAACCCAATGGAATATTATTTGAATTATCCACGGATACACCAGGATTTGCAACAGATGAACCGATGGAAACAATGGGGGAAAAGCTGGCGCTTCCGCCATTTTTGGAACCAAAGCGAAAAGAAATTGAAGAAAAATTACGTCCTTTAATCTTAAAATAAATCTAGCTTTCTTGGAGGAATATAATATGAACCATTTAAAAGGAATGCACCATGTAACAGCGATTACTAGTAGTGCTGAAAAGAACTATGAATTTTTCACTTATGTTTTAGGGATGCGGTTAGTTAAAAAAACAGTCAATCAAGATGATATTCAAACCTATCATTTATTCTTTGCCGATGACAAAGGTAGTGCAGGCACAGACATGACTTTTTTCGACTTCCCTGGCATTCCGAAAGGAGTACACGGTACAAACGAGATTTCAAAAACATCTTTCCGTGTACCAAGTGATGCAGCGTTAGACTATTGGGTAAAAAGGTTTGATCGTCTAGAAGTCAAACATACTGGAATCAACGAGCAGTTTGGCAAGAAGACACTTTCTTTCGTTGATTTTGATGATCAGCAATATCAATTGATTTCGGATGAATTGAATAAAGGTGTGGAATCTGGCACACCTTGGCAAAAAGGCCCAATTCCATTGGAATATGCGATTACTGGTTTAGGCCCCATTTTTGTTCGTATTGCCAACTTTGATTACTTTAAAGAAATGATGGAAAAAGTTCTATTATTTAAAGAGACGGCTAAAGACGGATCGTTCCATTTATTTGAAGTGGGGGAGGGTGGAAATGGCGCTTCGGTCATTGTCGAATATAACGCCATTCTTCCAGAAGCCCGACAAGGTTTTGGCACGGTTCACCATGCGGCATTCCGCGTAGAGGATCGCTCTGTTTTAGAAGAATGGATCCGGCGGATGAGTAGTTTCGGTTTCCAAACATCCGGGTATGTAAATCGTCACTTTTTTGAATCATTATATACAAGGGTTGCACCACAAATTTTATTCGAGTTTGCTACAGACGGCCCCGGTTTTATGGGAGATGAGCCTTATGAAACACTTGGAGAAAAATTATCTTTACCTCCATTCTTAGAGCCTAAACGTGCACAAATAGAAAAATTAGTCCGCCCAATTGATACAGTAAGAAGTACAAAGGAATTTATTAAAGAATAAAAGGGAAAGGATCATAAATAAATGATCCTGAAAATATGAAGGTTCAGCCGATTTATGTGGCTGGATCTCTATTTGATTTTTATTGGCAAAAATCCACGAAGCTATAGCACCTGTGAATCCTAGTGAATAAATAAAACTTCATTTTCCCCCTTTCCCCTCTCTTGGTAAAAAATGAAACTTTTTTTATAGTAAGGCAGTATACTATGTAGTAATGTGTTTTAATTTCTGTTTCAAAATAAGAGAGGAATGATCACGTATGAGTATTATTTCAAGATTTAAAGATATAATGGCGAGCAATATTAATGCTTTATTGGATAAGGCTGAAAACCCGGAGAAAATGATTGATCAGTACTTAAGAAACCTTAACAGTGATTTAGGGAAGGTAAAATCGGAAACGGCATCCGTGATGGCAGAAGAACAGCGGGCAAAAAGACTTGTAACCGACTGCGGGGAAGATATGGAGAAAATGGAACGGTATGCGATAAAGGCATTAGAAGCGGGAAATGAAGGAGATGCGAGGAAGTTTTTAGAAAAGAAAGCGGCACTCACAGCTAGATTAACAGAATTACAGTCGTCGTATCAATTGGCTTCAGCGAACGCACTGCAAATGAAACAAATGCACGATAAGCTTGTCGCGGATATCGGTGAATTGGAATCACGCAAAAATATGCTGAAAGCGAAATGGTCAGTGGCTAAGACACAGGAGCGAGTGAATAAGCTTGGAGCATCTGCAGCGGGTTCAGGTCAATCCATTTCTGCATTCGAGCGAATGGAAGAAAAGGTGAATCGTGCATTGGATGAGGCTAATGCCATGGCAGAACTAAATGCAGATCCGAAAGATGAGATGGCAGACTTAACAGCTAAATATGACGAACCAAGCCATGATGTTGAGGATGAACTTGCCGCATTGAAAGAAAGAATGAAGAATAACGGTTAGCCATCTATTAAAAGCTGCAGCCATATTGCTGCGGCTTTTGACCGCCCGCCATTAAAATTAGTTAGATATAAAGGGGGTTAAAAACATGATCCTTCATTATAAATGCCTTGGCTGTGGAAGTGATATGAGCTTCGATTCTGAATCAGGCGAATTATCTTGTCAAAGCTGCGGCAGACACGAAAATATAGAAAATTATCCAGAAGACTTGGTATCAGCCAGGTTTTCAACTGACGAGGCGAATGAGTACCATTGTGAAAATTGTGGAGCTGTTCTCATAACAGAAGCAGAAACAGCCGCAACAAGCTGCAGTTTCTGCGGAGCGGGTGTTATCATTGCAGACCGTTTATCTGGGCAGCTAGCACCAACAAAAGTGATTCCTTTTACCATTAGTAAGGAAGAGGCAACGAAGGCATTTCAAAAATGGTGCAGGAAAGGACTTCTAACCCCGAAAGGCTTTATGACTGCCGATCGAATCAAGAGTATCACTGGGATCTATGTTCCATTTTGGTTATTTGATTTAAATAGTAGGGTGCACGTAAACGCCACATGTACAAAGGTCAGGACCTATGAACAGGGCGATTATATTTATACTGAAACAAAGTATTTTGATGCCTTCCGCGATATCAACCTTGATTATGTTAAGATTCCAGTTGATGCATCTGAAAAAATGAATGATGAATTAATGGATAAACTGGAACCATATCCATACGATCAGTTAAAAGAATTTAAAACTCCCTATTTGGCGGGATATATTGCCGAGAAGTACAATTATACAGACAAAGAATTGCTCCCGCGTGCGAAGGATAAAATAAACAACTATATTGAGTCATATATATCTTCAACATTAACAGGCTATCATTCTGTAAATGTAAAGAGTAAGCAGATAGATACAAAAAGCGTGAAGAGTAATTATGTGTTACTACCTGTATGGATGGTCAGCTATGATTACAATCAATCAGAGCTAACTTTTGCGATGAATGGGCAGACGGGAAAGGTAGTCGGCAAACCGCCAATCAGCACCGGTAAGGTAGCCATGTGGTTTAGCGGCATAGCAGCAGGAACCTTTTTTGCGTTAAAATGTGTCTCTTATATGATGGGAGGCGGTTTCTGGTGAGTGGAGGGTTTGTGCAAAAATGTAGTCTCTTATTCTTTTTTATTACGATTAACCTACTTCTGCCGTTGGGGCTGTCAGTTAAGGCAGAAACATTTGATCGGAATCAGTATATATATGATTCTGCCGGGCTGCTAACAGCTGAAGAGGCATCAGAACTTCAAAATCTAGCAAGTGAACTGGGCAAAGAGAGGGAGACCGCTTTTATCATCCTCACGTTAAATGGAACGGACGGAAAGATCCTAAAACAATATGTAGAAGATTTCTATGATGAACAGGCACCTGGATATGACCAGCCACATGGAAATACAGCGATACTTGCAATCGACATGAAAGAACGGGATGTGTATTTGGCGGGGTTTAAAAAAGCCGAGCAATATTTGGATGAAGGACGGCTTGATCAGATTCGCGATAATATTACACCTGATTTATCAGAGGGGCATTATTTTCAAGCGTTTTCGGACTTTATCAATACTTCCTATGAATATATGGGCTATGAGCCGAGTAGCGGTTCGGATGGGTATTCAGGCAATGGATCAGGTGGGAGTCCGGAGGGGTATAATGGCTACGATTCAGGGACCGAACCGGAAAATTTATTTATTCAATGGTGGTTTCAATTAATTATCTCATTCATTGTGGCAGGTACTGCTGTAGTGATTATGGCCTATCGTTCCGGAGGAAGGGTTACGGTAAATGCCCGAACCTATATGGATAGCGATAAATCAAAAGTAGTTAGCAAGTATGATAACTTTGTCAATCAAACAGTGACACGACAGAGAAAACCGGATAATCCGAAAAGTGGTGGCGGCGGTGGAATCACCGGTGGCGGTCACTCGCATAGCGGCAGCAGCGGCAAGTTCTAACTAAGAAAAGCGGAAGCGCCCTGTTCAGCGGCGTATGGCCTGGAGCTGGACAATGCTCAAAGTCGAAAACAGATAAAATCTGACATGTGTGGAAGGGAGAAAATAATCAATGTCTTTTTTTAAAAACCAATTTGCAAATGTAGTAGAATGGCAAGAATTTCGCGAGGATATGATTTTCTATAAATGGAGTAATCATGAAATCAAAAAAGGGAGCAGACTGATTATTCGGCCTGGTCAAGATGCGATTTTTTTTAACAATGGAAAAATTGAAGGGGTATTTCGCGATGATGGGGAGTATGATATCGAATCACAAATCATTCCTTTCCTATCAACATTAAAAGGATTTAAGTTTGGTTTTAATAGTGGGATGCGGGTAGAAGTCCTGTTTGTGAACACGAAGGAGTTTGTGGTGAAATGGGGTACCCAAAATGCAATTAATATCCCGGCGCCGGGGCTTCCGGGCGGTATGCCGATTCGGGCGAATGGAACATTTACTTTTAAAGTTGATGATTATATTGCTTTAATTGATCAAATAGCCGGTGTGAAGGATCGATATGTAGTGGAGGATGTCAAAATTCGCATTACATCAATCCTTGATCAGCTCCTGATGAAATGGATATCAAAGGAAGGCAAGGATATGTTCAATCTTCAGTCCAACTCCTTCGACATTTCTAAAGGGATCCAAGAGGATTTGGATATGCAAATGCTGAAAAGCGGCATTTCGATCACTGGATTTACCGTCATGAGCTTCAGCTATCCAAAAGAGATTCAAGACATGATTACCAAAAATGCTTCCCACGGAATGGTTGGCAATGTTGATCGATATCAGCAAATCGAACTGACAGACGGCATGGCTTCTGGAAAAATGAGCGGAGGCGGAGCAGCATCTGATATGGCTGGGATGATGATGGGGATGAATATCGCAAACAAAATGATGAACCAAATGAATCAGCCAACTCCGTCGCAAACTCCCCAACCGCCTTCACAGGTAGCGGAGGGTGACGGCGGCCAAAAGAGACCAAACTTTTGCCCGAATTGCGGAACCAAAACAGGCGGAACTAACTTCTGTTCAAACTGTGGGCAAAAACTTATTTCCTAATGCCAGAAAATATCAATAAATAGACAGAAAAACGTCTAGGGTTGAGATTACCCTAGACGTTTTTCTTTTGATTTGGCTGTTTTCGTAAAGAATGTTGTTATTAAGTCACTAATGAGGTGTGAATTTATATCAAATTAGCAAGTTAATCTAATTTATCGGCGAATTTTGTAAGTATATCGGCGAATTGAACCACTTTATCGGCGAATTTTCAATTATATCGGCGAATGAAAAAAAGCAACAAACTCTTTTAAAAGCCCTCAATTAAAATCCCTTGGCACTTCAAAACAAATTAATGAATAGTCATTCACCCTATGTTAATATTTAACAAGAGGATGGTTATGAGGGGGTTTCGTTTTATGTTAGTAAAGAAGAATTTCAAACAGCAGATGATAAATGGAGTTCAAATGGGAAACGGAACAGTAGCACTGCAAGGGGTAAAATTAAATGTTCATTGCTTCTTTGTTGACGGTGTTTTAATTGATACAGGGGCAAAATCATTAGAAAAGGAATTTACCCCATTTTTTAACCAACAAGATATTGATCAAGTGGTCATTACGCATTTTCATGAGGATCATACAGGCTGTGCAGCATATTTACAGAAAAAGCAGCAACTACCTGTTTATATGAATGATATTAAGCTTGAATATTGTAAAAAGAGGCCAGACTATCCAATGTATCGAAAATTATTTTGGGGGAAGCGCGCCCCTTTTCATGCGAAGGCAATTGGTAAAACCTTTTCATCCCGTAATGCAACATGGGACGTGATTGAAACACCTGGTCATGCTATTGATCATTTGGCGTTTTTAAATCGTGAAACAGGTCAACTTTTTACTGGGGATTTGTATTGTCAGGAAAAGACAAAGGTGGCTTTACGTGAAGAAAACATTCCAACTATTATTCATTCCTTAAAGAAAGTATTAACCTATGATTTTGATGATGTGTTTTGCTGCCATGCCGGCTATTTAGAGGATGGGCGTGCTGCTTTACAACGAAAGCTAGATTATTTGTTAGATATCCAAGAAAAAATTATCAAGCACTACGAAGATGGATTGTCCCCAAGTCAAATCAAAAACACTCTTTTTCCAAAAAAATATCCCATCATCTTTTTTTCTTCAGGGGAATGGGACTCTGTGCATATCGTAAACTCTATTATTCAAGAACATATGAAAAATTCATTTTCGAATTAAAAAGGAAAAAAGATAAGACAGAAGGAGCTGAGATAAATGAAGAATTACCTGATTCGTACATATGAGGAAGCCATTGAAGTGATTGAGGAAATTGGTTTGCTGCCATTGGCAAAGTTAGTACCTGATTATCCCTCATTAGATAGTATTACTTCAAAGGATTATTGGTATAGTGGTTCAGAATTGGATCCGTGGATGTGGCGTGCCGAATTCGCAGTTGATGGAGTGGCGGCATACGGAAAGTTTATCAAGAAAAAGTCTGTTTTAATTTCACGTGAGCTTCTTCCTTTAGTTAGGATAATTTTGGGCTCAGCGCAACCGTTGGATAAAAGGTATGATGATGGACTGGTTTCAAGAGAAGCCTTGGAACTGTACAGGCTTATTCATGAGGAGCCAGGAGTTGATACGAGAGTGTTAAGGGCTAAAGCAGGAATGAAGGATAAAGAGAAGAAAAAGCCATTTGATAACGCGTTGCTGGAATTACAAGGATCCATGGATATTGTTGTCTCTGGGACGAAGGCAAAAACCAACGAATTGGGTGAAAAAAATGGCTGGAGCAGTACATCATTTGAGACAATGGAGTATTGGGTGAAAAGTAATGATGTTAAGGCTTTGAGCCTCGATATGGAAGAGGCAAAAATGGAACTGAAAGAGCACTTTTCTCGAATCTGCAGCCCGGAATCCATGAAAGCATTGGGAAGAATATTTAAGTTTTAATGTATGGCAAAGCAATTAAAGGAAATGGAAGCAATGCGACAGGAGTTTATTTCAAATGTTTCTCATGAAATTCAGTCTCCATTAACGTCAATAGGAGGGTTTGCCAAAGCTCTTCAATATGACGAATTGACGAATGAAGAACGAAGCCACTATCTTAGTATTATTGAAACCGAAACGTACCGATTATCGAAATTAAGTGATAATCTGCTAAAGCTAACATCGCTGGAATCCGAGCATCATCCATTTGAGCGGAAAAGCTATCGATTAGACCAACAAATAAGAAATATTATTTTAGCGTCAGAACCTAATTGGATGGAAAAAGAATTAGAGATTGATGTATCATTGGAGAAAGTCCAAATCTTAGCGGATGAGGACTTAATGAGCCAAGTCTGGATCAATTTGATCCATAATAGCATTAAATTTACTCCTAGTTTCGGAAAAATTCGAATCCATCTTAAAAATATCGATGGTAAAGCGATTATTAAAATTTCCGATACAGGAATTGGCATTTCCAAAAAAGATCAAGTTCACATATTCGAACGCTTTTTTAAAGCTGATAAGGCGCGAGAACGATCTAGAGGCGGGAGTGGTCTAGGGCTCTCTATCGTGAAAAAGATCACTGAGATGCATAATGGAACGATACTTGTTGAAAGCGAAATAGAGAAGGGAACGACATTTACCATCGTCATCCAAATTTAATTAGTAGAAATCCCATTAAGAAGGGATTTCTTTTTAATCCACGGACCAATGGATCGAGGGGTAGAGCAGTGGTGAAAATGTAACCCACTGCTCTTATTCCCTATTTCGTTAAAAATTTTTTAAAGTTCGTTTTAGCTCATGATTAATGATGACCAACTATTCGGTGTGGTACATACGGTTCTTCTAAGAATGCGAGCACCGTTTCAAAAGCTTTTAAAGTGTGTGAGTTAAAGGGCTTGCTAGGTGCATCTGTCGAGGATTATGGGACGGGTCAAAGAAGGACTAGTAAAAGCGATGGAAGTAAGGCTTATCTAAAGCTGATAAGCCTGTTTTAAAAAAACGGTAAGGTCTAAATAGAAATTAAAACTTCCTTTCTAAGTTCCAGTCTACGATATATAAGCGCAAATACCATTGAAGGGATGGTACAAACAATCATTCCGATAAAGGCATATCTTGGCTCAATTTCGTATAAATAGCCGCCGAAAATGGTGAATATTGCAGTGCTCCAGCTAAGTGCCAGCGCTGAATACATGCCTTGTGCTTTCGGAATCTGCGCGGGTGAAATATTTTTGATCAAATATTTCATAAAGGCATAATGCCCCATTGCAAATGAGCATGCATGCAAGGCTTGTGTAATACTGAAAACAATCACATTAGGAAAGGAAAAGACCAGTAACCATCGTATGGTTGAACCCAGTGCTGCCATTGCCAACAAGGAGCCAACTGAAAACCGCTGAAAGTGCTTGTCGGCAATGGAAAAGAAAATGATCTCTGCGAATACGGCAATGTTAATAATGAGTCCAATCAAGTACTTTGGTGCATGGATTTCCTGTAAAAAGATATAGCCATAGCTGTAATAAGAAGCGTGTGCTGCTTGTAATAAAATCACGATAACAAGCACTAATCCAAAGTGTTTTATGCGGAATAAACTCATCATTCCGTGTTTTTTAGTTTGATCCATTTTCGGTTTTTCCGATAAAACAACCGGTGAATGCATAAACCCTAGAAGTAGGAATATCAGTGTCCCCAGTAACAGGGCCCATAAGATTACTTCGTCACCCAATGCCCCTGTAAACAAAGTTAAGATCATGCCAGCAAAAACAAACCCGATCGAACCAAATGAGCGGCTCTTGCCATAATCCCGTAGTTGTTTAGTTTGCACAAGTGTACCAGCTGCACTATCTAAAGCTGGCATTAATGCTGGATAAAAGAAATGTAAAAGCAAGGTAGCCAAAAGTAAGCCAGTAAAGGAAGTTGCCGGGATATAACTCAAAAGGCTGATAATTGTACCTATGGTCATTGCATTTACTAATGTCTTACTACTGAATTTTTCCGAAAGATAAGGAAATGCGACCAAAGTTGAGAGACCTCTGGCAACCAATCCCAGGCTCATAATCAAACTGGCTTGTGAAACGGTAATCCCTTTTGTATGGATCATCCATCCGGTCCAATACGGTAGAAAAATACCCCAAGTCATAAAAAAGCTAAAAAACTGACTACTCATCCAACGTTGTGTGTTCATTATTTATCACCTCATGGGTTGCATCATATCATGGAGATATTTACAATAATATGAGAAATCTCATATTTTAAAAGGTGATATATGAAAATCTATAAAAATGGGAAAAGACAGCGCTATCTGGAAGAACACTCCGTCGCACATTTATTTTCATTTCCGATCGAAGAGTTTTTACAAATTCACGAATATCAGCGTGATGAATGGATTATTCAAGAAGGCATGAGACCGTATTTTCTATTTTATGTGATGGAAGGAAAAGCAAAAATATATGTGACACATCAAAATGGGAAAGTTTCCTTAATTAATTTTATCAACACAAATGACTATATTGGGGAAATGGAATTATTAAATGACGTGTACTATACAAAAGGGATTCAAGCCACAACTAAGACCATTTGTTTTGCTCTTCCGATTCATCACTATCGCACCCAATTGCTGGAAGATGCGAAATTTCTCCGTGAATTAACCAGATTTCTAAGTGTAAAGGCCACACTTATGGCTGAAAAGTATTCTCAAAGTCTTGCTTTCCCGCTTGAAAACCGGCTTGCGGATTTTATTTTGGAAACGGCAGATGAAGGGGTTTATAAGGAGAAACACGTAACGGTTTGTGATTATTTAGGCGTATCCTATCGGCACTTATTGCATGTGCTTACACAATTTTGCGATAAAGGGTATTTGCAAAAGACAGGACGGAACTATCAAATTAAACAGTACCATTCCCTATATGAACTTGCTCAGGTATTGAAGCATAAGTAACCTTAACAGAATTAGAAAGTAAGGGGATAAAATGAAGAATTACGATATTATATTTTTTGATATAGATGCATGTTATGTTATTCCGTAAAAGGCACAATTAATGGAATAAGGATTTCTTGCAATATAAATATTTTAAGTTAAAGGTCAAAAAAAATCTTTTGAGTTGCTCAGAAGGTTTTTTTATTTTTTCCAGAACCATTACTAAAAAATTTTATTGTCTTTTCTTTTTACATGGGGTAATATTACGTTATGCAATATATCGTAAAGCGATATATCTAATATCGATATATTACTTTCGTAATTTTATTTATTAAGGAGGAGTTTTGTTGAAGAAAAAAAATGCTGAAAGCTTCCTTCCTTTAACTCATACAACTTACTACATTCTTCTCGCATTAATTGAGCCATTACATGGATATGGAATAATGAAGAAAGTTGAGAAGATGAGCAAAGGGACAGTCAGGTTAGGACCGGGAACGTTATATGGCGCATTAAGTAAATTAGAAAAACAAGCGTTAATTGTAAAACTTGATGAGGTAAATAGTGAACGTAAAAAAAGTTATATAATAACCGATTTTGGATTTGAGGTTGTAACTCTTGAATTTAAACGCTTAGAAGATTTAGTCCAGTTGAGTCATGACTATTTGCAGGAGTTAGGAGGACGAGAAAATGAAGAAAAAAATCTTTAAACTGTTTTGGGCATGGAAGGATGATGCAGAAGAGAGATGGTTGAGTGAGATGGCACAAAAGGGATGGAAGCTGCACAACTTTCAATGGGGGTTATATACGTTTGAAAAAATTAAGCCGTCTACGTACATATACAAACTAGATTATAAATACACTCAAAATAACGACATGGAAGAGTACGTTTCAATATTTGAAGATGCGGGTTGGGAGCATGTAGACCAATTTTACGGATGGCATTACTTTTGTGTTAAAGAAGACCAGAGTCTTGCTGCACCTGATATATACTCCGATATTGATTCGAAAGTACAAAAATATAAAGTACTATCAAATATTCTTTCGTACGTAACATTGATATTAATAATTATTACATTAACTGTTTTTATGCGACCTAAGTACGATTTTATTGAAGTAATAAGATGGGTTTATTTTCTACTGATTGGTTTTAATTTATTTGCAGTTACACATTTAAGATTAAAAATAAAAAAATTAAAGAACTCCTTAATATAAATAGTAATTGGAATGGGGGAAACGTTATGTTGCGATAGGCGATTCCCTCACTGTTAGACGGCATCCTGTTTTGGATCCAGGATTTGTTGAATATTAGAGACCAGAGCCAGCAGGCCTATTATCCGTTTATTTCCTTGGCGTGCAATTTTGCCGAAATGCCGTCCAGCCCCTTATTTAAAATTTACTTTTATTGATGGTCATTAATTAAACTTCTAGATTACAGACGTTCATCATACTTATTACTAATTATTGAGTAAGGGGGTCCTTGATGAATAGTCATGATAATTCGTATCATCCTTATTTAATCCCTTTTGGTCCTTCCCTATCAATAAACCAAACATACTCCACTTCTCCTAATTTATATATGGGAAATCAGCCGCCAAGCTTTATAAAATTAACTCCTAAAAAAACACTAAGGACAAGATCCTTATGGAAACCGATATACGACCCTTACTACAATTTTCTTGGGCCGGTAAAAAGAAGCCGATCTACACGGTGTCCGCGCCGTCACGCGCAAATGATGTCGCATCACAAAGCTTCTGTAAATCCTACATACTTTCGCAATGGGGAAGAGCCTGCTCCACGTTTTCGTATGCCTGATCAAGGCATGCTGCCAGAAAGTGCATATCAAATGATCCACGATGAAATGGCTCTTGATGGCAAACCTAAACATAATCTTGCAACATTTGTTACCACATGGATGGAATCTTCCGCAGATCGTTTATATGCCGAAGCATTTAACAAAAATTTGATTGATAAGTGTGAATACCAGCAGACAACCTCGATAGAGAAGCGGTGTATACGAATGCTAGCCGATCTCTGGCATGCACCTTATCCGCATAAAACTGTGGGTGTTTCAACAACAGGATCGTCGGAAGCATGCATGCTCGGGGGACTTGCATTAAAGCGGCGTTGGCAAAAGGCGCGTAAGAAACAAGGGAAGCCGATTGATCGGCCCAATATCGTATTTAGTTCAGCTGTACAGATTGTTTGGGAAAAATTCGCGAACTATTGGGATGTTGAGCCTCGTTATGTAAACATTGCTCCGAATCGCCTTTGGATGGATCCTGAAGGTGTGCTCGCTGTCGTAGATGAAAATACAATTGGTGTGATACCGATGCTTGGGGTAACTTATACAGGCATTTATGAACCGGTTGCCGTCATCGCCAAAGCCTTGGACGAACTTCAGTCCAGAACCGGATTAGATATTCCTATACATGTAGACGCTGCTTCGGGAGGATTTATAGCACCGTTTCTCCAGCCGGACTTAGTCTGGGATTTTCAGCTGTCTCGGGTGAAATCCATCAATGTTTCCGGACATAAATACGGATTAGTGTATCCGGGTATTGGATGGATTATTTGGAGGGAGGCTGAAGATCTCCCTGAGGATCTCATCTTTCATGTGTCCTATTTAGGCGGGAACATCCCTACATTTGCTCTGAGTTTCTCGCGTCCAAGCGCACAAGTGCTCCTCCAATACTATAACTTTATTCGTTTAGGCAGATCCGGATACTATGAGGTACAACGGGTCTCCCAATCAGTGGCGCATTTTCTTAGCAACGAGATTCAGACAATAGAACCTTTTGATGTATTGACAAACGGTTCAGATATTCCGGTATTAACGTGGCGACTAAAAGAAGGCTTCACATCAAATTGGGATCTAATGGGGAATTTAAAAATAGTGTTTTATTCTTAGTTAAAATTGAGGGCAAAAATGAATTATATTTGGGAATCGATAGCCATTTTATTTACCGGGGTTTTCCTATTACGGATTGCAGGTAAAAAAGCAACGGCTGAAATGACAGCATTAGAACTTATAACAGTTTTGACGATTGCATCAGTAATAGGTCACGCTATTCCTGAGTATAACTTATTAAAAACAATATTATCCTTATGTTCTCTTGTAGCCATTTTTATACTAATTCAGTTGTTAACCATTAAATTTAATTTTATTCAAAAGTTATTTATAGGGACGGCAACACCGGTTATCCAAGATGGAAACATTGTATCCAACAATCTAAAAAAGCTTCGCATGTTCGTTGAACAGCTGGATGCAAAATTACGAGAAAACGGAATTTCTTCTATCACAGATGTTAAAAATGCTTCAATTGAGATGACTGGGAAACTTGGGTATGAGTTAATGAAGCATGCTAGGCCGGTAACAGTTAGAGAATTAGAAAGAATGTTGAATCAACTACAATTGAATACACACCAGCACCCAACCCTTGATGAAAATGGTGAAACAAAGTAATATACAGAAAAAGCCACGAACGTAAAGGAAGGTGGCTTTTTCTGTATATTTTTACTCTATTCGAGATTAGCATGATTACCATACATTTTAGTAGAATCTAAGCCTTTTTTCTCCATAAAGCGTAAGATTAAGGCGTCATAAAATAACAGCATTGTTTGCTCAAATAGAGATCCCATTGGTTGAATAGTCTTGTAATTACCTTCAGACTGGTCTTTCGTGACTCCCGGTAATTTAACAATAATATTGGCTAGTTTTCCAATGGTTGATTCAGGTGAAATGGTTATAGCTGCGACTGTACCTCCCAAGCTTTTCGCTTTTTCAGCAATGGCAACTAAGGTTTTGGTTTCTCCTGAACCTGACCCAATGATTAATAGATCGTCCTTTTCTAAGTTAGCTGTTACGGTTTCACCCACTACATAGGCATCAATCCCCATGTGCATCATTCGCATTACGAAAGATTTACCCATAAAACCGGATCTGCCAGCACCAGCCACAAAGATTTTCTTGGATTCTAAAATCTGATTGACTAATTTCTCTGCTTCTGAGTCAGAGATTAAGTGTACCGTTTGACTTAATTCTTCAACGACTTTGGCTAAATATTGAGTAGTCTCCATCGTATATTAACCTTGTGCAATTAATTCCTGCATTTCTCTTGCAGCGGCTTGTTTATCTTCTTTTCCTGTGATACCTCCGCCTACAATGATAAGGTCAGGGTGTTCTTTGATTACTTCCGGAAGTGTTTCTAATTTGATTCCACCGGCAATCGCAGTTTTGGCATTTTTTACAACGCTCTTAATCGTGTGTAGATCTTCAAAGGAGTTTTTTCCTACAGCTTGCAGATCGTAACCTGTGTGTACGCAGATATAATCGGCACCAAGTTCGTCCAATTCTTTCGCACGGGTTGCAATATCTTTTACTGCAATCATATCCACAAGGATTTCTTTTCCTTGTTTTTTCGCTTCTTCTACTGCGCCTTTAATCGACTCGTCTTCTGCGGTTCCAAGAATCGTAATGATGTCAGCACCTGCTGCAGAGGCTTGGCTTACTTCATACCCAGCGGCATCCATAATTTTTAAGTCAGCTAATACGGTTAAGTTAGGAAATGCAGCTTTTACTTCTTTTACTGCTTTAAGACCTTCATTGATTACCACAGGTGTACCAATTTCTACTACATCAATGTACTCTTCTACCTCTTTCACTACTTCAATGGCTCCTGGAATATCGACAAGATCTAATGCTAATTGTAATTTCATGTACATTCGCTCCTTTTAGAATTGTGTAATTGGTTGTGCCAAGAGGCTGTCATGAGATATTTCCTTTTGAAAATCGATTTGCTCACCAGCACGTTGTTTAGTATACTCATTATGTCATTAATTTGAAAGTACGCACTTTTACCGCATATAGTGCTAAAAAGTATACTATTGGTGAAAATATAGAAGAGGTGAAGGAAATGCCAAATTTAGGAGAGAAAATGTTTAACTGTGAAAAAGAATTAACGCTTGCCGTTATTGGCGGTAAGTGGAAAATGTTAATTCTATGGCATTTAGGCAAGGAAGGAACGAAACGATTTGGTGAATTAAAGGCCCTTATGCCGGGTATTACCCAAAGAATGCTTGTTACTCAATTACGCGAACTGGAAGATCATTTAATCGTGCATCGGGAAGTTTACCCCGTAGTTCCACCGAAAGTAGAATATTCCTTGACTGAGTATGGAAGAAAACTTATGCCAATTTTAGAGGCTATGTATGAGTGGGGCAAAAATTATATTGAGCATGTATTGGATAAGGAACCTGAGCATCCATCAGCTGTTAAGTAGAAAAGATTGCTTTTTATGCTTTCTAACAATAAATAATATAAAAAGCCTTGAACAGCGATTTTTATATAATTGCTGCTCAAGGCTTTTTTACTTTTTTTATTATTTTGCTCTATATTATCTCAATGCCATGATGGGCCCGTTTGCCCTATTGTTAAATCGGGCAGTTTTTAAGAGTTGCAAAAACAGCAAATTGGTGTGATTTGTTATAATGATAATATTGCCAGTTGAGGAAGGAATTGTGGGGGATTTCTGTAAAACCATATATGGGATTTTCATAATAAAAAGGAGGCCTATAGTATGAAAAACAATAGGAAAATTTTAATAGGAATACTTACTGTAGTATTTGCCATTTTATTGGCTGCTTGTGGAAAATCATCTGAAGAGTCAGATGCTAAGTTGGAAAACCAGTCACAAAATAACAATATATCTCAGAACACAACGGACGATTCTTCAAATGAGGATTCAACAGAAAATACCTCCAATACCGACAAAACTGACACAGAAAATAATGATACAAACGAAAAAATGGATTCATCAAACAATGTACCGGCAAAAGCTGAAGACTCGTCGACTCATAATGCTACAGTGAGTCTGAAGGATGAGTATCTCAATAAATTAAACGAAACGAAAAAAGAAATGGATGAAATGAAGCCAACAGATTCATCAACATTCGCAGCGAAAAAAGTGGAAGGAGATCGATTTGATGTTTGGGATGGATTGTTGAATGAAGTGTATGGAATTCTAAAGGAACAGCTTTCTACAGAAGAGATGGACCAATTGAAAATTGAGCAACGAAATTGGATCAAATATAGAGATAATACAGCATTAGAGGCATCGCAAAAATATAAAGGCGGTACACAGGAACATTTAGAATATGTGGCTGTGCTGGCGAATCTTACAGAAGAAAGATGCTATAAGTTGGTTGAAGGTTATATGAAGTAATTTTTTCATCATTGATCAGGCAATCGACGACTGACACCGAGGCCGCTCCTGGTACACACGCCCTCAACCCACGACACCCAACGGTCAGCCCATGGCGGCCGATTGGAAGGAAAAACTGCCTTTGGTACCTTGCTTAGACGCTTCCCAGATTTAAAATTGGTGATTGATCCAAATGAGTTAATTTATAACAATACTTTATTTGTGGATTCAATTTTTTTTGGAGAACCAAGCAAACATCCATATTTAATTAACTAGATGCAAGAGTTGAGGATCAAATAACTGATCAGCAGCTCTTTTTTTGAGTTGACGATATTTTTGTTTGAAAATGGATATTTCCTTTTGCTCTAGAATAAAGATGATAAGAAAACTTTGAATCTATAAAAGCGGTGAGAGGATTTAATGAAGTTGGTTGAAATGCGAGCCAGTGGGTTACCGCTTGAATATGTACTTGGATTTACAATGTTTTGTGGCCTGCGGATAGAAGTAGAACGGGGAGTTTTTGTACCGCGTCAACGTACAGAGTTTCTGGTTCAGCAGGCAAGAGCATTGACTCACAATGGTGATGTTGTTGTTGATTTATGTTGCGGGTCGGGTGCTGTTGGTGCTGCAATAGTAACCGACTTGAATAAGATTTTATTACATTCTGTTGATATTGATCCAGTCGCAGTACATTGTTCTTCCCGTAACCTAGCTGACATTGGAGGTCACGTTTATAGAGGTGACTCATGCTGGATTAGTGACCAAAATAGCGAGGGATGAAGAATTAGATGCAACAGTTATAATTGGAACAAATTCTGGCAAAGAGTAACTTCGTTATTGAAGTCGCGGGCAGGTCAAAATCAGAGCTTTCATCCATGCTCGTTCTTGTCGAACCCTAAAATACCTTAACAAGAGGTGATGATGATGATGATTAATCTATTAGAAAACTTAAACGAACTATCTATAGTATTACTACTTCTTTGTTTATTCTTTTATTATTGGCACTTGAAAAAGACTAAGCGTAAAAGAAAACTTTCTTCATTTGAATTTTCGATGTTTGTAATAATTAAACTTGCGTATTTTCTGTGGGCGGGCAGCTATCTACTGCTGTTTTTAGATAGAAATTTTGGATAGAAGAGGTTAAACAACTTTATATGGAGGTAGTCATTGAAAGAGCATGTGGTCCGTTCTATCTCTTCTTATTCGCAATGGAGAGTACGCGTATAGTGGAAACATACAGGAGGGATTATTTGCCATAGGCTAAAGTCACCAATATACTTTTTATACTTGGGTCTTTTTGCTATAATAAATACTACAGTTGTAAAAGTAGGAGGGGGATCATGAAGGAGATTCCACAAATATCAGAAGCAGAATATGAAGTCATGAAGGTTATATGGAAATATGAGCCGATTTCGACTCCTGAAGTAGTGGAGAAATTATCGAATAAGAGTGATTGGAAGCCAAATACCATTCACACCATGCTAGCGCGCCTAGTCAAGAAAAGGGCTTTGCACGCAAGAAAAGATGGCCGAGTGTTTATTTATACTTCGCTGGTTGAAAATCACGAATATGTTGAGCAAAAAAGTAAATCCTTTCTGAAGCAGTTTTTCGGCGGTACCTTAAATTCAATGGTCTTAAATTTTATTGAAAATGATCAGTTATCCAATGAAGATATTTCGGAATTAAAGAAAATATTATCTATGAGAGATAAGAAGGGGGAAAAATAATGGATACCATGCTGCTGCGGATTTTCGTTAGTACAATCGTGGTATCCCTCCTTGTTTTCATCATTCTATTAATCAAAAGGCTATTAAACAATCATATGACGGTGAAAGCACATTATCATATTTGGTTTATTCTATGCATTCCAATCCTTACTGCCTTTTTACCTTGGAATTATTTTCGCCTTGGAGAAGGAATTCGCTATTTAAAAAGCTACCTTTTTTTTCATAGAGAAGCACCATTGAACAGTGAAAGGATTAATGGAGTGGATGCCTCTCAGGCGCCAAACAGCAATTTATTACATGATTTCACGGTATCGGTAAACAAGGCAGCGCCCGATTTCGTCTACCATACATTTTTTACAGTCTGGGTCATTGGAGTGGTTCTTTTTGTTGGGGCTGCTGTTTATTCAACTTATCAAATCTATCAAATCAAAAAGTCAGCTGTAGCTGTTGATAATCAAAAGCTAAATAAATTATTAGAAGCGTGCAAAGAAATGGTTGGGGTGAAAAGAAACATAAGGCTGCGGGAGACCTTTCTCATTTCCTCGCCGATCACGTTCGGGATTTTTCAGCCCTATATTTTTTTACCAAGCAAAACGCGAGAAGCATTCTCGTTAAATGAGTTAAAATACGTGTTATTGCACGAGCTGCACCATCATAAAAGCAAAGATCTGTTCGTGAATTACGTCATGTGGATGTTTCAGATTATTTATTGGTTTAACCCGGTCGTCTGGTATGCTTCAAAAAGGATTCGAATGGATCGGGAATTGGCCTGTGATGCATCCGTTTTAAATCTCTTGGATGAGAGCGGATATATAGAATATGGTCATACCATCATTCGTTTTGCTGATAAAAAATATGATAGGGCCTTTGAACAGTTTGCTCCAGGTATAGGGGGGACTAAAAAACAAATCAAACAAAGAATCCAATGCATTGCAAGCTTCTCTAGCGATTCTCTATTATTGAAATGGAAAAGCAAG
>NZ_AJLS01000013.1 GCF_000307875.1 Neobacillus bataviensis LMG 21833
GATGAACCAATTCTCTATACGATTGATGGTGAAACCTTCGAGTGGGATTGGCTGCATGGGGGAAGTGTGAGGATGGTTGGGTGAAGCAGGGGACGGTACTTTTGCTTCATCGAACACTTTGGTTGGTGGAATAGAGGAAGTGTCTTTGTGTATCCTCGGGATAACATCTTTTGCCGGATTTTAAATATAGAAATTCTCTATTAATTGATGCTGGGGGCAGTTTTAAACAATCGTTTGGTTAGTACAAAAACTCTATAGCATTTTAAGCCAAAGCATAATTTGATTAAAGTAAAGAAAGTAAAAGAATAGGATGTTTAAGTATGATTTAGTAAAATAGGCATATGTGTAGAAAGTCTATCTTTAAGGGAGGCATAAAATGGATATAAAATTACTACAAGAAATTTATGAATCAGATGCAATTCAAAGAAATCAAGGAATTCTTGATGAGGTTCAGCCTTTTTTAAGAGGCTTACTAAATCAATTTATTGAAAGAGCTGGGAAAAGATTTCCTGAGTTATACAAATTCACAGTTCGAGGTTATGAAAGTACTTTAAGGACGACTATTACGGATTTAAAAAACCCAAAATATGCCGAGAAAAAACAGCATTATGGTGTAAGGGGGTTCGTAGAATTAGTTGATGAAAGTTATTTTGTAGAACCCTACTATGAACTGCTTTTGCCTAAGCTCAACTTAGAATTAGATTTAGCTAAAAAACGATTAAAAATAAATACATATACAGATTTTTACCCATTACAAGTAGGGATAAAAAAAGGAAATGCAGATTCGTTTCGAAAGATTATTCAGGATTTAAATGAAGGTATTGATATCTATTTGCAGAAAGATGATTCTTTAATTGAAAAGAATCATTTTATCGATGAGCTGATTAAATATGACAAAAAAAGATTAAGACCACATGTTGGTTTTGGGAAAATAATTCTATTGGAAGATCATATAAATACTGAACAGGTTATTGAACAAATGGAAGTAATGTATGAGGATCTTCAAGATTTATTTAACTATCTCCAAGAAGAAGCAGCAATACATCGTCAGGCTATTCATTTCTTTGAACTATTTAAAAATAGTAAAGGAAACTATAATATTGATTTATTTAACAATACTTACCAAGTAGAAATTGGCCCAACCCATAAAGAAAAAACATATTTTTTCCAACAAACCTTCTCTGTTTTTCAAAATGAACAATTGATTACTAAAGGTGCATTTGACTTTTTAACCAGAGATCAATTATACGCTAGAGAAACTTTCGGGATAAACGTTTTTAAAAATAATTTCAAGTATTTTCAAGTAAGATCAATCATACAAGGGGATAAGAAAGAGCAAATATATTTAACAAAAGCATTCCATATGCAAAATGCAAGTGAGCAAAATGAAAGTTTGCAAACGAAACTGATTGAGGTACTAAGACAAGAAGGGTTTGAGATGGACGGTAAGAAGTTCTATGTTGGCACCTATGATAATAATAAAATGGAATTTACTGAATCTACCGACACCATACAACTTCGCCTTATCAAGGCTGCACTTATATTTGCAAAAATTAGAGGTGTTTTTCAAGTATCCAATTCTCACACTGATATCATTCTTAACGAATTAGAACAATCTGATAATGACGTCAAGGTATATGAGAGTGACTTAAATCTCGAAGCTATCATGGATGCAATCCATGATAGTTCTCTTACCTATTCCATGGAAGTTATTCGTGATTTTCACTTAAATTTAACAAGTTTAGATGATAAGCATTTTGTTATTCTTAACGGGATTTCAGGTACCGGGAAAACACAATTATGTAAGCAATATGCAAATGCCGTTTATAATATTGGGGCTGAAGAAGTGAACCCTTATTTGAGGATTATTCAGGTACGCCCTGATTGGATGGATGCCACGAATCTCTTTGGGTATTATAGTTCATTTGAAAAGCGGTATATGAAAACAGAATTCTTAGATATGCTTCTATGTGCGAATCATGAACAGGATAAACCTCATTTTGTTGTGCTAGATGAAATGAATCTTGCAAGAGTAGAATATTATCTCAGTGGTTATTTAAGTGCTGTTGAGTCCAAAACACCTATTTATCTCCATTCAGAGGAAAGCCTTGATGGTATCCCGAAGGAATTATCGATTCCACCTAACTTTTATCTAATAGGGACTATTAATGTAGATGAAACAACCCATGCTATTTCTGACAAGGTTTTAGATCGAGCATTTGTTATGACATTATCAGATGTGGATTTGGAAAGTTTTTGGAACAAACAAGATGTAGCGGTTCAACAATTATTAGGTAAAGAATGGGGCCTACTTACAGAATGTCACAATATGCTGTTAGATTATGATTTACATTTCGGCTACAGAACTTTGAGTGAAATAATAGCTAAATTACAAAAGAATAAAGAGTTGCCAGAGATTTATCAAATGGGTTCTGAAGAAGCTGTTGACCGAAGTATTGCAGAGAAAATTTTACCAAAAATTCGTGGAGATGAGAGGATAGAAGGGTTGTTAGTGAACTGGCTTGAATGGGCATCTCATCATTTTGGTGAAAAAGGGGAAACAACTAGACATTTAGAGCGAATGCGGAAGGAATTAGAACGCTATGGTGCAATCCAGTTCTGGCGTTAAACTATGGGACGAAACCCTAGGGTTATGGGTGAAATTAGAAGAAGCTTATTTTAGAGAAGCTAGTCAATATGATTTAATCATTTCTGAAAACAGTGAAGTATCCCTTTCTATTCAAGGAATGCCTTTGCCACTTGTAAAAGGAAAAGAAGGTTGGAAAGGAGTGTTTACTACTCCTTTCCAAAGTGGAACCATCACGATATCTCTGATGAAAAATAATCAACAAAGGATTATTGAACAGTACGTCTATCCAGATGAAAGGAAGATGACACAGCTTCAATTTCAATCCATGCTGGTGGACATCTTAACCGAAGCAAAAATCTGTTTTAATCTAAGTGGACTTTCAACGGATGTAAGTGCTTCAGGGAATTGTCGGGAACCTTCCCATTTACAGTGGACGTATATTCACAACAATATCTCACAATTAAAAAGATTGTTCTTACAAATTCAGAAGTATCCTCTTAAACGACTAGAAAGGGAAAAACAATATCTTAAGCCTGAAAAAATCAAGGCTATAAGTCCAAGTACAATAAATTGGCTAGACCGGTACGGCGCTTCGCAAGGATATACAGATGACACGCTACCGAACAATGTAATGACTTTACGATCAAAAGAAACCTTTGATTGTTATGAGAATCGTGTCTTGTTAGGGCAATTACTAGAACTAAAGCGATTACTAAATATATATGTATCTTGGAATTATTCTCCTATCAAAGAGAAATCAGAAGAGTATTTGGATTGGGTACATCATGCATTGAAATCACCTTTTTTAAGAGAAATTAAACCGTACCATGGATCAAAATTTATAACTCAATCCTTTCGCAAGCATCCATTATACCGAAACTGGTTTGATTGGTTTTATTCTTTATATGAATTTAAGAATTATTCTTTTGACTGGTCCTATCCCATAGGGTTGAAGAACACGTATGAAATTTATGAAATATGGTGTTACATTCAAATCATAAAATATTTGAGAGAAAATATGTTGCTTGAAAACACTTCTGATTTATTTGTAAAGAAGGATGAACTTTACTTCCTCAGTTTAGTAGAAGGCAATATGAGTAAAATGAGATTGAAAAACGGTGGTTTCGTATATTATCAACGAAGATTCAATTCAAGAACGCTACCTTATTATACGTATACCCAAGAAATGATTCCAGATATTGTCGTAGAATGTGATCAGTATTTAGTCATATTTGATCCGAAGTACCGCGTAGGACAGAATCTCACGAATGCACTAGCCGAAATGCACCAATACCGAGATGGTATTTTGCACAATGAAACGGAAAAAAGAATAGTTGAAGCTGTTTATATTCTATGTCCTACTGAAAATGAATCTAAAATTTTCAGTATAAATTATCATCAAAAATACAAAATGGGAGCATTGAAGGTTGAACCTGGGTGGGAAAATCAAAGCCTTCATATTACACTGGAAAAGTTATTTAAGGATTGATACATTGGAATAAATAACTTATCACTTACGGATCGTTTATTTTCTTGATAAACCATTAAAAGTGCTAGGAATATCCAGAATTGTATTTTGTAACAATTCGGAGATAGATATGAAGGGAAAAACATCCTAAATTAAACTTTGGGCAAATAATGAAGTAAACAAAGTAAGGTTTGGTGATCCGGTAAAGGTTATTCAAGTTATTCAAAAAATGGGGGAAACAATATTGAAATCACTAAAACGAATGCTCTATGAATTAACGATGGATAAAGATTTTGTCGCGTTAAAATTCCTGATTGATCGTCCGAATGTCTTCCATGTGGCGGGTGCAACCCATTTAGAAACATGGCATTCAAGGTTTTTATCCTGGCTTCTGGATCCGACGGAAAGACATATGCTTGGGTATTATCCATTTCAGCGGTTTTTAATGGCCGTTGCCGAATCGGCAGATGAAAATATTGACGATATTACCGATATTGCGATGCTGAATGTGAATCAATTTAGAAATCCTGAGGTCATAGCTGAAAAGGATATTAACAAACTGGATATCGATGAGCTGGAATTAATCGAGGAAACAGAAAAAAACGACGATAAAGGAAGGCTGGATGTCTTTTTTAAGGTAAATATCGTCGATGAAAAAGAACCAAGTAAGGTAAAAAAGTTAATCCTTGCTGTAGAGCAAAAGGTATATGCAAGGGTTGATGTGAATCAATGCCATAAATACTTAAGGAAATTTGAGGAGAAATTCAAAGACGAAACTTTCCTGCTTATCGGTTTAGTACCTAAAAGCCAAATCAAAGAATCAAATGAAGCGACGTTTGGCAGTTCAAAATGGTTTGGCATCGATTATCAGCAATTAGTAGACATTGTTCTAATGCCTTGCCTGGAAAATCCTGATTTAAGTATTTACGCCAAATCTATCATTCAGCAGTATGTAGATGCATTACGAATGCCTTATAAAGGTAAACGTGAAAAATTGGCTACAATTGAAGAAGAACGCACCCTAGTTCGCTCCATTTATGATCGCTTTGAGGATGTTTTTAAAGCTATTACAAAAATATCAAATGAAGAAGACAGTGAAGAAAGAAACTATGTTAGCACTGTAGTAAATGAAACGTACGGTGAAGTTTTTAGAACCATACGATGGATCCTTAACGAGGAAAACGATGTCGAAGAGATATGGAATTTTTCAACAGGATTTCAAAGAAACATCTATAAAAGATGGGACGAGCTCCAGATGGTCATGCATTATGGGGGAGAAGAAACGGTTATTTATGGAAAATCCGTTCCAGAACTTTGGAAACAAACTTTACAGTGGATTGAAGAGCATAATCTTCCACTACGTCAGCTTGTAGAAGATGGCTTTATTCTTGGTGGCGGAGACAGAGGAAACCGTTATGCAATCGCATTCCAACCAATCCATAAAAACAGAAAAAAATTCGCTTCCATCCATACCTATGAATCACTTATAACTGGTGAGACCTACTACATTGAAACCAAAATCAATCCAGAAAGTGGTATGAAAACCATTGCTAAACTATTAAAAAATCTAGGTGTGGCGGTAGAAATGCCGCTACTAGAGAACAGTGAGGTCAGTTCTAACCTAAACTCCTAAATGATTAGAAGTGCGAGGCACTATCCAGAAATTTGGATGGTGCCTATACACTTTTTTTGTATGTTTTGTTTATTGTTTCTTAAGAGGAGTATTTTAAGATTTTGTCGAATTACAATATATAAAAATTTGTTTTTAGATACCTTAAAAGCAGAAATACATGTAGACGTATTTCTGCTAGAATCATTAACTTTTCATTTACATAAAATAAACAGTTTCATCAATTCCGTAATAGTTTCATTAGAATATCTATATCAATGTCTTGATTATTCTCCTCTGCTTCATTAGGGAGTAACATTAAGCCGGAAATGACCGAGAAGTAGAGCATCAAAAGCTTAGTGGGATCCCCTTTACAAAATTCACCGGACTTCTGGCCATTTTTAAAAGTAGAAATCAATTGCTCGATTAAAGAAGGAATTTGATATTGCTGAATAATTTCTTTTGCCTTGTCAGGGACTTCATCAGAAATTTGTACTTGTTGTATTAGCATAAACGAATGTCTATTACGAGTATCGAGCATTCTTTTGGTTAATTCTTTAATTTTTTCTGAAGGAGAACCAGCCATATTTTCCAATGAAGCAAATGCCTCAGCAGTTTCTTCCATTGCATCCTTTACAAGTTCAATAAAAAGCTCATCCTTTGATTGGTAATATCGATAGGAAAGCCCTTGGCTGATGTCTGCCTCTTTAGCAATCATGCTCATTTTCGTACCAATAAGGCCGCGGCGTGCAAATATTTTTAAAGCCGCATTCTTTATTTGCTCTCTTCGTTTATCATGGATTTTGTCCAGTTGATGATCATTTAATGGATGTATCTTTTTCACCCCTTTCATTTTTGTTTCATATCTAAGGTATGAATCAAAACATGTTTACTGAATTTGTTCCTCACTAATGTTCCAAAGTTTCTTTGCTAATTCTTTATCAGTTGCTAATGCTGTTGGTGCCTTCTGTTGTCTATCGGCAAAATATTTGCCGCTCTGATTTGAGGTATCCTTTAATTCAGCTAGCCATACCAAGGTGTCTGCGCCCTTCTCCGGGGTACGGGAAAAAAGATTCATTACAGCCATGGTTGCCTTGGCCATCATTCCATTATTTTGATTGAAATTTGTAGCTACCAGTCCCGGGTCGAAACAATAAACAGTGATAGTTGATCCTTCTAGACGACGCGCTAATTCGGCTGTAAATAGGATATTGGCCAGCTTCGTTTGTGCATAACATATGGTTGGGCCGCCTAGGAACTTTTTCATCCCCCTATAGAGACGCTCCCCATTCATATGATCAAACTCAAAACCTCCTTTTACCATTTTATGACCATGTGAAGCCGTATTGATAATACGTGCGGATTCACTTTCTTTTAAACGATCCAAGAGCAGGGAAGTGAGAAGAAATGGAGCCAGGTGGTTAACTGCCCAGGTCATTTCCACTCCTTCCTCGGTTTTCTGAAAGGAATCGAATAAAGCGCCTGCATTATTCACTAAAACGTCGATCCTTGGACACCTTTCAAGAATTTGCGCAGCAACTTTTCGGATGGATTTTTGGGAGGAAAGATCAGCAATAAATATATCAATCTTAATTGATTTCTTTGTTTGCATCCGTAATAGAGTTGTAATTTCCTCCGCCTTACTCTGATTTCTGGCGATAATACCCAAATTTGCGTTTCGTCTGGCAAGGGCCTTTGCCGCCGCAAGTCCAATCCCACTTGTCGCTCCTGTAATCAATACATATTTGTCTTGTAAGTTCCATTCTTTTTTTGTTATCATATCAGTCATTTTTTTAGCCGCCTTTTTTGAATGAACAATTCATTCATTTTTAAAACAGTATATGCCGCAACTTTTTAAATTGTAACAATAAGTTTTAAAATATTATTTATGAAATATAAAGCAGCTAAATTATAAACAGCTCATTTTGATATATTGCGGTGATCCGTATCATAAATGCCACACATTTTTTGGTAAAAGTGAGGAAGAACCCTTGCTAAACAAATAATGTAAATCTTGATATTATTTCTTGCTTTAAAAATCACGAATTAATAATCTATCATTCAAAAATAGATAATAAATAAGGGTAAATTACAAGATGCAAGACAATAAGTGGTCGGAAACGTATGATATCCTTTTTATCTTTCATTATTTTAAATATTACTTCAAAGCTGAAGGCCTCAGCTTGAGGTATTAGCGAGACTTGTAGTAGCCCACGTAAAGACAATGCGGCTATTAAAGCCTATTCTTTCGGTACCCCTAACTTTAGTTAGGGGGATACTCATTACAAAAAAAAACTTTTGGGAATTTAAGAAAACAAAAAGAATCATGCTCAAGGATCAGACCCCCGACGTGCTAATGTTTTAACACGATGGGGGTCTGAATCGTTTTTTCGTTTTTTTAAAATAAAAAGAAGGTAATATAAAAGAGTAATAAAAATAGTAAAGACGAATATAGCTAAATGATTATTATTGGGGAGGATGAGTAATCATGGCAAAGTATGAAAAGACAATCATTGGTCAATTTGAGGAAGTGGTTAATCACTTGCAAAACAATATTGGTAATAGTGGAATAAGTATGAAATTGGTTGATGAAAGCAACTACACGATTGGAGATACTAAAATAGCAGTTCGAGTTTATGATAAATATTTTATGAGAAATGGAAACAGAGCAAGTTTGAGCCTTACTGTAGTAGGTTATAACAGTAATATTTTTATTTCAGCAATTGGTGCTGGTGGGGGACAAGGTGTTTTTTTAAACTTTAGTCTTGGTGCTGAAGATGATATGGTGGCAATCGTGGAAAAAAGTATAGAACAAATGGAATGATACTTAATTTTTTTCCTAATCGCAGTATCCTCGCAATACGTTTTTTATATAAAAACTATTGCCAATAAGTATTCATTATTAAAATGAAACCTGTATTTCATACCATGGATTGGGTATTTTTACAGAAAGGCATTATTAACAAGACTTCCTTAAAATTGATATCAAATTCGTCAAAAAATGCAAAAATCAGCGCCAAATTACAGATTTGAACGCAAAAATGAGGGTTATCGTTCAAAAAGCGCTGCCAAATTAGAATTTTAGCGATTCGATTCTCTCAGCAAAACCCGATATCGTAGAGGTGCCGGAAACGGAAACCAGCGGTGAAAGGGTGGCACAAAATGATGATATTAAAATCAGGCAACATTGAGGGATTTGAACA
>NZ_AJLS01000014.1 GCF_000307875.1 Neobacillus bataviensis LMG 21833
CTTGTGCGAAATGTTTCTAACTTAAATTGAGAATGGTCACATTACTCAGGTAAAGGTTAGACAGTTCCTTACGGAACTGAAGGGTTATATCGAAGAATCAAATGATAGAGTAACGTCTTGAAGGGTTCTCTCTGAGTCGAATAGCACTGGATTTAGTAAGAATAATAGTGTTATCAGCTCGGCAAAAAGGCGTGAGAATTTACCGTATCAGTTCGGCTGACGAAAGCCTACCCGCGGGGGTGGTGTAAATCATAATGCTTGAGTTGAATGAATATGGTGAGAATGCGAATAAACCTCCGAGAAAAAGGTTAAGCTGACAAACTTCTGAATGTACAGGTCTACACGCACAATACATAGAAATGTGTATATCACTATATGTGAGGTTAGTAGTGGATGAGTAAGACTGAGTAATATGAAAATCCATGATACGTTACAGGCGTATGAGACTAACAGGCTTAGAGGAAGCACCTAAGTTCTTTCTATAATAGATATAATTCAACGTTGTAAGCTGATAACGTGGAGGGCTTACTCCTAACGAAGCGTTGATAAGGAAAACACTAGTGATAATAGCTACTGTATAACTTATCTTTGTATCAGTGAAAGTGGTGGCACAGTACCGATGAAAGGTCTAATCAACCCGAAGGGATAGCCACTAGACTATTGAAGAATCATTCAACCATGTAAGACAGTTCTTTATCGGTTAATAAGGTTCTTGTGAGACTAAAAGAGGTTCAACTCCCAAGGGAGTCACCGACTTGTTGAAACGAAAGAAACTGAGACACAGTGAGTATTACGATATGCAACATTGTTTTGACAACTTGTATGCTCAAAGTGTCGATGGACAAAATTTCTATGACTTAATGAAACTGATTAGTTCCAATGAAAATATACGTCTTGCTTATCGAAATATCAAGAGAAATACAGGGAGTAAAACGGCGGGGACAAATAAGTTAACGATTGATGATATTAAATTTTTATCAGTAGAAAAGGTAGTCGAATATGTCAAAAATATGTTTCGAGCATATGCACCAGAAAGTGTTCGGCGTGTTTTCATTCCCAAAGCAAATGGGAAAGTAAGACCATTAGGAATCCCGACGATATGGGATAGAATTCTCCAGCAATGTATCTTACAAGTTTTAGAACCCATTTGTGAGGCGAAATTTCATAAACACAGTTATGGCTTCAGACCGAATAGAAGCACTCATCATGCGAAAGCAAGATTGGAATCGCTCGTAAACATGGTTGGTCTCTATCATTGTATCGATGTAGACATAAAAGGGTTTTTCGATAATGTGCATCACAGTAAATTACTTAAACAAATATGGTCACTTGGAATAAAAGATAAACCATTACTCTCTATCATATCAAAGCTATTAAAAGCAAAGATTGAAGGAGAAGGTGTACCAACAAAGGGAACCCCGCAAGGCGGTATTCTCTCACCACTTTTATCGAATATTGTTCTAAATGAACTCGATTGGTGGGTTAGTAATCAATGGGAAAATTTTCAGAGTAACCATGAATATAAACATAATGGAAGCAAAGTAAAAGCACTCAAGAAATCAAACCTAAAAGAATGTTACATTGTTAGATACGCTGATGACCTTAAAGTGTTATGTCGTACACGCTCGCAAGCGATTAAAATGAATTATGCCATTAAGGATTTTCTTAAAACTAGACTACATCTTGAAACAAGTGATGAAAAATCAAAGGTTATTAACTTAAAGAAGAATTCGTCAGAATTCCTTGGATTCTCTTTCCGAGTGATTAGGAAAGGAAAAACAAGGATGGGATATGTAGCTCAATCAAATATGACGAAGAAAGCGAAGTCCAATGCACTCATAAAAATTAAGGATTCTATAAAAGCAATTCAGAAAAAGCCATGTGCAGAAACAGTTTGGCATTACAATACTGTCGTAATGGGAATTCAAAACTATTACGCAGCAGCCACTCAAATTTCTAAAAATCTAAGTGAGTTGTCCTCCCATCTAAACAAGACTCTATATAATCGATTGAAGAAGATCAGAACCGAAGCTACGTTTGAAGATATGACTAACACACTACAAAAACGCTATAAAGGTTACTTACCACAATATTTTAAAATACAAGATATGGTGTTTGTCCCCATTTATGCCCAACGGCATAAAACAAACCTATGTTTTTCCCAAGGAACGTGTAACTATACTGTCCAAGGCAGAGCGAAAATACACAACAACCTCAAAGCGATTAACAAAAGAGTGTTAAGTAATGTCATGAAAAAGTTCATTCCAAATCGAACGATTGAATATAACGATAACCGCATTAGTAAGTTCATAGCCCAATACGGAAGGTGTGCCATAACGGGATTTGAACTTGGTACGAATGACTGGCACTGTCACCATAAGAATCCGTTTCATTTGTCAAAAGATGATAGGTTTTCCAATCTGACAGTGCTTCATAAAGCAGTTCATCGACTTGTACATTTAAAAGATATTGAGAAAATCAAAGTTCTACTTAATTCCTTCCAACTGAATAAAAAGCAGAAGGAAAAGGTCAATGAATTACGAAAAAAATGCGGAAACCGTGCAATCTAAATTTGGTACCAAACTAGCTTCATTTAAATACATAGAATTGAATGAATTGGACTAGTTGGAGCGCCGTATGCGATGAAAGTTGCACCTACGGTGCGAGCAGGGGGAAAAGGGAGCGATAACTTCAAACCCTTACCTATCTGTCATCAAT
>NZ_AJLS01000015.1 GCF_000307875.1 Neobacillus bataviensis LMG 21833
TAAAGTTAGTCTAAAAAGTGGACACGGATAAATGAGATTTAGTTTATAATACAATCATCATTTAAAAGGACGTGTACACATGGGGAAACATTATGATCTGGAGTATAAAGATTACGTTTCGAAATTAGTTGTGGAAGAAGGACGAAAGGCATCGGACTTAGCTCGTGAACTTGAGGTTTCCTATAAGACTTTATCCGGATGGGTGGCAGCTTACAGAAAGAAGAACCAAGGTGGTCAACCAAAAGAAAACTATATTACTCCTTCAGAGCTAGAGATATTGAAAAAGCAACATGAAAAAGAATTACAACAGCTTAGAGAGGAAAATGAAATCCTAAAAAAGGCCATGCACATCTTCACGAAAAACCAAGCGTAAAGTTTAGCTTCATTCAGGCCCACACTGATGAACACGCAGTTATGAAGATGTGCGAGGTACTTGAAGTCTCCAAAAGTGGGTATTATAAATGGCTACAGGTTCAAAACCGGCCCCAATCTGAAAAAGAAGCTTATCGTAAAGAGACTGAACAGAAAATCTGTAAATCCTTTCATGAAAGTCAAGGAACCTATGGCAGCCCAAGAGTACACGCTGACCTAGTGGAATGGGGTTATACCGTTTCTCAGAAAACGGTGGCACGCATCATGCAGGAGTTGGGATTATCAGCTTCACCAATAGAAAAATACGTAGTAACAACCGATTCTAACCATGATCAAAAGATTTATCCTAACTTGGTCAAACGTCAATTCAGTGTAAACGAACCAAATCGGATTTGGGTTACAGATATTACCTACATTTGGACACTTGAGGGATGGGTTTACTTATCAACTATCATGGATTTATTTTCGAGAAAAATCGTGGGTTGGAGTATGGCTGCTCACATGAAAAAAGAGTTGTCTATTCAAACTTTAAAAATGGCGATTGTGTCAAGGCAACCGGGTGAAGGCTTAATCCATCATTCAGATCGAGGTTCTCAATACTGTTCAAATGATTACACAGACATTCTAAAAGAAAACGAGATGCAGATTAGTATGAGTAAAAAAGGGGATCCCTACGATAATGCATGTATTGAGTCGTTCCACGCTACAATTAAGAAGGAATTGATCTACAGGAGGAAATTTGCGACTAGAGCTGAAGCTATAAAGGCAATAAATTACTATATAAGCAGTTTTTATAATGAAAAGAGGAAACACTCAACATTGGGATACTGTTCACCTAACCGATTTGAGAGAATACATTTACAAAATCAGCTGGATTTTATCTCATAAATTACCCTTTGGTATTCAAAATGATCAATTAGGTTTTTTGAATTGATCATTTTGAATACCCCAGCAAGCGAAGCGCGGTAGGGTTTTGTATAAATATATCTCAAATTTTTGTGTCTACTTTCTTGACAGAAGACCAA
>NZ_AJLS01000016.1 GCF_000307875.1 Neobacillus bataviensis LMG 21833
CTTAAGGTTTCTCGCTCAGGTTTCTATGAATACATGCATCGTCGTCCTTCAAAACAACAAGTGGAGAGAGAAATTCTCTCAGAGAAGATAAAAGCTGTCTTTCATGAGCATAAGGGACGCTATGGTGCGGTTAGAATTACCAAGGTACTTCATAATACTGGTATTATGACCAACACGAAACGTGTTGGGAAACTGATGCATTTGATGGGACTTTATGCCAAGGGAAGCCGTTATAAATATAAACATTACAACAGAAAAGGAGCTTCGCTTTCAAGACCCAATTTAATTAATCAGATCTTTAAAGCAACAGCTCCTAATAAAGTATGGCTGGGAGACATGACCTATATCCCTACCAAAGAAGGCACCTTATACTTAGCCGTGAATATCGACGTTTTTTCACGTAAGATTGTAGGCTGGTCAATGTCTTCACGGATGCAAGATAAACTGGTGAGGGATTGCTTCTTACAAGCTTGTGGGAAAGAACAGCCTCAGCCTGGCTTGATTGTCCATACTGATCAAGGGAGTCAATATACAAGCTCTCGTTATCAATCTACTCTTCGTCAAGTCGGTGCTCAATCTAGCATGAGTCGTAAAGGAAATCCATATGACAATGCAATGATGGAGTCTTTTTATAAGACGCTAAAGAGGGAGCTTATTAATGATGCTCATTTTGAGACAAGAGCTGAGGCTACTCAAGAAATATTTAAATACATTGAGACCTATTACAATACAAAA
>NZ_AJLS01000017.1 GCF_000307875.1 Neobacillus bataviensis LMG 21833
TAATTAGCTGACCGCGTTCGTCACCGGCAGCTACCGGGGTGTAGGCGATTAGCGGAATCCCCTGTTTTCGCTGCCATGGTAATAGACTGTATTCGATCCCTCGACTACCGAGGTTATAGAGATCTTCGTTTGCGGCAACCTGATCACCGCCTGGGAGGGCAAGCAGTTCTTTCATATCGGGGAGGTCAAAGTTGGAAACACCCCAATGTTTGATCTTACCTTGCTGTTGCAAGGACTGAAGCGTTTCGACGGTTTCACTTAACGGCACAGCACCACGCCAATGATATAGATATAAATCCACGTAATCGGTTCCCAGTAACTTTAAGCTGGTATCCAAGCTGTGGGACATTCTGTCGGCGGAAGCGTTTGAAGGCAGTACCTTATCAATCAGGAACAATTTTTCCCGGTCAATATTGGCAATGGCTTCACCAACCAGACTTTCACTACGGCCGTTACCGTACATTTCCGCGGTATCGATCACGGTTGCGCCGGCGTCAATACCAGCTTGAATGGCTTTGATTTCCTTTGCGCGGGTTGCAGTTGAATTGCCCATGTGCCAAGTACCAAGCCCGATTGCCGGCACCGTTTTGTCGCCAAGATGTAATTCTCTCA
>NZ_AJLS01000018.1 GCF_000307875.1 Neobacillus bataviensis LMG 21833
GTCTAACAAGTCGGTGTAGAATAAATCCTATTAAAGACAGAATAACGGAAAATTCTTCAAACTCAACTACTGAGACGCAAGTAAAACGCGGCTTAAAATCACGTCATGTATCCATGATTGCCCTTGGTGGGACAATCGGAACTGGTTTATTTCTCACTTCAGGCGATGTCATTCACACGGCAGGACCATTTGGGGCACTGACTGCCTATGTTCTTATCGGAGCAATGGTTTACTTCCTCATGACTTCACTCGGCGAAATGGCCACTTATCTACCAACGTCTGGTTCTTTTTCAGACTATGGAACACGTTATGTTGATCCAGCATTTGGTTTTGCTCTAGGTTGGAATTATTGGTTAAACTGGGCAATTACAGTAGCAGTTGATTTAACCGCCGTTGCTCTTTGTATCAAATTCTGGTTACCTGATGTTCCAAGTTGGATTTTTTCACTGATTGCTTTGATTATCGTCTTTTCAATCAATGCCTTATCAGTTAAAACTTTTGGTGAAACAGAGTATTGGTTGTCAGCCATTAAAATTACCGTCGTTGTTTTATTCTTGATTATTGGCTTCTTATCTATTTTTGGAATTATGGGCGGACATATTGATGTCGCTAAAAATCTTTCAGTTGGTAATCATGGATTTGTCGGAGGACTTGGTAGCTTCACGACTGGTGGAGGAATTCTTGGTGTTCTCTTAGTTACTCATTCAGCTTTCCAAGGAACAGA
>NZ_AJLS01000019.1 GCF_000307875.1 Neobacillus bataviensis LMG 21833
AACTAGCAATTCGGGTTTATTTAATTAATTATTTAATTTCAGAAAGGTATATATAAATCATGGCGCAACAAATTGTCCTACCCATCAAAGACTCCAACGTCTTAAAGATGGTACAAGATACACTTCTCGATAGCTTCTGTACTTCTTGGCATTTTAGAAAGGAAATCTTCTCATGAAAATTCTTGTTACCGGATTTGATCCCTTTGGCGACGATAAAATTAATCCTGCGATTGAAGCCGTGAAACGTTTGCCGGATGAAATTGCTGGGGCACAAATCGTTAAATTGGAAATTCCGACAAAGTTTAATGTTTCAGCCGATGTCGTTAAAGATGCTATTGCCAAAGAAAAGCCTGACTATGTGTTGAGCATTGGTCAGGCTGGTGGCCGGTTTGAACTCACGCCGGAGCGAGTTGCGATTAACTTGGATGACGGTCGGATTCAAGATAATGCCGGGTATCAGCCACTTAATCACACGATTCATGGCGATGGCGAGAATGCCTACTTTACCCAGTTACCAATTAAGGCCATGGCCAAAGCCATTCGGGAAGCTGGTGTTCCGTCAGCAGTCTCCAACACAGCAGGCACTTACGTCTGCAACCACATTTTTTATCAGGTACAGTATATGCGGGATAAGATGTTTCCCGATATTAAGGCCGGCTTCATGCATATTCCATTTTTGCCGGAACAGGTTGTCACTCGTCCGGAAACACCATCGTTGTCATTGGATGATGATGTTTTAGGCATCACTGCCGCTATCAAGGCCATCGTGTCCCGTGACGGCAAAGGCGATATCGAAACGATTGAAGGCAAGGATCACTAAAAGCCTGTTTAGTGTTTTTGGACTATTATCAAATAAA
>NZ_AJLS01000020.1 GCF_000307875.1 Neobacillus bataviensis LMG 21833
ATACCCTAAACTTTGATGGATTCGTTTTGAATTATAAAAGGCTTCGATGTACCAGAAAATACTCTGATAGGCTTCTTCAAAGTTCTTATATTTAAATTGATACACCCACTCTCTTTTTAAATGTCCATGCCAAGATTCAAGACTGGCATTATGATAAGGGTATCCCCTTCGACTGAAAGAGTGAGTCATCCCATAATACTTAAGCAACTCTTCATACTCTAGACTCGTATACTGGCTTCCTTGGTCAGAATGAAGAATAACAGCTTCTGGATAGTCTTGTGATTTAATGGCCTTATTTAAAGTTCTTTGCACTAATTCTACAGTCATTCGCTTGCCCAAATCCCAAGCAATGACTTTTTTAGTATAACGATCCATAATGGTTGAGAGATAAGCCCATCCTTGTTGAGTAGGAATATAAGTAATGTCGGTTGACCAAACCTTATTCTTCTTTGTAGGTTCAGTCTGTATGAGATTTTTTCGATTGATGTGATCACTTAGTGAGTATCCAGGCTTAAATTTCTTAATGACTACAGACTTGAGTTGAAGTTGCTTCATTAGCTTCTGTACCAGTTTTAACCCGACTTTTTCCCCTTGTTTAAGTAGAAGATGATGAATTTTAGGAGCACCATAGATTCCTCGGTTAGCATTGAAGAGTTGAGAAATTTTGAGTGACAGGTATTGTCTCCTTAATTGAGTTTTAGATGGATGTCGGTTAATCCGTTCATAATAACTTGATTCAGGAACATCAAGGAGTTGACAGCTTAGTCTGACATTGAGTGCTAAAGTTTGTATGGTTTGAGCCATATCCGCAGCACTCACTTCTTTTTCTCGGCGAATATGGTCAATACTTTTTTTAAGATGTCTCGTTCTTCCTTAACTTTAGCCAGTTGTCTTTTTAATTCTAGAAAATCAGCTTTAGAGACGGAGCTTTCATTAGATTTAGAGTAGAGGTCTATCCATTTATAAATTGTTGCAGGGGCCACGTCGTATTCTTTAGACAGCTGGGTGACGGATTGACCAGAATGATAGAAGGCGATAAGGGTTTCTTTAAATTCTTTTGAGTAGCGTTTTTGCATGTTTTTGTCCTTTGTCTAAATTATACAATAGTGACTCTA
>NZ_AJLS01000021.1 GCF_000307875.1 Neobacillus bataviensis LMG 21833
ACCACTAAACTACACCCGCAAATTCTAATTAAATTTGAACATTTCATGAACGAGCTAACGTTTATAATAATACATACTATTTTTAACTGCGTCAAGGGATTTTTGCGAAATTTGTCGATTTTTGTGTTAATTAGTTTATTTTTTTAAAAGTATCAAAGTCAAACGACGGCTTATACACAGACTTAAAACCTTTTGAAATTGGTGTGCAGATTTTTGAAAAGCAAAAGTAAAATAAGCGGCGGAGATTTTTCGGTTAGATACAGAATGGGAGCTTGACTTGGGGTAATAAGGGGAGATTTTCCGATTATGCAATGAAAAGTCTCCCATTTTCAAATTTTTCGAGTCAATAGGCGGAATCTCTCCATCTATTTAAGCCTTTTTTTATAATAATTACTAATTAAGTGGAATTTTTCTGTCTATTTATTAGTTCGGGTGCTTGGCCTAATCCCCTTACCGATATGTTCGGATCCTTTTATTCCTCCCTGTTTAATGACAGGGTACAAACGATATTTTCAAAAAAATCGGATTGAAGGTAAATAAAAAACGCTCCTTACAATGTGTAAGAAACGTTGAGTTCATCGCATTGGCAAGCGATGACATGATACCGATGGTCGGGGTC
>NZ_AJLS01000022.1 GCF_000307875.1 Neobacillus bataviensis LMG 21833
AGCCTTTTTAGGGTATGAACCTTACGATAAAGTAGGCTATAATTCTGGGAATAGTCGTAACGGAAGCTATTCACGGCAATTTGAAACCAAATATGGGACTGTTCAGTTGAGCATTCCTAGAGATCGTAATGGGAACTTTAGTCCAGCTTTGCTTCCCGCTTATGGACGTCGAGATGACCACTTGGAAGAGATGGTTATCAAACTCTATCAAACCGGTGTAACGACTCGAGAAATTAGTGATATCATCGAGCGAATGTATGGTCATCACTATAGTCCTGCCACAATTTCTAATATCTCAAAAGCAACTCAGGAGAATGTCGCTACTTTTCATGAGCGAAGCTTAGAAGCCAATTACTCTGTTTTATTTCTTGACGGAACCTATCTTCCATTAAGACGTGGAACCGTTAGTAAAGAATGTATTCATATCGCACTTGGCATTACACCAGAAGGACAGAAGGCTGTTCTTGGATATGAAATCGCCCCAAATGAAAACAATGCTTCTTGGTCCACCCTGTTAGACAAGCTTCAAAACCAAGGAATCCAACAGGTTTCTCTTGTAGTGACCGATGGCTTCAAGGGGCTTGAACAGATTATCAGTCAGGCTTACCCATTAGCTAAACAACAACGTTGCTTAATTCATATTAGTCGAAATCTAGCTAGTAAAGTGAAACGAGCAGATAGAGCGGTTATTCTGGAGCAATTTAAAACGATTTATCGTGCTGAAAATTTAGAAATGGCAGTGCAAGCTTTAGAGAACTTTATCGCCGAATGGAAACCAAAGTATAGGAAAGTCATGGAAAGTCTGGAGAATACGGATAATCTTTTAACTTTTTATCAGTTTACCTACCAGATTTGGCACAGCATTTATTCGACAAACCTCATTGAGTCTCTTAACAAAGAAATCAAACGTCAAA
>NZ_AJLS01000023.1 GCF_000307875.1 Neobacillus bataviensis LMG 21833
CACAAAACTTACAGCGGAACACCTCAAGGTGGAATTCTATCTCCTCTTTTGGCCAACATCTATCTTCATGAATTGGATAAGTTTGTTTTACAACTCAAAATGAAGTTTGACCGAGAAAGTCCAGAAAGAATAACACCTGAATATCGGGAACTTCACAATGAGATAAAAAGAATTTCTCACCGTCTCAAGAAGTTGGAGGGTGAAGAAAAAGCTAAAGTTCTTTTAGAATATCAAGAAAAACGTAAAAGATTACCCACACTCCCCTGTACCTCACAGACAAATAAAGTATTGAAATACGTCCGGTATGCGGACGACTTCATTATCTCTGTTAAAGGAAGCAAAGAGGACTGTCAATGGATAAAAGAACAATTAAAACTTTTTATTCATAACAAGCTAAAAATGGAATTGAGTGAAGAAAAAACACTCATCACACATAGCAGTCAACCCGCTCGTTTTCTGGGATATGATATACGAGTAAGGAGAAGTGGAACGATAAAACGATCTGGTAAAGTCAAAAAGAGAACACTCAATGGGAGTGTAGAACTCCTTATTCCTCTGCAAGACAAAATACGTCAATTGATTT
>NZ_AJLS01000024.1 GCF_000307875.1 Neobacillus bataviensis LMG 21833
CTGATTTGATTACATTCAAAAAGCAGCAGCTGACCAAGATGCTCAAAAAGCCGAAGCTCTTGCTGCTACACAAGTTGCCAATGCGCAAAAGGAAAAAGCAATCAGTCTTGCCCACTATGAGCAAGAACAATCGATTGCTGCAGCCGAAGCCAAAGCACAAGCTGACCAAGCTCAAGCCTCTGCTGACCAAGCTTATGCCATTCAAGAAGCGATTTCTAAAAAAGAAACAACCGAAGCAGAAATGCAGGTTGAATTAATTAAGAAACAAAGAGAAACGGACTTAGAAACACAAGAAGTACTCCGTAAAGCTCAAGAAAATGAAGCTAATGTCGTTAAAGCAGCGGAAGCAGCTAAGGCTGCTCAAATTGCTAAAGCTGAAGCTGACGCTCGTGAGCGTGAAGTCAGAGCTCAAGCCGAAGCGGCAGCCATTGAAGCGACTGCTAAAGCAACCGCGAAACAACGTGAAGTGACTGCTTTAGCTGAAGCCACAGCCATTGAAGCAACTGGGAAAGCTGAGGCTGAGGCTATTCGTC
>NZ_AJLS01000025.1 GCF_000307875.1 Neobacillus bataviensis LMG 21833
GAAGACTTTTCTAGTTGTTTCTTTCATCATCCGAACATCCCCTTTTAACACTACTTTATCTTGTATAGCATTAAAACTTCCTGCTCCATCAAATGATCCAATAGTTACAGTACCCATGTCAAATGGATCTATTCTTCTTGAAATTACTGTTTGGAGTTCAGTTACAAAGTAACTAGCGGCTACTATTGCATCATTACTTAATTGTGGCATAGAAGCGTGACCTCCGTTTCCTTTGATTGTAATGGTGAAATTAGAACGTCCCGTTTGAGTTTCTTTATTATGATAGGCAATGACCCCTGTTTTAATTGTAGTCATCACATGAACCCCGATCATATTATCGACACCGTCAAGAGCTCCTGCTTTAATCATACCTTTGGCACCACCAGGAGATACTTCCTCTGCTGGTTGATGGACAATTCTAACTCTTCCCGGAAGTTCTTGTTTTATTTTTACTAGTTCTCTAGCAAGTACCATCAAATATGCAGTATGTGCATCGTGTCCGCAGGCATGCATTACTCCTGGATTGACCGATTTAAAACTTAAATCATTATCTTCAAAAATAGCAAGAGCATCAAAGTCTGCTCTCAACGCAAGAGTT
>NZ_AJLS01000026.1 GCF_000307875.1 Neobacillus bataviensis LMG 21833
TGATACAGCGCATGGCTTTAGTGAAGAAAAAATAAAAAAGATTATTCAATCTTTAAAAGACGGAACTTACTATCCTCAACCTGTACGAAGAATGTATATTGCAAAAAAGAATTCTAAAAAGATGAGACCTTTAGGAATTCCAACTTTCACAGATAAATTGATCCAAGAAGCTGTGAGAATAATTCTTGAATCTATCTATGAACCGGTATTCGAAGATGTGTCTCACGGTTTTAGACCTCAACGAAGCTGTCACACGGCTTTGAAAACAATCAAAAGAGAGTTTGGCGGCGCAAGATGGTTTGTGGAGGGAGATATAAAAGGCTGCTTCGATAATATAGACCACGTTACACTCATTGGACTCATCAATCTTAAAATCAAAGATATGAAAATGAGCCAATTGATTTATAAATTTCTAAAAGCAGGTTATCTGGAAAACTGGCAGTATCACAAAACTTACAGCGGAACACCTCAAGGTGGAATTCTATCTCCGGCCAACAT
>NZ_AJLS01000027.1 GCF_000307875.1 Neobacillus bataviensis LMG 21833
TCCCAATATCGGCAAGGGCAAGCGACGGACTATCATTAATTCCATCACCAATAAAAGCAAGCTTATGTCCTGACGATTTAAATTCACTGACAATTCTTGCTTTATCTTCTGGCAGCAGATTCGCATGAACTTCATCAATTCCCAATTCCTTTGCAACATTTCTGGCAGTCACTTCATTATCGCCGGTCAACATCACCATTTTCTTCATTCCATTACGCCTTAGGGCTGTCAGCGCTTTTTTAACTTCTGGACGGATTTCGTCAGCAATTCCGTAGATTAATTTGAGCTGACCAGCTTTTGCAACAAGCACGATCGACATCCCTTTTTCTTCTACTTCTCTCAAACTTTGTGTTTGAGAATCTGTCAGTAAAATTTTATGGGCTGTCAGTAATTTTTCATTTCCAATCAATAGGTCATCAGCAATAATTCCCTGACCTTTAATCACATCAAGCTCTTCAATTTTTCCCTTTGTAGCACCACTCCCAATAAACCTGACAATCGCAGTCGCTGTCTAAATTCTTGACGTTGA
>NZ_AJLS01000028.1 GCF_000307875.1 Neobacillus bataviensis LMG 21833
AATTCAACGGCTTCTTTACTATCATAATGAATTTGATTTTGAGCTAAGAAAGAATGCAAGCCCATTGCTCCAAGCCCAATGGCATGCATTTCATCGTTTCCTTTACGAACAGTTGGAACAGTATCCAAGTTTGAAGTTTCAAAAATGAAAGTTAAAGCACGAACCATTGATTCAACAGAAGTTCCAAATTCATCACTAGAAGTCATCATATTTAAGACATTAGTTGAACCTAAGTTACAAGCAACGTCAGTTCCAACGACTTTATAAGTTTGGTCATCATTCAAAACAGAAGGTGTTTGAACTTGAAGGATTTCAGAACAAAGGTTTGACATTGAAATCACCCCATCAACAGGATTAGCTTGATTGACCGTATCGACATTCACGATATAAGGATAACCAGATTCTTGTTGAAGTTTTGAAAGTTCTTGTTCAAGCTCACGGGCATTAATTGGTGTTTTACGAATTTCTGGGTTAGCCACCATCTTGTCGTATTCAGCTGTAATATCGACTTCGGCAAAAGGTTTACCATAATATGTTTCAACGAAGTAAGGTCCAAAAACCACATGAATG
>NZ_AJLS01000029.1 GCF_000307875.1 Neobacillus bataviensis LMG 21833
GAAAAGATTAACCGAAGAATTTAGAGCAAACCATGTGGAAACCATTACTAGTAACGGGGTGAAAACTTTAGTAGTAACCTATACTGGATATATGTTGTTAAAACAACACTTTACCACTAGTAACGCAACTGGTAACGACAAGGTAACCGATACTAGTAACCCCACAACTGGTGATTTATCTGTAGTTAAAATACTAGAACAACAGTTATTTGTTAAAGATAAGCAACTAGAAAATAAAGATAGCCAAATATCGCAAATGCAAAATCTCTTAGACCAACAACAACGCCTAGCCTTACAGGATAAAAAATTACTAGAAGAGTATAAATCAGAAATCAATGAATTGAAAGCTCTTAAAATGCCTCAGGAGGATAAAAAAGAGAATCAATCGCAGGAAGAAGTCCAAACCATTAAAAAGCAAATGGAAGCCTTAAATGATAAAATAAAAGGACAAGAACAATTAAATAATCAAGTTTCTAAAAAATGGTATCAATTTTGGAAGTGAGGTAATTTATGGCACAAACCTTTGATAGAAAAATTTTAAGAGCCTTACAAGATAATGGTGTAAGAGAAATCAGAGCGTATGAAGTTGTTTCAAA
>NZ_AJLS01000030.1 GCF_000307875.1 Neobacillus bataviensis LMG 21833
ACAGTAAATTTTTGTCTTAAAAAAATAAAAAAGCCACCAACTTATTGTCAGCAACTTTTTTATTTTAAACCTAAAATCAAATCATCAATCGGCACAGATTGGTATTTCGTGGTTAAGCCGTAGTCCCCACTCTGCTTGCACCGCTTCGTTTTTTTATGTGGCATAGATGCGTCAACCACTCATCAAGAAATTAGACTTCTCTATGGAACAATTTAACCGCATGCTCTGCGTGTCAGTTTTCTTTAAACTCATTATAGCATAAAGTCTCCCTGTTCGCTTTTGTCGCTCCGCTTGTACACCTCAATTGAAAAAATCGGACGTTCTGCCTTTAGGAAAAATCCCTTGCGGTCGTGGTTACTTTGATTTTTTTAATAGAGTTAAGTATTTATCTCTTCCGTCAAATGGAAAGATAGCACGTATGGCATACATTAATTCCTCGGTCATAAAAAGCATCTCTTGTACTTCACGATAGCTCAAATTGTAACGCAAATAATAAGCTACAGCTACAATCATCACGTCTTTTGGAAATTGTTTGCCTGGTTCTGTTGCAAAGTCTGAAACTCAAAAACACTATCTCTGACAACCGTCAATCTAAGCAGGTATTCCCATTAATATTTTGATTTCAGTAGAAACTGAAAAGCCGAAGAGTGT
>NZ_AJLS01000031.1 GCF_000307875.1 Neobacillus bataviensis LMG 21833
TTCGTTGCTATCTGACTTAACATAAAGAACAACATTAACAATTTTGTATTCCTTTCCAAAAATCCGATGTTCATTAAGTAATTTTTCGAAAGCGTTCGCTTCTTTAACTCCGGGTAATAACCATAATGTATGCCGTAATTCATCACGATATTGTTTAGTTGAAAAGGGGTAATTAGTGTTACTATCTTGATTAGTAATATTATCTAAGAATGCATTAATATCAACTTTATGAACAAACTCATTGTTGTCATTCACACGGAAAAATTCACGGAAATTAAAGGATCTTGAATCATCTAAAAAGCGTTCTTTATTTTTCATCTCAAACGTAAACATATTAACTTTTGGTAATGATTCATATGGATTTTTCTCTGTCGGATGTTCAAATGAGTAACGGAGTTTCGCCAATTGTTCCATTGGGTAATCCCATGTATAAACAGATTCCTCACTGTACTGATCTTGAATATTGAACGGAGTTCCGCTCAATGATAAAATTTTTGTGTTGTCTTTTTCAAGTGATTTCAATACATTATCTGCAAGCTCAGTCTGTGTCCCTTCATGTGCTTCGTCAATGATAATTAAATCCCAATCAACATCAGTAAATTCTCTTAAATTTACTTTTCCTCCGCCATATCGGAGCTTTTGAATAGACACAAGTTTGCCGTCTTCAAA
>NZ_AJLS01000032.1 GCF_000307875.1 Neobacillus bataviensis LMG 21833
AAATCGGTCGGGAACGTCATGAAAAAAATATATTGTGCTATTTTTCTTTTTGTCCCGATAAGTTTAAACCAAAGGGGACAAGGGATTCACAATGATTCTTGATTCTTTTGAGGTTTGTTTTATGTCGAAAAATGATAATAATTGCCAAAGCAAAAATAATAATCGAGAATAAAAGATCATAGGAAGTGAGAATAAATCCAAAGCTAGGGAAAATAAGAATTCCAAGCAGAGCAAAAATTGCGGCGACAACACTTGAGAGGCTAATCATACTAAAGAGCCAGAGAACAAGAATGAAAATAACGAGAAGATAAAGAAGAAAGAATGGACTAAATCCAAGGACGACACCAGCAGAAGTAGCCACAGCTTTCCCACCTTTAAAATGGTCGAAAATAGATAAGGTATGACCAATGACAGCCAACAATCCAAAAATTAAAGGAGAGACTCCATTAATATGGAAGATAAGTGGAAGAAGAGTTGCTAAAGTTCCTTTAAGCAAGTCAAAAATAAAGACCGCAATCCCAGCCTTTACACCAAGAATACGAAAAGTATTGGTCGTTCCAGTATTTCCTGAACCATAA
>NZ_AJLS01000033.1 GCF_000307875.1 Neobacillus bataviensis LMG 21833
GCTCGTCAAGACCGTAAAGCTCGTGCCCGAAAACCAATCACATCAAAACTCGTAGCAAACATGCTTCAAATTGCTGGTGCCGACCGTTTAATTACTTTCGACCTTCACGCACCACAAATTCAAGGTTTCTTCAACATTCCAGTTGACCATCTTATGGGGTCACCACTGATTGCTGAATACTTCCGTCGTCAATTAGTTTCTGCTGGTGATGATATCGTCGTTGTTTCACCTGACCATGGTGGTGTCGGACGTGCACGTAAGTTGGCAAACTTCCTAAAAGCGCCGCTTGCTATTATTGATAAACGCCGTCCTCGGGCCAATGTTGCTGAAATCATGAATATTATTGGTGACGTTCAAGGTAAAAAATGTATCTTAATTGATGATATGATTGATACAGCTGGAACAATTACCCTTGCAGCAAACGCATTGAAAGAACTTGGGGAAACCGAAGTTTATGCTTCATGTACTCATGCCGTACTTTCAGGACCTGCGATTGATCGGATTAATAATTCAGCAATTACAAAATTGGTTGTAATGTCGCAA
>NZ_AJLS01000034.1 GCF_000307875.1 Neobacillus bataviensis LMG 21833
TGGCTCCGCAGGTAGGACTCGAACCTACGACCGATCGGTTAACAGCCGATAGCTCTACCACTGAGCTACTGCGGAATAATCATTTCAATAAGGACATTCGCCCTATCGACTCTTATCATTATAATGACGAAGTAATAGAAAGTCAATATAGTTTTAGATAAATATCCCTTCCATATTCTTACGTTATTCCGAGATTATTTCTTTCAACTTCATCAATTTCCCTCGACATTTCCCACACACATATCTATTCGTATCAATGATTCTTTTTCTCTGATAGGAGAGCTTACATTTTGTACATTGATAAAGGAGAATCTTTTTGGCAGTGCGTTTTACTTGCCGCTCAGGTAACGGTGTGCAAAATCGCGGCGCTCCCACTTTTTTCAATAACACTTTGAATGCTTGATCGCGATGCTGATGACCTTTTCCTTCTAGGTGAAGGTGGTAATGGCATAGTTCATGCTTAATGATACCCACTAATTCTTTTTCCCCAAGCTGCTCCAGATACTTTTTATTGATTTCAATATTGTGTGTACCAAGGAGGTATCTTCCACCTGTTGACCTTAATCTTGGATTGAACGATGCTTGATGTTCGAATGGTTTGCCAAATGAATCAATTGATATCTTCTCAACCAACAATTGAAGTTCTTTTTGTTCCATTTTCAAGATCTCCCGCCTTCCGCACGAACGTTGACAACCCATTATAGCATATATTGTATATACCTTTAGATTGATGAACTTTTCGGGAGGTTTTATTTATGCCAACTTGGTTGCAAAACCAAATGAAAAGGGCTTTTTATGAGAAGGATCGCTATCAGATTAAGCTGTTAAACCAATGCTGGTTTTTTTACAGAAAAAAACACTGCTCCTAGAAGCAGTGTTTCCATTTTATTAAGCTCCGGTTCTATGACGGTGGCAGCATGGTTAACGCAACACGACCCTTTTTCATATCTACGGAGTCCACCCAAACGGTAACGACATCCCCTACAGAGACGATGTCTAACGGATGTTTCACAAATCGATTGCTAAGCTTAGAAATATGAACAAGCCCATCCTGCTTCACACCAATATCGACAAACGCTCCAAAGTCAACGACATTTCGAACCGTTCCTTGGAGTTCCATTCCCGCTTTTAGATCCTCAAGTTTTAAGACGTCCTTTTTCAGTAGCGGACGCGGCAGATCATCACGCGGATCCCGTTCCGGTCTTACCAAGGCGTCAATGATATCCCTTAGGGTTAGTTCGCCGATGGAAAGCTCTTCAGAAACCGACTTTAAATCAAGACCATTAAGCGCTGTTTTTAGTTCTTCCGACCCTAGGTCATTAGCGGTAAAACCAAGGCTAAGCAACAGCTTTTTCACTTCATCGTAGTTCTCGGGATGAATCCCTGTCCGGTCAAGCGGCTGCTTCCCATCTAAAACACGTAAAAAACCGATTGCTTGTTCATAGGTTTTTGCACCAAGTCGAGGTACCTTCTTTAATTGAACACGACTTGTAAATTTCCCTTCCTCCTCCCGCTTTTTCACAATATTGTTTGCAGCTGTTTTGTTTAACCCTGCTACATACTGTAAAAGTGAGGATGAAGCGGTATTCACATTGACACCAACCCGGTTAACCGCAGTCTCGACGACAAAATGCAAGGACTCGGATAAACGTTTTTGCGTAACATCATGCTGATATTGACCGACTCCCACAGACTTTGGGTCTATTTTTACCAATTCAGCCAGTGGGTCTTGCAAGCGGCGTGCGATAGAGACGGCACTTCTTTCTTCTACTTGGAAATTTGGAAACTCTTCTCTAGCAAGGTCTGAAGCTGAATAAACACTGGCTCCAGCCTCATTTACGATTAAATAGAAGATTTCTTCTTCCATTTCTTTTAATATATCTGCAACAAACTGTTCCGTTTCCCGTGAAGCCGTACCATTTCCGATTGCTGCCATTTCCACCTTATATTCACGTAAGATACTAATAAACTTTTCACGCGCTTCTTTTGTCTTTGATACCGGCGGATGCGGGTAAATCACATCGATCTTCAGGACTTTTCCCGTTTCATCTACTACAGCTAATTTACAACCAGTACGATAAGCAGGGTCGACACCGATGACCACTTTTCCTTTTAGTGGTGGCTGCAACAGTAAATTGCGAAGATTTTCCGAGAATATATGGATGGCTTGTTCTTCGCCCTTTTCTGTTAATTCACTGCGGATTTCCCGTTCAATCGATGGCTGAATCAATCGTTTATAGCTATCTTCCATGGCCTCTAAGACAATAGGAGCAGCCGGCGAGTGCTGATTACGAATCCATTTTCTCGACAGGTAAGACATGATAAGATCACTATTCATTTTAATAGAAACCCGTAAAATATCTTCTTTTTCCCCGCGATTTAAGGCCAAAGTTCTGTGCGGGACAATTTTATTAACCGGTTCTTCATACTCATAGTACATTTCATAAACGTTTTTCTCATCTTTTTCCGCATCTTTCACACTAGATGCAACATGACCTGATTTAAATGTTTCTTTACGGATCCATTTACGGCTTTCCGCATCATCAGAGACCCATTCGGCGATGATGTCCTTTGCGCCTGCAATCGCATCTTCAACCACAAGAACTTCTTCCGTTAAAAATTGCTTTGCTTTTTCATCTATGCTGTCTTTAGGAAATGTCATCAGCCACTCTGCAAGTGGTTCCAATCCTTTTTCCTTGGCAACGGTCGCTTTCGTCCGCCTTTTTTGTTTATAAGGACGATATAAATCTTCCACCTCTTGAAGTTTTTCCGCCTTCGTTATACTTTGGCTCAGTTCGTCCGTTAATTTGCCCTGTTCAGCAATAATCCGAAGAACCTCTTCTTTTCTTTGCTCCAGGTTTTGTATGTATTGCGAGCGTTCCATAATGGTACGAATCTGCACTTCATCAAGGGCACCGGTCATTTCCTTCCGGTAGCGGGCAATAAATGGAACGGTATTGCCTTCACCCAATAACGAAATAACACTTTTCACTTGTTTATAAGGGATCGCTAGTTCAGCGGCTATTTTTCCTAACATTTGTTCATCCTTTACGGCTGTATCAATCACTAAACTTTTCCTCCATTCACTTTTACTATATTGTACCAAAATCACAAAGGTGTTTCATTAAACAAGCTGACCCCAAGCCTTTTTGACAAAAATAAAAGCAAGCTAAGTTAGCTTGCTCATTGGCAGAAATATCACGAGGCATGATATGTATGAAAAAACGCTCTTATAAAAGAGCGTACTTTAAACTAAAATTCGATGAGTCCTAAGCTTACTTGCAAGGCTTCATCCACTTTCTCCATCATTTCGTCATCGAGATGGGTGATTTTATCGGTTAACCGCTGCTTATCAATTGTACGAATCTGCTCTAACAGAATGACCGAATCTCGTTCAAATCCGTAGCGCTTCGCATCAATTTCTACATGTGTTGGAAGCTTCGCTTTTTGGATTTGAGCTGTAATCGCTGCAACAATCACTGTGGGACTAAACCGATTCCCGATGTCGTTTTGGATGACAAGTACAGGACGGACGCCGCCTTGTTCAGAACCAACAACTGGGGATAGGTCCGCGAAATATACGTCACCACGCTTGACAATCAAAGGGTTACCCTCCGCTTACAAGACGTTCTACAGTATGTTCTGCCTCATATTCTGCCAGAAATGCTTCTGATGCAATTCCAAGATTGATCTTTGCCATTTCCATGTATCCACGTCTCATCGACTCGCGAATTTGTCTCTTCTTTCGTTCGCGCAAATACATTTTTGTTGCTTGGTAAATAAACTCGCTTCGGTTTACATTTTCTTGCTTAACGAAACCATCTAACTCAGTTAAAAGATGTTGCGGTAACTTCACTAAGATTTCCGTAGTTGCGCCGGATTCAGACACAAACATACACCTCCACCATCACTACACACCATTTTTAGCCAACCAGAAATGCATTCTGACGCATAAATACAACGCCTCATGAACGGCCCTTAAGCACGCTATTCGGCGAGTTTTATCTGTACCATATTTTATAATACCACTAAACGAGCCCAAATCATAGAACTAAATATAATTCTACTGTATTATAAGCCAATTAAAGATGCTTTTATGCACAAATTACCGCAATATCATAAATATGTTCGAATTTCTATATTTACGCCTGTTAATTATGGAGGAGGTCATTTTTTATATCGACAATTTTTCCGTCCTTTTTATACAGGCGGGGAACACGATTCGATATGATACATGGCACCTCATAATTAATCGTATCAAGTTTTGCAGCAATTTCATTAACTGAGATAAACTGCTCCTCCTGCCTTCCGATTAACGTTACTGGTGTTCCGACAGGCATATACGAAGGAAGGCGCACCATACATTGATCCATACAAATTCTGCCGACAATCCTCGAGCGCTTTCCGCCTACAAGTACTTCCTGGTCTTTCAGTTTGCGGATCCACCCGTCGGCGTAGCCAATTGGAATCGTGCCAATCCATTCCCCTTCTTCGCATTCGTAGGTTGCCCCGTAGCTTACTTTATCTCCCTTTTGAAGCTGTTTCACATGGACAAGCCGGGAATGCAGTGAAAAACTCTCCTTTAACGGAAATGGAATTTCCTTTTCCATTTCGATGGAAGGAGTTAATCCATACATCGAGATTCCAAGACGAACCGCATTGAAATAAGCATTAGGAAAGCGAATAGCTGCTGCACTATTGCTGGAATGAATATACCTTGGACGTTCCGAAAGTACACTGATTATATTCTCAAAGCGAGCAAGCTGCTGTTCAAAATAAGTACGATCCAGCTCATCAGCCGTGGCAAAATGAGTATAGATTCCCTCCAGAAGGAATCGTTCATCCCCTATAATGATTTGCTCGACCGACTTTAATTCCTCACTGCTCCGAACACCAAGCCTGCCCATACCTGTATCTACTTTGATATGCATTGTAACACGTTCATCAGCTGGTAAGTGTTTTTGCGCCTCTTCTAGCCATTCCTTTTGAAAAACAGTAAGGGTGATGCTAAATTTAGCTGCCATCTGAATATTTTCAGGACGGGTTGCACCCAGCACCAGAATCGGTGCAGTGATTCCCTTATTTCTTAAAGCAATAGCTTCATCCATAAAGGCGACTGCCAGATACTTCGCACCTGCGGCAAGTGCTGTTTCCGCCACTTGAATATCCCCGTGGCCATACGCATTTGCTTTCACAACAGCAATGATATCGACTTCACTAGGTAAATGTTTTTTAAAGGAGATAACATTTTCAGTGATACCACTTAAATCAACCTCAGCCCATGTATCTCGATAAAAATATCCTTGCTCTTCCATAATTCCACTTCCTAATATAAATTAGAACTGTATTTATTTTATCATAAAATTAGAAAAGCGTAAGGCGCCCGTTTATCGGCGTATGGATAGGAGCGCTTCGACTGAGATAAAGGAAACACGGAGAGCGTAGCGATTCGATGTTGACTTATCGTAGGGAGAAGAGCGAAGTACACTAGCCGATGGTGCCTGAAGCTGGACAATTTCAAATTAGAACTTTATTCACATCTCTCAAAAAAGCAAGCTCCCAAAAATGGGAACCTGCTTATGCAAAAAAGTTTATTTTACTGCATCGCCTTGAACCGATTTTGCTACCTCAACCATTTCTTCCTTTGTTAGGTTTTTCGAAGCAATCATGTAATCAACACCAGCATGTGACCATGAAAGGGAATGGTCAGAAATCGCTCCAATCGTAACACCTAAATCGACGATATCACCTTCCACATTGGTTGGAGAAGTGGATGCCACTTTCGCCGTGACCTTCTCTTGGACAAGCGTGAATGACTTTTTACCATCATAAGTAAGGACTACCCTTTTACCATCTTGAATCTTGATTGTCTTTTCCCCAATTAACTTAGTTCCTGTTAACTTATGAGTCGGATACATGACGGTAAAGGCTTGATCACCGCTAGTTGCCATCGCCGGTAAATTAAGCTGGGCACGTGTCATGTTCTTCTTCATATCAAAATCATCCTTGTCAAAACTTGCATTAAACGTTACCTTCGAAAATTCTACCGTCACAAGGGCATTTCGGTCAGGATCCATCACCTTTACTACAGCTGGTGATAAATCGCTTTTATTGAGCTTAATTTCTTGGAGTGGAAGCATACTATTGTTTTGATAACGGGTTTTCGTTTCAAATATATAATGGTCTTTCGTCGAGGAGAACTTGGCCTCTTTATCAGCAACAATGTCTTTAATCAATGATTCGTACAAATAGGCCTGACTGCTGTTTTGCGGCCAATCGCTTTGGAAGCGGAAGCTCTTATTCAATGCGGGAGTAAGAACAAATACCCCTTGGTTATTTCGTAAAATCATTTGGCTTTGGTCTTTCTCGGCATTTTTCAAATTGACGCGATAGAACGTCGGATCTTTATGCCAGATTTCTACTTTATACACCTGTGAATCTGCGCCCATTTTCAACGTCATCTTTGCATTTACCTTATAGCTGGTTAAGTCATCTTGTTTACCCTTTAATTCCTTCACCACATCGTCCTGTGATTTTGATCCACAGGCAGCAAGCATGAAAATGACTATCAGCCCCGTTAAGAGGAGCAACCACTTTTTCCTCATCCCTTCAACCCCTTCTTGTCTCATTTCATATGATAATCAAAGAAGAGAAAGGCAGGAATCAGGCTTCAATAACCATAGCTGACCTTGTCTCTCCTATTTCCCTATGAATATATGAGACAACCTGGGGGATTATGCGAAAAAGGTTGACGAGCTTTTTTATTTCTTACTCTTCAATAATCACCTGGGCCACTGCATACTCCCTGCTGTGGGAGATGGATAAATGCGCCTGGATCCCCGGTTTTACAATAAAAGGCTTCCCGAATCCATCCGTCCCAATTTCAATATCTAAAAAGGATAACTCTTTGCCAATGCCTGTACCCATTGCTTTTGAAAAAGCTTCCTTCGCCGCAAACCTTCCCGCTAAAAATTCTACTTTTCTTGCTTCGGTTAAGGTTTCAAACTTACTCTTTTCATTGATTGTTAAGATCCGCTCGACGAATTTGCTTTGTCTAGCGATAATCTCCCGCACCCGTGAAAGTTCAATAATATCAATCCCAATCCCTTTAATCATTGTTCATCTTCCTTCTATTTAAAATATGAGCAGCATAATAGTGTACAAGATAGAAATTCTGTTTATGATGGTATGTGAGAGGAGGTTTTTTCATTTTGTTTACAAGAACAGAGAGCTTTCGTGAATTTATTCGCTTTTATCCGCTCGTTTCTATTATTGTTACCATTCACATCATATTATTTCTTTTAACCATTTTACCAATATTCCCAAACCAATGGTTCATAGAAACCTTTTCCGGTGTTAATCTTTATATTATGGAAGGGGAAGTTTGGCGGCTGATTACCCCCACATTTATGCACAGCGGCTTTGCTCACATGCTGTTTAATAGTTTTTCACTGGTTTTATTTGGGCCGGCACTGGAGCGGATGCTTGGCGGCGGCAGATTCTTATTTGTCTATCTTCTCTCTGGACTCATCGCCAACGTCGCCACACTTCTGCTTGAGCCGTTAACCTATACCCATGTTGGATCAAGCGGCGCCATCTTTGGGCTTTTCGGCTATTATATCGCGATTATTATCTTTCGGAAACATATGCTATCAAAGCAAAACTCGCAAATCATCCTCGTACTTTGTGTCGTCAGCTTGATTATGACCTTTTTTCAGCCAAATATTAATATTACCGCCCATCTTTTCGGGTTAATCAGTGGCTTTTTACTCGGTTTTTTTTCACAAAGATAACAGGTATAGCTACCGGAACAGTTTTGGTGCTATACCTTTTTTAATTTTTAAAAAATATTTCTGATATAAAATGGGAACTCTAAGAAAAACTTCGTGGAGTGGAGCAGTATGTCGATTTTCTCAAAATCTAAAAAACAGTCACAACCGGGGCAAGGGGCCTCCAATCAACAAGTGTTTCTAGGAGAAGATTATGACGCTAAGTTGAAATGGTTTAAAGATACCTTTCAGAAAAGTGATGATATTACTTTTCATGAAATAACAGCTAATCAAACCCGCTGCGGCATTGTTTTTGTACAGTGTATGGTTGACCAAGAGGTATTCGACGAGCAGGTCTTAAAGTATATTGTTTCACCTCATTTCGCTTCATCACAGAAGGAATTACTTCATAAAATACTTGATCTACAATCGATTAGTACGATGTGTACCAGTATTCTCACCGATATGAAGGAGGCAACAGATCTTGTCTTAGACGGAAAAATCATCATCTTCTTCGAAGGTGATAGTCGAATGCTGGCCATTCCGTTGACCAGTGTAGAGAAGCGAGCAGTAAGTGAGACTGCTAATGAGAACGTCATTAGAGGTCCAAGGGAAGCATTTGTCGAGGATATCCATACAAATATCACAATGGTTCGCCGAAAAATAAAATCTCCGGATTTAAAAATGGAACAGCTGCTGATTGGAAGATATACCAAAACGAAGGTAATGATTAGTTATATCGAAGGGCTATGCAAAGAAGAATTACTCGCAGATGTTAAAAGAAGAATAAACCAAATTGAAATGGATGGTGTATTAGCAAGCAGCTATATCGAAGAGTTTATCGATGATTACCCATTATCACCGTTTCCACAATCGCAAAAAACGGAGCGTCCTGATGTCGCAGCTGCAGCCCTATTAGAAGGAAGAGTGGTTATTTTTGTAGATGGGACACCGATTCCACTGATCGTACCTGTTACCTTTTATATGTTCCTTCAGTCTGCAGAGGATTATTATCAACGCTATATTTTAACAAGTGTTATTCGTTTGCTTCGCTATGCCTTTTTAGTTGTTTCACTGCTATTCCCATCATTCTATATTGCGGTTACGACCTTTCATACCGAGATGATTCCAACTAGCTTATTAATTTCAGTAGCCGCTTCCCGAGAATTCGTCCCATTCCCTGCTATAGTGGAAGCATTTATTATGGAATTGGCATTCGAAGCATTGCGTGAAGCCGGCGTCCGAACACCAAAGGCTGTTGGTCAAGCCATTGGTGTCTTAGGCGCTTTGGTGATTGGACAAGCCGCAGTTCAAGCTGGAATCGTGTCAGCACCGATGGTGATCATCGTCTCGCTGACAGGAATTGCCTCCTTTATCATTCCAGGCTATGATTTAGCGTTCTCCATTCGGCTACTCCGCTTCCCAATCATGATTTTATCAGGTACATTCGGCATCTTTGGATTGATGATTGGCTCGCTTTTAATCTATGTACACACAGTACACCTAAGTTCATTTGGCCAACCCTATCTTTCCCCTACAGCACCGCTTAAGACTAGCGATTTAAAGGATACGTTTGTACGCGCTCCATGGTGGTCAATGAAACGCCGGCCATCGTTTGCCAGGTCATCAGCCAATCAGAATCGGATAAAAATTAATAAATCACTTCCCGGGGATGATGAAGATTAATGAAAACGTTAAAATGGATAATCCTAATGTGTACCTTAGTATTAACAGGCTGCTGGTCAAGTGTAGAAGTTAATAAGCAGGCTTTCATCGAAACCATGTACGTTGACAAAAGTACAAATGGCGAAATGGATATTACGCTATCATTTCCACTTCCCCAACGATTGATTGCAGGAAGTGCCGGGGCATCGGGTGGGAATCCGTATGCCCAAGTGTCAAGCACAGGAAAAACAGTGACAGATGCTTACCAAAAAATGCAGGCAGATCAATCGCGAGAACTCAGCTGGGGTCATACAAGGGTGATTGTCATCAGCGAGGCAATGGCAATGGAAGGCATTGGGCCTATTTTAGAATTTATTGTCCGTGAACCAAAATTAAACATTAATAACGCCATATTGGTTGCACCTGGAAAAGCCAAAGACATTGAAAATTTAGCTCCGGTTTTTGAATCATTTCCCGGTGAAATCATTAGGAGATTTACCCAAAATAAAGTGACGTTATATACCACCCCAAAGGACTTCCTTGAAACGGAAAATGGCGATATGGTCACAGGACTTTTAACCAAGAAAAAGAAGAAAATGCTTAGTGAGAAAGGGAAGGAAAAATTGTGGGTCGGTACAGGCGGAATGGCCTTATTTCACAACTATAAAATGGTCGGCACATTAAGTCCAAGTGAAGGACGCGGGGCATTATGGCTGCGGAACTCGATAGGTAAAGCAGCGGTAACGATAAAATCCCCCACCGATGGGAAGCTTATTAGTTTATTAGTCTTACAGGCACATACGAAAATCCGCCCATCTAAAAAGGCACCATACACATTTAATGTTTATGTTACGGCAGAAGATGATATTTCAGAATCACAATCTAACATTGATTTATCGCAGCCAAAAAATATTTATCAATTGGAACAGATTGCTGAAAGTGAAATTAAAGACCGAATTGAAGAAGCATTTAACGCCTCGAAAAAGGTAAAAGCAGATGTTTTTCAATTTGGTGAATACTTATCATGGCATAAACCGAAAATATGGAAAAAATCCAAAAAGGATTGGCCTGCCATTTATCAAGATAAAGTGAAGCTAAATATCTATGTTGATTTGAAGATTAAGCGTCCCGGCAGTGAAAATAATCCATTTTCGATAAAGGAATTACATTCATGATCATCATTATACTTTGTTTTATCATCATCTTTTTTTACGAGTGGGGATATTTAAAAGAAAGGAATCGTAAAAAAAGAACCTATTGGATTGTTTTTTGTATTATGGGTCTCTCATTTTCTTACTGTATTGCCACGGTCGTATTTAAGCAAATGCCGAGCCCCAATGACTTGATCCTATTCTTATTTAAACCACTGCAGCAGAAAATACTAGGTTAGGTGGATTTCCTTGAAAACGGAGCAAATTACCCAGAATCAATTGATACTTTTTCTCATCATTTACTTTTATTCCACACTAGTTGGTTTCGCTTCTGCGCATTTAATCCAATTGTCCCAATACGATACAGTAATTGTACTAATAATTGGCAGCATCGGAGCGTGCATTTATGCCCTTTTTACGATCAAGCTGGCTAAGCGGCGCCCGACTGAGTTTATTAGTCATTATGGAAAGGAAATTTTCCCTTATTGGATTCATGTCATTTTCATGGTTTTCTATTGTTTTTCATTCCTCCATATCAGCGCCTTTATTTTAAGAGAATACGAAGACTTTTTCGTCCAAACCTATCTGCCCGAAACACCAAACTGGGCTATAGGCATCATACTTGGCTTCGTTGTCGCGGTAACAGTACGCTCAGGAGTGGTTACGGTGTTCCGAACAGCACAGGGATTATTTTTTCTCGTGATCCTGGCCGATATCGTCATTACCGCCTTTATTGGAAAGGAATTAACATGGGACAGGTGGATGGCCTTTGTCACAAACCATAGCTGGAATAACATTTATAAGGGGAGTTTTTACACGATTCCGTTTTTTGGAGAAGTTGTGATTATAGTCTTTTTATTTCCATATTTAGCCCAAAAGAGTAAAACCTTAAAATCAGTTATATGGGCTATTTCAATGGCTTTGTTTTTCATCATGCTCAATATGGTCTTTTTATTATTACTCTTTGGTCCGAATCTAGCGAGCCATTCTACCTATCCAATGTTAGAAATGGTACGTTACATCCGGATAGCAGATTTTATTGAAAACTTGGATCCCTTTTTAATATCGATTTGGTCAACAACTATTTATTTAAAAATTTCCATTATGTTTTATTTATCAGTTCAGATTCTTGCTCATCTATTCCATCTAAAGGACACTCGCCCGCTTGTCTTTTCGTTAGCTGCGGTAATGGTCGCCTTATCGTTACAAATGTCGGGTGGGACAACGTCTCTGACAAGCTTTTTTACGGAATCCTGGGCAACCTATTCCTATTTTATTGAGGGTATTCCTTTACTATATTTATTGGTGGACACAATAAAACAAACAAAAATGAAAACAAAAGGTGAATAGAATCGAGTAGAAGGTTGACATAGTTACTTTCTTTTATCTTTTATATATCACCTTTTTGTTTTTCGTCCCATGGTTCAAAGGAAAATGGAATTCCAACCATTTTTGCGGTCAATTCATCATAGGACACTAAATCCCTTTTTGACAACTCCGTCAAAGAACGTTTCCCCATTGCTCTTAATGCCATTTTCATTTCTTCTGTACTGGCTGTTAAGAATTTTTCAGCCGATTTTACCCCAACTTCAATCTTAAATTGATCTTTGAATTTCCCTTGATTCCAAACAACTTGTGTAGGCGGTTCAAACGGAAGGGCATTCAATGATTGAGGATGTGAAACGGCAAATAACATAGCAGAACCTATATACACTGCATCTGCTCCGAGGGCGAGGACTTTTAAAAAATGACCGGGTACTAGAAGTCCGCCAGAGGCAACTAAACTAATTTTCCCCTTCATGTTTCTCTTTTCTAGATGGTTTACAGCCCTGACAATCGCATGCAGAGTTGGAATTCCAACGTCGTCTGATAAAATAGGGGGAGCACCGAGGGTTGCTGCTTGTCCGCCATCAACCGCAATATAATCAACACCTATGTAAATTAAATGATCAATATCTTCTTCAATTTTCCCGCCCGCCCCCATTTTTGCGCCAATGGGAACACCACCCGTCAGGCTTCGAAGCTCATCAACCAGTTCTTTCAAATCATCTAGCGTTTGATTTTCAACAAAATTATCATAAATCACGGCATCCTCATTTTCCTTTAACCCCATTAGTTCACGGGCACGTCCTGTTAAATTTTTAGGAGAGATCTTTCCGCCCGTCCCAAATAACGCCCCTTGTCCCAACTTAACTTCGATCATATCGGCCTGCTTAATTAACGCTTCTTCCTTTGACCAGGCTGTTTTCGAGAACTGTAAAATATATTTTCCGCCTATATCGATTTCCTCAGGCAGGACTGCCCCTTCACCAGAATTAATGGCGGTTCCTACATTATTCGCTGCTTGTGCTAATGAGAGTCTCACTTCCTCACTGAGTGCAATCCCATAGGCCATCCCACTGATCATTAACGGGATTTTTATTTTCATTGGTTTTTTTGCTTGTGGCCCAATGGTTACTTCCACATCAACATCTTCTTCACCATCAATCGGAAATGGTGTTGTTTGGGCAGGAATAAACGTAATCGGATCTAAATGTGGCCACTTTTTTGATGATCCAAGTGGGCGGTGGAGAACATCGCCCGATTCTGCCCGTAAGCTATTTTCAAGCATATTTTGAATGCCCATATGCCGGAGTCCCGGCATCAGCTCAGCTATATTTTCTTGATAACTATCTGTTAAAATAATTTTTCCCATTTGCTTTACCATCCGCTTCATGAACCAACGCCATCCAAAAAGCATAAAGATAAAAACGATAAAAATAAATGCTACCATTCCAAAAGTCAAGTAATAAAAAATGTTCGTCATTGTTATTGCTCCATTTTCAACATAATTTCAATAAGAAAGTCCACCATTCATATTATTTCCAAAAGGGGGAAATCATATAAACATCAAGATTACGCTTTGAAAAATAGGTTAGATTTTTGTATTCCTAAACGTATTAAATTTCCATTTCAACCAATGTATGAACATAATAAAACAGGAGGATCGTTTTATGAATATACTGAATGATAGTGGTCATCGTTCTTGGCCATTACCTTCGAAATATTGGATTATTCGGCAAAGTTGGAGAAATCTATTATTTTTACATTGGCCAATTCCACTTGAAAAACTAAGGCCACATATTCCTTCTTCTTTACAAATTGACACCTTTAATAGTTACGCATGGGTAGGTGTTATTTTATTCGTTATAGAGGGAATCTATCCACGTGGAATATCATCTGTTTCCCTAACCTCTAAATTTCCGGAAGTCAATGTGAGGACATATGTTACATACGATGGAAAACCCGGTATTTATTTTTTGTCTATTGATGTTGAGAATTGGGCTTCATTAAGGATCGCAAAGAGGTGGTATCGGTTACCCTATCATTCGGCGCAAATTTCTTTTCGAAAAGAAGGACAAGCTTTTCATATGCATAGTATTCGTAAAGGAAACGCTAATACTCCTATATCATTTAAGGGGAAATACGTTCCCGTAGCGAAAGTTTACTTTCCAAAAGAAGGAACACTAGATCATTGGCTTACTGAGCGATATTGTCTCTATAGTTCGAATAACGGAGTCAACATCTATTGCGGTGAAATAAACCATCGTTCATGGCCATTACAAAATGTAGAGACAGAAATCTATCATAATACCCTTTTTACTCCCTATCAGTTTGAACTCTCCGATGAAAAACCAATTGTTCATTTTTCAAAAGGATTAGATACTATTTTTTGGAATATTAAAAAGATAATCTAGCTCAATACTTCAGATTTCCCGATCCACAAGGAATAAATCAACCTAAAATTGAAAACAAGCAAAAAGAGCATGGACATCAGTGTCCATGCTCTTACCTTTGAGAATTGTCTAGCGCAAGCATCCTTGGGGCGCTTCCGATTTCTTATTGATGGTTATAGCTTCTTGGTTTTGTTGGTTTGCCGCCGCTTCTTTTTTCACCGCTTCTTGGCTTTACCGGTGCTTTTTTTCGGTTGCGGTCCCCGCCTCCGCCGTATGATCCTCGAGAATCATCTCTTCTGCGACGGTCACGGTCTTGTGGTTTTCTATCTCTTTTTTGTGGAAGCTGTTCTTCTGTTAATTTAATCGGAGTGGTATCCGGTTCTTTTGTTAACATCTTCAGAACTGCTGCAATAACTGTTGAAGCCTCATTTTCTTCAAGCAGTTCTTCAGCTGCTGCTTTATAATAATGTAAATTGTTTGATTCAATCGTTTGAACGATCTTTTCAACAACCGCTTTTTGTTGGCCTTCTAATGCTTCATCAAGCGTAGGGGCCTTCATTTTTTCCATCTTATGTTTAGTAGTTCTTTCGACAACAGCAAGATAAGATTTTTCACGCGGTGTAATGAAGGTTAAGGCGATACCCTTTTTACCGGCACGACCTGTACGTCCAATACGGTGAACGTAGCTCTCCGGATCCTGCGGAATATCAAAGTTATATACATGTGTTACGCCTGAAATATCAAGACCACGGGCAGCAACGTCCGTTGCAACAAGAATATCAATCGTTCCTTCTTTAAATTTGCGAAGAACTGACATACGTTTTGCTTGGGTTAAATCACCATGAATACCTTCTGCTGTATAACCTCTTAAAGTTAATGCTTCTGATAATTCATCAACACGGCGCTTTGTACGACCAAAGACAATCGCCAATTCCGGGGATTGAATATCCAAAAGTCTTGTTAACACATCAAATTTATTTCTTTCTTGAACTTCAAGGTAATATTGTTCGATGGAAGGCATAGTCAATTCTTTCGTTTTCACACGAACAATTTGCGGGTCCTTCATGAACCTTTCTGCCATTCTTTGAATCGGACCAGGCATTGTTGCTGAGAATAGAAGCGTTTGTCGTTCTGCAGGTGTTGAAGCCAGAATGGATTCTATGTCTTCAATGAAGCCCATGTTTAACATTTCATCCGCCTCATCAAGAATCACAGTGTTAACTGTATCAAGACGCATGGTCTTTCTGTTGATATGATCCAATACGCGTCCAGGAGTACCAACAATGATATGCGGTGCTTTCTTTAATGAACGAATCTGACGGCTGATATCTTGCCCGCCATAGATCGGCAGCACGCGAACTCTTTTGCCTGAACCAATTTTATAAAGTTCTTCTGAAACTTGAATGGCAAGTTCTCGAGTAGGTGCAATAATGATCCCTTGGATTGCATCCGCAGTAACATCTACTTTTTCAACCAATGGAATTCCAAAAGCAGCAGTTTTACCTGTTCCTGTTTGAGCTTGCCCGATCAAATCTATACCTTTTAGCCCCAACGGAATCGTTTCTGTCTGGATTGGTGTTGCTTCCTCAAAACCCATTTTGAGGACAGCTTTTAAAGTGGCCTGACTCAGACCTAATTCTTCAAACTTTGTCAATGTTTTCATTCTCCTTCATCTTTTTGAAAATGTCTTCTATATTCATACGCATCAAGTGCAGTAATAGGTGTATTTTTAATTCACCCCAAAAACGAACATGGTGATTATCCCAAATTCATGAAAAGGAACTTGGTTATAAGTGATACACCAACTTATAAAGGCGGTGTGAGCAGAGCAGAATTATCCATATTGCGAAAGGAAATTCGGAAATTACAAATAATAACTCATTTTGGCGGCGCTCCGCCCTATTCAAAATAAAAAGAACATTCTCCAAAGGAGTATGCCCTTTTAAATCGTCCTTTAGACACGTTGATGATTATCATACCACTTTTATTAGTACTTTGCAATAAAGACGGCAAATTGGCTTTACCATTCCATCAAAAAGTCCATTACTTGAGAAAATAAGGGCAGTCCATTCCTCAGTGGTAAATATGATGTTTTGAGACCTCTAAAGGGGTTTCTGTTATTTTTCGATTAGAACCTTAAAATAATTCATTTACTTGTAAATTTCCGCAAAAGGATTCGAATTTAACTTTTTTGTAAAGCAGAAACGACTTCCTCCAACCTCATTCCTCGGGAGGCCTTCACAAGGATTAGTGTATCGGTATCCACGAACGTTTTTAATTTCTCAATGAGTTCCATCTTATCTGTAAAAGCAAATACTTTTTGTTCCCCCAAGGTTTTTCTTGCACCCCTCGCAATCTCACCGCCAAGCACACCGAAAGTAAAGAGATAATCAATCTTATCGGCCTGTAAGCCTGATCCAATTTGCAGATGGTATTGCTCCTCCTGCGGTCCAAGTTCTAACATATCACCAAGAACTAGGATTTTCCGCTTATAGCCTTGAAGATTTGACACCAATTCGATGGCGGCCATCATCGAGGTTGGACTGGCGTTATAAGCATCGTTGATAATCTTTTCTCCGTGTTCCCCTTCTACCAGCTCCATCCGCATATTTGTCAGCTTAATACCAGCTAAGCCTGCGTTCATTTTTTCAAAGGGAATGGAAAAATAATGGGCAATTAACATCGATGCCAGCGCGTTCAAAATGTTATGTGTACCGAGCACGGGAAGCTTGAAAACAACGTCTGCCACATTGATTTTGAAGGAATTCCCTTGCTCCATTTGGGTGATTTCTGTTGGATATAAATCATTGGTTTCGTTTCTGCCAAAGGTCTGAACGTTTACATTTCCTTTATATCGGTGAATCCGCTCCATTAGAAGTGGTTCATCCCCGTGGAGGACGGCAAGTCCGCCATCACGAAGGCCTTGAAGAATCTCTAGCTTCGCTTCCGCAATTCCTTCCCTCGATCCAAGGTCAAGAAGATGTGACTCCCCAATATTGGTAATGATAACAGCATCGGGACAGGCAAGTTTTGTTAGGAATTCAATTTCCCCCCGGCCGCTCATTCCCATCTCAAGCACGGCAATGTCGGTGTCTTCATTTAGGCCTAAAACGGTTAGGGGCAGCCCAATGTGGTTATTATAATTCCCCTCTGTCTTTTGTACATTATACTGGGTTGATAATAGCCCGGCTGTCATATCCTTTGTCGTCGTTTTTCCATTACTTCCCGTAATACCAACGACTTTAACTGGTAACTCTTGGCGATACTTTCGCGCTAATTCCTGTAAGGCGACAAGGCAGTCATCGACAATGATAATCGGCAAATCGGCCGGCGCGTTTGGGACATCCTTTTGCCACAGGGCAGCCGCTGCTCCGTTGCGAATCGATTCCACTACATACTTATGTCCGTCCGCATGCTCGCCTTTAAACGGGATAAATAAATTGCCGGCTTTTATTTTTCGGGAATCAATCGTTACCCCCGTAATCATTACATCAGCGAACTGATTGATGTCATTTGCAGCAGACACCATTTCTGAAATCTGTTTCAAAGATCGCTTTATCAAATTGATACCCTCCTTATCAATTTTTAAACAGAAACGGACACGGCATCATAGCCGTGTCTTCTAGAAAAGCGCAAGGCGCCTGCCTATCGGCGTATGGACTGGAGCGCTTCGACTGAGATAAAGGAAACACGGAGAGCGTAGCGATCCGATGTTGACTTATCGTAGGGAGAAGAGCGAAGTACACTAGCCGATGGCGCCTGGAGCTGGACAATTCTAAATTTCTTTTAAAAAGTGTATTTAATGTTTTGTTTCTCTGCATGTCTTTCTTTCGCAAGATCCACCAGACGCTCGATTAATTGCGGATACTCTACGCCGGTGTGTTTCCATAGCAGCGGGAACATGCTAACTGGTGTAAAGCCAGGCATTGTATTTACCTCATTAATTAACGCCTTGCCGTCCTTCGTTAAGAAGAAATCAGCCCGAACAAGGCCGGAACAATCCAATGCTTTAAACGCCCGAATCGCCATTTCCCTCAATTGTTCGTATTCCTTTTCTGTTACATCAGCCGGAATAATCAGCGCTGTATCGCCATCTTCATATTTCGCTTTGTAATCATAAAAATCCTTTTTCGGAACAATCTCACCGGCTACAGAACATTCTGGCTCATCGTTTCCAAGAACCGCGATCTCAATTTCTCGGGCTGTGACACCCTCTTCAACGATCACTTTACGGTCAAATTGGAAAGCTTCCACAAATGCCGCTTCTAATTCCGCGCGATCCGTACATTTACTGATCCCAACGCTAGAACCAAGGTTTGCCGGCTTCACAAAGCATGGGTACCCAAGTTCAGCCTCTATTTTTGTATATGATTCTTCCTTCGCCTTTGCCCATTCGCTTTTTATAAAAGCAACATAGTTTACTTGTGCCAAACCAGCCTGTGCAAAGACATTCTTCATCATCACTTTATCCATTCCGGCGGCCGAAGCAAGAACGCCATTTCCAACGTAAGGCAGGTTTAGTAATTCTAATAGCCCTTGCACGGTTCCATCTTCGCCATTTGGTCCATGTAACAATGGAAAGATGACATCAAGGGGTGCTGCTTCCTGCTGTGTATCTTGAAACGATGGTGCTAGTGATAGTGGTGATAAGGAATGGCCTTGTGAAAATTCAAGTGCCTTAACCTCTTCTACCGACCCGCTTAACTGTGGCCCTTTAATCCAAGCGCCTTCAACATTTATGTAAATAGGATGAATTTCAAATTTTTCAAGGTCTAATGCATTGATAACAGATCGTGCTGTCTGTAAAGATACCTGATGCTCGGCGGATTTTCCCCCATATAACAAACCTAGTTTTGTTTTCATAACAAAAACCTCCATATTCTCTGTCACGGTTTATTTTATCATTTTATTAAATAAGAAAGGAAATGAAGCGGATGAGTTTTTTCAAATGTTTTTTTCTCTTCATTATTTTATGATACATAAGGCTTGCTTCAAAACAATACCACAAAGAAAATCTCCCCAGAACGGAGAGATTTAGATCACATTCAGTTTCCATTCTTTTGTTTTTTTATCAAAGATGATTTTCGCGTGGTAAGGTTTATTGGAGATTTGTTCATATTCCTCCACCATATCATCCATATTCGCATAATCGCCAATTACCCAGATAGGAATCTCAATTCGCCCCCGCTGATGGTCTGCATCTCGTAATGAGATACAAATCCCTTCCTTAATGAAAGGAGTTAGTGAAAGCAGAATTTCTTTGTTCACCTGCGGATATTCACGTTTCTTCCGAATCCCTAAAATTGTTTTTTCCAGCTTCATATCCCCTAGTTTGCCGGCAAGCACTTCACTAAGTAAATGAAAAAAATCTTTAAAGCTGCGATAATAGGTTTTATTATACCAGCCATCATCATGGGCCAAATAAACAAAACGGTTGCCTAGTTTATTATAAAATGGCAATTTTAAATGCTGCTTTTGATGACCTAAGTATAATAATTCAGCTAATTCCTGACCTGTAAGTTCATTGAGGACATCATCTTCAATAAAATCAATCCAGCAGAAGTTTCCGTAACTATAGACATCTTCTGCAGCTAACTTGTTAATTCGCTCTTCTGGACAATAGTCAAGCAGTGTGTGCATATTAAAGTCAGCATCATCAAAACCGTGCTTTAGTAAAAGTAGATGATTTAATGAACCAGAAAAAGCAGCAGTAAATTCAGCGAATTCGATACCATAGGATAGCACATACTGGTCTGTTTGATTTAAATGAATATAGATAAGATCCCGTATGTCTTGATGATGCTTTTTCAAAGTCAAACTCCTCCGTTCAACAACATATACATAAGTTTCATGGCGATTTCCATGAAATTTCCAAATACCTTTGTAAATACTTCCTTATTTTATCAAATAATAGGTCAAATATCATATTTCATTTCGTTTACAAAAAATGATCTTGTGTTACACATACTATAACTAAATCCTTTGACTATATTTGTCTTTCTATTCTTTTAGTAATCAACCCTGCATTGAAAGGAGTGTATAAAAGATATGATCAAAGATATGACTCCAAATGAAATAACTTTATATATCATTAAAACTTTGAAGGATAACAAAAAGACGGAGTTTGAAACGATTCTAGAGGAACTTCAGCCCTATGATGTTGCAAAAATATATCAAGAATTACCTGAAAAGCATAAAGGACGATTCTTATTATTTTTAAAATTTGACGTCCTCGCCGATTTAATGGAAGAGCTTCAAAAGTCAGAACAGCTCGATTTATTAAACATTCTTGGAATCGAAAAGTCTAGTAAGGTACTGGATTTAATGGATAATGACGATCTAGCCTTGCTATTAAACGAGTTGTCGCCAGAGAAGAAGGATTCTCTCCTTTCAGGAATGAAACAAGAGGAGTCCAACGCGGTTAAAGACATTATGAATTATCCACCGGAAACAGCCGGAAGAATGATGACAAACCGCTTTGTTTGGATTCGTGATTATTTTTCTGTCAGAGAAGCCGTCGATAAATTTAAAGTATTCGCTGAGTTTGCTGAATCGATTAACTATTTGTATGTGATTGATGAGGCCAGGCATCTTGTTGGGGTTGTCTCCTACCGAGATTTACTGTTAGCCGAACCGGATGAGAAAATCCGAACGATCATGTACGAACGGGTCATTTCCGTTTCCGTAACCACTGACCAAGAGGTTGTGGCGCGAACAGCTGAACGCTACGATTTCTTAGCCATCCCTGTTGTGGATCAGGACAATATCCTTGTCGGGATAGTAACCGTTGATGACATTATCGATGTTGTCATTAAGGAAGCCAATGAAGATATTGAAAAGTTATCCGCATCGGGGAAATCGATTGACTTTGAGACAAAAACCTTGGTTGCTGCGGCAAGGCGGCTTCCCTGGCTGATCTTACTCTTATTTATTGGGGTGATATCCGGAAGAATCATCAGCAGCTTTGAGGATACCCTCCAACAGGTGGTGGCTTTAGCCTTTTTTATGCCGATGATCGCCGGGATGACGGGAAACACCGGGACGCAGTCGCTTGCTGTTGTTGTCAGGGGGCTGATCTCCCATGATATTAATAAACGTGTGATTACACGCTTAATCACAAGGGAACTTGGCGTTGGTATTACCATCGGTATCACTTGCGCAGTCATTATTGCCATTATCGCTTATATCTGGCAGGGAAATTTGATTTTGGGCGCCGTTGTTGGCTGCTCCCTATTTTTCACTCTCATTATCGGTACACTAGCGGGAACCATTATTCCCCTGATCCTATACCGGCTAAAGATTGACCCGGCAGTTGCATCCGGGCCGTTAATTACCACGTTAAATGATATTTTTTCGTTACTCACCTACTTCGGAATCGCAACCATGTTTTTAAAACATTTAATGTAGGTATTTCTTGAAAAAATAAAATGAAACCTTTCTCCCGCGGAATCGTTATAATAAATAGTGATGTAATATATTCCCTAAATAGGTATTGTAAGTAAGCCTTCACGACAAAAAAAATAGATTACTATTGGAAAAATGGGTGTGGCCGATGGATCAATACAAGAAAAAGGCTGATCGTTTTGATTGGACGTTAACTTTATTATTATTTCTTTTTTTCTTAGTCAGCTGTGCGGCTATTTATAGCGCACAAGCTTCAGGGCAATATGGAGCAAAAAATTTCTTACTCATGCAAGTTTTCTGGTATGTGATTGGAGCCGCCATTATCTCTGTTTCCATCTTTATCGACGGCTATCAATATAAGCGGCTTTCCTGGTATTTATATGGCTTCGGTTTGATTTTGCTTCTTGCCGTTTACCTGGCACCAGAGTCCATTGCCCCGATAAGAAACGGAGCGAAAAGCTGGTTTGTCATTAGAGGAATCGGACAAATTCAGCCTTCAGAGTTCGTGAAAACCTTTTTAATTTTGGCGTTAAGCCGTGTCATAACAAGCCATCATGAAAACCATCTGGAAAAAACGCTGAAAACTGATTTTCTTTTACTAGTAAAATTAGGGGTTACTACAGCAGTGCCTCTAGGACTGATTATGTTGCAGCCGGATCTTGGTACAGGGCTCGTCATTTTATCTATTTTAACAGGGCTTATCTTAATCTCCGGTATTTCATGGAAAATCATCATCCCGATTTACAGTGCAGGTGCATCGCTTGGAGCACTTATTTTCTATCTGGTTTTAATAAAGCCTGATTTTCTTGAAAAATACTTGCATGTACAAACCTACCAATTTAACCGAATTTACGCCTGGCTGGATCCTTATAGTCATGCCACAAGCTCCAGCTATCACTTATTAAAATCGTTAAGTGCAGTTGGCTCGGGTCTTATTACCGGAAAGGGCTTTACCAATCGCGAGGTTTATATCCCCGAAGCCCATACTGACTTCATCTTTAGCGTGATTGGGGAGGAGTATGGCTTCGTTGGCGGCAGTATCGTCGTTGGTCTCTTTTTTCTGCTTATTTATCATTTAATCAAGACCGCTTTGGACACCCGTGACCTGTTTAATACATATGTCTGTACAGGCATTATCAGCGTGATCACTTTTCATGTTTTCCAAAATATCGGGATGACGATTCAAGTGCTTCCGATAACAGGTATTCCGCTGCCATTTATCAGTTATGGCGGCAGCTCTCTCATGGGGAATATGTTCGCGATGGGGCTTGTCTACAGCATCCGCTACCACCATAAAACATACATGTTTTCAACGGATAACTCGTTACAGGCATAGTGTGTAAAAGGTATAAATAAAGGAAAATTACCATATTAATTTCTTTCTAAGACAAACTGAGATACACTATATTAATTACTATTACATAAGTGAAGGTGAATTATGGCACAGTTTATTAACTCCATTTTAGAATTTTTATCACAGTTAGGATACTTCGGTATCGCACTGGGATTAATGATAGAGATTATCCCCAGCGAGATTGTTTTAGGCTATGGCGGTTACATGATTTCACAAGGCCATCTTAATTTTGCCGGAGCCGTTATTGCAGGTACGATCGGCGGTACGATTGCCCAATTATTTTTATATTGGGCCGGGTATTATGGCGGCCGTCCCTTTTTGGAGAAATACGGAAAGTATGTCCTGATTAAAAAAAGTCATATCGATGTTGCCGAACATTGGTTTGAAAAATATGGAGCCGGTGTGATCTTCTCTGCAAGATTCATCCCCGTTGTTAGACATGCCATTTCCATTCCCGCCGGGATTGCCAAAATGTCAGCAACCAAATTTACCCTTTACACCGTTGCGGCCGTTTTGCCATGGTCGATTCTTTTCCTTTACTTAGGAAAGGTGTTGGGCAAGAACTGGTCACACGTAAAGGAATTTGCCCAGCCATATGTACTGCCAATCATAATTGCTGCAGTCGTTTTAGGGGTCATCTACTATTTAATCAAAAAGACAAAGAAAACCACCGATTAAGTTGATTTAACGGGTTCACTTTAGAGGTGCAAACAATCAAATCACAAAGGAAAACACATTGTATTTCGCTTATGAAAATACGATGTGTTTTTTTGTTATCATATCAAGGTTTTAAGGTGTTCTATTGTCTTTTTATTATATGAATTCGCAAGGTATATTCCAATGACGGAAATAATTATTGGAGGCTATGTGAATTTGCTGTGTTTTATAATGTGAATTGTAATGAGGCTTATCCTGTTGGCTACCTGAATCTTACAATACAATCTCAGTCGTCAATTAGGGCTATTGAGGACAAAAATCAGCTGGATAGCAAGAAGAATGTCCTCAATAAGGGCTATTGGGGACAAAACTCGCCTGGATAGCAGGAAAAATGTCCTCAATAAGGGTTATTGAGGACAAAACTCGCCTGGATAGCGGGAAAAATGTTCTCAATAGGGGCTGTTGAGGACAAAAATCAGCTGGATAGCAAGAAAACTGTCCTCAATAAGGGTTATTGAAGACAAAACTAGCAGGAAAGTAGGAAAAATGTCCTCAATAAGGAGATCTTTCAGGAAAAAAACTTATTTGGATTATACCGTGAATTTAGTGGTAAAAAAACTTGCGAATTTAATTGTGATTTGAGTTATGTTTTAATGTTTTGCACCCCACAAGTGAACCCGTTCTAAGTTGATTTCGGTGGTTTTCAATTTTATGAGACAATCTTTAACCCAATAGCTGCCCCTAATACCATCAGAATAAAAATAATTCGTTTCCAATCCTTTGACTCGCCATATAGAAGCATTCCTAATAACGCTCCCCCTGACGCACCGATTCCTGTCCAAATAGCATATGCTGTTCCCATAGGTAGAGATTTCATCGCATAAGCAAGAAATAAAAAACTGCTGCCAAAGCCTATCAATAAAAATACAAATGATTGCCAATTCCGATCCTTATGCAGTTTGTTAATCATCGCTACTCCAACCATCTCGCATAACCCTGCTAAAACTAACGAAAACCACGCCATTAGGAATCAGCTCCTTCCGTTACATTGTCATTTGTAACCATTTTCAAACCAATTACACCTATTAATAAAACAACTATAAAGATGATCTTTTTCATTTCCAGCGGTTCTCCAAAAAATAGGATATCAGAAATGACAGTTCCAGCCGTGCCTAATCCTACAAAAACTGCATAAACTGTCCCCACAGGAAGCTTCCTACCCGCCATAATAAGTGCATAAAAACTAATGATGATCGAAACAACAGTTCCCGACCAAGTCCAGAAATCATCAGCATGCTTCAAACCAATCACCCAAAACACTTCAAAAAATGCTGCAAAAAAGACTTTCATCCAATTCAAATTCATCCCAATCCCCCCTGAAAAAAATATAAATATAAGATACGAAAGCCAAAAAAGCCTGGAAGAGTACTGTTAAACAGTATCTCCCAGGCTTTTATCCTTCCGTGTCCACACCGTACAGTGTGTGTTTTCTCTCGGACCAGACTGGCAATAAGCCACGGAACCCTAGAAAACCAGCTAATATTTTTATTATATTATGATTTTATCACAAAAGATTTTAATAAGGAACTTCTACTATTTACCTTTAAACTAAAGCATGATGCCCGTAATGGCGGCGGTTAATAAGCTGACAAGTGTTGCGCCAAATAGCAATTTAAGACCGAACTTTGCCACCACATTTCCTTTCTTTTCGTTTAAACCTTTTACGGCACCTGAGATAATCCCAATGGAAGAAAAGTTAGCAAACGATACGAGGAAAACCGAAATAATGCCCACTGTTCTGCTAGACAAGGATTCCGATATTTTTCCTAAATCTATCATGGCCACAAATTCATTGGATAACAACTTGGTCGCCATAATAGTTCCCGCATCGACTATTTCGGATGAAGGTATGCCAACAACAAACGCCAGTGGAGCAAACACATAACCTAGTGCAGTTTGGAAGCTGATGCCGAAAATCGCCGCAAAGACATAATTAATCATGCTGATTAACGCAACAAATCCAATTAGCATCGCGCCGACGATAATGGCCACTTTGAATCCATCCAAAATATATTCCCCAAGCATTTCAAAAAAGGTTTGTTTTTCAGAATCCTGAATGTCAATAATATCCTCTTGTTCCGTTACCTCATAAGGATTAATGATATTGGCAATGATAAATCCGCCAAATAAGTTTAACACGAGCGCGGTAATGACATATTTCGGATCAATCATGGTCATATAAGCCCCTAAAATTGATGCCGACACCGTTGACATCGCCGAAGTGCACAATGTATACAAGCGATGTTCAGGTAGGAACGGAAGCTGTTTTTTTACCGAAATAAACACCTCAGACTGACCAAAAACAGCAGATGCAACCGCGTTATAGGATTCTAATCTTCCAAGACCATTCACCTTACTTAAAACCAAGCCAAGGAAACGGACAATGATTGGCAGGACTTTTATGTACTGGGCGATTCCTATTAAGACGGAAATGAAGACAATCGGCATCAGTACGTTTAAGAAAAAGGGTGCTGCTCCCTTCATTGCCATTCCGCCGAAGACAAAGTTGACTCCCTCAGCCGCATACTTGAGAAGATGCTCAAACAACCCTGACACACCTCTAATAATCACAAGACCTATTTCTGTATTAAGCAATAAATAAGCGAATACTAGCTGCAAAACCAGCATAATCGCTACCGGCTTCAATTTTATTCCTTTTTTATTATTACTTACGATAAAAGCAAGTAAAAAGATAACGACCAATGCCGCCAAAAACAAAATAAATTTCAAAAAGTTTCTCTCCTTTTTCAAAGATGACCTCAGTGTATACGATCATAATATAAATTTTACGACAAAAATCGACAGCGTTTTCAAACAACTATTCGATTATAGAATTGCTGGTATTGCGTGTCAACTATATGACGGAAAGAAGCAAAATTCAGGTTATTCACTATAATTAATTTATCCTCTTTGCCACAGAATCATCCATACTTACCAGGAAAATAAAAAGACATGGAGATTTACTCCATGCCCTCTGACCGTTAACTAACTCTTTCTATGATCCTTGGTGTACTGCACTAACCCGATCTTTATATAGGAAATAGAAATAAAGCAGCATCGAAATGAAAATCGAAACAGCTGCCGTTTTATAAATACTGCTGTATCCGAAGAGATGACCAATTTGCCCAAACACCATTGCTCCGATACCGACACCTAAATCGAAAAAGGAAAAGAACGTCGCATTCGCCATCCCTCTTCGATTCATTGGAACCTTTTCAATCGCCCATGACTGTAAGGCAGGCTGCACGGTACCGAAGCCAAGACCGTAGAAAACAGCCGCGATAAACAGAATCATGCTGTTTGGAAGCCATGCTAACAAAATCATGGCTATCAAAATTAACAATGTACCCGGAATATAAACCGCGATATGTCCTCTCCGGTCATACAGCTGCCCTGCAAAAGTCCTTGTCACCATCAAGGCAAGGGCATAAATGAGAAAGTAAAATTGAATGCCGGCAATATGCTTTTCAGCCGTATATAACGGGAGAAAAGCAGCAATCCCGCCAAATGTGAACGTAATGAAGAACATTAGCATCGACGGCTTCAAGGCGCTTTTCTCGTAAAGATCGAGCTTGGTTTTGCTATCTTTCGGCTTGGGTTCGATCTTTTTATAGGTAATTCTGGATGACAATAGAAGCGCCATCAATCCTAATCCCGCACAAATTAGGAAAAACAGTTTAAACGAAATAATACCGGTCAGAATTAGCCCAAGGGAGGGGCCAAATGCCAATGCTAAATTGCCGGAAAGCCCATAATAGCCCATTCCCTCGCCTCTTCTCGAAGCAGGGATTAAATCAGTAGCAATCGTTCCTGATGCCGTGGTGGAAAATCCCCAGCCAGCCCCTTGGACAACACGCATCACAAATAAGAAAACCATACTTGTTAAAAATCCAAAGGAGCCAACTGATAGAACAAAAACGGTAAGCCCAATGAGATAAACAAAGCCTCTCCCTTTTGTTTCAAGTGAACTTCCTGCAATAGGGCGCAGCAGCAATGCAGAGAAGGTAAAGATTCCTACCACAAACCCGATTAATTGTTCATTACCACCTAAATCCTCCACAAACAATGGAATCGTCGGCAGCGTCATTTGAAAGCCAAGAAAGATAAAGAAGTTTGCTAAACAGATCAGAACAAAGTCTTTTGTCCAAATCCTTTCTTTCGTTACCTGTTTTTCCATAAAAGGTGAAGTCTCCCTCTCTTTTATCAATGAAAAAACGTTTCTACGGCATGTAGAAACGAAATTTCATGTGAAAATGTGTTATTTTATTTTTGCTGCTTCAATAACGCGTTTCATTGCATGCATTTGTCCTAGATGATTCGACTCATGGAAAACGGCAAAGTTAGCAAGTTCACCAAATGTTTCTTGACCTAGGAATGGAGTTTTCAGCTTTTCGTTAAAGCTTTCTCCTGGAATTTCCTTAATGCGCTTTAGTTGCTCCTTTAACTGTGCAGTCAATTCCTGAACAGATGGAACGTCGCCTTGCCAGTCAGCAGGCTTAGTGCCAGTTGCGAATTGTTCCATATAGTTTGCTGGCAGATTCGTTGATTTTTTCGGAAAACCAAACATAAATTGTTCTGCAACGGTTAAAACATGGCCGATATGCCAGTGGATTGTATTGTTAAATCCTTGCGGCTGGACATCAAGAATTGCCTCGTCAAAAGCCTCCACATTTTTAATTAGATAGTTTCTTGTTAACTCAAAGCTTTTAAATAACAATTCGCTCATTTGGATAGTCCCCCTTAAAATTTGCATAGTTTTATTCTATACCATTATTCTCCAATTAGGAAACAAAATGGCCTTACATTTCTTCCGGTGCTTCAATGCCCAATAATCGTAATCCTTCTTTAAGAACGACCGTTACACTGTAAACAAGGGCCAGGCGTGCTTGCTTTTCCATGCTTTCCTCCAAAACTTTTACCTCTGCGTAATACTTATTAAAGGCTTGGGCAAGGTCAACAATATATTTTGCCACCTGTGATGGGTCGTAATTATCACAGGCTCTTTTAACAGCAGGGGCAAATTCCATTAACAGACTTGCTACTTTCCATTCCTTGTCCCAGGAATTTGGATAGGTTTTAGGCTGTGAATCGGCTTGCCAATTCGCCTTACGTAAAATCGAGCAGGCACGGGCGAAGGTATATTGGACATATGGCCCTGTTTCCCCTTCAAAACGCAGCATTTCCTCTAAGGAAAATTCGATATCGTTCATTCGATTATTCTTTAAATCGTGGAAAATAACCGCGCCCACACCTACCTGCTTCGCTACTACATCTTTATTTGCCAGGTTTGGATTTTTCTCTTCAATATTGTGGCGTGCCATCGCAATCGATTCATTTAGTACCTCCTCTAAAAGGACAACTTTTCCCTTCCGAGTAGACATCTTTTTTCCATCCTTTAACATCATGCCAAATGGAACATGAACCATTTTCTCGGCCCACTCATAGCCCATTTTTCCCAATACGGCTATCAACTGTTTAAAATGAAGGCTTTGTTCATGGCCGACCACGTATAACGATTGGACAAAATCATAGTTTTCTTTTCTGTAGAGTGCGGCAGCTAAATCACGGGTCGCATAGAGTGTTGCACCGTCCGATTTTTTAATGAGGCATGGCGGCAACTGTTCCTCGGTTAACTCGACAACCTGTGCTTGATCGGATTCAATCAACAGCTGTTTCTCCTCAAGCAGCTTAACGATGCGATCCATTTTGTCATTATAGAAAGCCTCACCGGCATAGGAATCAAATTCAACGTTCATTAACTCATAGATTCTTGAAAACTCCTTCAGCGATTCATCGCGGAACCATTGCCACAAACTTAACGCTTCCTCGTCGCCATCCTCTAAGCGTTTAAACCAACTCCGGCCTTGATCTTCTAGTGATGGATCGGCTTCTGCCACTTCATGAAACTTTATATAAAGTGCGAGTAACTCCTTAATCGGGTTTTGTTTTACCTTTTCGGCATCGCCCCATAGTTTATAGGCGGTTATTAGCTTCCCGAATTGTGTACCCCAGTCACCAAGATGGTTAATTTTGATGGCTTTATAACCGCATTTCTCTGTAATCAAGGCGATAGAGTTTCCGATGACAGTCGAACGCAAATGCCCCATTGAAAAAGGCTTCGCGATATTTGGTGACGACATATCAATTGTGACATGGCCACCTGCCCCAAATTCGAGGTCTGCGAAATGACCCTTTTGTTCGAAAATGCTGTTGACAAGTTGTTCAGAAACCAACTTTTTATTTAAAAAGATATTAAGATACGCGCCTACCACTTCTACTTTTTCAAAAATGGGTGCTTGAATCTTTCCACTTAGTTCCTGTGCGATTAGATTAGGTGATTTTCTTTTTACCTTAGCTAGGGTGAAGCACGGAAAGGCTAAATCCCCGTGTGTGGCGTTTTTTGGCTTCTCAATCATCAGTTCCAGTTCCGCTGCTGTAATCTCCTGGTCAAGCAGTTCAAAAAGAACGGCTGCCAGCTCCTTCTTAAAATTCATATCTATAGACCTCCTTTTTTATAAAAAACAAAAAACCCTCGCCTCTTATATAAAGAGACGAGAGTTTGATAATCCCGCGGTACCACTCTAATTGTTCAATTCTGAACCGGCTTTACTTTATAACGGAGGATTCTCCGGCTCCCCTACTTTATTCGGGTCAGCATCTCAAAAGTGCGCTTCATTATCTACTCCGTATCAGGCTCACACCACCCCTGACTCGCTTTCACTTCCTAGATAACTACTCTCTTTTTCATTGATTTTTTCTAAGCTCGATTACCAGCTATTATACTGGAAAGATAAGGATTTATCCAGTCATTATTGATGAATTTTTATATTAGGGAAATCCTATTTTTAAAGGAGGGATTTTCGATGGCGAGAAGAAATAAAATACTTGTTCCTGAAGCACGAAGGGGACTCGATGCACTTAAAGCGAAGGTTGTTCAATCCGTAAACCCCGAGGATGCGAAATTTGAAGCTGCCGAGGAGGTCGGTGTTCCCTTGAAAAAAGGCTATAACGGCCAGCTCACATCCGAACAGGCCGGAAAAGTCGGCGGCCGGCTCGGCGGCAGCATGGTGCGCGAGCTCGTTAAAATGGCTCAGGAGAACTTAAGCAAAAGGCAGTAACGGACGGGTCTTAAGCTGGTGTGAAGGACTAATCCCTATTCCAAACCGGACGATTAGTCCTTCATGAAGCCGATGAAGGACTAATCCCTGTTCCAAACGAAGCGATCTGTCCTTCATGAAGCCGATGAAGGACTAATCCCTATTCCAAACCGTGTGATCTGTCCTTCATGAAGCTATAGGCATAAAAACCTGTTACCTCGGCAATCCCTTCAATAGAAATACCTTCATAATTTCAGCAATCTGCTCGGAACTTAACGGTTCGTGATTTCTTTCCCAGTCAGACACAAGGGCAATATACATTTTCAGCAACAGAAAGCTGGTGACTTCTGTGTTGACCTCAGGGATTGAACCTTTCGCAATAGCTGTCTCAATTTTTAGCTTCAAATATGCAATTATCTCATTTTCCACATGCTGCAGCATTTCCGAGACCGTCAATGTTCCCATTTCAGCTTCTTCTTGGACAAGCTTAATCATGAGTTGGTGCTGGGAGCGAAATTCTAATAAACGGTATAAGGCACGATGGACATTTTCTGTAAACGGCAAATCTGTTTGGATGACGGCATCAGCCTCGGCAATCATTTCCTTTACAAGCGTAGATATTATCTCTTCAAATAACTCTTCTTTATTTTTAAAAAAAGTATAAATGGTTCCTTTTCCAACATTGGCAAGCTTTGCGACTTGATCCATTGTTGTCGCTTTAAAACCAAATAAGGAAAAGGACTTTGTTGCCGCTTCCACAATCATCTTTCTTCTGTCGGGTGCCATCTCCTCGCCCTCCCCTTTGACTGATTTAGTTTTTTAGTCATTTTATTCAACTTTACAATAGCACATCCTGCCCTCTGTTACAATTTTTTCTGTAAAGTTTTGGGAAATTATCAATTATCATCAGCAAGAAATGTATTTTAATCAATCGTTTGAATGATACCGGACTAAACTAATTAATCGATTGATTAAATATATTGGTTTCATTCTTCTCTATTTTGCTTCGACTTCTGTATCTCTACCCCACTCTTTACCCGCAAAACCTTATTTTCATATTCAGGATTTCCATAAAGTAGGGATATTTCTTTTGCTAATTCGTCTAAAAATTGATCAGTTAATATGGGTTTTTTAGGGCTGAACATATTTTCACTCCTATCGAAATAAAATATCACTATTATTTACATATGTTGGAATAACATTCGTTAAAAGTTTATAAATTTTTGTATTTACTTTTTAGGTACGCGGGAGTATGATAATCCACAGTTTCAAATTTCTAAATCGCTGAAACCATATGGTACGGGGGAACCGTGTTTGCGGGTTGATCTATAACCCAAGGGGTGAATCCTTTAAAAGGTAGGGCTACTCAATGGTCCGAATCCGACAGCTAACCTCGTAAGCGTTATATGAGAAGGAAGGTGGAACTTGTTCGACATGAAAAATAATGTCTACAAGTCTATTTTTGGTGACTTGTAGACTTTTTTTAACTCTTATTGGAAATGGTTTTTTTTAGTTAAAAAGAGAACACTATATTTATAACTATTCGGCGGTGAACAGCAGTGATTTCTTCAATAAAGAGATTTTTAATTGGGCGTCCTTTAAAATCAACTGCACTAGGGGAACAAAAACTTTCTAAAACGAAGGCATTAGCCATCCTTTCTTCGGATGCGTTATCATCCGTTGCCTATGGCCCTGAACAAATATTGATTGTCCTTGTTACATTGGGCACCCTTGCCTTTTGGTACTCCATTCCCATTGCAATCGGAGTACTAATACTATTAGCTGCATTAATTCTATCCTACCAGCAGATTATTTTTGCCTATCCGCATGGCGGCGGCGCGTATGTGGTTTCGAAGGAAAATTTAGGGGTTAACCCAGGGCTTATTGCTGGAGGGTCATTATTAGTAGACTACATTTTAACGGTAGCTGTAAGTGTTTCCGCTGGAACCGATGCCATTACATCTGCTTTTCCTTCCTTTCATTCACATAAGGTAGTCATTGCAATTATATTCGTCTTGATCATAACTATCTTGAATTTAAGAGGACTAACAGAGTCTGCTACAATTTTAGCCTACCCTGTTTATTTATTTGTGCTTGCCTTATTTATATTGATTGGAGTCGGGTTATTCAATGTCTTAACGGGTAAGGTTTCACCCGATTTATCGGCTCCACTTGGTACACCTGTAGCCGGAGTAAGTCTCTTTATTCTATTACGAGCATTTGCATCCGGCAGTTCAGCACTTACAGGCGTCGAGGCCATATCCAATGCCATTCCAAATTTTAAAGACCCGGCTCCCAAAAATGCGGCCAAAACCTTAATGGCCATGGGAACTTTACTAGCTTTACTTTTTTCAGGCATCGTATTTCTAGCCTATTATTATGGAATTTCTCCTCGTGCTGAGGTGACGGTCGTCTCACAAATTGCAGAGGAAACCTTTGGACGGAATGGAATGTATTATTTTATTCAAGGGACAACGGCATTAATTTTAATCCTTGCCGCCAATACGGGGTATTCAGCCTTCCCTTTACTCGCAGTAAACTTAGCCAAAGATAAATTTATCCCAAGAATGTTTACCATTAGAGGTGACCGGTTAGGTTACTCCAATGGAATCATCATCCTTGGTGTTGCCTCCATTCTTTTAATTATGTTTTTTGAAGGCCAGACGGAACATCTTATTCCGCTCTATGCCGTGGGAGTTTTTATTCCTTTTACGTTGTCACAAACGGGAATGATGCTGAAATGGATTCGTGAAAAACCAACTGGATGGGTGCCGAAGTTCATTATTAACACAACTGGGGCTCTCATTAGTTTTACGGTTACCATTGTGTTCTTTTTAACCAAGTTCGATCGGGTGTGGCCTGTGTTAATTTTCTTACCCCTTATCATTTTTATTTTTCACAGAATAAGAAGGCATTATGAGGCAGTTGGCGACCAACTCCGGATTACAACTTGTGAGCCTGCTGTCCCAATTGAAGGGAATGTCATTATTGTGCCTGTTGCTGGAATTACGCATGTCGTAGAAAACTCCATCAATTACGCAAAATCCCTTTCACCTGATCAGATTATTGCGGTTTACGTCTCTTTTGAAAGAGACGATGAAAAGAAATTTGAAGAGAAGTGGAAGAATTGGCAGCCTGATGTCCGGCTCGTGACACTACATTCACATTATCGCAGTATTATTCAACCATTGACCAAATTTGTCGATACTGTTGAACATAAAGCGAGTGAATCAAATTACCAAGTTACCGTGGTCATCCCGCAATTTATTCCGAAAAAAGGCTGGCACAATATTCTTCATAACCAGTCTAGCTTACTGATTCGTTCGTTCCTGTTATATCGGAGAAATGTTATTATTACGACTGTCCCATATCATTTGAAAAAATAAATACTGAATAAACAACATCTAATCATGTGGATTAGATGTTGTTTTTTAATGTTAACAAAATGTTCAATCCTTTAGGATAAATAGATGTAATTCTTTTATACAATTAAGAAAAGAAAGGAAGTGGCATATGGCGTATAAACCCCGTACTAAATCTAAGGAATTAATCATTTTGGAATTGTTAAATACCTTAATGACCTTACCCGAAAAAGACAAACAGCATTATTTTAGCCTTAAAAAGGGATATGAAGGCGAGCTCATGTTTGATGCCTTGACGGAGAATCTTCAATGTGAGTGCCTTATCTTAAATGACCTGCTATTCAAAGTAAACAACACTACTTTTCAAATTGATTCGCTGATTATTATTTCTGAAAAGCTTTACCTTTATGAAGTGAAAAATTTTGAAGGTGATTATTTTTACGTAATTGATCCAGAAGCAGACAGATTATACAAAAGGCCCAAAAAGGAATATACTAATCCACTACATCAATTGAACCGCTGCGAATCCCTGCTCCGACAATTACTTCATAATATTGGGTTTACTTTGCCCATCGAAGCCCAGGTCGTTTTTATCAATCCCGGGTTCACCCTATACCAAGCACCTCTCGACAAGCCTTTTATTTTTCCAACACAGGTAAATAGCTATTTGAAAAAATTTGATATGAGATCATCAAGACTAACTGGAAAACACAAGATGCTGGCTGACAAACTAATTTCCCTTCATATTGAAGAAAATCCTTATACCACGTTGCCTCAATATAATTATGAAGGGCTGCGAAAAGGGATTACATGTGAGCTATGCCGCTCGTTTTCGATTTCTGTTCAAGGGAAGAAATGTGTGTGCGGCGATTGTGGGCATGATGAATTGGTGACATCAGCTGTTCTGCGGAGTGTGAATGAATTAAAGCTTCTATTTCCTGAAATGAGAATTACATCGAATTTGATTTATGATTGGTGTAGGGTTGTAGATTCTAAAAGAACTATTAGAAAGATTTTGGAGAAGAATTATAAAAAAGTGGGGGTTCATCAATGGACTTATTATGAATGAAGACCTTTTTGGGGATTTCGTTTGTACTATTGGTCTTCATCCGCTTAACGAGGACCCTTTTCCCGATTTCATTTACAATTTTGGTCTTCATCCGCTTAATGAAGACCTTTTTTCTGATTTCATTTACACTTTTGGTCTTCATCCGCTTAATGAAGACTTTTTTTCTGATATCGTTTACACTTTTGGTCTTCATCCGCTTAATGAAGACCTTTTTTCCGATTTCGTTTACACTTTTGGTCTTCATCCGCTTAATGAAGACCTTTTTTTCGATTTCGTTTACACTATTGGTCTTCATCCGCTTAATGAAGACCTTTTTTCTGATTTCGTTTACACTTTTGGTCTTCATCGGCTTGATGAAGACCTTTTTTCCGATTTCGTTTGTACTTTTGGTCTTCATCCGCTTATTCACAATGAAGTTAACCCTTCTCCACCCTCTTAACCTCTTCATAAGGCTGCACTACAACAAATCCATCGCCCTCAAACCTCATTTGGATCGATTCGCCACTGCCTCTTCCGAAGAAGGTCTTTAAACTGATATCCGTTTGAAACTCAGGCTGGAGGTTTCCAGACCAGGCAACCGTGGCGTTCGGATCAGTAATAACCGGCTGACCCGGCGAAACCCGTAATGTCAACGGCTCATAGTGAGTGGTTATCGCAATCATGCCGGTACCTTCACAGTGGACATTGAATAAACCGCCAGCCATCATTCCGGCAATCCGCCTCATCAATTTTATCTTCCATTTAATCCCCGGTTCAAATGCCAGCAAGTCGTTTCCATTCACATAGATCGAATCGTTTTGCAAATTTAGGATAATAATCTTTTTCCCTTCATCAGCAAGATACAATTTCCCCCGGCCGTTGGCTTTCATTAAGGAAGCCCCTTCACCGGTTAACGCCTTTTTAAAGGCCGTCCCAAGTCCGTGCTCCAAGATGCCTTCGCGATCAAACTTTATTTTCCCATGATAAGCGACCATGGATCCCGCTTTAGCCCATACAAGGCCATCCAAGTTAACTTCAAGCATGCGCGGAGTTTCTAATTCGAAAAATCCTTCCCCTTTATCCTTTTGTTCCGTCTGTTTAATAAATTCATCCATTGAATATCTGCTCACCCAGACCATCTCCCTTCCATAATTGTATTACGTTGAAAAAATGGGAATGTTTCAAATATCTACTTTTAATCGGTGATTTCATCAGCGGGTATCATTCTAGCAACAACCTTTGCTGTATGAATAACCCCGCCATCTGTTCTGGAAAACAGTTACTTTGATTCTTAACATAGGAATGATGATAATGGCACACATTATTAAGACTAACAAGTTATAGGTCGTTGAGGGAGCTTTTGTCATGAAGAAATGGGTTCAATTCGTTATCGCGGTTTTCTGTTTTTATACAAGTGGTCAAAATAATGTGCTCGCGGAGATGATTAAGAGAGAGCAAGTGGAGCCCACTGGGCATGTGATCTGGGATGTGGCAACACATAAAAAGGTCATCGCTTTAACATTTGACGATGGCCCCGATCCTGTTTATACGCCTCAGATTCTTGCACTACTCGAGAAGTATGGTGCCCATGCAACATTTTTTCAAATCGGAAACAGAATGGAACTGTATCCAGATGTTGTCGAACAAGTTGTCGAGGCTGGTCATGAATTGGGCAATCACTCCATGACACATCCTTACGAAAACAAGGTTGGCTTCCAACAGATGCGCCACGAAGTCGTTTTGGCAGATCGAATTATCCAAAAATATCAACCAAATCATCCTAAGCTGTTTCGACCGCCCGGAGGATATTTAGACAATTCTCTGCTGCAAGAGGCAAGGGAGCTAGGATACAGGGTCGTACTTTGGTCATATCATCAAGAATTAAAAGATTGGTCCCTTCCGGGGGCTCTAAATATCGCTAATCATGTCATTAGTCATGCACGTAATGGCGATATTATCCTCCTGCATGATGGCGGCGGCGACCGAAGTCAGACCCTCCAGGCTCTAAAGATCTTTCTACCGGCACTCAAGGAAAAAGGATACAACTTTGTAACTGTATCGGAACTTCTTTCGAATAAAGAATAAGAAACTAATGAGATTTTAAAAAATATTCCACCTGGAAATAATGGCTTTTAGCACTGAAATTGTAATAACAAACATTAAAAGCAATACTGCACCGCAAATATAATAGACAATATCCGGACTAAAGCTGTTTTGATAAAAAATAAAACCAGACACTCCAAATAGTGCAATCAAAAACAATTCAACCAGAAGGGCAGAAAAAATAAATAGTATATATGGTTTAACAATCTTGGGGTGGGAGACATGTTTTAATGTCAGCCCTTCCCAACATAAATTTGCTGCTTTCTCCAATTCAACCACCTCAGTTGGACAGGCTTTTATACACAGTATGTCCAGCGAAGGGGATTCTGTACCATTTTTCATAAAAAATTTACTGTTATGGTTTTGGATTAATGCTTAACGATGCAATCACCATTAAAAGGGTAAAAATGAGTAAAAAGATATTAAGAGAAAGCCCCCAAATGGCATATAATCTCGATCTTCTCAGGGTCACTAGCCCCGCGAGTCCGAGAAAAAAGCCTACAATTGGCAATTGAAGGATAAAGAGCCCGGGAAACTCTGAGTTCTTTATTAATAGAGCAACATTTAAACCGGCTAAGGAGATTAGCGCAATCAGAAAAGATAAAAATCCCGATATTGTCGGAAGGCGTCTGTTGCCTCTTTTTTTCTTTATTCCCAGTTCCATAGTTTTACCTCCCCTACCTTCATCGTACTAATTTCTTTTACATTTTCTAGCTTTCTCAATTCTTCCGTCGGGCCGGTGATCACAGCACCATACACCTTGATACCGTGTTTCTTAATATAGGCTATGCGGCTTTTCAGGGACAATGATTTAGCCCGGGCGACCTTTTCAGCAATCGATTCGTTTTTTTCAAGCAACGACAAAATATCGAGAAACACTTCTTCATTTGTCTGATTATCTGTTTTAAATGGGGACCAGGTAGTCGGATCATATTGTGCCGGGTAGCCGAGCGGAGTAATTGGCACCCCTTCACCATCCACCTGTGCCGCATCCAACCCTGTATCTACCGCCAGCCAGCGAAGTTCCATATTCTTGGGCAGAATTTTCTTCAGTTCCTCCGGTTTCATTACATCGTTTAATGATATATATACCTCAGCAACAGTCCCATTAGGAAGCTTATTTAACATATCCCATTGATCCCTTCTATTAAACGGAACGGATGCTTTAGGGTGAAACAAGACCTCTGTATCCTTATCCGGATATTCCGCTAACGGCCTATCTAGATTCAAATTCTTCTTAGGAAAGTTAGCCTTGTCTAACAAAAAGTCAATATCATAGTTACCTGCCTTGTAATCTTCCTTGCCAATTTTCTTATATACGTCAAAGTTGATATTCATTGAAAAAAAGCCAATGTCATGTTCTAAGCGAAGCTCTTCCAAACTCATATTTGGCTCGGTCACATAAATCGTTTTCGTGACAACATCAATCAGACGGTTTGCCCTATCGCCAATGGCATAGTACATGTAGGAGGCCAACGTCATGACAGGAACAATTAATAACAGAATGGCCAGACTGATCATGATATTCGTCCTGCGGGCCATATTTTTCCCAATCGTGACGATCTCCGTTTGGCTCTTTTCTGAATAAGGGTGAACTCCACTTACTTCATTCAGTGATTCCTTTAAATAATCTTGATAATCTTCTTCGAAACCCTTCTTTTCATCACTCATCTGCCTTCTTCCTTTCCTTCACTTTGTCCATGACTTTCTTGCGGCCCCTATGCAAGTTGCTTTTCAGCGTATTTATGTTCATTTCCAAAATTTCCGCTGCTTCATTGTAGGTAAGCTGATGTAAATCACATAACAGTAATACATGCCGTTCCTGTTCTTTTAATGAATGAATGTCGTTTAATAATAATTGAAAACTCTCTTTCTCTAGCAGCCTTTTTTCCGGAGTTTCCTTTAAAGAATCTCTCTCTTCCAATTGATCCTGAATGACCAAACGTTTATTTTTTCGTTGGAAATCAATAAAGGCATGAAAGGCAACCTTAAACAGCCATGCGCGAATATTGGAGATTTCATAGTCCTCAAGATGCAAATAAGCCCGGTAAAAAGCCTCATGAACCAAATCCTCAGCGATATAATGATCCTTTGAAAGGGAGTACAGATATCGGTATAAATCATTTACATGTTCACGATAAGCCTGATCCAGTTCCACTCCTGTTCCCCCTTTCACCCTAACCACGTATAACGATAGCAAAAGGTTGCAGATTTGGAAATTTTTTATTAAAAAACACCGTCCAAAAAAATGAACGGTGTCAGAATTTATTTATGAACAACTAAATGAGCGAAGTGAAAATGGTCAAAGGCATGTAAATCGTCGTCTCTGTCTGTAAAATACAATTCTTCAATATTGGCAGGAGATAGATTTTCATATAGCAGCATGTTGCAATCTTGGAGTTCCCGGTCCAGTTCAAATGGATCGAAGCCAGTGATCATCGGCTCTCCCGTAGTAGCAGTAATTTGCCGCATTTGGATGAGTTTCTTTGAGGCCAATTGATCATTAAAAGCCGTGTCATCAAGATAATCAAAGACAAAGGAGCTGCCGTTTAAAGACATTTCTGAAATGGCAGTAAGAAGGTTAAAGAAATCAGGTTTCTCTAAGTACATGACGACACCTAACAAACTAAAATAGGCAAATTGCTCGGCATCATAGCCGCTTTTTTTCAGTTCCTCAGACAAAGAACCGTGTTTAAAATCAACGGGAACAAATTTTACGTTTGCAGGAATGGCAAAACCCATTTCTTGTAGGCGATTAATTTTGAATGCTTGGGTTGCGGGGTGGTCGACTTCATAGATGATAAAATCTTCCGGCAAGTTTTTCTGACGCAGGGCAAAAGTATCTAGGCCAGCGCCTAAAATCACATATTGTCTTACACCACGCTCAATCGCAGACATCAGACTGTCTTCTGCATATCGTGCCCGGCTGACTAATTGAGGAACAGTCTGATTGTTCATCACCCACTCTAATTTTTCGTCCAATGATTTCAAGGATTCACTCTTTTCCGGATTAAAAAAAGAAATAGCATTCGCCCAATTGGTGCCGATCAGCTGTTTTTCCTCATCACGTAAAAGTGAATGAGCAGTCCGATCATTAAAAATGGGCTTGCTGCTGTTCAATGCATGATATCCCCTGGCAAAGCAGCTGACTAACGCGGTTAAACTTTCCTTATTAGCTTCCACGATAACTCCCCCTAAAAAAAGAAAACTCCCAGCAAAATATTTGCTAGGAGAATATTGTATGACGGGATCATTAACATGTCAATAAATTTATATTATAGCACACGTTTTATAAAAAGTCAATAAAATTATTTACTACACCCAGCGTTAACAGTATCGACACAGATGTTTTATAATTCCCGCTTTCATATGCTGTTCCATCAAGTTAAAATATAATGGTATAACTACGATGTCAATTGTCGTTATTATTTTTTCACCCTAATATAAAAAAAGTAAATATAAATTATTAAATATTCTAATATAGATGGAGTGTAGAAATGAATTTTAACAAACTAGAAGCGTTCATTTTGGTTGTCGAGAAAAAAAGCTTTTCAGAAGCAGCTGCCACCTTAAAAAGTTCACAGCCAACTACAAGCCTTAAAATAAAGAGTTTGGAAGAAGAGCTTGGAATGGAACTTTTGGAACGAGGCACATCGGGAATACAGCCAACCGCTGCCGGAAAGCTTGTTTATCAAGCCGCTAAAGAAGTAACACAAAGATGGCGCAGGTTGGAGGATGAACTTCACGGTCTTCAAGATACATTAACCGGAACCTTGACCATCGGTGCCAGTACCATTCCTGGAACATATCTTGTGCCAGGTTGGATTAAAACATTCAGAAACCTTTACCCAAAGGTAGATGTAACCATTGAAATCGGTGATTCTAAGAAAATCCTCGATAAACTGTTAGATCATCAAATTGATGTAGGAATAATTGGCCTCGAGCAAGAGTCAACCAAACTTCAATTCAGGCCGATTGCCACTGATTCACTCGTATTGATTACACCAAATGGACACTCGATGATCCATTCAGACGACCCGGAGTTTAAGCAGATCAAACAATATGATTTTGTTTTAAGAGAACAAGGGTCAGGTACGAGGAAGGTAATGGAGGATTATCTGTCCGTCCATGAGTGTTCACTTTCCGATTTGCACTCTGTTGTCTCCATCGGCAGTACCGAAGCTGTTATCGCTGCAGTAGAAGCAGGACTTGGTATCAGTTTTATCTCGAAGCTGGCTGCATTGCCAGCCGCAAAGGCAGGTCGGATCCAAATTATTGAAAAATTCGAACCCTATCTTAGAAACTTTTATTTTACTTCTCTGACGGATACGGTAGACCGACCCATCATTAAAGAATTTACGGAGCTTTTATTTAAGCGGTGATGCAAAGGGATTTTAATATTTTTTTATAAATGAGGGGGAAGGTTTATGAAAGTAAGTAAAACTATGATTTTAACTTATTCTGCAATGGGAATTGCTTTAAACGTCATTTTAGGAACCGTTGTCTCATCAATGAAAATTCCTTTATTATTTCTTGATACGATTGGTACGGTTTTAGTCGCCGTCTTATTCGGCCCATGGTGGGGAGCATTAGCTGGCGGACTGACAAACGTTGTCCTTGGGGCCACAACAGGCCCATCTGCGATGTTCTTTGGGCTTGTTAACATTGCCATTGCGTTGGTGGCTGGTTACATGGCGAAAAAGTTTGATTTCAGGAAATGGTATATCGCCCTTATCACAGGAATTATGTTATCGATTATTGCGCCACTTATTGGGACACCGATTGCTGTTGCCGTATACGGGGGATTAAATGGCAGCGGGATGGATTTAGTCGTCTTATGGATGAGATCAGCAGGTGAAAGTGTCTTTGCCTCGACATTTATTTCAAGGATAACCGGCAATTTTGTCGATAAAATCATTACGTGCTTGCTTGTTATGTTTATGATAGCCCGCTTGCCAAATCTAGCAAAGATCGTGAATAAGGAGAAGAAAAATGCAGCGTAGTAAAAAGATTTTACTAGTTTCTCATTGTATCCTAAACCAGAATACAGTCATTGAAGATGAGGCACGAGCAGAAGGTGCTGTCCTTTCAGCTGTTGAGTGGGCAATGAAAGCAGGCTACGGATTTCTCCAGCTGCCATGCCCGGAATTTACCTTTCTCGGACTTAATCGACCATCGATGACGTACGAACAATACAATACACCCGAATACAGGCAACATTGCCGGGAGATTCTAAAGCCTGTCCTTATACAAGCTGAAGACTATATGAAAAATGATTATGAAATTGTCGGTTTGCTAGGGATTCAGAGTAGTCCATCGTGTGACCCGACCCGCGGCATTTTTATGGAAGAGCTGGCGGCGATGTTTGACGAAAAAGGGATAACATTGAATACCCTCTGGTATTTGCCAAACACGAGTGAACCGGAATTTAAGAGTAATGTTCACTTTATCAAATAAGATGCAGAATTAAGCCAGCTGTCTTTCAGTTGGCTTTTATTTATTCAAATCCATTCCTTCCATGAAAAATGAAAGTCTAGAATTAATAAAACACCTAAGATGATGAATCCAATTACATTTTCAATTGTTGCGCTAATAATCCAGACTTTTATTGCATCCTTAGATGGTCTTCCTTGAGGTTCATTCATTTGAGAATACATAAAAAGACACCTTCTATTCCAGGTTGATAAAAGGTACTTCTTGTCATTACTACGTTCTAATTGAACCATAAGTTTCAAAAAATAGGGTGAAGCAAAAGGACGGATTATATGATTCTTTTATGGGGGGCATATAATCCGCCCCCTGACAGAAGCTACTCTTCTAGAAAAATATCTTCGAGTGATGGCTCATCTACTCCAACACGCAGAACATCGGCCCGGCACTGCTGAATAGCACGAATAATTTCAGCAATCTTTCTCTCATCCTTTACCGTAATCATTACATAGGGATCCTTAATCTCGAGGTCGGTTCCAGCTGACTCCAGCCACTTGTGTAACTTCACCTGTTCAGATACCGGTATTGGGGAATGCTTAATCTTCACCTTTATGGTTGACCGATAGAAGGCTCTTAGCTCATCCATAGTTCCGCAATTGACAATCTGTCCGTCTTTCATAATCGCAATCTGTGTACATAGTTTTTCAACTTCCGCTAGATTGTGAGAGGTCATGAAAACGGTCTTCCCTCTTTTTTGCAGCGCTCGGATCAGCTTATGAATATGGAGGACAGATTCTGCATCTAAACCGGAAGTCGGCTCATCAAGGAAAATGAGCTCCGGATCATGAATAATGGCGAGCGCAATCCCCAGTTTCTTTTTCATCCCAAATGAGAATTTAGCCACTTTTTTTCGTGCATGGGCTTCCAAACCAACCAAGGTTAAAACCTCCCGGCACCATTCCTGTCCCGCCTGTTTTCCCGATAGGGCTGATAGAAATTTCAGGTGCTCCATGGCGGTTAAGGATCCATATAAAGTGGAGTAATCAGGCATAACCCCAATCCGTTTCTTCACCTGATTATTTGGACCCTCTACCCCTAATAGTGAGTAAGTTCCAGAACTCGGATGAATAATGCCGGTTAACATATTAATAAAAGTAGATTTACCTGCTCCGTTTCTTCCTAAGAAACCAAAGATTTCGCCCTTTTTCACAATCAGATCAATACCTCTTATGATTGAAACGGAACCATACGATTTCGCCAATTGCTTTGTTTGTATCGCATTCATCAACATTCCCTCCTGTTAAAAACGAAATTAGCGAAAAAGAGCATCATCCCTGCTAAAAGAAAAATCACTAAAAAGGTAAAATCTTCTCGCTCCAAATAATAAAACGGGGTTATAAACTTCGCCCATTTCACCCAAATATTAGACGTAAACACAAGCCAAAACCCTAAAATAGGAAGGGTCAATCCCGCCACGACTCCTAAAAACATGGTGAGCCCTGGCTTAGGGATGAGGACCGAGAGCAGAATGGTGAAAGCAATTTGACACGTGACCAAACTGATTGTCTGTGAAAAAATAAAAAGATCAATCTTTCGGGCAAAAATACTAATAAGTACAAATGAAATCGTTATACAACTAATCCAAAACAGCCAAATACCGAAAAACTTTCCCACTAAAATAGAGGTTCTAGACGTTCTTGTCACTAAAAATCGTATCGTGCGTTCGTGTGTCTCCCTGTTGATGGTATCATGTGAGAGACCTGCAATAAATAATTGGCCGAAGAGAAACAGCAGCGCCAAAAGGCCAATCGTATGAATATTTTCGGCCTCCTTTGCTGAAAGGTCAATCCCCGACATTAATATATTGGCAAACTTTGCTGAATAATAAGAAGTGACGAGTAAGATCATAATAACAATAAACGATTTTACTCCTTTGAATAAGTTCAAAAATTCCCTTTTCCCCATCACATACATACTTTTTTACCCCTTTCTTCCTTCACTCTACTGTTACTCATTTTTCTATTTACCATAAGTATAGTTTTCCTTTCTTAATCCCGGTAAAAATCCACCTTAATTTTTCCTTAATTCCTAGATTATTAGCAATTGAATGATATGATTATTTTATAGATTAAATAGAATAGGAGTTTCGTTATGCACGAGCCACGCTTATTAATTGTCGATGATGAGAAAGCCATTTTACATATGTTAACCACCATCCTAAAAAAGGAAGCATTTCACTTGATTGATACAGCAGGTACAGCTGAGGACGCTCTTGCCCTATGCCAGAAAAAACGATATGATCTCATCCTTTTGGACGTGATGCTTCCTAATCGAAGCGGGTTTGAGATTTGTCCGCTCATTAGAGAAACGACCGATGCACCCATCTTCTTTCTAACAGCACGATCAACAGATTTAGATAAACTTTCGGGCTTTGCATTAGGGGCGGATGATTATATTACAAAACCCTTCAATCCCCTTGAAGTGGTTGCTAGGATTAAAGCTCATTTACGGCGTCACACAGGAAAAGCCACTCATCCTTCTAAAACGGACTACCAATACGGCTCTCTTCATGTAAACACCCTTTCTGGAGAAGTGTCCATACATGGAGGGACCGTAGAATTACCTGCTCAGGTCTATCAGCTCCTGCTTTTCTTTTGTAAACATCCCAATCAGCTTTTTAGTAAAAGTCAGATCTATGAAAATGTATGGGGCGAAGAGTTTCTTGGCGAGGATAATACCGTTATGGTTCATATTCGTAAGCTTCGCGAAAAAATCGAAGACAATCCGGGCAAGCCGCAGCAGATTATGACCGTAAGAGGGTTAGGCTATAAATTTGTCCCTGATGGTGGCAGTCATGAACATCCATAAACGATTTTTGATACAGTTTTTTATCCAGTTGATTCTTCTCTTTATCCTGTTTTTCTGTATATTAATCTTCATTTGGGGAATCATTGGCTTTGCGATAATGAAAGATGAAGTCACACAGGATTTAGCTAAGGCAGATAACACGTTTTTTTCAAACCGAATTACGATAAAAGAAAATAAAACGACCTTTGATACAGAATTAACACAGCTGGTGTCAAATCAAAAGGGCTGGCTTCTTGTCCTTACTAAAAAAGGCGAGGTAATTGGATCTTACCACGCTCCCGAACAGGTCCCTCTCCATTTTTCACAAAGCGAACTGGCGGTTTTACTGTTGCAAGATGGCTCTGCTTCCGTTGAATACTCCCATTGGCTGGTGAACGAAACAGAAGCTAAACCTTATTTGCTTTTATTCGGAAGGAAGAATGCGGAGACTGAATTATTAAATGAAATCAAGACTGGCATCGATTGGAATCATCAACAACTCCACCTTACAGGGGAGATCCTTCAAAAGCTGAAAAAAGAAAATGCCTGGGTACAGTTAATTGATTCTAAGGGAAAAGTGGTTGACCACGTTGGGGTAGAAAAGAATACCGATGCCAATCCCTATTCCCTTCAGAAACTTCATCACTTAGCAAACAAAAAATCTGACTCCATTGACGCATACCATGATGCCCAGTCAAAACAGACCGTCATTGTAGGGATACAAGATTCCATTTCACCGCTAAATCGTGAGATAAGTTTGGTTAAAACGTTGAGCAAAGGTTTCGTTGTCATTCCAATCCTATTACTTCTGCTGTTACTGATGGCGACATTTTGGTATGCACGTAAATTCGGGGTTCCCTTGATTACGATGATGAAATGGATTCAAAATCTTGGAAACGGTGTATTTGAACAGCCTTATGATCTTCATCAGCACCTAGTCATGTTAAATAAAAAAGGGAAACTAAAAAGGAAATACCGTTTATACAAGGAGTTCATCGCCACCCTTTCACAATTAACGGCTACTTTAAAAGAAAACGAAACACAAAGGCTAAAAATGACACAAACACGGGAGGAATGGATTAGCGGCATTTCCCATGACTTAAAAACACCACTATCCTCGATTTCCGGTTATGCACAAATGATGGAATCCGACCACTATTCCTGGACACCAGAGGAGACAAGAGAATTCGCCGGGATCATAACGCAAAAGTCAACCTATATGATGGACTTACTAGAAGATTTAACCTTAACGTATCGCTTAAAAAATCAAGCTTTGCCACTGGCAACTGAAAAGGTAGATATGAATGAATTTATCCGCCGAACCATTATCCAATTTATCAATGACCCAGCCAATAATGAGTTCGAATTCAACTTCCATCCATATAATGAAGCCATTTTTGCAATGATCGATCCTAAATGGTTCCAGCGGGTTATTGATAACCTGCTCACCAATGCTTGTAAATATAATCCTTCGGGTACAAAGGTTACCATCTCGATTTCATCCATTGAACAGCACCTGATGACGATTTCCATTGAAGATGATGGCATTGGCATGGACAAAGAAACACTTAATAACCTGTTTACCCGCTATTATCGAGGCACGAATACAAGCGACTCTGGCAGTGGAACTGGACTTGGAATGGCGATTACCAAACAATTAGTCCAGCTGCACGGCGGATCAATTAATGTAAAAAGCACACCTCACATGGGCACAATTGTCCGTATCCTTATTCCTTTGAAGCAAATGTGAGGTAAGTGAACGGTTCTTATGCTTTTCTAATGGAAACACAAGAACTGTTCGCTTTAATTCTTTCCAACGTCTCATTTATTTGTTTATAATAATTCCGAGGTGAAAATATGGCACGCGAACGTAAATTTTCTAAGGATGAGTTATTCCATGAAACGAAACAGCTTCTTCTCAAACAGGGATATGATGGATTTACCTTTGGTTTGCTAGCTGATTCTTTACACGTATCTAGAGGCGCCCTTTATAAATACTTTGAAAATAAAGATGAACTCCTCACAAATTTTGTCTTTTATGAAATGGATCAATTTCTTCTTCAGTTAAAACAAATAGACGCTCAACAGGGATTTGAAGCACAATTTGATTTCCTTTTACAGCTTATATTCAGCCATTCCGATATTCAAAAGCTAATTAAGGTGGGCCAGCAGATTCCAAACAATGAAAAAAAGTTTGGTAAACTCCATTTCGATATGTATCAGTACTTACAAGGTTTCATAGAATTAGGTAAAGAAGAAGGGAAGCTTAAACCTCACATTCCAAACGCTGTGATTTTGGGATATATTTTTCAATCAGTCGCCATCCCAAATCATTTTGACATCCCTACTTCGGTATGGGTCAGCTCCATAAAGGAAATAATCCGTCACGGAATGTTCACAAATAAGTAAATTGACACTCATGTTACTTTAAAAGATAATAGTAGTAACAATAGTGTCAATTTATTTTTCCCCAAAGTAACACATGTGTCACTTTCAATTATTACATGATGAAGGGAGTATCAGAAAACAGATGAAATCATTCTTACAAGCTATTACGGATAAGGTTTCCACTAAAAAAGGGATGTGGATTACCCTTGCTTCCTGGTTAATCATTACTATTGTCTTAGCCATGTTTGCACCAAGTGCCAAGGATTATGAGGTGTCTAGAATTGATTCCCTTCCGGACGATGCAAAATCTGTCATCGCTCAAAAAAAAATGGATCAATATTTTCCTAATAATGAAGGCACACCCGCAATTTTAGTGTTCCAATCTAAAGATGGCGAAGTAGAAATCAAAAAGGTTAGTGCCGTATTAGACAAAATCAAGAGTGAAAAGGTTAAAGGAATCGATCAAATCATTCCAATCGCCGCCTTACCGCCTCAAGCAGCGGCTGGCTTCTTCTCGGATGATAAAACGACAGCCATTATTCCGTTAACGTTTGAGGCCTCTTTCGAAACGAAGGAAATACGAGAATCGTTACGACAAGTGAAAAAGATTGTTGCAGATTCCTCGGATTTAACCTTATATGTGACAGGTCCTGCGGGAATCGCCACCGACTCACTCGACCTATTTTCCCGTGCCGATGTGGTTCTTATTTTATCAACAGTTGGTTTAATCTTAATTCTCTTAATTGTGATTTACCGGTCACCATTATTAGCGTTAATACCATTGTTAGCGGCAGTTTTTGTTTATGAGGTCGTCAATCAAATCCTAGGAATCATGGGAAAAGCCGGCCTTGCCCTTAGCAATCAAACCATTTCGATTATGTCGATTCTCTTATTTGCCGCGATGATTGATTATTCCTTATTTGTCTTTTCTCGTTATCGTGAAGAACTAACGAATCATGAAAGTAAATTTGATGCGATGAAAGAAGCGATGCGCGAAACAGGAATGCCTGTCTTCTTTTCCGGGGGTACGGTTTTAGCGGCTATGCTTGTATTATTCTTTGCTCAATTTGGCGACTATCAAAATTTCGCCCCGACCTTCGCTACCGCAATGGCCGTGATTATGCTGGCATCGATTACACTTGTGCCCGCCTTATTTACCCTTTTTGGCAGAAAATCCTTTTGGCCTAAGATTCCAAAAGCGGGTGTTCATACAGCTAATCAGCATGTTCTCTGGGGGAAAATTGGCCGTTTCGTGACCAAAAAGCCCGGCCTATCTGTTGCAGTCATTAGTATTTTCTTACTGTTAGCAGCAAGTAATCTATTTAATTTAAAATATGAATTCGATACGATGAAATCTTTCCCTAAAGATATGCCTTCCCGCGAAGGGTATGAAATATTGGTTGAGAAGTTTGAGGTAGGTGATCTAGCGCCCACTTCTGTATTATTTGAATCGTCTGAGCCTGTTACTGTGGAACAACAAGAAACATTACGGAAAGCACTTGCTGAACAACCGCTTGTCAGCAACGTTCGGGTTGGCGGAACAACTAAAGACAATCAAGTCCTTTATTACAGCCTGACGTTTAAAGAAAATCCGTATGACGTGAAGACGATTGATGCACTGGAAAAAATTATAAATAAGGGTAAAAAGTTAACGGCTGACACCGGGCTTGACGGAAAACTCTATTTTGCAGGTGAAACAGCTGTAAAAGTGGATGACCGCGCCGTTAACGACAGAGATGTTATCGTAATCGTTTTGTTGGAAACCATCTTAATCTTTGCCTTATTAATCGTTTTAACCAAATCTATTAAAATGCCTATTTATATGATGGGGACGATTTTAATTTCTTTCCTTGCAGCATTAGGATTAGGAACATTTTTAAGCAGTTTGTTCTTTGATATTGATACGATTAGCAACCGGGTTCCGCTTTATGCCTTTGTTTTCTTGGTTGCCCTTGGAATTGATTACAATATCATGCTCATCTCAAGGTTCCAAGAAGAACGTGCCAAACACACTGTTAAGGAAGCAGTGGAAATAGCTGTTGCGAACACTGGAGGGGTCATTTCTTCAGCGGGAATTATTCTTGCTGCGACCTTTGCCGTCTTAATGACACAGCCCATCCAGCTATTATTTATATTTGGCTTTATTGTAGCAGTTGGAATCCTGTTAGATACATTCTTAATTAGAGGCGTCCTGCTGCCAGGATTAATTGTTTTATTAGAAAAAGATAAAAAGGTTAGTGAAAATAGATAGACCTTATAAGGAAAGGCAGCCAAAAATTTTATTGGCTGCATTTCTTCTTTAGATCTCCGCTTTACGAAGTGAGGGAGCCCTTCAATCGAGGAGTTACAGACACCCCTTCAAATATCTTTCCCGGATTTAGAATATTGTTCGGGTCAACGGTTGCTTTGATCCCCCTCATAATTGGTAAAAGATCTCCATGTTCTTCCTGCAAGAAAGCTTTCTTGCCGAGACCAATACCGTGCTCACCCGTGCACGTCCCCCCTTTGGACAACGCAAATCGAACAATTTGTTTATGAACCTCCTCTACCTGCTTCCTTTGTTCTTCACTTGTAGGATCCACTGGTAGTACAGCATGATAATTTCCATCGCCCACATGCCCAAAAATGGCTGCATCGAGTCCCTGTTCTTCGACTACTTTCCTAGTATGCGCTAAAGCATTGGTTAGTTCGGAAAGTGGGACACATACATCCGTTGCCATCATCCCCATCCCCGGATTTGCGGCTAGAATAGCAAAGGCTACATGGTGCCTAGCCTCCCAAAGTTGCGCCCTCTTTATGGAGTCATTTTCAAATTCAAATGATTTGCATTGTTCACTGCTGACAATTTCTTGTGCCATTTCAATGCTGTAGGCTACATCCGGGCCACTGCCGCTAAACTCCAAAAATAGCGTAGGTTCCTCCCGATATGTGGTTTGTTTATATGCATTCACGGCCTCTATTGTTTTTTTATCGACTAACTCTATTTTCCCAATTGGAAGACCCGCTTTTAACAGCATAGTGGCTGCTTTCCCAGCCGCTTCGATCGATGGGAAGGTCGCTTTTACATCACAAATGACCTCCGGAATTCCTTGTAGTTTTAGGATAATTTCCGTAAAGATGCCTAATGTCCCTTCCGAACCGACGAAAAGGCCAGTTAAATTATAACCCGCTGATGATTTATAGGAATAGCCGCCGCTCCGAATAATCGAACCGTCAGCCAAAACGAGCTCCAATCCAAGCACTTGGTCACGCATCACGCCATATTTCACACTATTTGTCCCACTTGCATTCGTTGCTGCCATTCCACCAATGGAAGCGTCTGCTCCGGGATCAATAGGGAAAAATAGACCATGCTTCTTCAACGCATGATTGAGCTGATCTCTTGTTACACCGGGCTGTACGGTTACTATAAAATCATCCGGACGTATAGAAATAATTTGATTCATTAACGTGAAATTAAGGCTAATTCCCCCATTGACTGGGATGATATGTCCTTCTAGGCTTGTTCCTGCACCAAATGGTACCAACGGAATGGAATGATCATTGGCAAATTGAACAATCCGGCTTACCTCTTCTTTAGTAATTGGAATTACAACAGCATCCGGCTTGCAGGCAGCGTGATATGCCACCCCTTTACTATGCTGCTCCAAGACCGTTTCATTAATCGAAACCCTCTCACTATCCCCGATAATACGTAATAACTCATCATATAGCTTCACTGTGGAACCCCCTCCCAAAACGGTGCCTGACACCCTTTCTACTTTCCCTCTAGTATTAATAGCTCAGGATTTTCGATGAAGGAATGTACGTCCGTCATAAAGGCATTTGACGGGGCACCATCGATAATTCGGTGGTCAAAGGTAATCGACATCCCCATCACATCGCCAATTACGATTTGATCATCCTGGACAATTGGTTTTCTCTTAATACTGTGCACGCCCAAAATGGCAACTTCTGGGTAGTTAATAATCGGTGTTGCATACCAACCGCCATTCCCGCCTGTGTTCGAGATTGTAAAAGTACTGCCTGTAAGTTCATGAGGCCTTAACTTTCTTTCCCTAGCACGAATGGAAAGATCTTGAATTTCCTCTGCGATTTCTAAAATTGTTTTTTGATCCGCATGTCTAATGACTGGGACAATTAGACCCGCTTCTGTAGCTGTTGCAACCCCGATGTGGATATGTTTCTTATAACAAATTTCCATCCTTTCATCATCAACGGATGCATTGAAAATCGGATGTCTTTTAAGTGCCTTTACGGCAGCTTTTACAAAAAACGGGAGATACGTCAACTTGACTCCTACCTTTTCAGCATGAGGCTGCAGCTGTTTTCGCAAATCAACAAGCCTCGTGACCACGACTTCATCCATGCCGCTGCAATGGACAGCCTTTGATTCTGAAAGAGTCATATTTTCATAAATTCTTTTCCGTAACCCGCGAATCGGCTCTCTTATTTCCTCAGCTAATTCATCAATCGTCACTTGTTGCGGTTGAACCGCGGAAACAACCTTTGGAGCAACTGGCATAATGGCGGCTGCAACTTCTTTATTAGCCGGGGCGCTAAAAGATCTTACATCTTCTTCCGTTACCTTCCCCGCCTTCCCCGTCGGTGTTACTTCAGTAATATCAATTCCCAAGTCCCTTGCAAGCTTTCTTACTGACGGTGCCGCTATTACTCGTTGTTTTGGTAAAAGATTGATCTGTGTTTGTCTTGAGTCTTGTTGGATTGCCTGATGCCGAAATGAGGTTTCTTGAGTGGATTCCTGCTGTATAATAGTTTTGTTTTCTGTAATAGCGGCAGTGTTAGTATTTTCTAGGACAGTAAAAAGAATCTCTCCCACCTTAACCACGTCCCCAACTTCCGCGCCAAAGGAATGAATGGTTCCTGCTACTGGTGAAGAAATTTCAACTACTGCTTTATCCGTCTGTACTTCTACTAGATTTTCATTTTCCTTTACTGGGTCACCGATGTTTTTGAACCAGGTAAGAACCTCCGCTTCGTGTAATCCTTCGCCTATATCAGGCAGTCGAAATTCGTATGCCATTCGGTATGCATCTCCTATCCCTTAATGCGCAAATACTTCTTTTATTCCTTGAATGATTCTATTGGCGTTAGGCAGCCATTCATCCTCCACCGATGGTACTGGGTATGGAGTATCAAAGCCGGTAACCCTAATAATTGGGGCTGTTAAGTGAAATAGTGCCTTTTCATTGATCAGCGCGGAAATTTCTGCACCCGGCCCGCCCGTTTTCACTGCTTCATGAACAATGATGGCCCTACCAGTTTTTTGCACAGATGCAAGAATCGTTTCCTCATCAATTGGGGAAATCGTTCTTAAGTCAATCAATTCAACAGATGTATTTGTCTGCTTTTCCCATTGCTCGACTACCTTGCTGACAAGCGGTACAGTAGGCCCCCAAGTAATTATCGTTAAATCTTCGCCTTCCTTTAAAACATTTGCTTTTCCAATTTCTATACAATAATCCTCGGTAGGTACTTCTTGTTTGAAAGCCCTGTAAAGCTTCATTGGTTCAAGAAATAATACCGGATCATTATCACGAATGGCTGACGTCAATAATCCCTTAGCATCGTACGCATTACTTGGCATGACCACTTTCATCCCAGGCGAATGCAAAAATAAACCTTCTAAACTATCAGAATGAAGCTCCGGAGTTCTAACTCCCCCGCCAAATGGCGCCCTGACAACCATCGGCGCCTGCATTGTACCACCGGATCTAAATCGAAGTCTTGCAGCCTGTGCCACCATCTGATCCATTGCTTCGTAGATAAATCCGAAAAATTGAATCTCAGCGACTGGCCGTAATCCCCTGCTTGCCATCCCAACGGCAGTACCAACAATGGCTGACTCAGCGATTGGCGTATCAACAACGCGTTCTTCCCCAAACAGTGCTTGCAAACCATCGGTTGCACGGAAAACCCCGCCATTTTTTCCAATGTCCTCACCTATGCAAATAACTCGCTGATCCCTTTCCATTTCCTTCCTCAAGGTAAAATTAATTGCCTCAATCATCGTCATTGTGGTCATTACTTCAATACCCCCTCTGTTGGAATGGAGTTCAACTGCTCTGTTAGCTGGTTTGACTTTTGCTCATAAACTATCTCAAATATTTCTTCTACCTTGCTGCTTGGCGTATTCACAGCGAGTTCAAACGCCTCTGAAACCTTTTGGTCGGCCCATTCATATTCCTTTTGCTCCAACTCTTCGTTCCAGATTCCTTTTTCCACAAGGAAGGTTTTCATTCTCTTCAGCGGATCCTTTGCCAGCCATTCCTCCAACTCACCATTGTTTCTGTATTTTGTCGGGTCATCAGCTGTCGTATGCGGCCCCTGTCTATATGTAATTGCTTCCACTAATACAGGTTTTCCTCGGCGAGCACGTTCAAGTGCCTGCTTCATGGTTGAATAAACGGCAAGTGCATCGTTACCATCCACTTGAACCCCCGTAATACCGTACGCTACTGCTTTTTGGGCAATAGAGGCGCTGCCCGTTTGTTTTGAAATCGGGACGCTTATGGCCCATTGATTATTTTGAACGAAAAAGACAACTGGGAGTTCGTACACACCAGCAAAATTTAATGCCTCATGGAAATCGCCCTCAGAAGTACCGCCGTCGCCAATATAGGCAACGCTAACACTATTTTCCTTATTATATTTACCTGCCCATGCACCGCCGACAGCATGAAGACACTGGGCACCAATAATAATTTGCACAGGGAAAACATTGGCTGCTCCCGAGGCTGCTCCCTTGAGATGCCCCATGGTATAAAGGAAAAATTTTGCCATTGGAACTCCATGAACCAAACTTACACCGATTTCCCGGTAGCTCGGATAGACCCAATCCTGTTTTTCTAGGGCGAAAGCGCTGCCAATTTGAGCCGCCTCCTGACCAATCATTGGGGCATAAGTACCGATTCTCCCTTGACGCTGCAATTTTAAGGCCCTTTGATCAAACGATCTCGCTTGAATCATCCATTTATACAAGCTAATCAGTTCTTCATCCCTTAAATCCGGACTTGCAACGATAAGTTTTCCGTTTTCATCCAGGAACTGAATCCTTTCGATTACCGTTTCATTTGGTTCCAACCACATAGATTTCCCCCCATATTCAAATTGAATTTTCGGAAATTGACACAATGTCATTTCTTGTTAAATAGTATATATTTTCCCACACACGATTGTCAATTGGTTATTAGAATGTTCAGAAATTATACAAAATCCCCCCCAGTAAACCCTGTGTTCATGAAATCTTTTAAAAAGCTACTACTCTTGTGATACTATATTGAGGTATTATTTGAAAAAGAGAACTTTCTTAGGGATTGATTGATTTGAGCAGCAAAAAAATAGATAGAAGAATAGCTAAAGTGGAAAGATCACGGAAAATGATTTTAGAATCAGCAAAAGAGCTTTTTCTTGAATCCGGTTTTAAAGAAACCACGATCACGATGATTTCAAAGAAAGCTGGATTTGGTTATGGTACTGCCTACTCCCATTTTCCAAAAGGAAAAGAGGAGATTTTTTTAATCATCATGGATGAAGTGATGAGTGAATTTTATAGTATTGCGAATGCGAAATATACGGTGAAATCAAAGGAAGAAGCCTTTGCCTTTGTTCAAAAGATTGTTGAAGACTTCCTTACACTTGCCATTAAGCATCAAAAGATATTAACCGTTTTTCATGAAGCGCTGGGTCTGTCTCCCATTATTCAAAATAACTGGGACCATTTCATTGAACGATTTCTTAAACGAATTGCACAAAATGTTGAACTAGCGATTGAAAAAGGGTTGGCACGTAATCCAGATTTCGACCCGGAAGTGGTAGCCGCTATTTTACTTTATACAGGAGAAAAATACTTGTGGGAGGTAGCCTTAAATAAGACGCACAAGGATTGTCTCACGATTGCAAGAAATATCGCTCAAATGTATGCGGAAGGTTTATACAAATAGAGTACATGCGGATTAATCGCAAAAAAACATCTCTGCCAAGGAGATGTTTTTTAACGCAACTACAGAAGCCTTTTCGCTATTTCCCTACCGGCCACTCTTCCCGAAAAAAGACAGCCTCCAACAAATGTCCCTTCAAGTGAGCGATATCCATGTACTCCCCCGCCGCCGAATCCCGATGCTTCTCCTGCAGCATAAAGCCCTGGAACCGGGTCTCCTGCGGCATTAAGAACTTGCCCGGATAAATCGGTTTGCAAGCCGCCTAACGTTTTCCTACTTACGATATGCAAGCGGACTGCAATAAGAGGCCCATTTTTTGGATCAAGAATTTTGTGAGGCGGGGCAACACGGATTAATTTATCCCCAAGATACTTCCGTGCCCCCCGGATTGCTGTTATTTGAAGATCCTTCGTAAATTTATTTTCCAGTTCACGATCTCGTGCTTTGATTTGGCGCTCAATATCAGAGAAATTCAACAGGTTTTCCCCTGTCAGCTTATTCATACCGGCTACTAAATCGGCCAAATTATCTTTAATGATAAAGTCTTCCCCTTTGTCCATAAACGCTTTTACAGGGCCAGATGCCCCGGGCAGCGCCCTACCTAATACTTTCCGAATACTTTTTCCCGTTAGATCCGGATTTTGTTCCGACCCGGAGAGGGCAAATTCTTTTTCGATAATTTTCTGCGTTAAAATAAACCAGGAATAGTCATAGCCTGTCTTTTGGATTGCATCAAGGGTTCCCAGTGTATCAAAACCGGGAAAATTAGGTGCGGGAAAACGATTACCTCGTGCATCTAACCAGATTGATGATGGCCCGGGAAGGATTCGAATACCGTGATTGGCCCAGACGGGATCCCAATTTTTTATTCCTTCCGTATAGTGCCACATACGATCACGGTTTACAATTCGACCGCCGGCTTCTTCCGTAATTCCAAGCATCCTTCCGTCAACATGCGCAGGCACACCTGAAATCATCTGTTTTGGGGGTTCCCCCAGTCGACTCGGCCAATTTTCGCGGACTAGATCATGGTTGCCGCCTATACCACCACTTGAAACTAACACGGCTTGTGCTTGATATTCAAAGTTTCCAACTACATCTCGATTGCTAGCCTCCCCGCGGGCAGCGGAACTTGGCCCAAGAACAGATCCAGCCACGCCGACAATTGCCCCATCACGATTCATAAGATTGTCAACGCGGTATCGTGGACGGAATTCAACTAATCCATTTTTCATATGCTCCCGGACTCTACGTTCAAACGGTGCCACGATGCCAGGCCCTGTTCCCCAGACAATATGGAAGCGAGGGACTGAGTTTCCATGGCCGTCGGCAAGATATCCACCGCGTTCTGCCCATCCTACTACCGGAAAAAGGCGTACACCCATGTCATATAACCATGATCGTTTCTCCCCTGCGGCAAAATCCACATATGCTTGAGCCCATTTTACCGCCCAGTAATCCTCATCCTGTTCCCTGTCAAAACCAGCCGTTCCTAACCAGTCCTGCCATGCTAATTCTTTCGAATCCTTAATTCCCATTCTGCGCTGCTCCGGTGAATCGACTAGGAACAAACCACCGAAGGACCACCATGCCTGTCCGCCCATGGATGCCTCCGGTTCTTGATCTAACAGCAGCACTTTTTTACCAGTATCTGCAATCTCTGCTGTTGCTACTAGTCCTGCAAGCCCCGCCCCCACTACAATAACATCGAATTCCACGATATTAATCCCCCATCCATAATCACGAACTTGTAATTTTCTATTAGGAGTTGTCAATTTTCGGATAATGACACAGTATCACTTTCCAGTTAGTATATATTTCCACTATTCGAGCAGTCAATATATTTATATAGGTGGACTAGAAATTATTCATGATCCTGGCAAGTAATTGAATGCTCCTAGCCGCTCAATTAAGAAAAATAGCAGAGTGACAATAGGCAGCATGCGTAAGCGTTGAAAATGATTGGCAGGCAAAATGATAAATAGCAAAATCGCTAAGATGAGATCAAAACCTCGGGGAATTGATAACATATTGAAAAAACTATAGCCTTCCACCAAAAGTAAGCTGATTGGCGAAGCGGCACAAAAGGCAGCAAACCAGCCATTTCCTTTTGCGTACCACACCGCATAACCGGCTAGCGGCGAAAGCAAGGCAATACTGCCCCAAGCGATAAAGTAGTCCTTTGGGAAAAATTCAAACAACACCGTGGAATAGCTATAATATGCGAAAAGCATAGCAATCAAAAAAACAAATGCATGTAACGCCGCAGCCTTGGGCGAACGACTTCGCACTGCTATGATGGTTGTTACGGCTACCCAAAATCCTAGGTAAGACCCTATTAGCCCAACAACTGAACCGTCAGTGAATTTTGCCAAAAAGCCCAATAAAGCCCCCAATAAAAAAAACAGCAATACTTTTACTAATCTCTTTTGTAACGGAGGCACTTTATCCGACTTCGCTCTGATGTAAACTAGCTTTTCTTTCATCTCTTTTCTAATGAAAAGTCAGAGTATAAAATAGGCTTAATTGTTTTAAGAAATGGATTCATCTTTTTCTTTCTTTCAACCTTTCGCTTCTCATTCATTCCCATCACCCCGTTAACATTATTTGTAAAAGTCCACCAAAGTATTAAAATATGCATTCTTGTCTTTATAGAGTTTTAGTGAAGTTTGATAATTTTGAAGATACTTTTAAGTATGGTATGTTGGTAAGGAAAAAACAATTGGGAGGTTAAAAAATGGTACTACCAAACTTTGAAGAAAATCTACATAAATACGCAAAACTTTTAGTGGCGAAAGGAATCAATGTTCAGCCCGGTGATTGGGTAAAAATGACCATTACTGTAGATCAAGCTCCTTTAGCTCGTTATATCACCCAAGAGGCATATGCATTAGGGGCTGAAAAAGTAATCGTTAAATGGTCTGATGACGAAATCAGCAAACTACATTATTTACATCAACCTGTAGGAGTATTAACCAACATTCCTGAATACGAAATTCAAGAATCCGAAGATCATGTGTTAAATCATCGCGTCAGCCGGCTTTCGATTGTCTCAAGTGATCCAGGATTACTAAATGAAGTCGATCCTGCTAAAATTGGTGCTTATCAAAATGTGTATGGAAAAGCGTTCAGCGCCCAACGCATTGCCACACAAAATGATGATTTAAAATGGACCGTTGCTGCCGCTGCCGGCGCAGGTTGGGCGGCAAAAGTGTTCCCGGACTTATCATCTTCTGAGGAACAGGTTGATGCATTATGGGATCAAATCTTTAAAACCTCCCGTGTTTATGCAGATGATCCAATTGCTGCATGGGATGACCATAAACAAACATTGAATGAAAAAGCAGCGAAATTAAATGAAATCCAATTTGATGCGTTACACTATACAGCTCCTGGTACGGATTTAACGTTAGGTTTACCTAAGAACCATATTTGGGCATGTGCTGAAAGTTATAATCCAAAAGGTGAGGAATTTATTGCCAACATGCCTACGGAAGAAGTCTTCACGGCTCCTGATACCCATCGTATGGATGGTGTAGTTCGCAGCACAAAACCGTTGAGCTATGCTGGTACATTAATTGAAGGCATTGAAGTCCACTTTAAGGATGGCAAAATCGTGGACATTTCTGCTGAAAAAGGCGATGAAGCGATTAAGAAATTGGTTTTTGACAACGAAGGCGGCACTGGCTTAGGTGAAGTTGCCCTAGTCCCAGACCCATCACCTATATCACAATCTGGAATTACTTTCTTCAATACTCTTTTTGACGAAAATGCCTCCAATCACTTAGCCATCGGGTCTGCTTACCCAACTACGATTGAAGGCGGTACAAAAATGAGCCAAGAAGAATTATTAAAACACGGCATGAATACTTCTACCGTTCACGTCGACTTTATGATTGGTTCAGATAAGATGAATATTGACGGCATCAAACAAGACGGCACCATTGTTCCGATCTTCCGTAATGGGGATTGGGCGTTTTAGTGAAGCGCGGGGAAGGTACTTTTGCTTCAGAAGCATAAGTACCTTCCCCTGTTTTCACCTACTTTATCTCTGATAAAGCCACTTCCTGATAGGCCTTAAAGAGTGAGTTGCAAAATGCATCCCATTCCGCCGCTGCTTCCATGGACACTTCACTTACTTCGCCAAGAACCTGCCGTTGCAGTAGGTCTTCAAGCTGTTCCGAAAAGGTTTGAATCATTTCTTGAGAGGCTCCTTCAAGAACATTACTAACAAAATCAGACGGTGGATACCAATCAGCTACCCTGCTGATATCCCGATAAATTTGGGTTAATAAAAGATTTCGCGGCCCTTCCCATTGCTCGTTTACAACGACATCACGGAATATCCTTGGTAGTGTGGAGAACTCTTCCATCACGCCATGACCGGCAAACACCGAGATTGCCTCACGTAATACTTCTACTCCCTCTTTTGTAGCTCCAATTTTTTGCAATAAAATCAGTTCTCGTAGATTAAATAGTTGTTTTCTGGTTTCAAGTGGGTGGTCTGATTTAAGCCCTGGATTAAGTGGCTTTTCAAGACGTAAGAAAAGGTCATAGATTTTAAAGGCACCTGCTGTTGTTCGCTGTGCCGCATTTTCTATTTGCTTTAACTTGCTCGCTGCAAGTGGATAGTCTTTTATTTTTCTACCAAAAACGGAGCGGAATTCACTATAAAGATTTGCTTCTCTCGATGCCCGCAGCATAAATCCGGCGCAGGCAATTCCGATTTCTAGACGGGATAACGTTAAAACAATCCCCACTGCCACGGCAATGCCCTTATCTTTTGGACCGATTGGATAGGCAAGGGCACCATTATATTGAAATTCGCCGGTTGGGACCTCGGCAGTACCCATTTTCCATTTAATCCGATTAATTTGATAGCCATTTCTCTTTTCTTTTTCTTTTTCTCCTGGAAGCCATGACGGAACAATGAAGGTGGAAACCTTATTCGAACCTGTAATTTTGGCGGTGACAACGGAATAATCGGCATGAGCGACCGAGCAGAAGAACTTATTCCCATATAACCGATAGTTTTTTCCATCGGGCACGGCTTCTAATAGATTAGCAGGCAAATCAGAGCCGCCCTGGATTTCCGACATAAACTGGGCACCAATGGCAAATTCACCGTTAGCCCCCTCTTTTGTATGCATTAGAATATCGTGGAGTTCTGGATGAACCTCATCCGGAAATTCCTCAATTAAAGCAATTAATCCATGGGTACATGTTAGTGGACATGTAACCCCCGCTTCTCCCAATTGATGAATTAACATTCGTTTCACAAAACTCTCCCAAGCTGTCATTTGGCTAGAAAAAAGACCTTCACCAAAAACTCCCTTTTCCAATTGAAGTGTTTCCATCGGCCGCACCACTCTGTCGATCCTGTGATTAAATGCATCATAATGAAGCATGTGCGGACGGATTTCCGGCCTCGCACTTTGGGCAGCTAAATGATTCCAATTAGAGGAAACCATTGGAGAAAAAGAGAGAATTCTTTTGTGAATTTTTTCAAATTCTGAATCAGTGAATCTTTCCACTGCCATTTGTAAAAATGGTTCATCACGGTACCAATCGAGACTTTCACGTTTCGCAATAAATTCATCAAAGGTGTAGGAAATTTTCCCTCTAGCTTCTGTGTCTTGGGAAGTCATGCTCATCAACTAACCACTCCTCGTTTCGGATTGACAAATTATACTATTCAGAATTATTATAATGTTATGTTAACGTTAACGTCAACTAGGAGGATAAATGAATGTCAAAGGAACGTCATTTTTCGATAAGCGAACTAGCAACCATGTTTGATGTTAGCTCTAGAACGATTCGTTATTATGAAGAAGTCGGAATGCTAACTTCAGAAACGCGTGACAGCTTAACCAAGCAAAGAAGCTATACAAATCAAGAACGAAGAAGGCTAAAAATGATTCTTCGTGGTAAAAAGCTGGGCTTCAGTTTGCAAGAAATAAAGGAAATGATCCTACTGTACGAGGCAAATCCTGAAGGTGAGGAAGAAAAAAAAGGAATTATCCAGCATGCAGATTGTAAGATTCAGGAAATCAATGAACAAATTCAACAGCTTCAACTATTAAGAGATGAAATCATTGCTCATAAGGAAAGGTATCTGCATACAAGGTGAGAAATGTTTGTCTTAATAAAACTGGAAGAACTGGCCTTCCTTCATGGAGCAGATGAAGGACAAATCTCCGTGAAAATCAAAAGAAATGTCCTTCATAAGGCCATTGAAGGACAAATCTCCGTAAAAGTTGAAAGAAATGTCCTTCATAATTGAACTCTTAAGAATAGGTTTAAAAGTCCATGACAAAATTATTATTTTAACGCAATGGGACTTTTTATATATCCTCTATCCCTATGATATAAAACAAGAGCAATCACTAAAAATCCTGATGCGATCCAAATGGACTGATTACCAATATGAATGGTAGTTAATGTCCCGGTCAAAGCTCCAGAGAGAAAAGAAAGGATGATCCAGAAGAATTCTTTAAACTGTTTTCTTGCTTCCGGATTGTGTTCGATAAATGCCGCATATGCTGCTTGTGTTGCAGTTCTCAGGTTGCCTGTTGTCATAGTTGAGTTGTATGCCCACTTATCGAGTTTATTGAATGTAGAGATTTGCAAGGATGATACGAACGAAATACTTACGGTTACCACTATATTCGGGACACCACTCGGCAAAATACCAACAACGATCAAAACCATGCATTCCAAAATTAGAATCGAACGTCTATAGCTATGCAATACTTGCCTTATATAAGGAATCTTCACAATTTCAGATACCAAAACACCAAGGATAAATGCTACAATAGGAAAAATATAAAGGAAAGAATCCTTCCATTCCCCATTCGCCACTTTTACAGCAAATAATACGATATTACCTGTTTGCGCGTTAGCAAATACCCCGTCCCTACTTATGAAAGTATAAGCATCTAAGAAACCTCCAACTATCGCTAACAATACACCTAAACGAACAGAATTGGACGATAACGAAGGAATTTTCTTATGTTTGTCTATCATATGTTCACCTTGTTTCGATGATAATGTACTATTTTACACCATAATCCGCTCTTTCTTGGAAATCACTTTCGTCGAAAACAGCAATTTTTAGGGTGAAGTAAGGCGAAGTAGGGGAGGGTTCTTGTATTTCATTCTAAGATAAAATAATCAAACGTTTAGTTAACTTTTGCATGTTAGTGATACCAACAGGTCGAGCGTTTTAATCAAACACTTGATTAGTTACAACTTGCCAATTTTACCATCAGCTTTAATGATTTAAACAAACGTTTAATTAGGTAACCATGTTTGTCATGCCAAGTGTCCATCAGTTTAATCAAATGTTTGATTAGTTTTACCAAGCCAGTTATACCAAGGCTTCTAGCAATTTAATCAAATGTTCGATTAGTTTTTTGAACCTGTTCAGTTAGGATTCATCCCCACAGATAATCCCCTATTCCTTATATTTAGTGGCTTCAACTAACTTCTTTAATGTTGAATTAATATTTTGTAGGCTCATCAGAATAAAACCAAGCATGACAAATGTTACGATCTCTCCGGTATAAATGGAGACAATAGCCAATATTACCGCATACGCGCCATATAACAAGCCATTCATTAAGGTTCATCCCCCTATTATTTCCATAAATTTATGCCTTCATTTTAACACAGTCTTCCAATTCCATCTTTACGTTCCCAGAAAAAAAACGCTCATGCCTGAGCGCTTTTTTAAAAATTTAGATAATCATTTTTTTATCGGATTGCAGTTGAATTTCTTGTTCTTCCAAATCGCCCTGCTCACGATTCTTTTTGATTTTAAAGTGATAAATTAAATAGCAGGCAATAACAAATGGAACTCCGCAATATAGGGCTACTCGCTGCTCAGAATCAAATGCTAAGCTGAGTAGGACGATAATGTTTAACGTTAATCCCAGGATTGGTAGGAATGGGAATAGCGGTGTTCTGAATTTAAGGTCTTCTACTTTTCCGCCCTCACGGATGAACTTCCTGCGGAAGGCAATTTGCGAAGCGGTGATGGAAATCCAACCAACTTGCGCACCAAGTCCCGCGACTGAAATAAGCCATACAAACACGGTACTAGCAGCTACTACACTTGATAATAGTGATAATAGGGCAATTCCGATGGTTAAAATAAGGGCATTAACCGGAACTCCTCTTTTCGATACCTTGGCAAGAAGCGGAGTAGCCATCTTCTCTTTTGACATGGCATACAACATCCGGGTTGCAGCATAAAGACCAGAGTTTGCCACAGAAAGTAATGCAGTAAGAACAACAAAGTTCATAAGATCTGCTGCATATGGAATCCCAATACTATCAAATACCACTACAAATGGACTTTCAATTACGCCAGCTTTTTCTGTTGGAATTAAACCAGATAATACAAAGATTGCTAAAACAAAGAAGAAAAGTGTCCGCCAAACTGTTTGTTTTATCGATTTTGGAATTGTTTTTTCAGGCTCTTCACTTTCCCCTGCCGCGATCCCAATTAACTCTGTACCCTGAAACGAAAAGTTTACGGTAATCATCGTAATCAGTAAGGCTGTTATTCCATGTGGCAAAAGGCCGTGTGAGGTAAAATTCGTCATAAATGGCGCTGGTTGACCGCCTTTCATGTGAATAAACCCAAACATGGCAGCTCCACCTAGTACAATAAACGCTATGATAGCAAAAATTTTTATACTTGAGAACCAAAATTCAGCTTCACCAAAAGCACGAGCTGAAAGTGCATTAAGGGCAAATAGAACGATGGCAAAAATTGCGCACCAGATCCAAATCGGGGAACCAGGAAACCATCTTTGCATTAACTGCCCTGCAGATAGTAATTCCAATGCAACCGTTACAGCCCACCCTAACCAATATAGCCAGCCAAGTGCAAATCCCGTTCCTGGACCAATGAATTTTGTCGTATAGGTTTGAAATGAACCGGAGACTGGCATTGCCACCGACATTTCACCGAGACAAAGCATTGTCAAAAACATGATGAAGCCTCCAACGATATAAGAAAGGATGGCACCGGTTGGTCCTGCATGAGAAATCGTATAGCCTGACCCTAAGAAAAGACCTGATCCGATAACCCCTCCTAAAGAGATCATAAATAAATGTCTTGACTTCATCGTTCGTTTTAATTCATGTGATGCATTGGATTCTTGTAAATTCATTAAGTTTCCCCCTTTTTCTCTAAAGAGAATGCGCTTCCATTTGGATCGAAAATATGATGAATTGGATAATTTTTTTCACGATTCAGAGCTTTTAGCCCATCTATGTAAAAGAAAGAATAAGACAAAATTCGACATTTTGCAACACCCAATTCTTTCTAAATTATCGCTATATTCATAAAATAATTATGCAATTTCCGTGCCAAACAATAATTGCCTAATTGTGAACATTTTTTGACGAAAGCTGCCAATATTTTTTGCATATTCTTTAAATTTTTTGCACATCATCTGCAAAAAAACACCCCTCTAATTATTAACGGGTTCACTTCAGAGGTGCAAACAAGTCATTCACAAACAATATCGCAACGGTATTCACATTAGAATTCACTGTGATATTTTTATTGCTATATAAACTAAAGGGCAGTTATATACAGTATGATTTTTCACCGTATTAAACGACTCAAAATGCGAAGTAAAAAAGAAGCGTCACTTAGACGCTTCAAATGAAAGTGAGATATTAATTCTCTCTGGTCTTAATTCATTCTATTAAAAGATTATTAGTATCCCATCATAAAAGATGCCCCAACAATAATTAACAGGATGAAAAGCACAACGATTAGAGCAAAAGGATTATGATGTTCACGATGTTCGTGTTCGAATTCCATAGTATTTCACCTCCTATATTAAGAGTTACTTAAAAAATAGCTTGTCCAAAAAACTACCAGTGACGAAAAGGATGCCTGTGTTCAACAACCACATTCCTTCTAATAGGTTTAACAATGTGTCGTGGTACATCTACTACATTTAGGCGATTTTCAAAAATTACTGGTTGGATAATTGGAATTTCACGGCGAAGGAATTCATTACGAACCACGTGCTTAGGAGGACGAACGATTGGTCTGGTGTGATAAAACATTATTTAACACCTCCTTTAAGTTTATATGTTATTAAATGTTGCAAAGACTCACCTTGAAACGGACAAGCATCCATAATTATTTTAAAAACGTATTAATTTTCTTTGAATCCTTACTTTTAACTCATTCCGTAACTGTTCAATATTCAAACTAATTACCTTCCTTTGCGACTCAATATCTTGATAAGGTTCGAGAATTAAGCAAATAACTTCGTCTTTCGAACAAAATGTTCAGTAAATGGGAAGGTGCTTGTTCAAGTGCTTGAGATTAATGTCGGGTGATGAAAATATGGCATCTATAAAAAGAGAGGTATTGTAGAAACCAAAAAAATTAACTAAGGTGCATTATTCAATACTTCGGAGGCAAGTTAATAGAAGAACCCTCTCAAAAATCATCGTTTTGAGAGGGTTTTATTTTGTTTAAAAGCTAGTAGATTTGAGTAGTAAATAAGTCTCAAATGATTGCTCAAATTCTAAGTCACAGAAACAACCGTTTTGAACATACTTCCTTAACGTTGGAAATCGCATAATCCTAACGCTACCCTCTATATAAACTTACCCATAAAGGAATCGCTTGGTATAATATGACTTTTTCTACTATCAATTAAAGCAATACAGTGAGCCAATCGCTCTACCCCTAGTTTAATTTGACTCTCATTCACTTGAGAGATACTTAATCGAAGGAGATTTTCCTTTTTATATTCTGGTAAAAACATTCTAGAGGCATCATCAACATAAATATGCTGCTCGTTTAGCATATGAACTAGCTGTTTTGCTGTCACATTCTTGGGCAAACAGATGGATAGGTAGAATCCTGAAGGCGGTTTTGTACAATGAGTATTAGCAGGCAGCAATAATTCGCATGCTTCTTGAAGGATTTGCATTTTAGTACGGTATACCTCTTTTATTTTTTTCAGATGGCTATTAAACATACCACTTTTTAAATAGATTTCTAGCGCACCTTGAGAAAGTGCCGAGCTATTAAAATCCGAACTAAATTTATATCGTAAAAAATTGTTAATCATTAAAGTGGGAAGAACGACAGTAGCAATCCTTAACCCTGGGAGGAAAATTTTCGAAAAGCTTTTAATATAAATCACTCTCCCAGAAGGATCAAAAGAAAATAAAGGATCTGATTTTGCATTTGGATCAAGGTCTCCTAAAAAGTCATCTTCCACTATATATACATCGTATTTTTCAGCTAACTCAACAATCTTTTTCTTTTCACTATTCGTGTAAGAATGTCCAAGAGGATTGTGGAATCTCGGGATAATATAGAAAAATTTTATATCATTATTTCGAAAAATGTATTCCAGACGATCAAGATCAATCCCTTCCATCGATAACTCAATTCCAAAAGTAGTTGCTTGGTGCAGATTGATGGACTCAATAAATCCGAAATAAGTAGGCTGTTCAATTAGAATATTGTTTTTTCCATTTAGAAATGGCATAGAAACTAATAAATTAAGGGCTTGCTGCGAACCAGATACAACGACTACTCTTTCAGGTTGAGTGAACACCTGTAAATTCTCCAAATATTTCACTAACTGTACTCGTAATGAGTAAAGCCCTTGTTGATCAGAGTATGTAAAAAGCGCTTCTTTATATTGTTCAATTGCTTGATTTATACAATGTTGAAATTCAAGATAAGGCATAACGTTTTTATCTGGACCAGCAGACAAGAAATCAATCACCTCATTTTCATTCTTCGCATTTTGAAATTCATTCACAACAAAGTAGCCACTTTTAGGAACAGAATAAATTAAATGCTCTTTTTCTAGTTCTTCGTATGCTTTAATGACTGTATTTTTGCTACATGAAAAATGCTCAGATAGCTGACGAACAGAAGGGAGTTTACTACCTGCAATGAGCGATCCATCCGCTAACCGAAGCTTAATTTCTTCCATTATCTTCATATATTTTGAGCTCATATCTTCATTCTCCTTTTAACTGAACCAGGACAGAGGTGTAAAAAAATGGTTTATCTTCATTGTATGTACCCGTTATTATTTTAATTATAGCAGCACTGTTTTTTTAGAAAAGCAGAATATGGTACAGATATGATACAAAATAAAAAGATTGGGGTTATTAAGATGCAGGGAGAAACCAGAGAGAAATTTGGATTATTGTTGGGATTAGTAGGTGTCATTTGTTTTAGCTTAACGCTCCCTTCTACAAGCATTGCAGTAGAGTATTTCGGGACTACGGTCGTCGGTTTGGGAAGAACAGTTGTTGCCGCTATTTTAGTTGCTGTTGTATTGATTGTTCGAAAAGAAAAACTACCTTCTCCCCGCCAATTCACCAGTCTACTTATTGTTGCTGTTGGTGCAGTTTTAGGATTTCCTCTCCTCACTTCTTGGGCAATGGAATCCTTGCCTGTTTCTCATGGAGCTGTGGAATTAGCCCTGTTGCCATTAGCCACAGCCGGATTTGCAATGTTTAGAGCTGGTGAAGTCCCTTCGCTCAAATTCTGGATTTCAAGTATAATCGGCTCTTTTGCTGTTATTGTGTATGCCCTCCATCTAGGGTTCGGTCAATTACAATTTGCCGATTTAGCTTTACTAGCAGCAGTGGTTATACTTGGACTTAGTTACGCAGAAGGTGGGAAATTAGCGAAAGAATTAGGCAGCTGGCAAGTAATTGCTTGGGCGATTATGATCGGCGCCCCATTTTTCATTATTCCGGTTGGGCTAAACCTTACAACTGAAATGCTCCATGCTCCAATACAAGCTTGGGTTAGTTTTATTTATCTCGCAGTGGTTAGTCAATTTCTAGCATATGTTGCTTGGTATAGCGCAATGGCTATGGGCGGAATAGCAAGAGTTAGTCAAATTCAATACTTACAACCATTTTTGATGATTCTATTTGCAACAGTATTTCTAGATGAATCCATTACCCTTTTCACTCTTGTAATAGCAGTGATTGTTGTCTTTTCAGTTATATTAGGAAAAAATGCTCCCGTAACAAAAAAAGGTTCTGTTTCAAAAACTAGGGCTTAGAGAATTTATTTCTCTAAGCCCATTAATGTGATTTATACGGTGAAATCTGTTTGAAAATCGTGTGAATTACCTTGTGAAATATGGTGAGATTTATCATTTTGTACCTCACAAGTAAACCCGTTACTTAATTATGGAAGAGGCATTTTTTTACACTGACTGCTTGCAAAAATAACTTTACACCCAGCCACGGAAACGAGAGGCTTCTGCTGCCTTTTTTATTCCGGTCATATAGGCTGCTAAACGCATATCCACCTCATGCGCAGCAGCTGTTTTATAAATATTTTCAAAAGAATCAATCATGACCTTGGCTAATTTTTGATGAACTTCTTCTTCCGACCAATAATAGCCTTGATTATTTTGCACCCATTCAAAATAAGAAACCGTTACTCCGCCTGCACTTGCCAAAATATCGGGAACAAGGAGGACACCACGTTCTGTTAAGATGCTAGTTGCTTCAAGTGTTGTTGGTCCATTCGCAGCTTCCACGACAATCGAAGCCTTAATATTCGCCGCATTCTTAGCCGTAATTTGGTTCGAAATCGCTGCCGGAACAAGAATGTCACACTCTAATTCAAGTAATTCTTGATTTGTTATCGTATCTTTAAATAGTTGAGAGAATGTACCAAAGCTATCCCTTCTATCTAATAAATAATCAATATCAAGTCCATTCGGATCATAAACACCGCCATAAACATCCGAAACAGCCACGACTTTTGCCCCGGCATCATGTAAAAATTTCGCTAAAAAGCTTCCAGCATTTCCAAAGCCTTGAATGACAACACGTGCACCTTTTAGCTCCATTCCCTTTTTCTTCACCGCTTCTTCAATACAGATCGTCACACCGGCAGCAGTTGCTGTTTCCCGGCCTTGTGAGCCCCCCAAAACGATTGGTTTCCCCGTGATAAATCCTGGTGAGTCAAATTCACGTAATCGGCTATATTCATCCATCATCCACGCCATAATCTGTGAATTGGTATACACATCTGGTGCCGGAATATCTTTTGAAGGGCCGACAATTTGGCTAATCGCACGGACATATCCACGGCTTAATCTTTCAAGCTCTCTAAAGGACATTTTTCGCGGGTCACAGATAATTCCACCTTTTCCGCCTCCATAAGGAAGATCAGTGATCCCACACTTTAAGGTCATCCAGATGGACAAAGCTTTTACTTCTTCCTCATTTACCTCAGGATGAAAGCGGACGCCGCCCTTTGTTGGACCGACGGCATCGTTATGCTGGGAACGATATCCTGTAAAAACCTTTACCGAGCCATCATCCATTCGAACCGGAATACGAACGGTCAATAATCTGATGGGATCTTTTAATAGTTCATACATTTCGTTCGTATAGCCCAATTTTTTTAACGCCTTTTGGATAACCGTTTGCGTAGAGTAGAATAAATTTAATGATTCTTCCTCTTTTTGTTGATCTTTTTCCAAATTGTTTAGTTCAGCCGTGTTAACCGTCATGAAAGACACCTCGTGGAATTTATATATTTAAAATATTGCGCTGGGTTTTTTAACTATGAAAGTACCTTTTTAATTTTCTCGATCGCCCAATCGATTTCTTCTTTTGAAATAATTAATGGTGGAGCAAAACGAATAACTGTATCATGAGTTTCTTTACATAGTAACCCTTCCTCTTTCAGTTGCTCACAATACGGTCTTGCTTCCTCTGTCAATTCAACACCGATAAACAAGCCTTTGCCCCTAACATCCTTAATCATTGGGTTAATGATCGTTTTTAATTGATCAAGGAAATACTTTCCTAATTCAAGGGAACGTTCTGCTAACTTTTCTTCCTCAAGCACATCTAATGCTGCAAGTGATACAGCACATGCCAGTGGATTTCCGCCAAAAGTCGAACCATGAGAACCTGGATTAAATACACCTAGAACATCGGAATTCGCAACCACACAAGAAATCGGGAATACTCCGCCGCCAAGTGCTTTTCCTAAAATTAACATATCCGGCTCTACGTTTTCCCAATCGCAAGCAAACATTTTTCCAGTACGTGCCAAGCCCACTTGAATTTCGTCAGCAATGAATAACACGTTATTTTCTTTACATAAATCAGACGCTGCTTTTAAAAATCCTTCAGGTGGTAAAATGATTCCTGCTTCCCCCTGAATTGGCTCCATTAAGAACGCAGCTGTATTTGGTGTGATCGCTGCTTTTAAAGCTTCAAGATCACCGTAAGGGATTAAGTTAATTCCAGGTAACATTGGGCCAAAACCGCGTTTATAATCCGGATCAGAAGATAAAGAAACAGCACCCATTGTACGGCCATGGAAGTTTCCGTTACAAGCAATAATTTCCGCTTGGTCTTCGGTGATTCCCTTTACATCATAACCCCAGCGGCGGGCAGCCTTCAGTGCTGTTTCAACCGCTTCAGCACCTGTATTCATCGGCAGAGCCATTTCTTTATTGGTTAACTTACAGATTTTTTCATACCATGGACCAAGCTGGTCGTTATGGAATGCACGAGATGTAAGTGTTACTCTATCCGCTTGGTCTTTTAGGGCTTGAATGATTTTTAGATGACGATGCCCTTGGTTCACCGCTGAATAGGCACTAAGCATATCCATATATCGGTTACCTTCTGGACTTTCAACCCATACTCCTTCCGCTTTAGCGATAACGATTGGAAGCGGGTGATAGTTATTAGCACCAAATTTTTGCGTTTGTTCGATGATTTCGGTTGTTTTTGTTGTCATAGTCACTTTATTTTCCTCCTTCATTTTTACCCTGACAAAAGACCTTTCTTTGTCAGGGCAAAAGCATAGATTTATAGTGTTTCAGATGTTGTTTTAGCCTGCATATGAAGCAGTAAATAATCAGGGCCGCCTGCTTTCGAATCTGTTCCAGACATATTAAATCCCCCAAATGGCTGATAACCGACAATGGCGCCGGTACAGACACGATTAAAGTAAAGGTTACCTACATGGAATTCCTCTCGTGCACGCTCGATATGCTCACGGTTATTGGAAATCAGTGCTCCTGTTAACCCATAATCTGTGTTATTGGCAATTTTCATCATATGGTCAAAGTCACGAGCCTTGCAAAAAGCCACAACCGGCCCGAAAATTTCTTCCTGCATTAAGCGTGAATTTTCATCTAAATCAGCAAAAATGGTCGGCTGAATGAAGTAACCATTTGAATCGTCACCTTCACCGCCAGTCATTAATCTGCCTTCTTTTTTACCAACTTCAATATAATCCATGATTTTCCTGAATGATTTTTCATCGATTACCGGTCCCATATAATTCTCTGGGTCTTCAGGGTTACCAAGGGTGAGTGTTTTCGTTAAGGCAACCGCCTTTTCTAGCACTTCATCATACACATCTTGGTGAATGACAGCGCGTGAACCTGCTGAACATTTTTGACCTGAGAATCCAAAGGCAGCGTAGACGATAGATGAAGCAGCTAAGTCTAAATCAGCATTGTTGTCCACGACCATTGTATCTTTACCGCCCATTTCCGCAATCACACGCTTGATCCAAATTTGTCCTGGATTTACTTTCGCTGCACGCTCATTGATTCGGCAGCCCACTTCACGGGAACCTGTAAACGATACAAATCGTGTTTTCGGATGGTCAACAAGATAATCACCAATTTGCGCACCGCTTCCAGGTACAAAGTTTAATACACCCTTCGGAAGACCGGCTTCTGTCATTAACTCAACAAATTTTGCGGCAATCACAGGTGTCGAATTTGCAGGCTTCAGAAGAACTGTATTCCCTGAAACGATTGCTGCAATAGTTGTACCTGCCATGATGGCTAATGGAAAGTTAAAAGGTGAAATGATAACGCCAACTCCAAGCGGAATATAGTGGAATTGATTAAACTCACCTGCACGGCTGTTAACTGGTACGCCTTCTTTGATCTTCAGCATTTGCCGACCATAATATTCAATGAAATCAATCGCTTCCGCTGTATCTGCGTCCGCTTCTTTCCACGGCTTACCGGCTTCTTTTACAAGGTAGCTTGAAAATTCATGTTTCCGGCGGCGCATGATGGCAGCGGCACGGAATAAAATATTCGCTCGGTGTTCCGGTTTCCACCTTTTCCAGGATTCAAAAGCGGTTAAGGCTGCTTGCATCGCTTTTTCAGCTAGCTCCTGGTCTGCCATTGAAACGCTTCCAATAATCTCCTCTTTATTAGCTGGATTGATGGAAGTGATTTTTTCTTTTGTTGTCACCGCTTCACCGTCAATAATAACGGGATAATGTTTGCCAAGCTGCGTTTGGACATATGCTAATGCATCTTTGAATGCCTTTATATTTTTTTCTTCCGTAAAATTAGTAAATGGTTCGTGTGTATAAGGTTGCACCTGAATTCCCCCTCAAGTTTAATCACTTATATTATTTGCAAGTTCCGTGCCAACTTCCTTTTTTGCAGTTCAACGGGATTCTCAGCTTTCTTAGTGCCACGAAATTTTGCTAAAAAATTATTATTTCCCCTTTAGATGCAAAAATATTTTGCATTCTTGCGTTAATTTTGTTTAAATAGGGGTAATGGAACTAAACAAAGGGAATGAAGTCACCGTGGAAAATTCAAAGAAAAACATCCAGTATCTACAATATATAAATCAAATGTACAAACAGATTTTGGACGAAGTGGATGTAGGGATTCATGCAGTAGATGAAACGGGAAAGACGATTATATATAACAAGAAAATGATGCAAATGGAATCGATGGATATTCAAGATGTACTTAATAAAAATCTCTTAGATGTGTTCATGTTTAAAGATGATCAATCTAGTACTCTCGTTCAAGCCTTACAGGAAGGCAAAAAAACCAGTAATGTTAAGCAAACCTATTTTAATAACAAGAGCCGAGAAATTACTACGATTAACAATACGATTCCTATTTTCCAAGATGGAAACATCCAAGGTGCTGTGGAAATTGCAAATGATGTAACGAAGTTAGAAAAATTAATAAAAGGAAGTAGTAGTAAAGGCACACCCAGATTTACTTTTGATAGTATTATTGGCTGCAGTCGAGTCATGAGGGACGTGATTGAAGGTGCAAAGCGGGCAACCCGTACCTCTTCCTATGTCCTGGTTGTCGGTGAGACAGGGACAGGGAAAGAGCTTTTTGCCCAAAGCATCCATAACGCAAGCGATCGATTTTCGGCTCCATTTATCTCGCAAAACTGTGCCGCCCTGCCTGATAATTTAATTGAAAGTCTTCTCTTTGGTACAAAACGCGGTGCTTTTACGGGAGCAGTTGATACACCGGGATTATTCGAACAAGCAAATGGCGGCACATTGCTGCTTGATGAAATTAACTCGTTAAATATGAATCTTCAGGCAAAATTACTCCGTGTCCTGCAAGAGAAAACGATTAGACGAATCGGTGATACGAAGGACACACCCGTTGATGTACGTGTTATAGCTAATATCAACGAAGATCCAATTGACGCCATTGCCAACAATCATTTACGGAAAGACCTTTATTATCGTCTCGGTGTTGTGACCATCTTTATTCCACCATTAAGGGAGCGTAAGGAAGATATCCAATTACTCGTTCAACATTTCATTGAAAAATATAATGAGCGCTTCCAAATGAATGTGAAGGGGCTTCACGAAGAGGTCAGTCAGTCATTTCTCGAGTATGATTGGCATGGAAATGTCCGTGAGCTCGAGCATATCATCGAAGCGGCGATGAACATTATGATGGATGAAGAAGTGATTATGTATGCTCATTTGCCTTTCCAATATCGTAGTAAAATGCAAATAAAAGAAAGAATGCTCCCTCATTCATCCGTTGATACGTTCATTAAGGAAAATTCAGACGTTTCTATTCCATTAAAAGATCAAATAGAATTATTTGAAAAAACCTATATTGAGCATGTCCTTAAAAAAAATGACTTCAACATTTCACGGACAGCTGGATTGCTGGGGCTAAGCCGGCAAAGCTTGCAGTATCGGATGAAAAAACTTGATATTAGATAAGAGGGATGTCCTCTATAACGCTGATGAAGGACAAATCACCTCAGAAAATCGAGTAAAATGTCCTTCATAAAGCCGATGAAGGACAAATCCCTCCCAAATACCAGATGAAATGTCCTTCATAAAGCCGATGAAGGACAAATCTCTCTCGAAAACCGGATGAAATGTCCTTCATAAAGCCGATGAAGGACAAATCTCTCTCAAAAACCAGATGAAATGTCCTTCATAAAGTTCTAGATGCAATTATCAAAAGTAAAAAACGTCAATACCGAATTAGCGAATTGACGTTTTTACTTTATTATCTTTATATTCCCTTTTTGAATCTTCTTCCTTAGTGAATTCATCATGAAGAATTTAATGACTCGTCTTGTTGGCGGGAATAGCATGAAAAAGCCGCTGATGTCCGAAATGAAACCCGGTGTTAGCAGAAGGATTCCACCAATTAAAATACATATACCATCTACTACTGCTTCACCTGGAATTTGACCATTTCGCAGCTGCTCCTGGGCCTTTCGAATCGTTTGCAGGCCTTCTCTTTTTGCTAAATACGCGCCGATTACGCCCGTCAATATAATGAGTAAGAGTGTCGGCCAAACGCCGATTGTTTTTCCTGAAAAAAGAAGTAACCCTATTTCTGCAGCAGGAATCGCAATAATCAAGATAAACAAATAACGCATTGAGGGTCTCACTCCTTCCAAACGTGTTAATTTTATTATACAGGTATACTAGTCAATTGTAATTTTTAAATGTGTTACATGTTAATTCAATAAAAGCCTCTAAAGGGGGTGTCATCCATTTGTCCTTATGCCAGGCAATTTGCGTATAGATTGGGGCTGTGGTATTTTCCCATCCTATTTCCTTCATTCTTCCCATTTTCAAATCTGTTTCTACTGCCATCTTAGGTAATAATGCGATGCCAAGTCCTGCTATTACGCATTGTTTAATCGCTTCAATACTTCCAAATTCTATTTTATTTAATGGGTATACCCCTGCTGAGCGGAAAAAATCTTCAAAAATGGTACGGTAAGAGCAGCCTGTTTCTGTAAGCAAAATGGTTTCATGTTCCAGATCTTCCGGAAAGACGGCTGATTTCTCCAATAAAGGATGGCTGGATGATGCAACGATCAGTAATTCCTCCTTGATTAGAGGTTTTATTTTTAACGAATCACCGGACTTACACGTATCCATAATAAATGCCACATCAAGCAGCCCTGCTTCTAGATGCTCCCTCGCCATTTCATCAGAATGGGCCGGTTTAAAAACAAGCTTAACCTTCGGAAATTGAGTCTTAAACTCTTTTAAAATAGGCGGAAGCCGGTAGGTACATTGGCTTTCCTGTGCCCCAATCAGCAATGTGCCAGTCTGTTCTTCTCCCCCATGTACGATCAACTTAGCTTCCTCGCTTAATCGGATCATTTTTTCCGCATAAGCTTTAAACTGGTGACCGGCCTCCGTTAAAATTAACCGCTTTCCAAGCCGCTCAAACAAAGGTTTTCCTACTTCAGATTCCAGTCCTTTTATTTGAGCTGTTACACTTGATTGAGCAAAGTTTAAGAGCTTTGCCGTTTGTGTAAAATTTAAATTTTCTGCAGCCATTTTAAATGTAATTAGTTGTTTGATTTCCATTCCATCACCCTAATCGTTATTTTCGATTGAACCAATCAATATAATCATCTTTATTGATTTATCATTTAATTATAAAATATGAATGAATATATTAATAGATACGTAAAGGAGCGAATTGATTATGACGATTGCTGTTATATATGGAGGATCCCGCCCGGAAGGAAACTCCGAAACACTAACAAATCAAGTCATTCAAGGATTACAGGCAGAAAAGGTATATCTGCGGGATTATCAGATTCAATCCATTATAGACGGACGCCACTCAGAAGGAGGATTCCATGAGGTAGCAGATGATTATAACTCCATTATTGATCGGATTTTACCGCATGACATTCTCATTTTTTCTACCCCTATTTATTGGTATAGCATGTCGGGTGTAATGAAAAATTTTATTGATCGCTGGTCACAAACAATGAGAGATGCAAATTACCCCGATTTCAAAAAGCAGCTGGCACAAAAAAAGGCTTATGTAATTGCAGTTGGCGGAGATGACCCATACGTAAAGGGCTTGCCAATGATTCAACAATTCCAACATATCTTTGATTTTATGGGAATCTCATTTGAAGGGTATATAATTGGAGATGGCAATAAACCTGGGGATATTTTAGATGATAAGAATGCTTTATATGCAGCTTCACAATTACAAGAAAAGTTAATAGATTAATGGAACTTACTAGGGATTAGTCCCCCCGCTACGAGGGGACTAATCTCAAAGATTAAAACAAACGATTCAAATTCGCCATTTCAATGGCGGATACCGCCGCATCATAGCCTTTGTTACCAGACTTTGTCCCTGAGCGTTCGATGGCTTGCTCAATGGTTTCTGTTGTCACAATACCGAACATAACCGGCACTCCTGTTGTTAAGCCCGCACTGGCAATCCCTTTAGCTGCTTCATTACAAACGTAATCGTAATGGGTAGTAGACCCACGAATAACGGTTCCCAAACCGATGATCGCATCATATTTCTTCGATTCTGCCATCTTCTTCGCGATGAATGGTACCTCGAACGCACCTGGCACCCATGCGACATCAATGTCTTCTTCAGACACACCATGACGTTTCAAGCCATCCATTGCCCCGCCCAACAATTTGCTTGTTAAAAACTCATTAAATCTGCCTACCACTATCCCAATTTTTAAATCAGTACCGACTAATTGTGCTTCAAATACTTGTCCCATTTTTCATCTCTCCTATGCTAAAATATGATTCATTTTTACTTTTTTTGTCATTAAATACTGTTTATTTTCTGCTACAGCAGCAACTTCGAGCGGCACGCGCTCTACCACTTCAATGCCGTATTTCGTTAAGCCTTCCATTTTCTCAGGATTGTTTGTCATTAAACGCACCTTTGAAATCCCTAGATCTCGCAGCATTTGCGCAGATAAACCATAATCACGCATTTCCACCGGGAATCCTAATTTCACATTTGCTTCGACCGTATCATATCCCTGCTCTTGCAGCTCATAGGCTTTTAACTTATTTAGCAGACCGATATCTCTGCCTTCTTGTTCCATGTAGAGCACAATACCACGACCCGTTTGTTCAATCATTTCTAATGACAGTTGCAATTGCGGCCCGCAGTCACAGCGTTTTGAATGAAAAACATCACCTGTCAAACACTCCGAATGGATCCGGACAAGTGGTGCCTCCTCTTTAAGAACATCCCCTTTCACGATGGCGACATGCTCTTTCCCATCTAGCTGATTGGAATAACCAATCATCTGAAATTCGCCAAATGATGTTGGCAGTTTCACTGATGCCTCACGTTTTACTAGCTGCTCATGCTCATAACGATAGCGGATTAAATCGGCAATCGTCACCAACTTCAAGTCATATGTTTCAGCAAATTTTATTAGCTCCGGCACCCTTGCCATTTCACCGTTATCGCTCATAATTTCGCAAATGACCCCAGCTGGTTGTGCCCCGCAAAGTTTTGCAAAATCAACTGCCGCTTCCGTATGCCCATTTCTCACAAGTACACCATTTTTCTTGGCTACAAGCGGGAACACATGGCCTGGCCTGCGAAAGTCTGCACCGATTACGCTTGGGTCTAACAGCTGTAAAATCGTTTCAGAGCGCTCAAATGCACTAATACCAGTCGTGGTATCCTTGTAATCAATACTAACTGTAAAAGCCGTTTGGTGATTATCCGTATTGTGCTGAACCATCGGATGTAAATCAAGACGTGCCGCCAATTCCATCGTTATAGGTGTACAGATTAAGCCGCGGCCATGTGTAGCCATAAAGTTAATATTCTCTGGTGTTGCGTAATCGGCCAGCACCAAAAAGTCTCCTTCATTTTCACGATTCTCATCATCGACAACGATAATGATTTTCCCCTTCTTCAAATCCTCAATTGCTTCTTCAATGGTATGAAACATAGTCAAAACACCGCCTTTTCTAAAATCCATTTTGTCTTAAAAAATCCATCGTAATCGGCGAACTCTCTTGCTTCCGGTCCAAATGATGAATAACATATTTTCCAACCATGTCATTTTCAATATTCACGACATCATGCTCTCTTTTGATTCCTAGGATTGTTTCACCAAACGTGAGGGGAATTAGTGAAACCGTCAACTGCGCCCGCTTCACATCAAAAATCGTTAAACTAATCCCATCAATCGCAATCGAACCTTTTAGTACGCAATATTTACTTAGTTCTTCGCTGATGCTGATATCAACATAGACCGCATTTTCAACTTTCCTTTTTCGTAAAATGACGCCTGTTCCATCTACATGGCCTGAGACGAAATGACCGCCAAATCGGCCGTTTGCCGGCATCGCCCGTTCCAAATTGACTGGGTGCCCTATTTGTAACGACTGGATATTGGTTGCCTTTACCGTCTCCGGCATCACATCAACCGTAAATGTGTTGGCGGAAAAAGCGATGACCGTTAAGCAGACGCCATTAACCGCGATACTGTCGCCCAAATGGATATCTTCAACAATCTTTTGGGATTCCAATGTTAACTGCATACTATTTGGCCCATTTTTCATTGCTTTGACCTTACCTAAATCTTCTACAATTCCTGTGAACATGATTAACACCTCATTTCAAAACCGACGTTATTTTCAGGTCCTCACCAATCACTTCTACATGTTGAAATTTCAATTCGTAAGCGGACTCCATTTGCCTTACATCTAAATCAGCAAACATCGGAACTGCCCTATTACCGCCGACAATTTTTGGTGCAATATAGGTAATCAGTTGGTTTACATGCCCTGATTTTAGGAAGCTTGCATTGACGGTTTTACCGCCTTCTACATAAAGTTTCATCACCTGACGTTTTCCAAGCTCCGTTAGCAGTTCAGTAATATCGATGGTCGGCCTCGAAAGTTGTATGATTTTTACATGCGGCTGTTGAAAACTAGCCATCTTTTCAGCCTCTACCTCCGATCCGGTAAAAATCCAGGTTGGAGACTGCTCATCCGTTATAACCTTTCTATCGTTCGTCATCTTTAAATGTGTATCTAATATGATTCGAATTGGTTGTCTTTTCGTTATGCCCTGACGGTTTGTCAGACTTGGATTATCCGCAAAAATGGTTCCGATCCCGACTAATATGGCATCTTGCTTCCCGCGATCATTGTGCACGTCTTGCTGCACCTCACTGCCGGTAATTTTTTCACCAATACCAGGCTGGGATGAGATTTTGCCATCCAGTGTTATCGCTTGTTTTAAAGTCACAAATGGTTTCTGTTGTTGAATATAATAAAAGAATGCTTCATTTAGCTCATCAGCCCGTTCCTTCAGAACACCTGAAGTTACTTCAATTCCGGCATCCCTCAAAAGCGCAATCCCCTTGCCTGCAACCAATGGATTGGGATCCGTCGAGGCAATAACCACACGTTTCACACCGGATTCAATCAGCGCCATGGCACATGGCGGTGTTTTTCCATAGTGGCTGCATGGCTCAAGCGTCACATAAACAGTACTCCCTTCAGCACGGCTTCCCGCCATTTGCAGTGCATGGACTTCAGCATGTGGGCTTCCCGCCTTCAAATGCGCACCAAACCCAACGATTTCACCATCCTTGACAATTACAGCCCCAACAACAGGATTCGGTGCCGTTTGCCCCTCTGCAACCTGCGCTAATTTCAAGGCAAAATCCATATAGAACTCATCCGACATCTTCATCCCCCCAATTATTTTTCTGCAAAAATAAAACCCCTTAGAATCAGTCAACTAAGGGGTTTAGGGAGAGTATGTAAAATGGCAGCACTAAATAAGCCTACTGAAGGTTATTTTTTCTTCAAAAGCTTGGTACCATTGCTCATACGTCCTTCTCCCATCCAGACTATACTGTCGGCTTTGGATTCACACCAAATCCTGCCTTTATGAAAAGGCTCACGGGCTTAGAATTTCTTCATCACCGTCGATTGGGACTTTCACCCGACCCCGAAGGACTTTGCATATAAAATTTTTGTTTGGAGTTTTATACAAAAATAAAACCCCATAGATCATCTCTACGGGGTGGTTAGGAGTTAACTTCATGTAAGCATAGCCAAATAAACCTTTTGAAGTGTGTTTTTCTTCGTAAGGAAATAAGCCTGCTCACCGTCCTTCTCCCATCCAGAC